>NZ_AP024895.1:0-604314 GCF_024347055.1 Vibrio porteresiae DSM 19223
GAACGACCTCAGGTAATCTGTTAAAGCTAAGGAAAATTGGGACGCGTATTCTACCTTCTTTCTGCTGGCTATTAAATCGCTTTTCACATTTTTTCATGGATCAAAAAAGCTCTTTAAGAATATTAGATCTTTATATAGATCTCTTTACTGGATCTATTATTAGGATCAACGATCTCTGTGGATAAGTAAAAAATGATCAACTAGATCATGGATCTTTAACGGATCAGAAGTTGTGATCATCCACTGATCTGATCGAGGATGACCTGGGATCAAAATGGCGAGTTATACACAGATAGGAAAAGTGATCAAAGTTATTATCTGGATAACTATAGGTTGATCACCGGATAAATGCTAACTTATCCACAGATGTTTTGATTAAATAAACACCACTTTTGGTAAAATGGTAATAACAGTTGATAGAATATGACAAAGAGATCTATCACTAGGCGAACGAAAAGCCGCCTAGTAAGTGAAAGATCGCAAAGAGGGAGGGATTAGAATTGCTCACTGATCGTGTTGAACCACTCTTCTGCGGCATCTTCTGGCACTGGATGTTCTTGGATATCGATCGTTAACAGCTCAGTTATTGGTGTTGCACCGATATCTTCAAGTAGAGCATAAGCATGTTTACCAGCGGCACAGAAGGTGTCGTAGCTCGAATCACCAATAGCAACAACAGCGAACTTCAGGTTTTGAGTATTTGGAGGAGTATTCTGAAGATAATTAATAAATGATTGAATATTATCAGGATACTCACCAGCACCATGGGTGGATGTAACGACAAGCCATGTACCTTCAGCAGGAATGTCATCGGGATCCGGTTGATTGTGGATCGTTGTTTCTAATCCTTGCCCTTGTAGCAGATCACTAAGATGATCACCTACGTATTCTGCACTGCCTAAAGTGCTGCCGGTAATTATATGGATCATATGGTTATCCTATTGAATATATCTAAGTACGGTTGTCACTATGGTAATAATGAGCGCTCTATTACTCGGTAAAAAGGTAAGGTAAAGCGCACCATTTCTCATAGTGTTACTGAATGCTATCACTGAATCTTTTGGCTAAGTTTTGTGGCGTTTAACCAGTATGAACACAGAGATAATGACTGACTATGTCTCAGTATCCTATTGTGACAACTAAAGGAATGCTAGTGTTCCATGCTGTTTTTACACAATAAAAAAGGGCTTCAGAGAAGCCCTTTAGATAGGTATGGAAATAAATTATTTACCAATACAGAACGATGAGAAGATACGACCAAGTAGATCATCGGAACTAAATTCACCAGTGATCTCATTGAGATGCTGCTGAGCGAGTCGTAATTCCTCAGCGAGGATTTCACCTGCCATGTAGCCTTCTAACTGTTCTTTACCCGTTAGCAGATGTTCTGCTGCGCGTTCTAGGGCATCTAAATGACGACGGCGAGCCATAAAGCCACCCTCTTGGTTACCGGAGAAGCCCATGCACTGTTTGAGATGTTCACGCAATTCATCAATACCAGCCCCTGTCTTAGCTGATAAGCGAATTAGCATGGCATTCTCGTTTTCGGTGATACCAAGAGTTTCACCGGTTTGATCCACTTTATTGCGGATCACTGTCATTCCGATATGGTTTGGTAGACGATCAACAAAGTCGGGCCAAATTTCTTTAGGATCGGTTGCATCAGTTGTGGTGCCATCAACCATGAACAAAACACGGTCTGCTTGGTTGATTTCATCCCAAGCACGTTCGATACCGATGCGTTCTACTTCATCAGAGGCTTCACGTAGGCCTGCAGTATCGATGATATGCAAAGGCATACCGTCGATATGGATGTGTTCTCTAAGCACGTCACGGGTCGTTCCAGCGATATCGGTGACGATAGCGGACTCTTTGCCTGATAACGCATTAAGCAAGCTTGATTTACCTGCATTAGGGCGACCAGCAATCACCACCTTCATTCCTTCACGCATAATCGCGCCTTGGTTGGCTTCTTTACGAACCGCAGCAAGATTATCGATGATAGCTTCGAGATCGCCTGCAACTTTACCATCAGCAAGAAAATCGATTTCTTCTTCGGGAAAGTCGATTGCAGCTTCGACGTAAATTCGAAGATGAATGACGGATTCCACCAGCGTGTTGATGCGTTTAGAAAATTGACCTTGTAGAGACTTCAGTGCTGATTTTGCTGCTTCTTCAGAGCTCGCATCAATTAAATCGGCAATCGCTTCTGCTTGAGTTAAGTCCATTTTGTCGTTCAAGAAAGCGCGTTCGGAAAACTCGCCTGGACGTGCTGGACGGATACCAGGAATCGTCAGAATACGTTTAATCAACATATCAATGACAACTGGTCCACCGTGTCCCTGAAGTTCGAGTACGTCTTCGCCTGTGAACGAATGTGGATTTGGAAAAAATAGCGCAATACCTTGGTCGAGTTCGATGCCTTCTTGGTTTTTGAATGGCAGGTATTCGGCGTAACGAGGACGCAGTTTTTTACCAGTGACTTCTAAAGCCACTTGTTCCGCTAATGGGCCGGAAACACGGATAATGCCGACACCGCCTCGCCCTGGAGCGGTAGCTTGCGCGACAATGGTATCTGTAGTCATAACTATACCTAAGCAGGTTTTTATTTTGCGTAATTGTAATCAGGCAATAACAAAAAGGCGACCTTTTGGCCGCCTTTCTCATGGATTATCTAAGCTTACGCGTTCTTGCTATGTAAGCCTTTCTTTTCCAGAGACTTGTAGATCATAGTCTGCTGAACAAGAGTTACGATGTTTGACATCAAGTAGTACAGAACCAATCCTGAAGGGAAGAACAGGAAGAATGCAGAGAAGATCACAGGCATAAAGGTCATGATTTTTTGCTGCATTGGATCAGTAACAGTTGATGGACTCATTTTTTGAATCATAAACATACTGATACCCATCAATACTGGCAGGATGAAGTATGGGTCTTGTGCAGACAAGTCCTGGATCCAACCAAAGAATGGTGAGTGACGTAGTTCAACTGATTCCATCAGCGCCCAGTACAATGAAATGAAGATAGGCATTTGTAGGAAGATTGGTAGACAGCCACCAAGTGGGTTTACTTTTTCTTCTTTGTATAGCGCCATCATTTCTTGGCTCATACGTTGACGGTCATCGCCAATACGTTCACGCATTGCTTGCAGTTTTGGTTGCAGCATGCGCATTTTCGCCATTGAAGTGTACTGTGCTTTAGTCAGTGGGTACATTGCACCACGAACAATCAGAGTCAAACAGATAATTGCGACACCCCAGTTGCCAACAAAGCTCTGAATGAATGACAGTAGCATGTGCAGAGGTTTAGCGATAAACCATAACCAGCCGTAGTCCACCACTAGGTCTAGGTTAGGAGCTGTCGCTGCCATTGCATCTTGAAGTTTTGGACCAACCCAAAGTGTTGCTTTGAATTCTCCATTTTGACCGTTCGCAATGGTTTTCTCTTCAGAACGAATACCGATGTCGCCAAAGTTTTTGATAACGCGAGTGTAAAGTTCTGCACCTGCTTTATCACGTGGAATCCACGCTGCTGCAAAGTAGTGCTGAATCATTGCTGCCCAACCTTCACCCTGTGGTAGAGAGATGTTTAGGTTACGCTCTTGCATGTCATCAAAGCTGTATTTTTTGTAACGAGTATCTTGCGTTGAGTATGCGCCACCATGGTAAGTTGGCATCGCTAGGCTACCACCAGAATCTTTTAGATTTTGACGTAGATGAGCATACATACGAACGTCGGCAGGCTTACCTGATTGGTTATTGATGTCGTAAACCATATCAAGTGCGTAGCTGCCGCGTTTTAGAATAAACGTTTTTGTATAAGTGATGCCGTTTGCTTGGTAAGTCAGTGGCACACGTAATTCATCTTGGCCATCAGCCAAGGTGTATTTGTTTTCACTTGTTTCGTAAATTGCGCGGTTATTGCTTTGGTCGATACCTTGTGGACCATATAGGCCACTTTGAGCAATAAATTGATGCGTTGGAGTACGATCAAGCAAAATGAAAGGGTTTGATGAGTGCAGCTCGTCTGAATATTTGTTCAGTTTTGCTTCCACTACGTCACCACCAACGGTATCGATAGACAGAGTCAGTACATCCGTTTTTACGGTAATGATTTTCGCGGTTGCTTGAGTCGTTGCACCTTCAGTTGCGGCTGGTGTATCTGAATTGCCTGCCTGAGACGGCGCAGTTGCATCACTGCTATTTTGAACCTGTTCAATCGCTGCTTGCGTTTGTGCGGTCTTAGATGCATTCCATTGATTGAAAAGCAAAAAAGACACTAACGCTAGAGCAATTAACAGGATATTACGTTGAGAATCCATCGTTATTTATCTCTGTCTTGTTTTTGGACTGGTGGAACGGGGTCAAAGCCCCCTTCGTTCAAAGGGTGGCATTTTAATAGACGTTTGCCTGATAACCAACACCCTTTTACAAAACCGTGAACTCTCAGTGCTTCTAGAGCGTAATTAGAGCAGGTTGGAGTAAACCGACACCGAGGACCGATGAGCGGACTAATTACCCACTGGTAAAGTTTTACTAAACCAATGGCTAACCACGTGAAGGGCGAGACAGGCGTTGCCATAACTTATCGAACAAATTAAACATTTCCTCATTTGACAAATCTTGCGCGCTCTTTTTGGCTATGACAACAAAATCTTTGTTAGGAAGTTTATGCTGTTGTAACCGGAAGCTTTCTCGGGCGAGACGTTTAAAACGATTACGGCCTACCGCGGTTTTGATTTGTTTTTTGGGAACTGCCAAACCTAAACGAGGATGAGAAAGGTTATTCGCACGGGCAATAATTGTGAAATGGGGAGAGCCAGCTCGATGAGCTTGCTGGAAGACTGTTTGATAATGCTCGGGAGTTAACAAACGTAACTCCCGATTAAACGCGTACGTGTTCAAAATAAACTTAGCGATTATTTTGAAAGGCGCTTACGGCCTTTAGCACGACGAGCGTTGATTACTTTACGACCGTTCGCAGTAGCCATGCGTGCACGGAAACCGTGAGTGCGCTTGCGCTTTAGAACTGAAGGTTGAAAAGTGCGTTTCATTGTTTTGTACCTTACTGATCAGTAGTTTTTAGGTTCATTAAACCCGGCGTGGGCAAATGTCTTCTCTTTATTGTTAAAGATAGGACTGTCCGACGCCTCTTAACAAAGAGGCGGAATTGTAATCACTGTCACTTTAGGTGTCAATGATTCGGTTGCCCTAAGCAAAGTTACAATTAAAAAATTTATAACAGTGCTTACCGATTCCGGTCGGCAGATTATACGGACAATCCATAAAATCACAAGGATCGTTAGTCGATCCCAACCTGATTTAAGAATCTTTTTAAGCGAGGATCCTGTGGATTAGTAAAAATATCCTGTGGAGAACCTTGCTCAACAATATTTCCTTCTGCCATGAAGATCACTTTATCAGCGACTTCTCTGGCAAACTGCATCTCGTGAGTAACCACTAACATTGTCTGGTGATCTTGCGCGAGTTTTTTCATTAAATTAAGAACTTCACCAACCCATTCAGGATCGAGTGCTGAAGTTGGCTCATCAAATAATAAAAGTTCCGGTTTGAGTGCCATGGCTCGGCCAATTCCAACTCGCTGCTGCTGTCCGCCGGAAAGTGCCGCTGGATAGTGATCGGCTTTATCACCAAGACCAATATCATCCAAAATGGTTTGCGCTGTTTTGTAAGCGTCGGCTTTGCTCCAGCCTTTTACGGTTATTAGGCCTTCTGCAATATTCTGTTTTGCAGTCATGTGGCTGAATAAAGCATAGTTTTGGAAAACAAAGCCGGTTTTGCGTCTAAGCGCGAGAATTTGCTTTTTCGTTGCCGTCTGAGCGTCAACCTTGAGATCACCAATTTCAATCACGCCATGGTGTGGTGTTTCTAACCAGTTCACACAGCGCAATAGTGTGGACTTTCCTGTGCCGCTAGAACCGATGATCACAATGATTTCTCCCTTGTTAATTGAGAGATCAATCCCTTTGAGAATGTCACTGTGACCGAAACTTTTATGAATATTTTTCAGTGTGATCATCGTTGATATGCCTTATTCAATTTATCTTCAGCCCAAATTTGCACACGAGTTAGCACCAAAACTACGATCCAATAGATGAGAGCGACAGCTAAGAAGGCTTCGAAGAAGCGAAAACTGGATGAAGCTTCCATCTGAGCTTTGGCCATGATTTCAGTTACCCCAAGAGTAAAGGCAAGCGACGTGGATTTGATCATATCGATGAAATAGTTCATTAGGGAAGGTAAAGCAACACGAGCAGCTTGAGGCAAAATGATCCTGCGCATCGCTTGTGATGAGTTCATACCAATAGAAAGTGCCGCTTCCATTTGGCTACGATCAATTCCTATGATGGCGGCGCGAATGCTCTCAGCCATGTAAGAAGCAAAATGCAGAGTTAAGCCAATAACTGACGCGGTGAAAGCATCTAGCCCCACTAGTGCAGGAATCACTTGGGGTAAACCGTAATACATCAAAAAAAGCTGAACGAGCAGTGGTGTACCGCGAAAGAAGCTTATATAGAGTTGGCTAAGTTGGTCTAGTACCGGAATTTTGAAAACTCGAATAATGGCAAGGGTGACGGAAAGCACTAAAGCAAAGAGTAGTCCCCACATTGCCATCGCCATCGTAGTACCCAAGTATTTGAGTAGGATCGGCATGAGATTAAGCATGTATTCAAAATCGAATCCCATGAATGAGTGCTCCATAAATAATTAAGGTGGAATACCGAGATTCCACCTTAAAGTTAATGAGGGTGATTTAAGACATTAC
This sequence comes from Vibrio porteresiae DSM 19223, assembly GCF_024347055.1. Lineage (NCBI taxonomy): Bacteria > Pseudomonadati > Pseudomonadota > Gammaproteobacteria > Vibrionales > Vibrionaceae > Vibrio > Vibrio porteresiae. The sequence continues at coordinate 6,787 of NZ_AP024895.1, forward strand.
TTCGTAATGTCGGTTTCAAACCATTTTTCCGAAATCTTGCCTAGAGTGCCGTCGGCTCTCATTGCCGCTAAGGTTTTATTCACTTGCTGTTGGAGCTTTTTACCTTTGGCATTGTTCACAAAAGGCCAAGCATTTTCGATTTTCTCAAAAGGAGAGCCTGCAAGTTGTAACGGTAAACCTGATTTCTTAATCAGTTCAAGTGCAGATAGTCTGTCCATCACGAAGGCATCGGAACGACCAAGTACCACGTCTTGCTCAATACCGGTGTCGTAAGTTTTGATGTCAATCTTGCCTTCAGTATCGTATTTGCGCAGTAGCTGTTCAAAGTTAGAACCTAAATTAACAGCCACTTTTTTACCGGCAAGATCCTCAATACCTTTGATGGAGTTGTTGCCTTTACGTACGGTAATTTGCGCACCGTCAATCACATAGGGTGCAGAGAACAGATATTTCGCTTTGCGTTCAGCCGTTACAGAAATTTGGTTGGAGATGGTATCGATACGGCCTGTTTCAAGCAAACCAAATAGACCAGAGAAGCTTGCTGTCACAAACTTGACGTCATAGTCGTTACGTTTACCAATTTCATTCCATAGGTCAACTTCAAAGCCTTGCAGCTTATCCTGTTTCACAAAAGTGAACGGGAAATAGCGACCAGACATGCCGACTTTTACTTCGGTTGCTGCTTGAGCGCTCGCTGCCACTATCGCAAAGCTTGCGATAAGAGCTTTTAACCAATTTTTCATTTTTTTCATCTCCACATTTGAATGGGGCAATTTTACTGTTTATCCACTCAATAATAAAAAGAATTAGAAGTTATGATACATAACTTAATCAAACTCAAAAAATGGGGATAACTTCACAGGATCATGGGATATGTGGATCATAATGTGAGTAAGCTTGGGTAACTTGTGGGGATCCCAAAAAATCGATACGAATAGATTGTGAATAACTAGGATCTTATTCACATCGAAAGTTGATCAATTGCTGGCGATCTTAGTTATCAACAGGTAGAATTGTCGGTCTTTATCGATCATTGACTTAGAGTGAGGGAAACGTGTCGTCTTCGCTTTGGTTGCAATGTTTGCAACAGCTTCAAGAAGAGCTATCAGCTACTGAATTCAGTATGTGGGTTCGTCCGCTTCAGGCGGAGCTTAATGACAATACTCTCACTTTGTTTGCACCTAACCGTTTTGTTCTTGACTGGGTACGAGATAAATATATCCATAACATCAATCGGTTACTGAAAGAATATTGTGGTAATGATGTCCCTAATTTGCGTTTTGAAGTGGGTAGCCGTCCTGTCGTGGCGCCAAAACCTGCTCCAGTACGTACTAAGGCCGATCTCGCGGCAGAATCGTCTGCGCCTGCTCAGTTGGTGCACCGTAAACCGGTTCACAAAACATGGGAAGACGATGAAGATGAATTAGCGGATATTCGTCACCGTTCTAATGTTAACCCTAAGCATAAGTTCAACAACTTTGTTGAGGGTAAGTCTAACCAGCTTGGTTTAGCAGCAGCTCGTCAAGTGTCTGATAATCCTGGTGGTGCCTATAACCCGCTATTTTTATATGGCGGCACAGGTTTAGGTAAAACGCACCTGTTGCACGCGGTGGGTAATGCCATTGTTGACAACAATCCTGATGCAAAAGTGGTGTACATGCACTCTGAACGTTTTGTTCAGGACATGGTAAAGGCACTGCAAAACAACGCGATTGAAGAATTTAAACGTTATTACCGTAGTGTTGATGCGTTGCTGATCGATGATATTCAATTTTTTGCGAACAAAGAGCGTTCACAAGAAGAGTTTTTCCACACCTTTAACGCATTGCTTGAAGGCAACCAACAGATCATTTTGACTTCAGACCGCTATCCAAAAGAGATCAGTGGTGTGGAAGATCGTCTAAAATCTCGTTTTGGTTGGGGTCTAACTGTGGCAATTGAGCCACCAGAGTTAGAAACTCGTGTCGCGATTTTGATGAAAAAAGCAGAAGATCATCAGATTCATCTACCTGACGAAGTTGCGTTTTTTATTGCTAAACGTCTGCGTTCTAACGTACGTGAATTGGAAGGGGCTTTAAACCGAGTGATCGCGAATGCGAACTTTACCGGTCGCCCAATTACTATTGATTTCGTCCGTGAAGCACTGCGTGATTTGCTTGCGCTGCAAGAAAAACTGGTCACCATTGATAACATTCAGAAAACCGTCGCAGAATACTACAAAATCAAAGTGGCGGACTTATTGTCAAAACGTCGCTCACGTTCTGTAGCTCGTCCTCGTCAGCTAGCCATGGCTTTGGCTAAAGAGTTGACTAACCATAGCTTGCCGGAGATCGGTGATGCATTTGGTGGGCGTGACCATACGACAGTATTGCATGCATGTCGTAAAATAGAACAGTTACGGGAAGAGAGTCATGACATTAAAGAAGACTACTCGAACCTGATTCGGACGCTTTCTTCTTAAATCACGTGTATGATTTGCGCTGATTTATTCCATCGTGTAAGAGTTAACTATGAAATTTACCATTGAACGTAGCCACTTTATTAAGTCTCTACAGCAAGTGTCAGGCACTTTAGGTGGTCGAGCAACTTTGCCTATTTTGAGTAACCTGTTACTGAAAGTGGAAGAAAACCAACTTTCCATGACGGCGACCGACTTGGAAGTGGAGTTGGTGAGTCGTGTTGCGCTTGAAGGTGAATTTGAAGCGGGAGCCGTTACTGTTCCTGCGCGTAAGTTTTTAGATATTTGCCGTGGTTTACCTGATTCTGCTGTGATCACCGTGGTTTTGGAAGGTGACCGAGTACAAGTGCACTCTGGTCGTAGTCGTTTTTCTCTTGCGACATTACCTGCGGCGGATTTCCCAAATATCGAAGATTGGCAGAGTGATGTAGAACTCACGATTACTCAAGGTGACTTGCGTAGTCTGATTGAAAAAACTCAGTTTTCAATGGCTAACCAAGATGTTCGTTACTATTTGAACGGTATGCTGTTTGAAATTGATGGCAACGTATTACGCTCTGTGGCAACTGACGGTCACCGCATGGCGGTTTCTAGTACTCAATTTGAGGCTAATCTTGCTCAAACCCAGTTGATTGTTCCTCGTAAAGGGGTTCTCGAGTTGGTGAAGTTGCTCGATGCACCAGAGCAAACTGTTACGCTGCAGATTGGTAGCTCTAATATTCGTGCAGAAGTGAATAACTTTATCTTCACTTCTAAACTAGTCGATGGCCGCTTTCCTGACTATCGTCGCGTATTACCACAAAATACCAATAAAACATTGCAGGCAAGCTGTGACGAATTGCGTCAAGCTTTCTCCCGTGCGGCGATTTTGTCGAACGAGAAATTCCGTGGTGTTCGTGTTAACTTGGCGAATAACGAAATGCGTATTACTGCCAATAACCCTGAACAGGAAGAAGCGGAAGAGATGCTGGATGTCTCTTTTAGCGGTGACCCGATCGAAATTGGCTTTAACGTGAGTTATATCCTAGATGTGCTCAACACATTGCGTTGTGAAAATGTGCGTTTTTCTATGTCCGATGCAAATGCTAGTGCGTTGGTTGAGAATGTAGAAGATGACAGCGCGATGTACGTTGTTATGCCAATTAGACTGTAGTTTCTGAGTTTATTTGCGCAATGCCGCTTACTCGTCTCGTTATTTCGCAATTTCGCAACATCAAAGCCTGTGATATGTCTCTATCATCAGGCTTTAACTTTCTTATCGGGCCGAATGGCAGCGGTAAAACCAGTGTCCTAGAAGCGATTTATTTATTAGGTCATGGTCGTTCTTTTAAGAGTTCCATCACCGGGCGAGTGATTCAGAATGAGTGCCAAGAGCTGTTTGTTCATGGGCGTTTTTTGAACCCGGATCAATTTGAGTTACCAATTGGCATTAATAAGCAGCGTGATGGCTCAACAGAGGTTAAAATAGGCGGTCAGTCTGGCCAAAAATTGGCTCAGTTGGCTCAAGTATTGCCACTGCAACTTATTCATCCGGAAGGGTTTGATTTACTGACGGATGGACCTAAGCAACGACGTGCATTTATCGATTGGGGTGTCTTTCATTCGGAACCCGCATTTTTTGATGCATGGGGTAGGTTTAAGCGTCTGAGTAAACAGCGTAATGCGTTACTTAAAACAGCAAAAAGCTATCGAGAGTTGAGTTATTGGGACCAAGAGTTGGCGCGTTTAGCTGAGCAAATCGATGCTTGGCGTTGGCTTTATGTGGAACAGATTAAATCTGTCGCGCAAACATTGTGTTCTTCTTTTTTGCCTGAGTTCGAAGTGGCGGTAAAATATTATCGCGGCTGGGATAAAGAGACTCCGTATCAAGAGATATTGGAGAAGAATTTCGAAAGAGATCAACTGTTGGGTTACACCTTCAGCGGCCCTAATAAAGCCGATTTAAAAATAAAAGTGAATGGAACACCAGTGGAAGATGTTCTTTCACGAGGTCAGCTAAAATTGATGGTGTGTGCGTTGCGTGTTGCGCAGGGGCAGCACCTCACCGAACTGACAGGAAAGCAATGCATCTATTTAATTGATGATTTTGCCTCCGAACTAGATAGCCAACGTCGTAAGCGTCTTGCTGATTGCTTAAAATCGACGGGGGCTCAAGTATTTGTAAGTTCTATTACTGAAAGCCAAGTTGCCGACATGATCGAGCCGAATAGCAAGATGTTTCATGTGGAACATGGCCAAATAGGGCAAGGATAAAATAGTGAGAGAGTAACTCATGTCGAATAATTACGATTCATCGAGTATTAAAGTACTGAAGGGTCTGGATGCGGTACGTAAGCGTCCTGGTATGTACATCGGGGACACAGATGATGGCACCGGTCTACACCACATGGTTTTTGAGGTAGTGGATAACTCAATTGATGAAGCGTTAGCGGGTTACTGTAAAGATATCGTAGTAACGATTCACGAAGATAATTCCGTTTCTGTCAGCGATGACGGCCGTGGTATTCCAACTGAGTTGCACCCGGAAGAAAAAGTCTCTGCTGCTGAAGTTATTATGACGGTCCTGCACGCTGGTGGTAAATTCGATGACAACTCATACAAGGTGTCTGGTGGTTTGCACGGCGTAGGTGTTTCTGTTGTAAACGCCCTATCAGAAAAAGTGGTACTGACCATTTATCGTAACGGTAAAATCCATACTCAAACTTATCACCATGGTGTACCTGATGCTCCATTGGCTGAAGTGGGTGAAACTGATCGTTCTGGTACAACAGTGCGTTTCTGGCCAAGTGCCGCTACGTTTACCAATATTGAATTCCAATATGAAATTTTGGCAAAACGTCTACGCGAACTGTCATTCCTAAACTCAGGTGTGTCAATTCATCTACGTGATGAGCGTGAAGATGACAAACAAAACCACTATATGTACGACGGTGGTATTAAAGCGTTTGTAACTCACTTAAACCGCAATAAAACGCCAATTCATGAGAAAGTATTCCACTTTGTTCAAGAGCGTGAAGACGGTATTACCGTTGAAGTGGCTCTACAGTGGAACGATGGTTTCCAAGAAAACATCTACTGTTTTACCAACAACATCCCTCAACGCGATGGTGGTACTCACTTAGCGGGCTTCCGTGCAGCACTTACTCGTACTCTGAATACCTATATGGATAAAGAAGGCTACAGTAAGAAAGCAAAAACTGCGACGTCAGGTGATGATGCTCGTGAAGGTTTGACTGCTGTTATTTCAGTTAAAGTGCCAGATCCTAAGTTCTCTAGCCAAACCAAAGATAAGCTTGTCTCTTCTGAGGTGAAATCGGCTGTGGAATCTACCATGGGCGAGAAGATGTCGGATTACTTGGTTGAGCATCCAAACGAAGCGAAAACCATTTGTTCGAAAATCATCGATGCTGCTCGTGCTCGTGAAGCGGCGCGTAAAGCTCGTGAAATGACTCGTCGTAAAGGCGCTCTTGATTTAGCAGGCCTGCCAGGCAAGCTAGCAGACTGCCAAGAAAAAGACCCTGCTCTTTCTGAACTCTACATAGTGGAAGGGGACTCAGCGGGCGGTTCGGCAAAACAAGGTCGTAACCGTAAGAATCAAGCGATTCTGCCGCTGAAAGGTAAAATTTTGAACGTTGAGAAAGCTCGTTTTGACAAGATGCTCTCTTCTCAAGAAGTAGCAACACTGATTACTGCACTTGGTTGTGGTATCGGTCGTGACGAGTACAACCCAGATAAACTTCGTTACCACAACATCATCATCATGACCGATGCGGACGTCGATGGTGCGCACATTCGTACGCTACTGTTGACCTTCTTCTATCGTCAAATGCCTGAATTGATCGAACGTGGTTACGTGTACATCGCTCAGCCACCTCTTTACAAAGTGAAGAAAGGTAAGCAAGAGCAGTACATCAAAGATGAAGAAGCAATGACCCAATACCAAATTTCTTTGGCCTTGGATGGTGCTTCTCTGCACGTTAATGCAAATGCGCCTGCGCTGGCTGGTGAACCACTTGAAAAATTGGTTCAAGAGTACAACGAAGTTGTGAAACTAACGAAACGTATGAGCCGTCGTTACCCACACGCTTTGGTGTACGAGTTCACCTATGTTCCTCGTTTGACTGAAGAGCTACGTAAGACTGAAGCGGATGTGGATGCATGGACTGCGAAACTAGTAGAACAGTTGAATGCGAAAGAAGTTGGTGCAAGCCAGTACAACTACGAAGTACAGTTTGACCAAGAAAACAACACTTACTTGCCTCGTATCATTGTTCGTACTAACGGTGTGACTCACGAATATTTGATCAGTACTGATCTACTGAACTCAAAAGAGTACGCAAAAATTGCCGATCTTTCTGAGTCTCTAGATAGCTTGATCGAAGAAGGTGCACACGTGAAACGTGGTGAGCGTATTCAACCGGTAAGCAGCTTCTCGCAAGCGATTGATTGGTTAGTGAAAGAGTCTCGTCGTGGTCTAGCGGTACAGCGATACAAAGGTTTGGGCGAAATGAACCCTGACCAACTTTGGGAAACCACAATGGACCCAGACACTCGTCGTATGCTGCGTGTTACTATTGAAGATGCAGTTGGAGCGGATGAGCTGTTCACTACATTGATGGGTGACCAAGTTGAACCTCGTCGTGCCTTCATTGAAAACAACGCACTGAAAGTAGCTAACCTAGACGTTTAGTTGCTATCACGAGTTTGAATATGAAAACCACTCTCCGGAGTGGTTTTTTTATATCTATGCAAAATATTACAACGTCATTCTTGGTTCTTTGATGCAAGTTGATGCTAGTTAGTTTCAGTCAGCATCAAGGTAAAAGAGAAAGCTTCGTGGACTTTGTTAAAGTAACCCGATAGAGTAAAAATATTATATAAAAGCATACTTATGCATTACTTAACGGATGTCATTATGAAGCGAGCAAGTTTACTTTTTTTAGTTTTATCTTCTCTTTGGTCAGTTGGAAGCTACGCAGCTAAAGACGATACTATTCGCATTGGTGTTGATGCGACCTTTGCCCCATTCGAATTTACGAAGCCAGATGGTTCTTTGTCCGGTTTTGAAATTGATCTTGGCAATGCCATCTGTAAAGAGATCCAGAAAAAGTGTGAATGGGTTCCTTCTAACTTTGATGGCCTGATCCCAAGCCTTAATGTGAATCGTATTGACGCGGTAATGTCGTCTCTTGGTGTGTCGGAAAAGCGCCGCAAGCAAGTGTTGTTTACTGATATTGTTTGGACGGGTTTTTCCTCTATGTTAAGCCGTGCTGATTTGCATCTACAACCCACCGTCGAATCTCTCAAAGGCAAAGTGATTGGTGTGCAGCAAGGTACGATGCAAGAGCACTATGTGCGTGAGCGTTTCGCTAACCATGGTGTGCAGGTACAAACCTACCAAGATCAAGACCAAGTGTATGCGGACTTAATCAATGGCCGAATTGATGTCTCTTTCCAGGATATGTTGCAAGCACAGTTTGATTTTATTGATGCGGGTAAACACAGTGATTTCACTAACCTAAGAGTGGAAGATAAATTGTTGCCTGCCGATTCAGCGATTGCGGTGAAAAAAGGTAATGAGAAATTGGTCGCGTTGTTCAACGATGGGCTGAAAAAAATCCATGCTGATGGTACTTATAACCGTATTCAACGTCAGTATTTTGGTGATTTGAACCTTTATCGCGGTCAATAACATGCAACGTCGATGGTATTTTTAGTGCCAGGACGATAATACAACTTGTTGAGTGAAAGGCAGCTAAAGAAAATAGCTGTCTTTGTTTTTAAAGAGTTAGACGTTTCCTATGCAACATAAACAACACCCTTTGATTTCTCCTGTACCAGGAACATCTCGCCACGTGGATAGTTTTCATTTTGGCTGTCGTGGTAATGGTAAAAAAGTCTATATCCAAGCTTCTTTGCATGCCGATGAGCTGCCAGGCATGCTGGTGGCATGGCAATTAAAGCAAATGCTAAAAACGCTTGAGCAAGAGGGGAAGCTTAACGGTGAAGTGGTACTCGTACCGGTAGCTAACCCAATTGGGCAAAACCAACATCTGATGGATGTTCATCTTGGCCGCTATGAATTGGAAACGGGGCAGAACTTTAATCGTGGTTACAAAGATACCTTCCCTGAAGTAAAACAGCAGGTTGCGGAACGCTTAACCAAGGATGTCGATGCGAATAAACAACTGATTCGTGAGTCGATGCTCAATGCACTTGCTAAATGGCAACCGCAAACTGAATTGCAATCACAGCAGAAAGTATTGCAAACACTAAGTTGTGATTCCGATGTGATGCTGGATCTGCACTGTGACTTTGAGGCTGCGTTGCACCTCTACAGTACCTATTATTCTTGGTCGGGCATTGAACCTTTAGCTCGCTGTTTGGGTTCTAAGGCGAATATGCTCGCGGATGATACGGGTGGAAACCCATTTGATTGCAGTACGGATATGGTATGGCAGCGATTGAATGCTGAGTTTGGGGATATGATTCCGCAAGGTTGTCTTGGTGCGACGGTGGAGCTCCGTGGTCAAGCGGATGTCACTGATGAATATGCTGAGCATGATGCTAAAGCGATTGTGGCTTATTTAGTATGGCTTGGTGTCGTGGCTGGCGATGCTGATGATATGCCAGAGACGCTAGCCCCAAGTAGCGATCTTGCAGCGGTTGAAACATTAAAAACGACGCAGGGTGGAGTGTTAGTCCTTAAAGTTCAACCTGGTGATTGGGTGGAAGCGGGGCAAATATTTGCTCAGGTGATAGATCCGATTACCGATTCTATTGAAGAAGTCCGCGTCACTCAGGCTGGCTATGTGTATTCGCGAACCATACGCAGAATGGCAACCGCTGGCATGTTGATTGGTAATGTTGCAGGCAGTGAGATCATCCGCAGTGGTTACTTGTTAGCTCCATAGTTAAAAGTTTTCTGCCGCTGTAAAAATGTGTGGATTATCTATAGAGCTGGAAGAGGTTAGTCTCGATAAAATAGCAGGGGAGATGTGTTCGCTCGCTATTTTGAGCAGTTTGACCCCTTTCAGTTTTTCTCGCAGAGAAAGTGTATCGCTGATTTTTTCAAATACCACGCGTGAGGTGAACGGAATCCGTGAATTTCTGCCTTGAATTCCCATGGTCAGCCCGGAAAGCAGATGTACATTACCTTTGGTCGCACCGTATAAAATCGTCTGCGATACCGCGCGCTGGCAATGTACGCTGTAATCCACAATTTGCAGTCTCTCACCTAATAGCATCACGACACCCACGAATTTGCCAATTTCATACCCATCTAACATGGCCTGCCCCGGCTCTGCACGTTCATAAAAATGGGAATAACCAATACCATTACGCTGACTTATGCGGGCAAACCCTTTACTGATACAGCCTGGATAAGATGGGGTCATGTAGTAGTAGTAATAGTCACCAAGGTATTTTTCTAACTCATTGCCCGAGCGTTGCAGCATTTGTTCGATATGTTGGGTATGGCGCTCTGAACTCGGAGAATCGCCCCAAATGTCTGGCGATTCCCAAGTCCGTTCTTGACTAGAAATCAGAGACTTAAAGATTTTTGGTTCAAATTGGATCTCATCAGTGTCGACGCCGAAGAAGTCACACAGTTTCCGCAAACTCTGAATGGTCGGTGTGGTATTACCATTTAGATATTTTGATAACTGCTGGCGATTGATCCCCATTTTGCGTGCGCATTCGGAGACGCTGCCTACATAGCTGCACAATAAACGAAGGTTAATCGCAAGGTAATCTGTCTGCATAAAAAGGGTCTTCAACCAGTGAATCTGCTCTCTTTGTAACATAGTTTAGCCATTATCTTAATCCCTTCAGCATTGGTCGCTTTTTCTCCGAACAAAAAATTTTTTTAAAAATTCCCTTGAAAGCGATTTGAGCGGCCTTATATCTATTGGTGAAGAGGATGCCGATAGGGCCTCTGGAATAGGAATCGATGTGGATCGCTCAATGAGGACCGCATCCCTAAACAATATGTACCTTGATGGGCTCATGTCATTGATGAATGAGATGCCATCACATAGCGACTTTCATATCGCTATGACTATTGCTTAAACAACGAGGATAGTAATGATGAGAACTTTAGATTTCACTCCTTTATACCGCAACGCAATTGGTTTTGATCGTCTACTGAACATGATGGAGTCTGGTGCTTCTAACAATACTCAGGGCGGTTACCCTCCATATAACATCGAACAAAAAGCGGAAAACCAATACCGCATTACCATGGCTGTTGCTGGATTTTCTGAAGACGAATTGGATATTACCCAGCAAGAAACCAGCCTAGTTGTTAGTGGTAAACGTAAAGGCGAAGACGATAAAAATTATATTTATCAAGGTATCGCTGAACGCGATTTTGAGCGCAAATTCCAATTGGCGGATTATGTAAAAGTCACTGGTGCTGCTATGGAAAATGGTTTGCTACACATTGATTTAGAACGCGAAATCCCAGAAGCAATGCAACCTCGCAAGATTGCGATCAATGGCAAAGCTCCGACTAATCTGTTGGAAGGCAAAAAAGAGTAATCTTGATAGAATGCTAGCAAGATTGTTGCAGAGATAAAGAAGTGAAAGAGCACCGAATGGTGCTCTTTTTATTTGGTGAGATGCTCTTTATGCTTTTGGATCATAGTAACCTAAAAGCTACTCAACGTAGGCTTTTGCCACTTCTTCAGCAATGATATTGATGCCTTTTTGCATCGCTTCATTGTCTTGAACATAGTTCATACGTAAGCATTGATGAGCGTGAGGCCACTCTTCTTTCTGACCAATAAAGAAATATTCCCCCGGAACTACTAGTACACCACGCGCTTTTAAACGTTGGTAAAGTTTCATTGTGGTGATTGGTAGCCCATCAAACCATAGCCATAAAAAGATAGCGCCTTCCGGTTTATGGATACGAAAACGAGAATCGGTAATCGCTTCTTGCAGCATAGCAACCGCTTGAGCAGCCTTTAGACGATAAAAAGGTTTGATTACCTCTTGGCTTAAACGCAGTAAGTCGCCTTTTTCTATCATCTTTTGGGCGATTGCAGGGCCAACACCACTCGGTGCTAGGCTGATAATGCCATTCATGTTCGCGAGTGCTTGGGTGATTTTCTCGTTGGCGATCACGATGCCACAACGCACACCTGGTAATCCCAGTTTCGACAAGCTCATACATAGAATGGTGTTGTCATTCCAGAACGGTTCAACGTCTTCAAAAATGATGTTAGGGAAAGGTACGCCGTAAGCATTATCGATGATCAGCGGAATGTTGTTCGCACGAGCTAGCTCATCGAGCTTATGGATTTCCTCTTCGGTTAATACGTTGCCAGTTGGGTTTGTTGGACGAGAGGCACAAATGGCAGCCACCGACTCATCAACATGTAGCTGTTCAAAATCGACATGATATTTAAATAAGCCGTTATCGAGTAATTCGATCTCTGGACGGTAGGAGACAAAGATATCTTCATCAATACCTGAATCACCATAACCAATGTATTCCGGAGCAAGAGGTAGCAAGATTTTTTTGTGTGAACCGTCGGGTTGTTTGCCCGCCAACAGATTAAACAAATAGAAAAAGCCACTTTGACTACCATTGGTTAAGCTGATGTTTTTTTCGCTGATGTTCCAACCATAGGTGTCTTTAATTAGAGTCGCTAACAACTTGATGAATTGGTCTTTTCCTTGCGGGCCATCGTAGTTTGTCATGGCCGAAATCAGCGAGCCGTCCTTGAGCATTTCTTCACTGGTTTGCTTAAAGTAATCGAGCATCTCTGGAATCGCTGCGGGGTTGCCGCCACCGAGCATAATTGCGCCCGGTGTTCTAAGACCATCATTGAGATCGTCCATTAATTGGGTGATGCCGGAATACCGATTAAACTTCTCGCCAAATGTTGAAAACTGCATTACTCGAATACCTGATATGTGTGTTTGTTTTTATTAGTAAAGTGTGGCGCAAAAAGCACCGTGTTGAGTCTTTATTGAACATACCGCATCAAACAAGTCTATCAAAGTAATATTTTGTTTTAGTGGAAAAAAGAAAGCCCGACTCTTTCGAGTCGAGCTTTGAATGCCATAATCAGAATATTATGCTTATTTCTGTAGTAGAGAAATATCAGCAATCTGTAGGAACAGGTTACGCAGATTATTCAATAGCGTTAGACGGTTAAGTTTCAACGCTTCATCATCCGCCATTACCATAACGTTATCGAAGAATGCATCCACTGGCTCACGTAGGTCAGCAAGTTTAGTTAATGCTTCTTGATAGTTACCGGTAGCGAATGCTGGTTCAAGCGCTTCAGCCATCACGGTTACTGCTTCTGCTAGAGATTTCTCTTGGTCTTCTTGAAGAAGAGCAAGATCGATTTCTTCTGCTAGCGCACCGTCGAATTTCGCAAGGATGTTACCTACACGTTTGTTCGCTGCTGCTAGTGCTTCTGCTGCATCTAAACCACGGAAGTGAGATACCGCTTTAACACGTTGGTCAAAGTCCGCAGGTTTAGTTGGGTGACGCGCTAGAACTGCTTGGATGATATCCACGCTGAAGCCTTCGTCTTGGTACCATGCGCGGAAACGACCTAGCATGAATTCCAATACGTCTTCTTCTACGTTTGCGTTAGTTAGTTTGTCACCAAATAGCGATTTCGCTTTAGCAATCAGGTCAACTAGGTCTAAGTTGTAACCGTATTCAACGATGATACGCAGCACACCTAGAGACGCGCGACGCAGTGCAAATGGGTCAGAACCTTTTGGTGCTTGGCCAATACCGAAGATACCCACGATAGTGTCTAGCTTGTCTGCCATGGCAACTGCTGCAGATACGCCGTTGCTTGGTAGTTGGTCACCCGCGAAACGAGGCATGTATTGCTCGTTTAGAGCAACAGCAACCTGCTCATCTTCACCGTCGTGGCGAGCGTAGTGCATACCCATAACGCCTTGAGTATCGGTAAATTCGAATACCATTGAGGTCATTAGGTCACATTTTGCGAGTAGGCCAGCACGTTTTGCTTTTTCTACGTCAGTACCGATTTGCTCAGCGATGTAGCCAGCAAGTTCAGTAATACGATCGGTTTTGTCTTTGATTGTGCCAAGTTTGATCTGGAAAATTGCTTTTTCTAGAAGAGGTAGGCGATCAACCAATTTTTGTTTACGGTCAGTATTGAAGAAGAATTCTGCATCCGCTAGACGTGGACGAACGACTTTCTCGTTACCTTCGATAACGTGACGTGGCTCTTTAGATTCGATGTTAGATACGAAAATAAAGTTAGGCAGCAGGTTTTTGTTCTCGTCGTACACTGGGAAGTATTTTTGGTCACCTTTCATGGTGTAAACCAATGCTTCTGCAGGAACAGCCAAGAATTTTTCTTCGAATTTCGCAGTTAGAACCACTGGCCATTCAACTAGGCCGGTCACTTCTTCTACTAGGTCATCTTCAAGGTCAGCTACACCGCCAACTTTGGCAGCAGCAGCTTGAGAGTCTTTGATGATGATCGCTTTACGAGTTTCGTAGTCAGCAATGACTTTACCGCGCTCTTCAAGAATCGCTGGGTATTGAGATGCTGAATCGATGGTGAACTCAGGTTCGCCCATGAAACGGTGGCCACGAAGAGTACGTGCCGATTTCACGCCTAGGATTTCGCCTTCGATAAGATCTGAGTCCATAAGGATAGTCAGAGTCTTAACTGGACGGATAAATTGAGTTTCTTTGTCGCCCCAACGCATTGGTTTTGCGATTGGCAGGTTCGCTAGTGCTTTTGCTGCGAGTTCAACAATGATGTCTTGGGTCGGTTGACCTTTTACTTCTTGTTTGAACAGTAGCCATTCGCCTTTATCTGTCGCAATACGATCAGCTTGTTCAACAGTAATGCCGTTACCGCGAGCCCAACCTTGAGCTGCTTTGGTTGGATTACCGTCTGCATCGAACGCTACGTTGACCGCTGGACCACGTTTTTCAACGACTTTGTCAGCTTGTGCTTCAGCAAGAGCAGTGACTTTAAGAGCAAGACGACGAGGAGTCGCATACCATTTCACGCCTTGGTGAGACAGTTCTGCATCTTTCAGTTCTTTTTCGAAGTTTGCTGCAAACGCTTCTGCTAGGGTGCGCAGTTGAGTTGGTGGAAGTTCTTCGGTACCAAGCTCAATCAGAAATTCTTTAGCCATTATTCTTCCCCTTATGCTTTGTCGTCTGATTTATTACACATAGGGAAACCTAGAGCTTCACGAGATGCGTAATACGCTTCTGCTACTGACTTAGTTAAGTCACGAATACGCAGAATGTAGCGTTGACGTTCAGTTACGGAGATCGCTTTACGCGCATCCAGTAGGTTGAACGAATGCGCTGCTTTCAGAATGCGTTCGTAAGCAGGAAGAGGAAGTGGTTTTTCTAGTGAAAGAAGGTGTTTACATTCTTTCTCACACTGATTGAAGTAAGTGAAAAGGAAATCCACATCAGCGTGTTCAAAGTTGTAAGTTGATTGTTCAACTTCGTTTTGGTGGTAGATGTCACCATAAGTCACTTTACCTAGAGGACCATCAGTCCAAACTAGGTCATACACAGAATCTACGCCCTGAATGTACATAGCAAGACGTTCGACACCGTAAGTGATTTCACCTGTAACCGGTTTACATTCCAGGCCGCCAACTTGTTGGAAGTAAGTAAACTGTGTCACTTCCATACCGTTTAGCCAAACTTCCCAGCCTAGACCCCAAGCACCCAGAGTTGGGTTTTCCCAGTTGTCTTCCACGAAACGAATATCGTGAACTTGTGGATCAATACCTAATACTTTTAGTGAGCCTAGGTAAAGTTCTTGAATGTTGTCTGGAGAAGGTTTGATAACTACTTGAAATTGGTAGTAGTGCTGTAGGCGGTTTGGGTTTTCGCCATAACGACCGTCGGTAGGACGACGAGATGGTTGAACGTAAGCCGTTGCCATTGGCTCAGGACCAAGAGCACGCAAGCATGTCATTGGGTGAGAAGTACCAGCACCCACTTCCATATCTAGTGGTTGAACAATGGTGCAGCCTTGTTGGGCCCAATAATCCTGCAGCGCGAGGATCATACCCTGAAAGGTTTTGATATCGTATTTTTGCATAGTCAGGTTCGCGCGATTCTTTCTGTCTGAAGTGATAAAAAATTGCCCCCAAGTATACCTAGTTCTGCTGCGACAAAGTAGAGGAAATCTTGTTTAATTATTGGGCATAAATTTCGTTTAATGGATTTTTCCCTTGATAATGTAGGGTTTTGGCCGGAAATGCCGCGCCAGAATGGATTTAGACTTGTGCTTTATATTCTTGGTCGCTATGATTCGGGCCGTCTTTGGGGAGTAGCTTATCGAACACAGCCTGTGTTTGGTTCGTTCGTCAACATAATCTCTGTTTCTGCTTAATGATTGTAAGCACATGGAGTGGCGCTCGAGACTTGGCACCCAGCCGAGTTTAGCAAGACCTTAGACAAACATCACAAACCGGGGTGGGGAGTGACGTTTGTCTATGGTTTATATAATAAATCCCTGCCCCATTGAGTATGTCGTGAGCGTTTTAGCTGTTTCTATTAGTACTGTTGCGTTAGCCGAAATCGGTGATCGAACGCAGCTTCTATCCCTTTTGTTGGTCAGTCGTTACCGTAAGCCAGTGCCGATCATTTTGGCGATTTTGGCTGCAACCATTACTAACCATGCTTTAGCTGCATGGTTGGGTGTCGTGGTGGCTGACTACATCACTCCTGAAATCCTAAAATGGGTTATTGCTGCGAGCTTCTTAGCAATGGCCGGTTGGATTTTGATTCCTGATAAAATCGATGACGATGAGTCTATTTCTAACCGTGGTCCTTTTATCGCAAGTTTTATCGCGTTCTTTGTGGCTGAAATTGGTGACAAAACCCAAATCGCAACCTCTATTCTTGGTGCGCATTATGCGACTCAACTTGAATGGGTGGTCATGGGGAGCACCATCGGTATGTTGCTGGCAAACGTACCTGTGGTATTGATTGGTAAACTCTCTGCCGACAAGATGCCTTTGGCATTGATCCGTAAAGTGACTGCGGTGCTATTTATCGGTTTGGCTGTGGCATCGGCGTTTTATTAACCAGAAGTCGTAGATCACACTCTGTCACAGAAATTGATTGAGAGTGAGGGCTGTCATACCTAACTGATAACTCCCATGCTACTGTTTAAGTAGTTGAGGCGGTTATCGAAAGAGGGCTGACTATGCTGACACGTTATACGGGTATGAGTACTAAAAGCCAAAGTTATCTCTTTAGCTTTGGTCTTTTGCTGACTTTCTTAGGTATGGCGTTAACGGATATGTGGTTACCTATGGTGGTGGGGGCGTTTGTCCTAACCATTTTGACACTCGAATCTTGGATTCGATTGCTTTATATCATGCCGTTACGAGAGGAGCTTCGAGCTGTGCATCGCGAACTGCACAAGCTGCAATCTGAATTTCACTCAATAAAAAACGATCAATAGTAAAAGAGGCTGCCAATAGGCAGCCTCTTTTTTTCACTAGCGATTACGCTAAACCTTTTCTAATCACATACAGATAAGGCACTGCATCCGTTTGTGCTTCTATAAGTTGGTGATCCATAAAACGACAAAAGCTCGGAATATCACGAGTGGTTGATGGGTCATCCGCTTTAATCAGCAAAACATCTCCGTCTTGCATGTTACGGATGGTTTTTCGCACCATCATCACTGGCTCAGGACAACGAAGTCCTTCTGCTTCTAATGTCACAGTGGCTTCTTCAGGATTAAAATTCATGGTCAAACTCAAATTAGCAGTAGCGTTTGGGGCTAGATGATACTAGTGAAGAAAAAATATTCAACACAACCTTGGCAAAGTAACTTTTTTGTTATAATTTAATTAACAAGTTTGTAACAAAGTGTAGCCGCGAAATGACCTCACTCGACAGAATTACCATATACGCCGTGTTGTGCTTTATTTCCATCTGTTCTTTTTTCATGGGATCGCCCAACAACGAATCATTGATGCCATTAGTCGGGCTTTTCGCCACGGTGGCAGCGTTGTGGGCAGAATTTAACTTGAAGAAAAAGAAACCACTTGTGTCACCAACAGAAGATAACCAGTCACAGTAAGCATTACTTCCATAACTACTCTACTAATAATTACTATCCCGATTTTTCTTGGGCTTCCCCGTCGAAAGGCGGGATTTTTTTATAAAAAAACCACCGATAAACGGTGGTTTTAACATCAGAAAGTGCGAGTTATTTGGCGAGGAAGAAACGATAAGAAGGGTTATCGGTTTCGTCTTTGTATTGGTAGCTCAACTCAACAAGATGCTCTGAAAAACGAGCAAGGTCATCGTTGGATAACTCAAAGCCACACAGAACACGACCATAGTCAGCTCCGTGGTTGCGATAGTTAAACAGGCTGATATTCCAATGTGTTCCTAACGTACTTAAGAACTTCAATAATGCGCCAGGGTATTCAGGAAACTCGAAGCTATAAAGGCGTTCTTGCAGCGGTTTAGAGGGTTTACCACCGATCATATAACGAATGTGCAGCTTCGCCATTTCATCATCAGAAAGGTCTTGGACTGGATAACCTGCTTTGTGCAAATCCGCAATGATGCTTTTTAGTTCTTCTTGGCCACCTTGGAGGCGAACCCCAACGAAGATATTTGCCAACTGGTCATCACCGTAACGGTAGTTGAATTCCGTTACCGCACGTTCACCAATAATTTGGCAAAACTCGAAGAAGGCACCTTTACGTTCAGGAATGGTGACGGCCAAGAGACCTTCACGTTTTTCACCTAATTCACAGCGTTCAGAAACGTAACGTAGACCATGGAAGTTGGTGTTAGCACCAGATAGAACGGTAGCGAGTTTCTTATCGGATAGCTCGTTTTGTTCTGCGTATTTTTTCAAACCAGCAAGAGCCAGCGCACCGGATGGTTCAGCAATCGCACGAGTGTCTTCAAAGATATCTTTGACCGCTGCGCAAATCTCATCGCTAGAAACACACACATGACCATCGAGGTATTTTTGGCAAAGACGGAAGGTTTCGTTACCAATGCGTTTGACCGCAACCCCATCGGCGAACATGCTCACTTGATCCAGTACCACAGGTTCACCTGCATCAAGAGCCGCTTTTAAACAGGCAGAGTCTTCTGGCTCAACGGCAATCACTTTGACTTCTGGCATCAACTGTTTGACCAATACGGCGATACCTGCCGCCAAACCGCCGCCGCCAACAGGAACGAAGATGTAATCCAAGCTACTGTTTTGTTGCAGCATTTCTAAGCCGATAGTGCCTTGTCCTGCAATCACTAATGGGTGATCGAAAGGTGGAACAAACGTATAACCATTTTCAGCAGCAAGGCGTTCAGCTTCACCTTTGGCTTCATCAAAGTTATTACCAAACAGCACGACATTACCGCCAAAGCCTTTTACCGCTGAAACTTTAATGTCTGGTGTGGTTTTTGGCATGACGATAGTGGTACGAATCCCCAATTTGGCACCAGAAAGCGCCATGCCTTGGGCATGGTTACCTGCAGAAGCCGCAATGACTCCCGCTGCTTTTTGGTCTTCGGTTAGGCTCGAAACCATATTGTAAGCACCGCGCAATTTAAATGAGTGAACCGGTTGGCGGTCTTCTCGTTTAATTTGTACTTGGTTGCCAATGCGTTCGGAAAGGCGAGTCATCTCTTGCAGAGGAGACACATGGGCAACATCGTAAACAGGTGCTTTGATGATTTGGCGCAGATACTCTGCGCCAGTTGGTTTGGATTCTGTCATGCACTTAGCCCTCTAGTTTGGATTTATCGCGCACGGCTCCTTTGTCAGCACTGGTTGCCATGCTGGCGTACGCTTTTAGTGCGAATGAAACTTCACGTTGGCGAGAAACAGGTTTCCAACCAAGTTTGTCTTGTTCTGTGCGGCGTTGAGCAAGTTCATCTTCAGAGACTTGAAGATCAATCGTACGGTTTGGAATGTCGATAGCGATGGTATCGCCTGTTTTCACTAGACCGATGATGCCGCCATTAGCTGCTTCAGGTGATGCGTGACCGATAGAAAGGCCAGAAGTACCACCAGAGAAACGACCATCAGTAAGAAGTGCACACTCTTTACCTAGACCCATCGATTTTAGATAAGTGGTTGGGTAAAGCATTTCTTGCATGCCTGGACCACCTTTAGGACCTTCGTAGCGAATAACCACAACGTGACCTGCTTTCACTTTGCCACCAAGGATGCCGTCAACAGCGTCTTCTTGGCTTTCAAATACGATAGCAGGGCCTGTGAATTTCAGAATGCTCTCGTCAACACCAGCGGTTTTAACAATACAGCCATCCAATGCGATATTACCTTTAAGAACCGCAAGACCACCGTCTTGGCTAAAGGCTTTCTCTTTGGTACGAATACAACCGTCGACACGGTCATCGTCTAAGGTATCCCAACGGCAATCTTGCGAAAATGCTTCAGTAGTACGGATCCCCGCAGGACCTGCACGGTAGAAGTCTTTCACTGCTTGAGTAGTGGTTTGCATTACATCGTATTGAGCTAGCTGTTCTTTCATTGAGATGCCAAGAACTGTGCGAGTCTCGTCATGAAGAAGGCCTGCGCGTTGTAGCTCACCCAAAATACCCATTACGCCACCAGCACGGTGTACGTCTTCCATGTGATATTTCTGAGTCGATGGTGCCACTTTACATAGGTGCGGCACTTGGCGAGATAGGCGGTCGATGTCCACCATATCAAAATCCACTTCACCTTCTTGAGCTGCTGCCAGCAAGTGAAGAACGGTGTTAGTTGAACCACCCATCGCGATATCCAACGCCATCGCATTTTCAAACGCATCTTTAGAAGCGATGTTGCGTGGTAGAACAGAGGCATCATCTTGTTCGTAGTAGCGTTTGGTTAATTCAACAATGCGACGACCAGCACTTAGGAACAGTTCTTTACGATCTGCGTGTGTTGCAACTAATGAGCCGTTACCCGGTTGAGATAGGCCAAGCGCTTCTGTTAGGCAGTTCATTGAGTTTGCAGTGAACATACCAGAACATGAACCACAGGTAGGACAAGCAGAGCGTTCTACCTGTTCAACTTGCTCGTCAGTTACGGTTGGATCGGCGCCTTGTTTCATCGCGTCGATAAGGTCAAGTTTGATGATCTGATCAGAAAGCTTGGTTTTACCAGCCTCCATTGGACCACCAGAAACAAAAACAACAGGGATATTAAGGCGCATTGATGCCATTAGCATTCCCGGGGTGATTTTGTCACAGTTAGAGATACAGACCATGGCGTCAGCACAGTGAGCGTTCACCATGTATTCCACTGAGTCGGCAATCAATTCACGAGAAGGTAGGGAATACAGCATACCGCCGTGACCCATTGCGATACCGTCATCTACAGCGATAGTGTTGAATTCTTTAGCGATACCACCAGCAGCTTCGATTTCGCGAGCGACCATTTGACCAAGGTCTTTTAGATGAACGTGGCCTGGTACGAATTGAGTGAAAGAGTTCACAACAGCGATGATCGGTTTACCAAAATCACCTTCTTTTACGCCCGTTGCACGCCAAAGCGCGCGAGCACCTGCCATGTTTCTTCCGTGAGTTGTTGTTGCCGAACGATATTTAGGCATTGCTTTGTTCCTTGTTAATTTTATGTGGTTCAACCAAGGCAGTTCTCTATTGTCATTGGCTTGTCGTTGGTTGAACTTTAGTGTTTGCCTGTGCTTTGTAAGTGCTTGCTCTTAAGATAGTGAGCTGAGTTCCTGCGATATTGCGGATGAACGATAATCCTCAATACGAGTTCACGCCTGATGGGGTCTTTACCCAAAATCAGGCGTGAATAATAGGCACTCCATTATGCACAAATTTTTTGCTGTAAGTTGTTATTTGGCAGTTCGTCGTTGTTGATTTTGGTGACTTCGACTGTGCGCACATCCCAAAGCTTTTCAATTTGGTTGGTTAGTGTGGTGATTGGTCGGTCACTGTCAACGATGATCTCTACACTCGCAATTTTACTTTCGTGGTTCTGGGTGCCAGCGACTTGACGAATAATGAAACCGCGGTGGCGCACAACACGAAGAACACGTTCTAACAATACGGGTTTGTCATCCGCTTTGATGTCGATAAGATATCTTTGCATTTCCTTTCTCCTACGTGTTTTCCAGCATGTCGCTATTGGATGCACCTGGTGGAACCAATGGCCATACGTTTTCTTCTTCGTCAATTTCTACATGCAATAGATAAGCAGTTTTACTTGCTAGCATCTCCTGCAGAGCCGGTTCTACTTCTTCTTTCTTGGTAATGGTTTTACCAGGAATGTTGAAGGCTTTCGCTAACAATACGAAATCTGGGTTGTCGTCTAGAATAGTTTCGCTATGGCGACCATCAAAGAACAGCGATTGCCATTGTCTTACCATGCCCAAACGTTGGTTGTTCAGCAGCACGATTTTAACTGGGATCTGACGACGTTTTAGGGTGCCTAGCTCTTGTACGTTCATCATAAAAGAGCCGTCACCTGAAATAAGAATAGATTGATCTTCAGGACGTGCTACAGCCGCACCCATAGCCGCTGGCAAACCAAAGCCCATCGTGCCAAGGCCAGCAGAAGAGATGAAGTTTTGTGGCTCACGAGGCTGGATGTGTTGAGCAGACCACATTTGGTGTTGACCTACATCGGTCGATACCATGGCAGAGTCCGGCATCATGTCTGAGAGCTGTTTCAATAACAGTGGTGCGTAAATCGCTTCACCCGGATGGTCATAACGCCATTTGTTCTCGGTGCGCAGTTCAGCGCTGTATTGAATCCAAGGCGAGATGTCATGGGTTAATTCCAACTGTGGCAAAATCAAATTGATGTCACCACGTAAAGCTGCGTTGGCTTGGCGTAGTTTATTAAATTCTGCAGCATCAATATCCAAATGGATGACTTTGGCTTCGGGGGCGAAGGTGTCCAATTTACCCGTCACGCGGTCATCAAAACGTGCGCCTACAACGATCAATAGGTCACTTTCTTGCACCACCAAGTTGGCTGCTTTGGTGCCGTGCATGCCCAGCATACCTAAATAGTTAGGATTGTGGCGTTCAATGGTACCAAGCCCTTTTAAGGTGCTTACCGATGGCATTGGGTTGGCAGTTAAAAACTGACGAACGGTGTCAGTTGCACGCGCTAACTGTACGCCCCCACCGACATACAGCACAGGACGTTGGCTTTTCGCCAGCATCTCTTGAGCTTGAGCAAGTTGCATGTCATCAACCACTGGGATGGCTGGTGGAGTAAAGGTTGGAAGATAGTCGACAGGTGATTTGGCTAATTGCACATCTTTAGCGATATCAACGATAACAGGGCCAGGGCGACCTGTTTGAGCAACTTCGAAAGCTTCTGCGAGAGTGGGAGCAAGTTCATTAATATCGGTAACGAGGTAACTGTGTTTGGTACAAGAAAGAGACATACCGATAACATCCATTTCTTGAAACGCGTCAGTACCAATGTGGGAGCTGGCGACTTGGCCGGTGATGGCAACGAGAGGAACGGAATCAAGAAAGGCATCGGCTAAACCTGTGACTAAGTTGGTCGCGCCTGGTCCGGATGTTGCCATGCAAACCGCCACTTTCTGTGTGGCCCTTGCCATACCTATAGCCGCCATTGCAGCTCCCTGCTCATGACGACATAGAACGTGTTCTACACCGCCATCATATAGCGCATCATAGATTGGCATGATTGCGCCACCGGGGTAACCAAAAACGGTTTGGATCCCCTGTTGCTTAAGGGCTGCAACGACTAATTGTGCTCCGGTCATCGTGCCTCCCCTTGACTACACTGCTGTGTATCGTGTTGTGTTGTGTTGTGTTTGCACTTCATGTGCCACTCCCATTCTTCCGATTCTCTCTGACCACGGATTGGTCAGATTGGCTATTTTATGTCTGTATTTAGTTGTAAAAAAACCCCCGGACTTTTCAGTGCGGGGGTTTTTAAATTTGGTGGTTTATCTAGCGCCCACAAGCCCCCGCGCGGTGCCAATAATGACCACGAGAATAAGGCTAATAATTGAGAGGTTGTGTGCGTTAAAAATCATTCTGTTTTTTTCTTAATTTGCTGTGATGTTGTTAAGAAATATCCTGTGCTCATAGTGGTATCACATTGTTCTGTTATCTGACAAGCAAAACCTCATTCTTTTTTCATATTAATTTTCCAACTCCCTTGGGTATATAAGCATAAGCGGCGATATGAATAATGATGTATCCAATCGCTGAATGCTTTTTAATCAACGGGTAAGGTGTTTATGGGACTGGCAATCATTCATAGTCGAGCAAGTGTTGGGGTTGAAGCGCCTTCAGTAACCGTAGAGGTACATATTAGTAATGGTATGCCTGGGTTTACCTTAGTAGGGCTTCCGGAGACAACAGTGAAAGAGTCGCGCGATCGCGTACGCAGTGCGATTGTTAATTCTCAGTTTGAGTTTCCATCAAAACGGATCACAGTGTTATGCAATATTTACAGGAATAAAAATGTATTTTCTACTATATAGTGAATCTCTGGGATTCAACTAACTTTGTTTTCGTTCCTATTTTTTGTATTAGAAATAATAACTTGGTCCTAGTCTATTAACTGTGGCAATATTATTCCTATTGTTTTATAAGGAATATTGCATTATGGCTAATAGCACATCTAATGATAATGGAAGGGCGCTGGAGTATGCATTAACACAGGCACTGATCAGGTACTATCCAACTGCTCGTATTGATGAACAAACAAAACACGATCAAATCAGAGATTTTGGGAAACTCAAGTCATTACCTGATAATGTTCAAGCGTATTTTATTAAAAATACTGATTATTTTGTAAGTGAAATATTACCTAGTCGTATCGGTTATGATAATGAAATAATAAAATTAAGTAGATTAACCGATACTCAAGGAACAAGAGGTGATGTTACAGATATAAGGTTATGGTTGGTTGATGGATATGTTTATAATATTTCGCTTAAGCATAACCATGAAGCTGTTAAACACCCTAGACCAGGTTCACTAATAGACCAACTTGGTATTAATAATGATTTAATTAATAAAGAATATAGAAATAAAGTTAAAGCAATAGAAAAAGATTTTTATGATAACCTTTTAGAAGGTGAAACAACCTTTAATGTTGTTAAACAAAGAAATCCTGATATTATTTTAAATCTTTATAGAAATATTTGTAATAATTATATTAATTATTTAAATAAATATAGAAGCTATGCTGAAGAGTATTTTTCATTTATTGTAGGTATCTATGAATTTGAAAAAGTAATTATTACAAGAAATAAAATTGACATATTAAACTTTTACAATATACCTAGACCTACAGACATGCGTGCAGAAATATATAATAATAGTTATGTAGATGTTCACTTCAATAACGGTATTTCGTTTAGGTCAAGATTACACACTGCTAGTAGTAGAATTAATCTTGGTCGTTCTATTAGTCTAAAGTTTGACACAAATATACTTTATGATGAAGAAAATTATATTAATAGATGTAGCATTGATCTTTAATCGATATAGAGGAGGTATAACCTCCTCTATGTAATCTATGTAATTAGAGTTATGCTACTAATTCTAATTTAAGAACATTTTCTAGTGATTTCTTTATACTATTTGCTATAGCATAAGCAAAATTTACAGCAACAGCATTTCCAATCATCTTATAACCAGCAGAAACATCATTATATATAAATCTAAAACTATCTGGAAATCCTTGAATTCTAGCACATTCACGAACACTTAGCCGTCTATATTCAAAGCCATCAACAAATAGGAATTTGTTTTGTTCTAGTTTTTCCATTTTTGGTGCTGATGGGTGTATTGGTGCATGTCTCCCACCAGCCTGAATAGTAAATGATGGCTCATTCCAAGCTCTTACTCTATTTCTACTCATATACATACTAGAAAACGATCCTGTCATATATTCGTGGTTAGGAATTACTGTGTCAGGATTTGGCTTAGATTTAGAAATTGCAGGAACGGCTAGCCCATCTAAATCCATTATACAATCTTTTAGTTTAGGTTTGTTATCCAATGCTTCAGGAAAAGAATAAGAAACACCTAAGTCCTTTCTAAATCCGATGAATATAACTCGTTTTCTATCTTGTGCTACGCCGTAATCATTAGCATTTAGAAGTTTAAAAAAAAGATCATACCCAGCATCTTGGAATGTTTTTTTTATATTATCTAAAGCTTCTTTATGTCTTGGTGCTAACATACCACTAACATTTTCAGCTAGGAAGAATTTAGGCTGTTTATCTTTTAAAATACGAATAAAATCGAAAAATAGCTGACCTCTCTGATCATTTATTCCTCTTCTTGAGCCTGCTTCACTCCAACTTTGACACGGTGGACCACCGATAATTCCGTCGCAATCAGGTACCTCTATACTAGGAATATCTACGATACTACGTCTATCTAACTTGGTATTTGGGTGATTAAGCTCATAAGTCGCCCATATGTCTTTATCATATTCGTTGGCGAATGGTATTGAAAATCCAGCTTTTTCAAAACCCAAGTCGAGTCCACCAGCTCCTGAAAAGAAAGAGTTTACTTTTAGTTGCATATACATTTTCTCTAGTAAGAAGAATTACCATATTGAAGCAAATAACTGGATATAAGGCCAGTGCTTTTTTGTCTGTTTATTAAAAATTCGTGATTTATATCACACATTTTCGGCGTAGCAAATTGTTAAAGTCGATTTCTTCGAGCGTTATGAGTTTTTAGAGATTGACTATACTCCATTTCATGCGCTTTCTCAGGATCTAACTTTCTAAGTTTAGATAGTGCGATGTTAGTTAAATCAATAGATTGAAGAAAACATGTCGTTAAGTTTTCTATTTCAGCTTCTAAATCACCAATTATCAATTGGTGATTTTCTATTTTATCTTTTAATCTTTGACTTGGTTCTTGTCTTTTCTTTTCTAGTTGATTTTTTGTTTTTAATCTTTCCTTCAATTTATATTTTTCATTCTCGCAAATATTTTTTTTCAAGATTATTTCATTATTTAAACTTTTAGATAAAACGTTTTTGTTTTTTGATTCTAGAAATGTTTTTATATTGTCATCCATATTTTATACCTCACTAAATATAAAGTATCATTAATTATTTATTTATCAATAGATAATATTGACTTTGTTTAGGATTATGTAATTAATATAATTGTAGTGAAAGTTATATTTTACACTTTGGATATACTAAGAATAGACTACCAACGATTCTAAAACATAAGTTTTCCATTGCTGCGCTCGGATAAACTTTAATTTTAGGTTGGTAAACTTTAAAAAGTTTAATCAAATAAAAAGAGGGCATAAAAATATAGGAGAAAAGACAAATGACAAAACAAAGGTTATACCACTCAAATTTCAATCACCACGGACATCGTAGAGGTAAAGCAAATCGGTCTCGTGCTCATAATTTAAGAGCCAAAGCAGTTCTTGAAAGTTTATATACAGACAAATTAGAAATGAACGATATCTGTGATTTCGGTTTGACAAAAAATAATGTTTTATATATTCCTGACGAAAACGGGAAATTAAAACTATCTAATCCGGAGAAAGGAGAAAACCTCTATAATCAAATAACATTTAAACTGGATAAAGAAAAAAAGGAATACTTGGCTAATCTAGAAAGTGCTTTTAGCGACTCAAACAAAGCAGAACTATCTGATAAAAGGGCAAAAGCAAAAGCTGCATTAAAACGTTATAAGGATGGTTCTGATGGTTCAGAAAGTGAGTTCTGGCAAGACTTAACGGATAGGTTAGGCTCTGACGAAATAGATCCAGAAACAGAAATTTATAATTTAAAAAATTGTGCTGCAAAGATAAAAAGATTTAATCAAAAAGTTCAAAGACTAAAAGAATTATCAGATTATAATCAATTGATAGGAGTGAAAAGTAGAAATACAGAATATACAGTTTTCAGCAAGGAGTTGGTTTATAAGTTCCCTGATGATACAGGGTTAAATGTTAAACCTACGGATTTGGCTAATTTTGTAAATGGCATTAGTAAAATATTATATCCTGATTTTTCTGTTAATTATTTAGTTGTTCATTTAGATGAAAACCCAGACAATCCCCATGCTCATATTGAATATTCTGGTAAAAATAATCAAACTGGTGAAATGGACATTCAACAGCAAGTTTTTTTAAATTTGAAAAGAGTATATAAAAAAGAAAGTAAAATTTTTCCTTTTGAAAATATTAATCATTATAATGATTTAACATTTACAGAAGTTAAAAAATTTGGTGAAGTGTATCAAGATTATATTTTCGAAAAGATGAATGCTTTTTTAAAAGAAAGGAAATATGAAGTAAACCTTGAAAAAAGAACAGCAGTAGAAAAGTTAAATGACTTTGAAAAATTCAAAGATAAATTTAGACCATCACAGAAAAGAGAATGGACTAGAGCTGGTAAATTGAAAGAACAAAATAAGGTGGCTGAAGAAAAATTAGTAGAAACAAATGAAAATTTAGCTAAAAATAAAACAAAAATAGCAACTCAAAATATGGTTATAAAATCAAAAAAAGAAGAGGTTGAAAAAATAGATATTGAAATAATAGACAAGGTAAATATTTTACTTAAACTTAATGAAAAAATTAATGATCTTAATAAAAAATATGAAGAATTAAAAGAGGCGGTAAAAGATGCCCTGACAAGCGCTTATGAATATGCAGTAAATGATTTAAAACCAAGTTTATTTAACTATTTTAAAAGGCAAAAGCAAATTAAAGAAATTGATTCTGAATTAGGGGAAAGGTTAAAAAATGATGCTATTGATCTACAACCAAATGAAGAAAAGAAAAATGCCATTAAATATAACAGAAATTAAATGAACTAATTATAGTTCATTTAATAATATTTATTATAATATGATAGTATAGTAAATAATTAATAACGACCCCAATCATTAGGATCATCGCAATTATCTATGGCTTCTTGCTCTTGGCAGTTTCTGCATATATCTTCACCGTGATTAGTATCTTCATTGCATATTTTGCAGTTTCCAACATCTTCATAGTCATAATTACTTTCGTTCATTTTCTTCTCCTGTTATTTTGTTGTTATTTGTTTTGAATATTCTCTTTTTATTTTCTTTGTCTGCTCATTATAGTCTAAATAAATAGTTGCTTTAAATTTTGCTTTCCACAAATTAGCATCACCTTTTGTCCATACAATAAAGGCATTTATTGCATAAATGTTCATGTTTCCATTTTTAAATATTTCAATGAATTTTCTTTCAACAAGAACTCTAATGTGTCTTGATAAAGTTCGTCTACTAAGTTTAAATAATTTTTCTAACGTAGCCATTGAAATACATATTGCATTAGTTCCGTCCATCTCAGATATAAAAAACTCAAAAATAGAATTAGCAATAGGTTCCTCTCTTGCTAACAAAACTTTGGATTTGTAATTTTCTTTATTAAATGCAAAAAAAGGTGCGCTCAATTGTTTTGCTTCTATCTCTCCTGTTTCTTTGTCTCTATTTAGAATTACTGGACATTCTTGGCTATCTTCTCTATATGTTTTATATTTATTATTTTCAATAATATTATTCATTTTAATTTCTCCTATATTTATAAATTGAATATAATTAATGAAACATATATTTTTTATTTGTCAATAGTTGGGAAATAAAAATCTCGATTAAAGACGTATTATTCACATTAATGTGAAGTGAAATACTTCATCTTTTTAGAAAATATTAAACCAATAAAAATAAAGAAAAATCAAATAAAATAACAAGGTTTACCCATTAAATTTGGGCTTCATTAAGCGGAAAATTAGCTGATTTTTCGAAAAGTGTGCCCATTAATGGGATCTCTAAGGATCTCATTGGTCGGAAAAAAATCCTTATTTTAAGCTATTTTTTAAGTTGCTCTCTTGTATCTGCTTTTAATAGGTAATTACGAGTAAGTTTCTTACGTGTGTTTGAGCGTATGCGAGTAGAAATTTTCCTTGTTCGATTGGTCGAAAAATGAAAGGACGGATCATTTTGAAAATTTGGGTAGGAAATGTGGGGGGCAAGTCTCCCCCACACCCCCCGATACCCTATGGGGTTGCTCTGATTTTGACTAGTGAGGGATTATTATTCGAAAGTGTAATATTTTTCTGGAGTTTCAATTCCCCAGAAATTTGTTGCTTTTAATATCTCAGAAAAACGTCCGTCCATAGTGCCATTTTTATATGCTTGAACTACTTCCTCTTTAAGATCGAAAAATTCTTTGAAACCATCAGCTTTTTCAATAATATTCTTTGTTTTTTCTATCTTGCTATTTTTCACTTTAAAGTAAATGATTTGACCATTGTTATATAAAGCAGTGCAGTTTCTGGAATCGCTTGATATTATAAATCCTGCAAAATTTTCATTTATAAATTTTTTTGCTTTTTTTATTGAAATAGGATCGTTTTTGTCAAAATAATCTAATTTATTATCACTTGATAATCTTGATATGCTAACTTTGAAACTGGCTATACGTGCATCATTCTCTCTTATTTGCTTTTGTAGTTTTGAACTTTCTTTAAGATATATTGTAAAATCTAGTTCGTCATTATTGTTAAGTTCTTCAAGTAATAATAATTTTTCATTAATACTTTTTGAATAACTTGATATCTCGGCTATTTTTTCTTTTATTTTTTTGATTTTATCACTATTGTCTTGTGGTTTTGTATCTATTAAACCGAACATGTTAGGCATTGATATTAGAAAATCATCATATTTAATAGATGCACTTTTGCATTGTAGCCCACGTCTACCAGAGCATTTAAGCATATGATAATATTTTTTACCTGACTTTAAAATTTTATCATCAGTTTCAAAATAGTATTTTTGGCCACAGCCAGAACAAAATATTTTTCCTGTAAAGATGTTTATTGAATTTCGTCCTGATGTTTTTATTGTTTTTTTTGTTTTAGTCATAGATTGAACTATATCCCAATCATCGTTTGAAATGATTTGAGGATAGTAGTTTTTAAATGTATCACCAGTTTTTCGAATGTACAATTCACCTAATACACAGCGATTTTTTAAAATGTGATTTACTTTTGCTGAACTCCAAAGGTTAGTAAAGTTTTTTTGTCTTTTTTTTGCCACTTGTGGAGTTTTTTCATAATTTAAAGTCCTTGCTATTTCGTTAAAAGAGATTCCATTTATATACATTTTGAATATTCTTTTTACGATCTCAGCTTTTTTATTTAAAACAAAATTTGTTTCTTTCTTAGTACCTTTATTGTCGATCCAACCGGGAAAAATCCCAACATATTGTATTTGTTTACCGTCATGTAATGCGTCTAGTCTAGCGTCAAAACTCTTTAGAATCCGTTCTGATTTCTTTGCACTTTCTTCATTCGCCTGAGCCATGAGCATAGATGAATACATAACGCTCATTAAGTCATTGAGACTTTCTTTTGTGTAGACCCTCTTATCCATCAGCGTTATGACGTTGATATTCGATCTAAGTATCTTTCTCAATACATCAGAGGCATCGTCTAAACTTTGTCGTGAGAGCCTGTCAAATTGTTCAACACACAGATAAGCAGTTCCGTCTGTTTCAATAATTCCCGTATCTATAGCGTCAAAGAAATCGCCTAGTGAGCCCTTTTTGATATGATCGGCTTTATACGCTGATAAGCCTAAATCTCTCAATTCAAGACTATCATTTACGGTATAGCCGTTCTCTTTCGCATACTTTAAAATATCGCCAAGCTGTCGCTTGTAAGAACTACCGCCAGATTGTTGTTCACTGCTAAACCGAACGTATGGGTATATAATTTTTTGCATCACTAGGCTCCTTAGATTATGCAAATCTTAACATAAATTCTTTCCTGTAAATTATATTAAAAAGCACAGTGAATTTGGCACCAGCGGATCTGCCCAAAGAGGGCGGACGCTTTGATCTCCCAATTGCGTTAGGGATCTTGGCGGCTGCAGAGCAAATTCCAGCCACTCATTTAGATCACTATGAGTTTTTAGGTGAGCTGGCATTGTCGGGTGATTTACGTCCGGTCAAAGGCGTTTTACCTGCGGCATTGGCTGCTAACCGTGAGAACCGCTGCTTAATTGTGCCGGATGAAAATGGCGATCAAGCCGCGTTAGTTGGCAAGGATACCCATAAGTCGGCTCGAACTCTTTTAGATGTGTGCGCTCAGTTGTGTGGGCAAAAAACTTTATCTCTGTTTCAAACCAATACGCCAGTTGCAACATCCAACTCAACACGCGATCTGCAAGACATCATTGGTCAGCAGCAGGGCAAGCGAGCGTTAGAAATAGCAGCGGCTGGCAACCATAACTTACTTTTTCTAGGGCCTCCAGGCACTGGGAAAACCATGTTGGCATCTCGCCTGTGCGACCTTTTGCCGGAGATGAGTGATGAGGAGGCGATGGAAACCGCATCGGTTGCGTCACTCACTCAACAAGAAATTAATCAACATAACTGGAAGCTCAGACCATTTCGTGCACCTCATCACTCTAGTTCCATGGCGGCATTGGTTGGCGGAGGTACGATTCCAAGACCAGGCGAAATCTCTCTGGCGCACAACGGTTTATTATTTTTGGACGAGATGCCAGAGTTTGAACGTAAGGTGCTGGATTCACTGCGTGAGCCGCTTGAGTCGGGAGAAATCATTATTTCACGTGCACAGGGCAAAACACGGTTTCCGGCCCGTTTTCAGCTGGTGGGAGCGCTCAATCCGAGCCCAACAGGCTATTATGAGGGGAATCAGGCTCGAGCCAATCCGCAGGTGATTCTGCGCTACCTTAGCCGTTTATCTGGTCCGTTGTTGGATAGATTTGATATGTCGATAGAGATCCCTGCGCTGCCTCAAGGTATGCTGGCAAATGGCGGCGATCGCGGTGAATCGACCCAAGAAGTTCGCTTACGAGTTTTGCAAGCAAGAGAGGTCATGTTGGCGCGGTCAGGTAAAGTGAATGCGCTGCTGCAGAGTCGAGAGATTGAACGCTATTGCCAGTTGGAAAAAGCCGATGCGGAATTTTTAGAAAGTGCCTTACATCGATTGGGGTTGTCGATTCGGGCTTACCACCGGATTATCAAGGTGGCGCGCACAATTGCAGATTTGCAGGGCGAGGAGCGAATTCAACGAGTACATTTAGCTGAGGCCTTAGGTTACCGGGCGATGGATAGACTATTGAAACAGTTAACGGCCCAGTCGGTCTAGTTGTCTGACCATCGAAAGAAACATTTCATAAAAGGATTAAGCTAGTATAATTACACGCTGTTTTTTTGTTCGCTCTTTGTAGTTGTATTATGCTGGCTTACCCTCTCTTAGTTATCAATGTGTTATTGGTGTTGTTCAACACGGCAGTTAACTCGTTAATCATCTGCCTGATTGCCATCATCAAGTTATTCTTGCCAACCGCAAAAATGAAAATCTGGGCAACTCGAGCTGCAGATAAATCAATGTGGCTGTGGGCAACCGTCAATACAGGCATACTTGCGCTTTCTAACCGTGTCGAGTGGAACATTGAGGGTTTAGACGAGTTGAAAAAAGATGGCTGGTATTTGATGATCAGTAACCACCTGAGCTGGACAGATATCGTCGTACTTTGCAGTGTGTTTAAAGATCGCATTCCCATGCCGAAGTTTTTTCTCAAGCAACAACTGCTTTATGTGCCATTTGTAGGCATGGCTTGTTGGGCTTTGGATATGCCATTTATGCGTCGTTACACACGCGAGTATCTATTGCGTCACCCAGAAAAACGTGGCCAAGATTTAGAAACAACGCGTCGCTCGTGCAGTAAGTTCAAATACAACCCAACGACCGTAGTTAACTACGTTGAAGGTACGCGTTTTACCCCAGAGAAGTGTCGCCAAACCCGTTCTCCATACCAACATTTGCTACAGCCGAAAACTGGCGGTATCGCTTATACCTTGGCGGCGATGGGAGAACAGTTTGAAAACATTATTGATGTGACGTTGGCGTATCCGGATAACTTGGAAAAGCCTTTTCGTGACATGTTGATGGGACGAATGAAGCGCATTGTGGTGAAAGTGAATATCTTACCGATGAATGAACAAGTGACCGGTGATTACTTTAACGATAAGCAATACAAGCGGCAGTTTAACCAGTGGTTGAACACCGTTTGGGAAGAAAAAGACGCCACACTAAAAACCATTCATAAAGCACAGTAGAATCAAAAGGAAAGGGAGCCAATGGCTCCCTTTTTTAATCGATTAACTTGATAACGACTTATTTTTTAAGCAAGTAGTTTACAAGGTCGTAGAATTCATCGATGGATTTTAAGCTGCCCATTTCTACTAAATATTGGTTGTTCACAACGATAGAAGGAACACCTTGTAGGCCTTTTGCTTGGAAATCTTTGTCTCCACGACGTGCCATTGAATCAACAGCGAAGCCGTTAAAAGCATCATCAAACTTTTTACCATCTACGCCATGATCAACGAAAATTTGACGAAGTTCTTCAACATTTTGTGGTGCTTTACGTTGGTTATGAATGCGGTCAAACATCACTGGAATCATTTTGTCTTTAACATTCAAAGCAACCATAGTGGCGAAAGCTTTGCTCATGTTAAAGCCCATATTGCCACCCATAAAAGAGACATGGTTTTTCTCTAGTTTTACGCCATCAGGGAGGTGGCTATCTAGTTGCGAAATAATAGGTTCAAAGGCATTACAGTGTGGGCAATAGAAAGAGAAAAATTCTACAACACTAGGTTGAGTTGAGTGTGGTTGATCGAGAACCTTGTAGTTCACATCTTCCTTATACTGCGCAGCGTATGCAGATACGCTCAACATGAGAGTTGCAACGAGGGCAAACAGCTTTTTCATGGGGTTCTCCATTGTTGTTCTTTATCGGCTGAAATTAGTTACCACTGTGGTGTAAGTGACAATGGTGGTTCGGCTAAAGCAGCAATTTGTTCCTTAAATGCCAATACTTGGCTTTCCCAATATTTTGGATCGTTGAACCAAGGGAAAGCGAGAGGAAAAGCAGGATCATTCCAACGTTTCGCCAACCAAGCCATGTAATGCACCATTCGTAGACCACGTAATGGTTCGATTAGTTTCAATTCGTGTTCATTAAAATCGCAAAACTCTTGATAACCTTCAAGTAGAATATCCAGTTGTACCAATTTATCAGCACGTTCGCCATTGAGCAGCATCCATAGATCTTGGACTGCTGGACCATTGCGCGCATCGTCTAAATCGACAAACATAGGGCCATCGCGCCACAAAATATTCCCTGGATGGCAATCGCCATGCAGACGAATGAGCTGTTGTTTAGCTGGCCATAAAGGTTCAATGGTGCGAATAAGCAGATCTAAATCGCTGAAAAAAGCATTTTGTAGATGCAGAGGGACAAAGTCGGCATGCTCTAACACCTTTTTAGGTTGATAGAGATATTCGTCTAGCGAAATGGTTGGACGATGTTGAAAAGAACGCGCGGCACCCACTTTGTGAATTCGACCGAGAAAGCGACCCACCCACTCCAGTTGTTCGTCATTATCTACTTCAAATTGACGCCCTCCGACACTATGAAATAGCGCGAAACGGTAACCTTGATAGTGATGTATGGTTTGACCGTTAATCTCAATCGGTGCAGCGAGTGGGATCTCATGGTCAACGAGCTCTTGGGCAAAGTCGTGTTCTTCTTGAATCTGCTCCACACTCCAGCGTTCAGGTCGATAAAACTTCACCACATAGCGATGTCGTTCTTCATCGGTGAATTGATAAACACGGTTTTCATAACTGTTTAAAGGTAGTAGGCCTGATTCAGCACGAATGCCGATGCTTTCTAAGGCATACCACATGAAATCGGGAGTCAGCGCATCAAAATTAAAATTGGCTTGTGTCATAGAGACCGTCATGACCAGTGAATAATACAGTTATTGTAACCATGACAGACGAGGAATGGGGAATTAGTTTTACTGAGGTGCTAAATAAGCAAAAGAAAAAACAGTAGCCTAGTTCAGCTACTG
This sequence comes from Vibrio porteresiae DSM 19223, assembly GCF_024347055.1. NCBI lineage: Bacteria > Pseudomonadati > Pseudomonadota > Gammaproteobacteria > Vibrionales > Vibrionaceae > Vibrio > Vibrio porteresiae. The sequence continues at coordinate 42,189 of NZ_AP024895.1, forward strand.
TTTTTAACGTTAGTCGATAAGACCGCGAGCTCTAAGGATAGCGGTTTTAAAATCTTCTTCGTAATCTTTCTTCAGACCCGGAATCGCTTCGGTTTTATCACTGTTACGCATTTTTAGATGGTAGATCAAAACGTCGTCTGTCAGTTCTGCGAGCGGTTGTTTGAAACCAGCTTCACCAGCAAGTTTGATTAAAAATTGAATTAGGCTCATTTCAGAGTCTTTATCCCACTCAGCTTCTAGAAGTTCGAGCAGTTCTTCTACGCGATGGCATGTCATGGCTTTCTCCACAATTATTGTAATGATTTGGTTTAAAGGTACCAAATTGTGGGCAGAATACCAATTGAGAGATAAGAAAAAAGCGCAGTGATTCTGCGCTTTTTAATTAAGCTGCCTTAACAACGTTTGCTTCCGGTAATGTGGTATGCACATTTCGTTCTACAAGTGATGCTGCTGGCGCGGTTTTTTTAGCAACAGTAGCGTAAGCAAAGCCATTACGGCGGCGCATTGCGCTACGGTTGGTTTGTGAAAACCTGACGGTTGTTGGTCGCATTGTTCTACCTAACTGTCAGGCACATCCATTGCCGATGAAAAACCTAAGCAACTATGAGTTGATCTTCATACTGCGAAGTGGTGAAGGGTGGCTCTTTTTGGCAAGTGCCGATCCTAAATACTTGCTCAGGACTTGATATGACGTCATATCGGCGCAAGGTTAACATTTTGGTTAACATTGGTCGATAGTTAACCAGCGTATATTAGACTAAAGAAATAGGTTATTTGTTAACCACTGTTGAGTTTTGCACCAGTTTCTCGTTAGTATGAACGTTAACTCAGTGATAGGAGGTGTGTATGTCATTACTTAAAAAGACCCTCTCAAGCTTTGGAATAGGGGCTGCTAAAGTCGAAGCCGTTTTGCAGCAAGATGTGTTGTATCCGGGGCAAAAAGTACAAGTTCATCTTCATATTTACGGTGGTGCACAAGAGCAGGTGATTGAGCATCTTGATGTAAAACTGCGCTGTCGCTATATCGCAGAAGCCGCAGTGGATACGGAATCGGATTTTGTACCATTACGACAACGAGTCGATGAAACCTACACGTTAGCTCACTGGTCATTAGCTGACGCGCTCGTTATTAAGCCAGGGGAAACCCAATTGGTGGAAGCCACATTGGAAGTGCCTTGGAATACGCCTGTGACCATCGGCGATAACAAGGTTTGGCTTGATACTGAGCTAGGCAATGAGCAGCCGCTCGTTAAAGAACAACATAGTGTTACGGTACGTCCTGATCATCTGCTCGACAGTATTTTTGCTGCTCTTGAGTCTTACGGTTTAAGGTTGCGCCAAGTTGAGTGTGAAGCGCTTGATGGGTTTGCTCTACCATTTGGCCAAGAGTTTGAACTCGTACCTATCTATGGTCCCTATCAGGGGGCTCTTCGTGAATTGGATCTTTTTGCGTATCGCGACAAAGAAGCGATTCAGATTTGGTTTGATGTGGACCGGCCGCAACGAGGACATTTAACCCTCCTTGGTGATGAGGTCAGTCAGGGAGCCGTGAAGAGTCATCTCACATTGCATAATGGTTGTGCAGATAAGGATGCACAGCAAGTGATCGTTGCTGCTCTCGAACGTTATGAAATGGAAAATTAATTTAGCATGAGTACATTCAGCTTACATGTGTAAGTTGAATGTGCCATACTGCAGCTCGAAGACACGTCAACAATGTAGGTGCCTATGTCGAGTCATGAATACAGCCTAAAAGAAGAAATTGCCAATTCGATCAGTCATGGATTGGGGTTGATTCTCGGCATTGTCGGTCTAGTGTTGTTACTGCTTAAAGCGGTACAACATAGTGCTGACGCTCTCACCATCACCAGCATGAGCATTTACAGCGGCAGTATGATTGCGCTGTTTCTCGCGTCTACGCTCTATCACGCCATTCCTCATCAAAAAGCCAAACGTTGGCTCAAGACCTTTGATCATTGTGCAATTTATTTATTGATCGCCGGAAGCTATACCCCTTTCTTACTGGTTGGGTTACGAACCCCCTTAGCGATTGGATTGATGATTGTTATCTGGGCAATTGCTCTGATTGGTATCATTATGAAAGTGGCATTTGTGTATCGTTTTAAACGCGCTTCACTGATTACTTATTTGGTGATGGGCTGGTTGTCGCTTGCGGTGATTTATCAATTGGCGCTGCACATCGATGTCGGAGGATTGACACTACTTGCTTTAGGCGGAGTGGTTTACTCGTTAGGTGTGATTTTTTACGTGGCTAAACGAATTCCGTTTAACCACGCAATTTGGCATGGCTTTGTGTTGGCAGGGTGTGCCTGCCATTTTCTAGCGATTTACTTTTATATTCAGCCGGTTTAGCGCGTTTCTACTGCTGAGATTGTCGCTTTCAGCTGATAGCGGTTATGGGAAGGTACTGCGATGTGCAGTGCTTTACCGTCCGCTGCGGTTTGTGGGCGCAAGTAAGTATCACCCATGCGCTTAATGGATTGCCACACCGCATTATTCCCTTCTTGGAGCCGGTTACCTTGCTCATCATACAATGACCATTGAATCTGAACTTGAATCACCGACTGGCGGCTTTGGTTGGTGATAGCGGTTGGAATGACTAATTCACCATAACTGTAGTTGGCTGCATTCAATACCACATCGACACCAGAGTCACTTAATTGCAACAGTGGCTTATTGCTACTTAAATCAACCGTTGTACCTTGTATCTTGGGCTGAACGATTGGTGCCGCTACCACTGCTGGCGTTGATTTTGTTACGGCTTCAATGGCTTCCTTCTTCTGTGGTTGAGCATACTGCCATGTAAAATCATTGTTGATTTGAATTTGGCGACCATCTTTCAAGGTGACCAATTCGGATGCTTGGCTCATGCTGGCCCAAACCAACAAAAGAGCAGAAATCATGGTTTTCATTTTATTACCTTAACGACGCCAGAAGGCGGGGAAGAACACAACCAAAATGGTCAAAATTTCCAGACGGCCCATCAGCATACCAAAGCTTAGAACCCATTTGGCTGCATCGGGTAAGGTGGCAAAGTTGCCTGTTGGACCAATGATTTTGCCCATACCAGGACCCACGTTAGATACCGCTGTAATTGAGCCTGAGATACTGGTGATAGGATCGAGTCCCATCGCAGACAGAATTCCAGCAATGACAATGATGGTAAGACCAAACGTAATACCAAATGCGACCACTGAGCGAACGATATCTTCATTAACTGGACGTTGGTTATAGCGTTGTACAAATACACCATTAGGGTGAATCAGATTCAGCATTTGCTTTTTCAGCAAAGCCATCGCGATTTGAAAGCGGAATATTTTAATCCCACCTGCTGTTGAGCCTGAACATGCACCAGTCATCATCAAGAAGATGAACATGGTGCTTGGTAGTGCACCCCATGCGGTAAAGTCATCCAAGCCAAATCCGGTCGTAGTGACCACGGAAACGATGTTAAACATCGATACTCGCAGCGCATCAATAAACGGATAGTGGTTATGCAAGGTCAACCAAATAGCCACCGTCAGGCTAGTAATCATGAATAACCAGAAAAAACCACGCACCTGAGCATCATGGAAAATATCTTGTGGGCGACGTTTCCGTACTGATGTCACCAAGAGTAAAAATGGCAAACCACCCAAGAACATAAACACAATCGCTACCCAATGCGCTCCTTTTGAAAAGTGATTCATTGAGCCATCGGAAGTAGAGTATCCACCGGTGGAAAGAGTGGTGAACGCATGGTTAATCGCTTCAAACAGTGTCATGCCAGTGAGCATATAACCGATGATACAAAGACCAGTCAAAATCAGATACACCGACACGATGTTTTTCGCGACAGTTTTGGCGCGAGGACTACTTTTATCAGACCAGTCGGATGATTCGGTTTGGAACAGTTTCATCCCACCTACGTTGAGCATGGGCAAAATGGCTACTGCCATTACGATAAACCCAACCCCGCCTAACCATTGTAGAATCGAACGCCACAGCAAAATGGCTGGAGCCATATGATCCAATCCGCTCAGTACCGTAGAACCTGTCGTCGTAATTCCGGACATGGTTTCAAAGTAGGCGTCGGTAAAGCTGATATGGTTGATAAACACGAACGGCAACGCAGCAAAGACACTGGCAATCGTCCATACCAAACTGGTGATAAGGAACATATCACGCACATTGAGGCGAAAGTCTTTGGTTCGCCCCATGGTCAGGCAAATAAAAGAGCCGATGTGAGTGATAATGACAGCTTCGGCAAAGCTAATAAAGCCGCCAGTCCCGGTGACAAAAGCCACGAGAGTTGGCACGTACATAAAAAGGGCTAGCTTAGATAACACTAACCCTAGTACGAATAAAATGGGGCGTAGATTTAGCATAACGCCAATAACCTATAGGAAGAATGGGCTTGGTTGGAAAAGGGCTTCGACGTCAGAAACGTATTTCTTGTTCACGAGGAACATGACGACGTGGTCTTCAGATTCAATCACAATGTTGTCGTGAGCAATTAACACTTCATCGCCACGCACGATCGCGCCAATGGTGGTGCCCGGTGGCAACTTGATTTCCCCAATCGCTTTACCCACGACTTTGGATGTGCTTTCGTCACCGTGTGCAACGGCTTCAATTGCTTCAGCAGCACCGCGGCGTAATGATGAAACGTTAACGATATCAGCACGACGTACGTGAGTTAACAGTGCAGAGATGGTTGCCTGTTGTGGCGAGATGGCGACATCAATTGCACCGCCCTGAACCAGATCAACATACGCACCACGCTGAATGAGCACCATCACTTTTTTCGCTCCCATGCGTTTTGCAAGCATGGCCGACATGATGTTGGTTTCATCTTCGTTAGTAAGCGCAATGAACACGTCGACTTGGTCGATGTTTTCTTCGGTCAGTAGCTCTTGGTCTGCAGCATCACCACAAAATACGATGGTGTTTTCCAGCTCTTCAGAAAGCTGTTCTGCACGTTGATAACTGCGTTCAATCAGTTTAACGCTGTAGTTATGTTCTAGCTTTCTTGCCAAACTAGCACCAATGTTACCCCCACCAACAATCATGATACGGCGATACGGTTTTTCGAGTCGCTGTAGTTCACTCATGATCGAACGGATGTGGTTGCTTGCCGCAACAAAGAACACTTCATCATCGGCTTCAATGATGGTGGTGCCCTGAGGGCGAATTGGTCGACCTTGACGGAAAATTGCAGCTACACGGGTATCGATATGTGGCATGTGTTCGCGCAGTGCTGAGAGAGCGTTACCCACCAGTGGGCCACCATAATAGGCTTTCACCGCAACTAAGCTGACTTTTTCTTCTGCAAAGCTCACCACTTGTAGCGCACCCGGATATTGAACTAAGCGTTCAATATAGCTAGTGACGAGTTCTTCTGGGGCGATCAGGTGGTCGACTGGAATCGCACCCGATTGAAAAAGAGCTTCTTTTTCTGCTAAGTATTGTGGAGAACGAATACGTGCGACTCGGTTTGGGGTGTTAAACAGAGAAAATGCGACCTGACACGCGGCCATATTGGTTTCATCGGTATTGGTTACCGCAACCAACATGTCGGCATCTTGCGCACCAGCTTCACGTAACACATCGGGGTGACTGGCGTGGCCAGTAACGACTCGCAAATCATATTTATCTTGTAGTTCTCGCAGGCGATCGCTGCTTTTATCAACGATAGTTATGTCGTTGTTTTCTCCGACTAAGTTTTCAGCCAGGGTTCCACCGACTTGCCCTGCTCCAAGAATGATGATTTTCATACCTTGTTCTCTTTCATTTGCAGTAAAGGCAGCGAATGCTGCCTCTGCTTGCTGTTTGTTACGCTTGTTTGGTCAGAACGGCATAATAGAAACCGTCCATATCCTCTTCACCAGGGAGGATTTGACGTCCTGGTTGCTCGCGATCTGAGCCGATAAGCTCAGCATCTGCGGTTCGCTCTAAAAACGCCTTCACCTGCAGGGTGTTTTCCTGAGGTGTGATCGAACAGGTAGCATAAACTAAAGTGCCACCAGGTTTTAACTGCTGCCACATCGCATCCAAAATTTCACTTTGCAGATCGGCAAGTGCTTGGATGTCTTCAGCACGACGTAGCCACTTAATGTCAGGGTGGCGACGAATAACGCCAGTCGCTGAACAAGGTGCATCGAGCAGAATACGGTCAAATTGCCCGCCTTTCCACCATTGTTGTGGGTAGCGAGCATCGCCACAAAGAACAGTTGCGCGTAGATTGAGGCGATCTAAGTTCTCATAGACACGTTTTAGACGAGTCTCATCATTATCGATCGCGACCACTTCTTTTGCTGCGGTACGCTCCAAAATATGGGCAGTTTTACCGCCAGGAGCTGCACAGCAGTCAAGAATCGTTTCCCCGTCTTGAGGTGTTAGGTAGTGGTAAGACAATTGCGCCGCTGCATCTTGTACCGATACCCAACCTTGTTCAAATCCAGGCAGTTTAGTCACGTCACAAGGACTGGCTAATTTCAATGCGTCTTCTGCTTGGCTATGAATAGTGGTTTCAATACCTTGTTCGTCCAATAGCGCTTGGTATTCATCGCGATCATGGTGTGAACTATTCACACGCAGCCACATTGGTGCTTTCACATTGTTCGCTTCAACAATGCTTTCCCATTGTTCTGGGTAGCTTGTTTTAAGCAGTTTTAGTAACCAGCTTGGGTGGCCATATTTACCGGCATCGTGGCTAATGGATTGTTCATCCAACTCTTCTTGTTGACGCTGATAACTACGCAGTACTGCGTTGATCAAGCCACGCAGACGAGGGCCACGTAAATCTTGAGTTGCTTCAACAGTTTCACCAACAGCTGCATGAGCAGGAATACGCATTGAACTCAGTTGGTAAATACCAATCAGAATCAGGTGATGGAAAATGCGTTGTTTACCTTTTAATGGATTCTCCATCAATGCATTAGCAATCGACTCTAAACGAGGTAAAAAGCGAAGAGCTCCGTAACACATCTCCTGCAATAGAGCGTGATCTCGTGGTTTTATTTTCTGTTGAGCAGCAGGTAAAGCCGCTGAAAGTGAATACCCTTGATCAACTACTTGAAACAGAACTTGGGCAGCCGCAGCGCGAACATTCATGGAGAAACCTATTTAAAAAGACATCGACCCTATAAATATAGGGTCGCGAGATTAATTCAATTGTGTACCAACTTCAAACCAAGCGGCACGGGAGTTTAAGATATCTTGTACTGGCATAGCACGCTTTCCTGGAATCTGGAGTTGCTCCAGAACCAGGACATCTTTACCTGTTGCAACGTAAATGCCGGTTTTATCGGCCTTTACAATGGTGCCAGCAGGTTTGGATGTTGCCATGTTTTCTACACGGGCTTGCCATACCTTGATCGAGTTATCGTCAACGGAGAAGTGGCTCATTGGCCATGGATTAAAGGCGCGTACGCAACGTTCAATAGCTGCAGCATCCATGGTCCAATCGATTTGGGCTTCTTCTTTGCTGAGTTTTTTCGCGTAGTTAGCCTGTTCATCATCTTGCTTAATGGCAACTGCACTTCCTGCTGCGATGTCTGCTAAGCAGTCTAGGAGTGCTTGTGGTCCTAGCTCAGCGAGTTTTTCATACATTGCACCGCTGGTGTCGGTCGCTTCGATAGGTAATTTTGCCACTTTGAGCATATCACCCGTATCCAAGCCTACGTCCATTTGCATGATAGTGACGCCAGTTTCAGCATCGCCTGCCCAAATTGAACGTTGAATCGGTGCAGCACCACGCCAACGTGGAAGTAGCGAACCATGAACGTTGATACAACCAAGTTTTGGTGTCTCAAGTACATCTTTTGGTAGCAAAAGACCGTAAGCAACCACCACCATGATATCGGCGTTGAGATCGGCTAATTCTTGTTTTGCTTCATCAGATTTAAAATTCTCTGGCTGATAAACCGGAATATCATGTTCTAAGGCGAGCATTTTTACTGGGCTAGCAGTGAGTTTTTTACCGCGACCTGCTGGTCGGTCTGGCTGGCTATACACTGCAATAACGTCATGCTCCGAAGACAATAACGCCGCCAAATGACGGGCGGCGAAATCCGGAGTCCCTGCAAAGACAATACGTAATGATTGACTCAAGGTTACCTCTCTATAATTCTAGTTTTTGTCGTTGAAGCGTTTAATCTTTTCCAACTTTTCTTTGATACGTTTGCGTTTTAAAGGCGATAGATAATCGACAAACAGCTTACCTTCTAAGTGGTCAAGCTCATGTTGTACGCAAATCGCGAGCAAATCATCCGCTTCAAACTGATATTCATTACCGTCACGGTCGAGTGCTTTGACCGTCACTTCTGCTGCACGAGGTACAAGAGCACGTGCTCCTGGAACTGACAAGCAGCCTTCTTCAATGCCATCTTCACCACGTTTATCCAAAATTTCAGGGTTAATGAGCACCATTGGGTCATTACGTTCCTCTGAAATGTCGATAACTACGATGCGTTGATGAATGTCTACCTGAGTTGCGGCAAGGCCGATACCTTCTTCGTCATACATGGTGTCAATCATGTCATCGACGATTTTCTGAATTTCAGGTGTGACTTTTTCAACCGGTTTCGCAACGGTACGAAGACGATCATCTGGAAATGTTAATACTTGCAATACAGACATATACACTCAAAATGTTGAACTGTGCCGAAACAGGCAAAAGCTTATTGGCTCAATTCTAGACATTTTAAGCGCCAAATGACAGCATCTCTGCATCAAATCTACGTATTTTACGTGTTTCTTTTTAACAAATTGTGTCGCTATCTTACCCTATATTTTGTGCGGTTTTTGGTTTTTTTTATCCAATAACAACCCATATAAATGACGTTTGCTGGCACATGGTTTGAGCAAAATGACAGCTGAGTCAGAGGTAGGCGATGGTGCAAGATGAATCATTACGAGCGTGGATGGCGCTAAGTTTTACGCCTCGCTTGGGGATGAAAAACTTATCGCGACTATTAAGTCATGATGCGCCTGAAAAGCTGTTGTCCTACTCAAGTATTCAGTGGCAGGCGTTAGGTCTTAAAGATGATCAAATCCGCTATTTGCAATCACAAGCGATACGTGAAGCTGAGCTCTGTCTAGAGTGGCAGCAAGCGAATGCGCTGAGAACGATTTTGATACCGCAACACCCTTTATATCCTCCTTTATTAAAAGAAATTGCCGCTGCACCGCCAGTACTGTTTGTTGAAGGTGATGTTCAATGCTTATCTCTGCCTCAAATTGCCATTGTTGGCAGTCGTAATGCGACTATTGATGGTCAGCGTGCGGCGCACCAGTTCGCTCGCGAGTTGGTCGAGCAAGGGATGGTGATTACCAGTGGGTTAGCTTTAGGTATTGATGGCTATGCCCATGATGGTGCTCTCACGGTACAAGGGAAGACAATCGCAGTACTCGGCTCGGGCTTTGATCATCTCTATCCTGCTCGTCATCGCCAATTAGCGGAGCGTATTCGACACTCAGGAGCTTTAGTCTCTGAGTTTCGCCCTGATACCAAACCAAGAGCAGAACACTTTCCGCGGCGCAATCGTATTGTTAGCGGTTTGTCGTTAGGGGTGCTGGTGGTAGAAGCGGCATTAAAGAGTGGCTCTTTGATTACTGCTCGATATGCCACGGAGCAAGACCGAGAAGTGTTTGTGCTGCCAGGGACGATTTATCAGTCCAATTATGCAGGCAGTAACGAGCTAATTCGCCAAGGTGCATGTTTAGTGCAAAACGTGGCTCAGATCCTTGAAGAGTTAGGTGCAATGCTGGATTGGTCGATTAATCAGCAGAACTTGGCTCAGCCAACACTTTTTTCTCCCCTAAATGACGAAGAACAATTGCCATTTCCCCTGCTGTTAGCTAACGTAGGAGTAGAAGCCACACCAGTTGATATTCTTGCAAGCCGGACCAATATACCCGTGCAAGATGTCATGACACAGCTTTTAGAGCTAGAGCTCTCAGGGCATGTGGTTGCAGTTTCCGGTGGCTATATTCGTAAGGGGAGGGGCTAGCTATGATGATGGATATTTTAATGTATCTGTTTGAAACGTATATCCATAGTGACGCAGAGTTACAAGTGGATCAAGATGAGCTAGAAGATGAACTTCTTCGAGCAGGGTTTCACCAAAAAGATATCTACAAAGCCCTTAATTGGTTAGAAGAGCTGGCTGCGTTGCAGCAAACGGATGAACATTCCGCTATTGCAACCAGTTCAATGACTTCGATGCGAATTTTCTCTCCTAAAGAGATGGAACGCTTAGATCTTGAATCTCGTGGTTTTCTACTGTTCTTAGAGCAGATCAAAGTGTTGACTCCCGATATTCGTGAAATGGTTATCGACCGTGTCATGGGCTTAGAAACCAATGAGTTTGAATTGGATGATCTGAAATGGATAATCCTAATGGTACTGTTTAACGTACCCGGTAATGAAAATGCTTATACGCTAATGGAAGAGCTGCTTTATACCAAAGAACAGGGCATTCTCCATTAACCTAAGATAGGCAACATGAGCGGTAAATCAGACCAACCTTTATTTTCCTCTGCAGGACAAGCTCAAGAAGCTTGTCCTCTATGTGGCAACCCACTTGTTATTCGTCATGGTAAGCATGGCCCTTTTTTAGGATGTAGCCATTACCCGTCTTGTGAATACATCAAACCACTGCATCAAAATGATGGACACATTATTAAAGAGCTTGGTGTACCTTGCCCTGAGTGTGGTAGTGAGTTGGTATTACGCCAAGGACGCTTCGGTATGTTTATCGGGTGTAGTTCATACCCTGAATGTCACCATATTGAATCGTTAGATGGACCAGAAGAAGAAACACCAGCGAGCACTGTGTTGTGTCCTGAGTGTGGTAAAGGACATCTTATCGAACGTAAAAACCGGTTTGGCAAAATGTTTTATGCCTGTGATGCTTACCCTAAGTGTAAGTTTGCGGTGAATCAGCCTCCTGTTGAAGGCGTGTGCGAAGAGTGCGGTTTCCCATTACTGGTAGAAAAAAAAGTGGCTGGTAAAGTGCGTTTGCAATGTGCAAACCGTAAATGTGGTCATCTACAAACGGAAGTGGATGCAGAAGAGTAATCCACTATCGCGAGTCAGTTGCGATAGTGGAGGTATCTTTGAGTGAAGAATTAAAAACGGCGCCTAGTAGCGCCGTTTTTTTATTGGTAATCAGTGATTAGTCGTTCATTAAGAGCGAATCTTTTGCGCGACTTCGTGTACTGCAGGAAATGCTTTTGCATCTAAGTAGCCAGCAATTTCACACAGTTTACGTTGCAGCTCACCACTGTAATCAGCAGTCACGTTGATGTGACCCATTTTACGACCTGGGCGTTTGCCTTTGCCATACCAATGGATGTGACAGCCTTCCATTGCTAGTAACTCGGTTGGCAGCGTGTCTTCACCAAGGATATTGATCATGGCCGTTTCACGAACCAGTTTAGTGCTGCCAAGAGGCAGGCCGCATACGGCGCGAACGTGGTTTTCAAACTGACAAACTTCAGCACCTTGTTGGGTCCAGTGGCCAGAGTTATGTACGCGAGGAGCGATTTCGTTGACGAGTAGCTCACCGTTGACATCAAAGAACTCAATCGCTAACACACCAACATAATCTAGGCTATTGGCCACCGCAGTAAACATTTGTTTCGCTTGTTCTTGCAGCTCGGGAGCATCAATGGCAGTTGATAGGCTCAAAACACCATTTACATGAATGTTTTCTGCAAGAGGATAAACAGCGACTTCACCAGAAGCGCTACGAGCGCCCACGAGTGAAACTTCACGATCAAATGCTACAAACTGTTCTGCAACAATGGCTTGTTGAGCTGAGCCATTGAGACACTCTTGCATCTCTTGCCAAATGGTATCCACTTGCGTGGAATCTTTAAGACGCCATTGTCCTTTACCATCATAGCCACCAAGAGCGCTCTTCAATACCATTGGAATGCCAACGTGTTGAATTGCAGCATCAAAATCGGCACGATTATTAATGACGTAATAGGTAGCGTTTTTCACGCCAGAGTTATCTAGCAGAGCTTTTTCAAGACGGCGGTCGCCACCGGCTTTGATCGCATCAGTACTTGGGAGGAACTTGCCACTCTTGTCGCAGATAGCGAGAATGTCGTGTGGAATGTGCTCAAATTCAGCGGTAATCACGTCAGCCGCTGCAATAGCTTGATCAAGAGTTTGGTCAATCACCGCTTGCGTGAGCGGATGAACAACTCGATCGGTTGTCACATCATACGCAGACATAGTGATATTCAATGGTGCTCCTGCAAGAGACATCATTCGTGCTAATTGACCTGAACCTAGTACCAATACGTGCATTGCTTATTCCTCTTCAGGATTTGGGTTGGCTAAGACAGTTTCTGTTTGTTCTGCGCGAAACGCTTCCACTTTAGCCATGACTTCTTCATCGTGAGTACCAATGATTTGTGCCGCTAGAATACCAGCATTCGCTGCACCTGCTTCACCGATCGCTAGTGTGCCAACAGCAATACCTTTTGGCATCTGTACGATAGAAAGAAGTGAATCGATTCCTTTCAGTGCACGCGATTGAACTGGAACACCAAGAACAGGAAGACTGGTGAATGCTGCGGTCATCCCTGGTAGATGCGCAGCACCGCCAGCACCAGCGATGATGACTTTCAAACCGCGTTCTTTTGCGCTGGTGGCATAGTCTGCAAGAAGTTGAGGAGTTCGGTGTGCTGAAACAACTTTGGTTTCATAGGCAATACCAAACTTATCTAACATGTCAGCGGCTAATTTCATTGTTGGCCAGTCTGATTTAGACCCCATGATAATTCCAACTTTCATCTCCAACTCCTTCAAGCATTAAATTATTTAGTGAGCATTCGGGGCGCATTATACGGGGTTTTTTATTGCAAGCAAACGTTTGCGCTAGCTGTTGTGTTCCACTGGTATTTTTCGCAATGGCAATTTGGTTTAGGTGATTAAACGGATAATTTGTACACTAGGGAAATTACAGAATATTGATCAGCGTAGGACGTTGTGGTGAATAACTTTGAATTAGCAGTACAAGCACTTCAAGCAGGAGAAGTGCTGGCTTATCCAACGGAAGGTGTGTTTGGTGTTGGGTGTGATCCTGACAATGTGGCGGCAGTGGAAAAATTGCTCGCACTAAAGCAGCGTCCCGTGGAGAAAGGGCTAATTTTAATCGCTGCTACTTATGAACAGTTGCTTCCTTATATAGATGAGAAACAATTGACTGCTGAACAATTAGCCCATGTTAAAGCGAGCTGGCCGGGGCCAGTCACGTGGATCATGCCAGCAAGCTCTCGAGTATCTCATTGGGTCAGTGGTCAATTTGATACCATTGCTGTGCGTGTTACCGATCATCCGTTAGTACAAAAATTGTGTTTGGCTTATGGCAAACCGATTACTTCGACCAGTGCCAATCTTTCTGGTCAGCCACCTTGCATGACTACTGCTGAAGTGATGGAACAGCTAGGTGACAAATTAGTCGCAGTATTGATTGGTGAGACGGGTGGGCGTAACAAGCCAAGCGAAATTCGTGACGCGAAAACATTAAAAGTTATTAGACAGGGCTAAATCCGCACTCAACCGGATACAGTAAAAATAGAAAGTCGCCCTAACGAGGAGAAAGTCATGTCAGTCGTAGACAAAGCAGCCGTAAAACAATTTTTGATGTCATTGCAAGATGATATCTGCCAACAACTGGCTAAGGCAGACGGTGTCGGAGAATTTATTGAAGATGCTTGGCATCGCGAGCCTGGCGAACGTCTTGGTGGTGGCGGTCGTTCGCGGGTACTGCGTGATGGTGAAGTGATTGAGCAAGGTGGCGTGAACTTCTCTCATGTGACTGGGAATGCGATGCCCGCCTCTGCGACGGCTCATCGTCCTGAATTGGCAGGGCGTCGTTTTGAAGCCATGGGGGTGTCATTGGTCATTCATCCCAAAAACCCATATGTTCCCACATCGCATGCCAACGTCCGCTTCTTTATTGCTGAAAAAGAGGGAGAAGACCCAATTTGGTGGTTTGGTGGTGGTTTCGATCTCACGCCCTTTTATCCTTTTGATGAAGATTGTCATTTTTGGCATGACCAAGCTAAAGCGTTATGCCAACCATTTGGTGATGATGTTTATGCCGAACATAAAGCATGGTGTGATCGCTATTTCTTCTTGCCGCACCGAGAAGAGACGCGAGGTATTGGTGGATTGTTTTTTGATGATTTAAACCAATGGGATTTTGCTACCTGCTTTGATTACATTAAAGCGGTGGGCGAAGGTTATGCGAAGGCTTATGTGCCAATTATTGAAAAACGCAAAGCGACGCCTTATGGTGAACGCGAACGCCAATTCCAGTTGTATCGCCGTGGTCGTTATGTGGAATTCAACTTGGTGTTTGACCGCGGTACGTTATTTGGTTTGCAAACTGGCGGTCGAACCGAGTCGATTTTGATGTCGATGCCTCCTTTAGCTCGATGGGAATACGGCTATCAACCTGCACCGGAAAGTGCTGAGGCAAAATTGAGTGACTATCTCGTTCCTCGAGAGTGGTGACAGCTGTCGGCGCTAGTGATAGGGTCAGATAAGAATTCTGTTTAATTGTAGTAAGGCAAAGGATATGGCGATGCATCATGATCTTTACGCAGTGTTTGGTAATCCAATAGGACACAGTAAGTCTCCTTTTATTCATTCACTGTTCGCACGACAAACCAATCAGGATATGGAATACACTGCGCAGCTTGCACCTATTGATGGTTTTGAATCGGCAGTCACGGAGTTTTTTGCTCACGGTGGCCGAGGTTGTAACGTGACGGTTCCATTCAAAGAGGCCGCCTTTCAGTTTGCCGATCGCCTGACCCAGCGTGCTCAATTAGCGGGTGCGGTGAATACGCTGAAAAAGCTTGATGATGGCGAAATCATTGGTGATAACACCGATGGTGAAGGTTTAGTCCAAGATCTTTTGGTGCATCAAGTGCCTCTTAAAGGTAGCCATATTCTACTGATAGGTTCAGGTGGTGCAGCAAGAGGCGTGATTAAGCCTTTGCTGGATCAAAATCCAGAAAGCATTACCATTGTGAACCGTACTTTTAGTAAAGCTTTGCAGCTGGCTGATCAGTTTAAAGAGTTTGGTGCCGTGCGCGCTGTTGAGATGGAATCGGTCAATACTGGGTACGACGTAGTGATTAACTCAACTTCAGCTAGTCTGGAAGGTAAGTTACCCCAAATTTCTCCAGCGATTTTTCAAGCTAATACCGTTGCGTATGACATGATGTATGGCAAAGGACATACTATTTTTAACCAATGGGCGGTTGAGCATGGGTGCGCCAGTGCTTACGATGGTCTTGGCATGCTGGTGGGTCAAGCAGCAGAAAGCTTTATGTTGTGGCGTGGCCTTCGTCCAGGAACTCGCCAAATTTTATTTGAATTAAGACGTAACTTAGAAGGTTTGTAATGAATCAGTCCATCTTATTTCCAGACATTCAGTATTGGGATGACATCCGCCAAGGAGTGCGTTTTAGCGCGCAGCAGTCAGGGGCATTAATCGAATGTGGCATTTCAAAACAAGGATTGGAAACATTAAGTGGACAAGTGATTGTCTCAGCGCAACAAGCGATGCAGATTTTTACCGCTTTTCGCTTTGATATCGAAGAGATGGCTGAAGAGCTCATCGAAGATGAACTCTTCAGCGATGAGGGGACTATCGAGATTAACGTGTCACTGGCTTAACTGCGGTTAAGTACTCTTGGCGAGTCGCCACATAGTTTTGTGCTGACTTGAGTAGAAACTGTTTTTCTTGATCGGTTAAGGGGCGAGCCTGCTTTACTGGGCTCCCCATATAAAGATAACCACTCGTCAATGTTTTCCCTGGTGGTACCAAACTACCGGCTCCTACCATTACATCGCTCTCTATTATTACACCATCTAAAACAATCGCGCCCATACCGACTAACACGCGATCATGGATCGTACATCCGTGTAGCATCACCTTGTGCCCCACGGTTACATCGTTACCAATAATTAAAGGATAGCCGTTGGGGTTGGCTGGGCTTTTATGCGTCACATGCAGCACGCTACCATCTTGTATATTTGAACGCTCGCCGATTTGAATATGATTCACATCCCCGCGTGCCGCGACGAGTGGCCAGATACTGGCTTGAGAATCAATTCGCACATCTCCTACGATAACTGCGCTTTCATCTATATAAACATCATCTTTAATCGTTGGCTCAATACCTTTATAGCTACGGATGGGATTCATGTACGCTCCTTAGTTTATCTAGCGGCGATATTTTGCCAGTTTTTGTCTATAAATAGTGCGTTGTGGGTGAAAAGTATTCAAACAAATAAAAAATCAAAAAAAACGTAAAAAAGCGCTTGCCAATGTGAGCCTGATCTCTATAATGCCCCCTCGCTGACACGGCAAAGCTCAAAACGAGCTGAGCAAGAGTTAGCAAGGTTAGTTAGCAAGCTGAAAAGCCTAGAGAAAAAATTTAAAAAAGTGTTTGACACGAAAATTTATCTCGCTAAAATGACCGCCTCTTTCGTTGCGAAGTAACTCGCAAAGTTGAAAGAAAGCTCTTTAACAATTTAAACCTATCAATCTGTGTGGGCACTCGTTGATGATAATCATAGCTTCTTAGGAAGCAAGATGGTTTCAATGAACTGAGTGACCAATTAAGATTTCTTTTGGAAACATTAGGGGTCTTAGCACAGTCAATTTATTCAGTATTCATTGAGCCGAAAAAACTTTTAATTGAAGAGTTTGATCATGGCTCAGATTGAACGCTGGCGGCAGGCCTAACACATGCAAGTCGAGCGGCAGCACAGAGGAACTTGTTCCTTGGGTGGCGAGCGGCGGACGGGTGAGTAATGTCTGGGAAGTTGCCCGATAGAGGGGGATAACCATTGGAAACGATGGCTAATACCGCATAACCTCGCAAGAGCAAAGAAGGGGATCTTCGGACCTTTCGCTATCGGATACGCCCAGATGGGATTAGCTAGTTGGTGAGGTAAGGGCTCACCAAGGCGACGATCCCTAGCTGGTCTGAGAGGATGATCAGCCACACTGGAACTGAGACACGGTCCAGACTCCTACGGGAGGCAGCAGTGGGGAATATTGCACAATGGGCGCAAGCCTGATGCAGCCATGCCGCGTGTATGAAGAAGGCCTTCGGGTTGTAAAGTACTTTCAGCAGTGAGGAAGATGGTGAGATTAATACTCTCATCATTTGACGTTAGCTGCAGAAGAAGCACCGGCTAACTCCGTGCCAGCAGCCGCGGTAATACGGAGGGTGCGAGCGTTAATCGGAATTACTGGGCGTAAAGCGCATGCAGGTGGTCTGTTAAGTCAGATGTGAAAGCCCGGGGCTTAACCTCGGAATCGCATTTGAAACTGGCAGGCTAGAGTGCTGTAGAGGGGGGTAGAATTCCAGGTGTAGCGGTGAAATGCGTAGAGATCTGGAGGAATACCGGTGGCGAAGGCGGCCCCCTGGACAGACACTGACACTCAGATGCGAAAGCGTGGGGAGCAAACAGGATTAGATACCCTGGTAGTCCACGCCGTAAACGATGTCTACTTGGAGGTTGTGGCCTTGAGCCGTGGCTTTCGGAGCTAACGCGTTAAGTAGACCGCCTGGGGAGTACGGTCGCAAGATTAAAACTCAAATGAATTGACGGGGGCCCGCACAAGCGGTGGAGCATGTGGTTTAATTCGATGCAACGCGAAGAACCTTACCTACTCTTGACATCCAGAGAATTTAGCAGAGATGCTTTAGTGCCTTCGGGAACTCTGAGACAGGTGCTGCATGGCTGTCGTCAGCTCGTGTTGTGAAATGTTGGGTTAAGTCCCGCAACGAGCGCAACCCTTATCCTTGTTTGCCAGCACGTAATGGTGGGAACTCCAGGGAGACTGCCGGTGATAAACCGGAGGAAGGTGGGGACGACGTCAAGTCATCATGGCCCTTACGAGTAGGGCTACACACGTGCTACAATGGCATATACAGAGGGCGGCTAACTTGCGAAAGTGTGCGAATCCCAAAAAGTATGTCGTAGTCCGGATTGGAGTCTGCAACTCGACTCCATGAAGTCGGAATCGCTAGTAATCGTGGATCAGAATGCCACGGTGAATACGTTCCCGGGCCTTGTACACACCGCCCGTCACACCATGGGAGTGGGCTGCAAAAGAAGCAGGTAGTTTAACCTTCGGGAGGACGCTTGCCACTTTGTGGTTCATGACTGGGGTGAAGTCGTAACAAGGTAGCGCTAGGGGAACCTGGCGCTGGATCACCTCCTTAATACGAAGATTATTGCGATGAGTGTTCACACAGATTGATACGGTTTAGAAAGCAAAGAGTATCTTAGTGTCCCGTTCGTCTAGAGGCCTAGGACACCGCCCTTTCACGGCGGTAACAGGGGTTCGACTCCCCTACGGGATACCACGTGGGTCGTTAGCTCAGTTGGTAGAGCAGTTGACTTTTAATCAATTGGTCACAGGTTCAAATCCTGTACGACCCACCATTTCCTTCCACAGGAAATCAAATAATGTGGGCGATTAGCTCAGTTGGGAGAGCACCTGCCTTACAAGCAGGGGGTCACTGGTTCGAACCCGGTATCGCCCACCACTCTCTAAATATTTTTGGAAATCAATTCCAAACCAGTTCGGTAAAAAGAGCCTGGTTCGGATTTTTGACCGCCGAAAATCTTTAGAAAGTGCTGAAAATGTACTTTTGCTCTTTAACAATTTGGAAAGCTGACAAAACAATATTTTATTTCAATGAAATAGAAGATTGTTTGTAAAGTTCTCAATTGTCTTCGTTAAGAAGACAAACAAAAACACATTCAAGTGTTCTTGGATTTACTTTTTAAGTAAACCTTTTGCTTCTGCTTTTTCAAAGCGGAGATAAGAGGAAAATTGAGTCCGGCAATATCGAGTCTGCAACATGTATAAAAATGCAGACAAACCTTGGTGACTTGTTCATCAACTCGAAACTTTTTTGGGTTGTATGGTTAAGTGACTAAGCGTACACGGTGGATGCCTTGGCAGTCAGAGGCGATGAAGGACGTACTAACTTGCGATAAGCGTAGATGAGGCAGTAAGAGCCACTTGAGTCTACGATTTCCGAATGGGGAAACCCAACTGCATAAGCAGTTATCTTTAACTGAATACATAGGTTAAAGAAGCGAACCGGGAGAACTGAAACATCTAAGTACCCCGAGGAAAAGAAATCAACCGAGATTCCGAAAGTAGCGGCGAGCGAAATTGGATTAGCCCTTAAGCTTATTATGCGTCAGGCGAAGGCTCTGGAAAGGGCCGCGATACAGGGTGATAGCCCCGTAGCTGATAACGCACAGTAAGTGAAAACGAGTAAGGCGGGACACGTGTTATCCTGTCTGAACATGGGGGGACCATCCTCCAAGGCTAAATACTCCTGACTGACCGATAGTGAACCAGTACCGTGAGGGAAAGGCGAAAAGAACCCCTGTGAGGGGAGTGAAATAGAACCTGAAACCGTGTACGTACAAGCAGTAGGAGCCTCCTTTGTGGGGTGACTGCGTACCTTTTGTATAATGGGTCAGCGACTTATATTCAGTGGCAAGGTTAACCGTTTAGGGGAGCCGTAGGGAAACCGAGTCTTAACTGGGCGCACAGTCTCTGGATATAGACCCGAAACCGAGTGATCTAGCCATGGGCAGGTTGAAGGTTGAGTAACATCAACTGGAGGACCGAACCGACTAATGTTGAAAAATTAGCGGATGACTTGTGGCTAGGGGTGAAAGGCCAATCAAACTCGGAGATAGCTGGTTCTCCCCGAAAGCTATTTAGGTAGCGCCTCGGACGAATACTACTGGGGGTAGAGCACTGTTAAGGCTAGGGGGTCATCCCGACTTACCAACCCTTTGCAAACTCCGAATACCAGTAAGTACTATCCGGGAGACACACGGCGGGTGCTAACGTCCGTCGTGAAGAGGGAAACAACCCAGACCGCCAGCTAAGGTCCCAAATTATAGCTAAGTGGGAAACGATGTGGGAAGGCTTAGACAGCTAGGATGTTGGCTTAGAAGCAGCCATCATTTAAAGAAAGCGTAATAGCTCACTAGTCGAGTCGGCCTGCGCGGAAGATGTAACGGGGCTAAGCTATAAACCGAAGCTGCGGCAATGCAATTTATTGTATTGGGTAGGGGAGCGTTCTGTAAGCCGTTGAAGGTGAGTTGTAAAGCTTGCTGGAGGTATCAGAAGTGCGAATGCTGACATGAGTAACGATAATGGGGGTGAAAAACCTCCA
Source organism: Vibrio porteresiae DSM 19223 (assembly GCF_024347055.1). Classification (NCBI taxonomy): domain Bacteria; kingdom Pseudomonadati; phylum Pseudomonadota; class Gammaproteobacteria; order Vibrionales; family Vibrionaceae; genus Vibrio; species Vibrio porteresiae. Next base: position 62,463 of record NZ_AP024895.1, read on the forward strand.
CGCCGGAAGACCAAGGGTTCCTGTCCAACGTTAATCGGGGCAGGGTAAGTCGACCCCTAAGGCGAGGCAGAAATGCGTAGTCGATGGGAAACGGGTTAATATTCCCGTACTTCTTACAATTGCGATGGGGGGACGGAGAAGGCTAGGTGGGCTTGGCGACGGTCGTCCAAGTTCAAGTGCGTAGGTTGGGTGTTTAGGCAAATCCGGACACCTAAGACTGAGACACGATGTCGAGCACCTAAGGGTGTGAAGTCATTGATGCCATGCTTCCAGGAAAAGCCTCTAAGCTTCAGATTGTAAGGAATCGTACCCCAAACCGACACAGGTGGTCGGGTAGAGAATACCAAGGCGCTTGAGAGAACTCGGGTGAAGGAACTAGGCAAAATGGTACCGTAACTTCGGGAGAAGGTACGCTCTCGACGGTGAAGTCCCTTGCGGATGGAGCTATTGAGAGTCGCAGATACCAGGTGGCTGCAACTGTTTATTAAAAACACAGCACTGTGCAAAATCGTAAGATGACGTATACGGTGTGACGCCTGCCCGGTGCCGGAAGGTTAATTGATGGGGTTAGCGCAAGCGAAGCTCTTGATCGAAGCCCCGGTAAACGGCGGCCGTAACTATAACGGTCCTAAGGTAGCGAAATTCCTTGTCGGGTAAGTTCCGACCTGCACGAATGGCGTAATGATGGCCACGCTGTCTCCACCCGAGACTCAGTGAAATTGAAATCGCTGTGAAGATGCAGTGTACCCGCGGCTAGACGGAAAGACCCCGTGAACCTTTACTACAGCTTGGCACTGAACATTGAGCCTACATGTGTAGGATAGGTGGGAGGCTATGAAGCGAAGACGCCAGTTTTCGTGGAGTCGACCTTGAAATACCACCCTTGTATGTTTGATGTTCTAACTTAGTCCCATTATCTGGGACAAGGACAGTGCCTGGTGGGTAGTTTGACTGGGGCGGTCTCCTCCCAAAGAGTAACGGAGGAGCACGAAGGTGGGCTAATCACGGTTGGACATCGTGAGGTTAGTGCAATGGCATAAGCCCGCTTAACTGCGAGAATGACGGTTCGAGCAGGTGCGAAAGCAGGTCATAGTGATCCGGTGGTTCTGAATGGAAGGGCCATCGCTCAACGGATAAAAGGTACTCCGGGGATAACAGGCTGATACCGCCCAAGAGTTCATATCGACGGCGGTGTTTGGCACCTCGATGTCGGCTCATCACATCCTGGGGCTGAAGTCGGTCCCAAGGGTATGGCTGTTCGCCATTTAAAGTGGTACGCGAGCTGGGTTTAGAACGTCGTGAGACAGTTCGGTCCCTATCTGCCGTGGGCGTTGGAGAATTGAAAGGGGCTGCTCCTAGTACGAGAGGACCGGAGTGGACGAACCTCTGGTGTTCGGGTTGTGTCGCCAGACGCATTGCCCGGTAGCTAAGTTCGGAATCGATAACCGCTGAAAGCATCTAAGCGGGAAGCGAGCCTTGAGATGAGTTCTCCCTGGCGCTATAAGCGTCCTAAAGGGTTGTTCGAGACTAGAACGTTGATAGGCAGGGTGTGTAAGCGTTGTGAGGCGTTGAGCTAACCTGTACTAATTGCCCGTGAGACTTAACCATACAACACCAAAAGGGTTTTGTAGGACTCGATTAAGACACTTGAATTGTGTTGAGACTTGAAACAGCTTTCTAAATTAAAGAATTTGCTTGGCGACCATAGCGATTTGGACCCACCTGATTCCATGCCGAACTCAGAAGTGAAACAAATTAGCGCCGATGGTAGTGTGGGGTTTCCCCATGTGAGAGTAGGACATCGCCAGGCTTTAATACTGCTTTTAGGTCTTAAGATCTAAAAGCGAAACTGAAGAACTAGCATTATTTAAGTAAGACTATTCTTTAGTGACAATTTGTGGAGAGATGGCTGAGTGGTTGAAAGCACCGGTCTTGAAAACCGGCATACGTTAATAGCGTATCTAGGGTTCAAATCCCTATCTCTCCGCCACATTGGAAAAGCCCGCTGAGAAATCAGCGGGCTTTTTTCATATCTACAGCAAACGCATGGGCATGAAAAAAGCCAATCGTATTGGATTGGCTGACGGTATTCTTGAGTTTGCAGAACAGAGCCTAGCTAACGATACTGCGTTTTGCAGTAACTTCCTTCCATAACGCTCTTACCAACGGGTCATCCAACTGAGAGCGCTTACAACAGACACCCAGTTTGAATGGTTTAATCGGCGCGACAGAGAGGCGCTGGATTTTGTCACGCACTGGGCTATTGTTGATTACTACATCGGGAGCGATCCCTACGCCACATCCCAACGATACCATGCTGACTAAAGCTTCATTACCGGCAATTTGAGCATAGATGTTTGGCTTCACTTTCATTTTTTTGAACCAATTATCCGCACGTTCTCGTGATGTCCCGGTTTGCGGAAGAATAAAAGGAATCTTGCTCCAGTCTGGGTGCTCTTTTTGTAACTCTTCAACAAAACTGCTGATCCCTGCAGGACCTATAAACGACAGCGGTATTTCGCTAATAGTGGCGAACTCTACTTTGGAAGGTAGTTGATCAGGCATTGCCGATATCGCAATATCAGCCTCATCAGTCAGCACCTTCTCAATGGCTAGTGCTGGGTCACCTGTGAGCAGTTTAAACTCGATAAAGGGGTGTTTGAGGCGAAATGAGCTAAGCAGTTCGGGTAGATGACTGTAACTTGCTGTCACCGAACAAAAGAGGCGAATTTCACCTTTCAAATCGGCGTCTTCATTATTAATGGATACTTGAAACTCTTTCCAGTCGTTGACGATTCGCATCGCAACAGGAAGTAACTGAGAACCTATTGGCGTTAGTTCAACACTGCGGTTATCACGAACAAAAAGCGGATGCCCTACATCTTGCTCTAACTTCTGTACTTGACGACTGAGTGCCGATGGGCTGACGTGCATCGCTGCGGCCGTTTTACTAAAGTTGCGGCTCTCACATAGATTGAGGAAGAGCTTAAGTGTCTTGATGTTCATCCTATTCCTTATCATGTTGCATTTATTGCAACAACTAATTGTGAATATATCACTTTAAGCAATCCTCTGTCTGAATTAGTATGAATTTATTCGGTGCCACATTAAGAGCACCCAGAAAGACGGAAAGTATCAAAGGAGCATCCAATTATGGCGAACTATTTCAATACCTTGAATTTACGCGAGAAGTTAGACCAACTAGGTCGTTGTCGTTTTATGGCACGTGAAGAATTTGCAAACGAAGCTGACTATCTCAAAGGTAAAAAAGTCGTCATCGTCGGTTGTGGTGCTCAAGGTCTTAACCAAGGCTTGAACATGCGTGATTCTGGCCTAGACGTTTCTTACGCGTTGCGTGCAGCTGCGATTGCTGAAAAACGTCAATCTTTCAAAAATGCGAAAGACAATGGCTTTGTGGTTGGCACTTATGAAGAGCTAATCCCACAAGCTGACTTGGTGATGAACCTGACACCAGACAAACAGCACAGCAATGTAGTTGAAACTATCATGCCGCTGATGAAAAAAGGCGCTGCACTTGGCTACTCTCATGGCTTCAACATGGTTGAAGAAGGCATGCAGATTCGTGAAGACATCACCGTTGTGATGGTTGCACCTAAATGTCCTGGTACAGAAGTTCGTGAAGAATACAAACGTGGCTTTGGTGTTCCAACTCTTGTTGCTGTTCACCCAGCGAACGATCCAAATGGCGACGGTCTAGAAATCGCTAAAGCTTGGGCTGCTGCAACTGGTGGTCACCGTGCTGGCTGTCTACAATCTTCTTTCGTTGCTGAAGTAAAATCTGACTTAATGGGCGAACAAACCATTCTATGTGGCATGCTACAAGCTGGTTCTATCGTTTGTTATGAAAAAATGATCGCTGATGGTATCGATGCCGCTTACGCTGGTAAACTACTGCAGTTCGGTTGGGAAACTATCACTGAAGCGCTGAAATTCGGTGGCATCAGCCACATGATGGATCGCCTATCTAACCCAGCGAAAATCAAAGCATTTGAGCTTTCTGAAGAGCTAAAAGGTCTTTTGAAACCTCTTTACTACAAACACATGGATGACATCATCTCTGGTCACTTCTCATCAACTATGATGGCTGACTGGGCGAATGACGATGCAAACCTACTTGGCTGGCGTGCAGAAACTGCAGAAACTGGTTTTGAAAACTACCCAGAATCTAATGTAAAAATTGCAGAACAAGAATACTTCGATAACGGTATTTTGATGGTGGCTATGGTTCGTGCTGGGATTGAACTAGCATTTGAAGCGATGACTGCTTCAGGCATCATTGCAGAATCAGCTTACTACGAATCACTACATGAACTACCACTGATTGCGAATACTATCGCTCGTAAACGTCTATACGAAATGAACGTGGTAATTTCAGATACTGCTGAATACGGTAACTACCTATTCTCTAACGTTGCAACTCCACTGCTACGTGAGAAATTCATGCCTAACGTATCAACTGATGTGATTGGTAAAGGCCTAGCTTCTGCTTCTAACCACGTTGACAACACTCGTCTAATCGAAGTGAACCATGCACTACGTCAACACCCAGTTGAACAAGTGGGTGAAAAACTGCGCGGTTACATGAAAGACATGAAACGCATCGCTGTAGGCGACTAATTTAAAGTAGCCTTATCCGCCAATGAGATAAGGCACTATCAAAATAAAAAGTAAACACAACATAGTAAGACAAAAGGCTTGGTCAATGACCAAGCCTTTTTATTTGTAGCGTTTAACGCAGATGATAAAGCGATTTTAGCGCCGCAATTATTCGTCTTTGGTGGCTAGCTTGGCTTCAATCTCAGCCAGCTTCTTTTCCATCTCGGTCAATTTTTGACGAGTACGAAGCAGCACTTGAGTTTGCACATCAAACTCTTCACGGCTGACTACATCGAGTTTGTTCAATTGGCCTTGAATCACTTGACGGACTTTTTGTTCAACGTCTGCGCCTAACTCTTTGACTGGTTGCGGCATAGATTCATGAATTTGTTTCGCAATTTGCTCTAGTTTCTTTGGATCAAACATTCGAGGTACTCCTATCCTTTATTGTTGCATTCTATGCAATTCAGAGGGGAAAGTCGTCAGTCACGATAAAAAAAAGGCCACTTAGTGGCCTTTGGAATATCACCGAGTCATTCATAAAACATCTATTTTTTATGATGGTGGGAGGCTAAAGCTTCATCAATACGCGCTAGCTTTTCGAGATCTTTATCTTCCACAAACACGGGCAGTGGTTTGTGTTTCTCAGCCAAGTAGCTATAGATGACCGGCAGAACAAACAAGGTGAAAATGGTACCAATCCCAAGACCTGCCACAATAACGATACCGATACTAAAGCGCTGTTCTGCTCCAGCACCGGTGGCGTACATCAGCGGTATCAGACCGGCAATCATGGAACCTGTTGTCATGAGGATTGGACGCAAACGTACTTTGGCGGCATGCATAACCGCATCAATACGTGAGCGTTTGTTATGTAACTGTTCTTCTTTAGCAACTTCACAGATCAAAATACCGTGCTTGGTAATCAAGCCAATTAAGGTAATCAGGCCAACCTGTGAGTAGATATTCATGGTGGCAGCTCCCCAAGCAAGCGCAATCAAGGCACCGCAAATCGCAAGTGGCACCGAAACCATGATGACCAATGGGTCGCGTAACGATTCAAATTGGATCGCTAGAACCAAGAAAATCACCGCTAAAGCGAGAGCGAATGTCGCGTATAACGCACTTCCTTCCGTTACGTATTGGCGAGCTTCACCCATGTAATCGTGACTATAGCCTTTCGGTAAATCGGTTTTAGCCACATCTTCAAACCAGCTCACTGCATCACCCATGGCAATCCCTGGTGTTGGAACGGCACCAATGGTGGCAGAATTAAGCTGATTAAAGTGTGGCAGTGAACGCGGTGCAGCCACGACATCAATCGATACTAAACTACCTAGTGAAATAAGCTCACCGTCATTGGCTCGCACGTAGTATTGCTTCATCGACTCTGGGTTAAGGCGCCATTTACGTTCTACTTGTGGAATCACTTCGTAAGAACGACCGTTCAAATCGATACGGTTAACATAGCCATCTGCCATCATAGTCGATAGCGTGGTCGCAATGTCTTGCATGGTGACACCATAGGCACCTGCTTTGTCTTTATCGATCTGAATTTTCATCGTGGCAGAGTCAAAGTTCAGATCCAGATTCGAATACACAAACTTAGGATCGCGCGATACCTTAGCCAAGATGTCGCTCGCAATCGTAAATAAGCTCTCAAATGAGTTTGGTGTGGTAATGACAAACTGAATCGGCAGCCCTGAGCCTGCACCTGGCAGTTCGGGCATTTGGAAGGCAGTTACCGCCATACCGGGAATATCTTTGATTAAGTTTGAAACACGTTGAGTGATATCACTTTGCCCGGTTTCACGCTCACTCCAAGGAACTAAAGAGGCAATACCTAGTGCTTGGTTAGTATTGGGTACGCCGGTAAACACCTGTGCAAATTGCACTTCAGGTTGTTCAGAAAGGACCTTATTGACATCGTGCATCGTATTAGACATGTAATCTAGGTTAGCGTTGGAGGATGCGGTGCCAAGCAACATCACAACGCCTTTGTCTTCTGCTGGTGCCAATTCACTAGGAATAAAACGAAACAGTAACGGCAAACTGAGAAATGCGATGGCAGCAAATCCAAGTACAACTGGACGATGTTGCATCACGGCATGCAGCATGCGATCGTAACGTTGCGTCAATTTATCTAAGGTGCGATGCACTGCTTGTTCAAAACGCGACGGCTCTGCTTTGCTGCGTAGCATTTTTGCACACATCATTGGCGATAGAGTGAGTGCGACTATCCCAGACACAAATACTGAGCCTGCCAGCGTTAATGCAAATTCCTTAAATAGCGATCCGGTTACACCACCCATTAGCGCAATCGGTGCGTACACTGCAGCCAGTGAGAGAGTCATGGCAATAACCGGAATCGCAATTTCGCGAGTACCGATGATCGCGGCTCTAAATGGCGATTGTCCTTCTTTGATATGACGGTCAACGTTTTCAAGAACCACGATGGCGTCATCGACCACTAGACCGATGGCTAGCACCATAGCTAGTAGTGTCATCAGGTTCCAAGAAAATCCTAACGCTTGCATCACCATGGCTACGCCAATCAATGACAGCGGAATGGTGACGATAGGAATCAACACGGCACGTAACGACCCTAGGAACAGGGTAATAACGATCAATACAATGACAGCGGCTTCAACGATGGTTTTAATCACCTCATGAATCGATTCATTAATAGCAATCGTTGAGTCGTACAATACGTTCATTTCGATATTGCTTGGCATGTTGCGTTTTAACTCCGGTAGAGTCTTTAGCACATCTTTAGCAATATTGATCGGGTTCGCGCTTGGCGTCGCATTGATGGCCGCTACAACAGCTTCATTGCCATTCGCACTTGCTCGATAGGTATCGTGGCTTTTAGCCAGAGAGACCTTGGCAATGTCTTGGAGACGAATCACACGACCGTTGTCGTTTCTCACCACCAGTCTTTCTAGCTCTGTCGTATCCGATACCTGCGTATTGGCATCACCGTTATACAACACGTATTCGCCAGTCGCTTGACCCGCAGCAGATTGATAGTTGTTGGCGCTAAGCACGCTCATGACATCGGTTGCTGTCAGTTTCAATGCCGCCATTTTGGCCGGATCTAACCAGACGCGCAGGGCGTATTTCATCCCGCCGTACAGGTCTATGCCACCGACACCATTAATCGAATAGAGCTGAGGGTTGACTACACGCTCTAGGTAATCGGTGATTTGACTAGAGTTCAGCTCAGGGCTGGTAAAGCCGATATACATAACCGCAGTTGTTGAACCGGTCGACATCGTAACACTCGGGTCTTCCGCTTCACGAGGTAGCTGAGAACGCACCGAGTTGGTTTTGGCCAATACGTCGGCCAAAGCTGCATTTGGGTTGGTATTGAGCTTCATCGTGACGGTGATCGTCGATAAGCCCAATACAGACTGAGATGTCACATAATCAATATTGTCTGCTTGAGCAATCGCCTGCTCTAACGGTTGGGTGATAAAACCTTGAATTAGGTCCGCACTTGCCCCGTAGTAGCTGGTTGTCACCGTAATGACCGTATTGGTCATATCTGGGTATTCTCGCACCTGCATTTTGAACACCGCTTGCAATCCCAATAACGCGATCAGAAAACTGATCGAAATTGAGAGCACGGGGCGTTTTATAAAAATATCAGTGAAACGCATACAAGCTCCTAAAGCATAGGGGTTTGGCTAGGTGTTGCTGTGGCGTTGCTCTCAACCACGTGTACTTTCACACCGTTACTAAGACGTACTTGGCCGGATGTCACGATCTGCTCGCCAGATTTCACTCCTGAGAGAATATGAGCCACGTCATGAACACGTTCACCCACTTTAACCACACGCTGCTCAACTCGTTTTACGCCTTCTTTTTCGGTGATGACGTAGATGCTATCGCCATATAGGGTGTACGTGATGGCGGTTTGCGGCAGAGAAATTTGGTCTTTTAACGCGGGGAGCAGGATGCTTGCCCGTGCAAACATGCCACTACGCAGTAAACCGTCACTGTTTGGAATGTTAGCTTGTACTTCAATCAACCCGCTTTGCTCGCTGACTGCAGGTTCAATCGCGGTAATGGCACCACGAAATGTTTTATCTGCATAGGCATCAACGGTAATGTCGATAGCTTGATCAAGATGAATTCGGGAAATATCGGTTTGTGGAACGGTGAAACGTAAACGCATCATACTGATATCTTCAAGGCGCACGATGCTTGTTCCTGGTTGGACATATTGTCCCAAAAACACATTGCGAATACCGACGATACCAGCAAATGGAGCTTGAATTTCACGACGGTCAATAGTGGCTTTTAGGCTTTCAATATCCGCATTTAGAGACAAATATTCCGCTTTAGCATCATCAAACGCTTCTTGAGATACGGCGCCACGGTCGTACAACCCTTTGTAACGTTCATACTTCGCTTTTGCTGCTGGTAAGCGCGCTTGAGAGCTAGCTAAGGTTGCTTGTTCTACCGATGAATCGAGAACGAGGAGAGGCTGGTTTGGGGTCACATTAGTGCCGGATTCAAATAAGATCTCTTTAATCACGCCACTGCTTTGTGATGTCAGCGTTACCCCTTGATTAGGTTCAATAAAACCAATGGCTTGAATCACGGGAGACCAGGCTTCCGCTTTCGCCGTTGTCATCGTAATAGGAAAGTCTGGTTCAGGTTGATTGGCCAGATAATTGCTGATCATGTGCTGTTTAAAGAGATTAAAACCTATCACGCTACCGAACAGCAGTACGGCGATAAGTAACATAATCAGGGTCCACTTTTTCATTGGAAAACTCCGATAATTGAAATAGATAAGTCTATTTACGTCCTGAACTGATCGATGACATACCGATTCGTTAGGTGAATAGGGCTCGTCATTATAGTTCAAATAACCACCTACTTTACAATACATGTGTACAGTAAAAAGTAAAAAATTATGTCAGTTCTGCATGGCAACTCCTAGCCAGTGCCATTATCATTAGCGGCCTAAGAAGAGGAATAAGTACGATATGAAGCTGAACCCAAGACAAGATGAAGCCGTGAAATACGTATCCGGCCCCTGCCTCGTGTTGGCAGGAGCGGGCTCAGGTAAGACTCGTGTTATTACCAACAAAATTGCCTATTTGGTTCAGAAATGCCGTTATAAAGCGCGAAATATTGCTGCGGTTACTTTTACCAATAAAGCGGCGCGAGAAATGAAAGAACGTGTTGCCCAGACATTAGGCAAAGCGGAATCAAGAGGCTTGATGGTCTCGACTTTTCATACCTTAGGTTTAAATATCATTCGCCGTGAATACAAACATCTAGGCTTAAAAGCTGGTTTTTCTCTCTTTGATGATCAAGACCAGATGGCTCTTCTCAAAGAGCTCACTGAAAAGCAACTCGATGGTGATAAAGACCTGTTAAAGCAGTTATTGAGTACGATCTCTAACTGGAAAAACGACATGGTGACACCAGAACAAGCGCTTGCTCAGGCGATGGGAGAGCAACAGCAGTTGTTTGCCATGTGTTTTGCCATGTACCAAAAACAGATGCAGGCTTACAACGCACTCGATTTTGATGATTTGATTTTAATGCCAGTGCAACTGCTGCGTACTAATGAAGCGGTGCGTCAACGTTGGCAAGCTAGAATTCGTTACCTTCTCGTCGATGAATACCAAGATACCAACACCAGCCAGTATGAACTGGTAAAGCTTATAGTTGGTGAACGCGGTCGACTAACCGTGGTGGGTGATGATGACCAATCGATCTATTCATGGCGCGGAGCTAAGCCACAAAACTTGGTGCTATTGGGGCAAGATTACCCTGACTTACGTTTGATCAAGCTGGAGCAGAACTACCGTTCTACCAGCCGTATTTTGCGTGCGGCTAACATCCTTATTGCGAACAACCCACACGTGTATGAGAAAGCCCTCTTCTCTGAGATTCCTGACGGTGAAAAGCTCAAAGTGATTACCGCAAAAAATGAAGATCATGAAGCAGAGCGGATCACCGCGGAAATTATCGCGCACAAGTTTCTTAATCGTACCGAGTATCGGCAATATGCGGTGTTGTATCGTGGTAACCATCAGTCTCGCTTGTTGGAAAAGAGCCTGATGCAAAACCGGGTGCCTTATAAGATCTCCGGTGGTACGTCGTTTTTTGCTCGCGCTGAAATTAAAGACATCATGGCCTACTTACGCGTGCTGGTTAATCCTGACGATGACAATGCCTTTTTGCGTATTGTGAATACGCCACGTCGAGAAATCGGCCCTACGACGCTAGAGAAGTTGGGTAGTTATGCCAATATGCGTGGCAAGAGCCTTTTTGCAGCGAGTTTTGAGTTGGGGTTAGAACAGCATCTGACTGGTCGAAGTCTCGAAAACTTAAGACGTTTTACGCAATGGCTGGTTTCGCTTGCGGATAATGCCGAGCGTGGTGATACCGTTGAAGCCGTGCGAGCGTTGGTACGAGATATTCACTATGAAGACTGGCTGCATGAAACTTCGTCTAGCCCTAAAGCGGCTGAAATGCGCATGAAGAACGTTTCTGATCTATACACTTGGATTACTGCCGACTTGCAAGGGGATAACCCTGATCAGGAAGAAAAGTCACTCAAGGAAGTTGTACAGCGCCTTACTCTGCGTGACATGATGGAGCGTGGTGAAGAGAACGATGACAGTGATGCCGTACAGTTAATGACTTTGCATGCGTCTAAAGGTCTTGAGTTTCCTTATGTGTATCTCATGGGAACTGAAGAGGGGATTTTGCCGCATCAAACCAGTATTGATGAAGATAATGTCGATGAAGAGCGTCGCCTGATGTATGTAGGGATTACACGCGCACAGCGTGAATTAACCTTTACTATGTGTAAGGAGCGTCGTCAGTTTGGTGAACTGCTCAAACCAACCCAAAGTCGTTTTCTTGATGAGTTACCCTACGACGATGTGGAATGGGAAGTGAAGAAAAAACCACTTTCCCAAGAAGAGCGAATGGCTAAAGGACAGGCCCATATCGCTAATTTACGCGCCATGTTTAAAAAATAGATACTTTTCTGGATTCTACAGTTGGAGATTTTGTGAATTTCTCTGTGGAGTCCAGTCACAAATTTGGTGTCTTGATCAATGAGTTGGGGCGAATGATAGGTGCATAAATGCATGAATGTGGTATTATTGCGCTCCATTTGACGAAAAAGACGTCAATCGGTAAAAAAAGTTGAAAAAGTACTAGACGACGTAGAGTGATATCCGTATTATTCCACTCCGCCGATAGGGCATGCGCCCGTAGCTCAGCTGGATAGAGCGTTGGCCTCCGGAGCCAAAGGTCGAAGGTTCGAATCCTTTCGGGCGTACCATTCTCGGAGGGAATATCGGTAAAAATTATGGTGGCTATAGCTCAGTTGGTAGAGTCCCGGATTGTGATTCCGGTTGTCGCGGGTTCGAATCCCGTTAGCCACCCCATTCGTCGGTGAATAGCGCAGTTTGGTAGCGCATCTGGTTTGGGACCAGAGGGTCGGGGGTTCGAATCCCTCTTCACCGACCACTATTTAATAGTTAGGCTTTTATAGCGTGACTAGTTCGGCAAGCAGCCGGTAAAACACAAATTGATGGTGGCTATAGCTCAGTTGGTAGAGTCCCGGATTGTGATTCCGGTTGTCGCGGGTTCGAATCCCGTTAGCCACCCCATTTGTCGGTGAATAGCGCAGTTTGGTAGCGCATCTGGTTTGGGACCAGAGGGTCGGGGGTTCGAATCCCTCTTCACCGACCACCATTCAAAGCCTCAGCAGAAATGCTGGGGCTTTTTTGTATCTGCAATTTTTAGTGTTTGTATTGCTTGTCCATCAGATATCGGTCGGGCTGTAGCCCAGTTGCTTGGTAGCTCGGTGCATCATCTCCCTTTGCGCCGAACACTATTCAAAGCCTCAGACTTAGGTGTCCCCAACTAAGCGTTCTTTTTATCTACGTGATCTCATTATGGTTTATTCAGCGTGAAGGGAGCTGCTGCACACTCTGAGTATTGCTCCCTCTAAGATCATCATCCCGATAATCCTCATCGCTACTCCTGTTATATGTCAATCATTATGCAACTGGCTTAATTAATAAGTGTATTGATATAAACAGTGACGTACTTTGCATAATTGTGCAATTTGAATGAATGATATTTTGTTGGTGTTAGAGCAAGATCTAGTTAGTCATTCGGTAGAGAGGAATGGTAAAAAACGGCTGTATACGCACTATTTATGCGTATGTTCTGACAATAGATATTGGGGCTTTATGTTGTTATCGATAAGTCTTGTGGTTGAATTCGCTATATCTTAACCAATGGTCGATAGGTAATTTTAAATATGAGCGATAAATTTTATTTATTGTTTTACGCTTATAAATGATTAGTGCCTCTACTCTAATGCAAAATTATCCATATTTATTCTTTTATATTGTTCGGCATTAGTGAGATTCATTAGTGATAATATCTGAGTTGTTGCCGGATTTTTCTGTGCCATAAGAAAAACCTAAAAGTTTACATATGTGTTTAATTTTGCATATATATTCGACAAAGTTCCTTTTAAATGCATCTAAATCGAGTTTTTATACTGTTGTAGTTGCTTTTATGTGAGATATTTGACAAATTGATGGGCTAATAAGTGTCAGCATATTGTACTGACAAGAATGGATTCACAAATATCTAAGCCAGTAATTATGGATAGGCTTAGATACTCAGACAGGGCAGAAAACTGTCGTAGCAGTAGAGGTCTGGTTTCAATGTCTCTTTTAGAAGTTAATAACCTACGGATTGAATATCCGTCGCGTCATGGCGTCTTTGCGGCCGTAAAGTCGTTATCGTTTTCAATTGAACGTGGCGAAATCGTCGGCGTTGTTGGAGAATCGGGCGCAGGTAAATCAACGGTAGGGAATGCCGTTATCGACTTACTTAGCCCTCCTGGCCATGTTGCCAGTGGCGAAGTGTTCCTTGATGGACAAAAGATCTCTGGCTTAAGTGATGAAGAGATGCGCAAGGTTCGTGGATCGAAAATTGGTTTCATTTTCCAAGACCCAATGACATCGCTAAACCCGCTGTTTACCATCGAACATCAATTAAAAGAGACTATTCATACCAATATGAAGGTCAGTGATAGTGAAGCGTACGAACGCGCGCTTTCTCTGATGAAGCAAGTTGGTATTCCGCAGCCAGAAAACCGTCTCAAACAATATCCTCACCAATTTTCAGGCGGCATGCGCCAACGTGTTGTGATCGCGATTGCTTTGGCTGGTGAACCGGATCTCATTATTGCCGATGAGCCTACCACCGCGTTGGATGTTTCAATCCAAGACCAGATTTTAAGCCTGATTCGTCAACTGTGTATCGAACATAACGTTGGTTGTATGTTGGTTACTCACGATATGGGTGTGGTTTCTAACGTGACTGATCGTGTTGCGGTCATGTATCGTGGTGAGTTGGTGGAGATTGGCCCAACGGAAAAAGTGCTTGGTCATCCAGAGCATCCTTATACCCGCAGTTTGATTTCAGCAGTACCACGCTCTGATATTAAGCTCGACCGTTTCCCTTTGGTGAGTTATATCGAAGAGGCGTCAGAGCACCAGCCTTTGGATATCAAGCATCACTGGTTAGGTCAGCGTGAAGAGCATCGTAAATACTCAGGTCCTCTTTTGAATGTAGAGAACGTGAACCTACGTTTTGTGACAAAAGATTCTCTATTTGAAAGCCGCCGTGAATACATCCAAGCGTCCAATAATGTGAGTTTCCAAATTCATGAAGGGGAAACGTTTGGTTTGGTAGGCGAGTCGGGTTCTGGTAAATCAACAATTGCTCGTGTTATTGCCGGGTTGTACCAACCCAATGATGGTAAAGTGACATTCGAAGGTGTGGATTTAACAGCGCTTAAATCGGAAAAAGAGCGTCGCCCACTACGCCGTGCAATGCAGATGGTGTTCCAAAACCCATATACGTCAATGAACCCGCGGATGCGCGTATTTGATATTGTGGCAGAGCCAATCCGTTTTCACCGTTTAACCAAAAATGAAGCTGAAACTCTCAGTGTCGTGAATGACTTACTGGAACATGTCGGTTTAGGTAGCGAAGCCGGGTTAAAGTATCCGCATGAATTTTCTGGCGGGCAGCGCCAACGTATTTCTATCGCGCGCGCATTAGCGACCCGCCCACGACTATTGATTTGTGATGAGCCTACATCCGCACTGGATGTGTCGGTACAAGCTCAAATACTGAATTTGTTGAAAGATTTGCAGGCTGAATTGGGCCTTACCATGTTGTTTATTAGCCACGATTTACCTGTGATTCGTCAGGTGTGCGACCGTGTTGGTGTCATGCAGATGGGACAGTTGCTAGAGGTTGCACCAACGGAGCAGCTCTTTACGCAACCGCAACATCAATACAGTAAGCATTTGATTTCACTCATGCCGGAATTTACCGGATTGAGAGAAGAAGTGAAGACCGCGGCTCGGGTCTGAGAGTCTTTGAGTCAATTTAATTGTTTCTGAACAATCAGAATAAAAACAACTTACAACAACTAGGGACGAAATCCCGCATAAGGAGTTATGCAATGAAAACCATGAAAAGCAAGATAGCTTTAGCTTTGATGGCGGCTGGACTCAGTTTCGCTGCTTTAGCGGCTGATATCACTGTTGCCTATGACGCAGATCCAGTCTCATTAGACCCTGAAGAACAGCTATCTGGTGGTACGCTTCAATTATCTCACATGGTCTTTGATCCACTAGTTCGTTATACCCAAGACATGAAATTTGAACCTCGTTTGGCAACCAGTTGGGAACGTCTTAACGACCGCACCATGCGTTTCCACTTACGTAAAGGGGTGAAATTCCATTCAGGTAACGACTTTACAGCTGATGATGTTGTGTGGACATTCAACCGTCTTAAATCTTCTCCAGATTTCAAAGGTATCTTCGACCCTTATGAAAAATTGGTTAAAGTAGACGACTACACTGTTGATTTGGTTGCAAAAGGCCCATATCCATTGGTGCTACAAAACGCGACTTACATTTTCCCAATGGACAGCAAGTTCTACTCTGGCAAAACTGCAGATGGCAAAGACAAAGCTGAAATCGTAAAACACGGTAACTCATTTGCTTCTACTCATGTTTCAGGTACAGGCCCATTTGAAGTAACTTACCGTGAACAAGGTGTAAAAACCGAGTTCAAACGTTTTAAAGATTACTGGGATAAAGATTCAAAAGGTAACGTTGATGATCTGACTTTGGTGCCAATCAAAGAAGATGCAACTCGCGTTGCTGCTTTGCTTTCTGGTGACGTAGACATGATTGCACCTGTTGCTCCTAGCGACCAACAACGTGTGAAAGATGCCCCTGGTGTGGATTTAGTCACTCTACCTGGTACCCGCATCATCTCTTTCCAATTGAACGAAGCATCTAACCCAGCACTGAAAGACAAGCGCGTTCGTCAAGCGATCGTCTATGCGATTAATAACGAAGGTATCGTGCAGAAAATCATGCGTGGTTTTGCTACCACTGCTGGTCAACAGTCGCCAAAAGGTTATGTGGGTTACAACCCAGAGTTAACTCCTCGCTACGATTTGAAAAAAGCGAAAGAGTTAATGAAAGAAGCTGGCTATGAAAAAGGCTTCAGCATGACCATGATCGCACCCAATAACCGCTACTTAAATGATGCAAAAATTGCTCAGGCAGCAGCGGCGATGTTGTCAAAAATCGGCATCAAAGTTGATCTAAAAACCATGCCTAAAGCGCAATATTGGCCTGAGTTTGATAAATGTGCGGCAGATGCACTGATGATCGGTTGGATGTCTGATACAGAAGACTCTGCAAACTTCACTGAATTCTTGACCATGACTCGTAATGAAGAGACAGGTAAAGGTCAGTACAACTGTGGTCACTACTCTAACCCAGAAGTCGATAAACTGATCAACGATTCTAACGTTGAAACTGACCCAGCTAAACGCGGCCAAATGCTACAAAAAGTAGAAGCGATTCTATACAACGATGCAGCATTCGTTCCGCTACATTGGGAAAACCTAGCATGGGCTGCGAAATCTTCTCTAGATATCAAACCTATTGTTAACCCAATGAACTTCCCTTACTTCGGCGACCTAGTGGTAAAAGAATAAGTCGAGTCAGGTGAATTCTAGCGGCGATAGTCGTTAGTCGCGTTATCATGTGCGCCTCATTTTTTCAGTCGAATGAGGCGCCCTTTTCAGACTGAAAGAATTTCTGTTACTGAAACTCAGTAACCCTGTCATGGATAGTTAAGGGGCAAGGAATGTTTTCGTTTCTGGTCAAGCGCCTGTTTCAGGCACTGATAGTGATGTTTGTGATCAGTATAGTGGCGTTTGCCATTCAGGATAACCTGGGTGATCCGCTACGCGAGCTAGTAGGGCAATCCGTGTCTGATGCCGAGCGTCAAGCATTGCGGGATGAGCTTGGTCTCAACGATCCGTTTATCACTAAATATCAACGCTTTATTGTCGGCGCGGTGCACGGTGATTTAGGTACGTCTTACTTTTATAAACGCCCTGCGTTAGATGTTATTTTAGATAAGCTGGTGGCCACACTGGAATTGGTGTTTGGTGCCTCAGTTATCATCATTGCCTGTTCGATACCGCTGGGAGTGTATTCCGCGATTCATCCGAAAAAGTGGCTTACCAAAGTGATCATGGCGGGGAGTAGTATCGGTATTTCGATCCCAGTCTTTTTGACCGCTATCTTGCTGATGTATGTCTTTTCTATTGAGTTGGGATGGTTACCGTCCTATGGCCGTGGAGACACGTCGAATTTATTAGGCTGGCAGTCGGGTTATTTCACTATTGATGGCCTCAAGCACCTCGTTTTGCCATGTATTTCACTCGCATCGATCATGTTGCCACTTTTTATCCGTTTGGTACGTTCTGAAATGTTAGAAGTGCTCAGTTCGGAATACATTAAATTCGCTCGAGCGAAAGGTTTGCCAACCAACAAAATTCATTATCAGCACGCTTTGAAAAATACCCTATTACCCGTATTAACAGTGGGTGGTGTGCAGCTTGGATTGATGGTGGCCTACACCATTTTGACCGAAACAGTATTCCAATGGCCGGGCACTGGCTTCTTGTTCTTAGAGGCGGTAAACCGCGTGGATACCCCGTTGATTACCGCTTACGTTATTTTCGTTGGGTTGATATTCGTGGTAACCAATACGGTTATTGACCTGTTGTATGGGCTAATTAACCCAACGGTGAACTTAACTGGTAAAGGAGCGTAATCATGAGTCAAGTAACTGCCGCTCCATCACGTTGGGAGCGTTTTAAACAATCCGATTTTCTCTATTATTTCTTGCATGACAAAGTGGCGATGTTCAGCTTTGCCATCTTTATGGCGTTCGTTATTTTGTCGGTGCTGTCACCCTTGATTGCGCCAACCAACCCATATGATTTAACGTCGATAGACATCATGAACTCTGAGTTACCACCTGCATGGTTAGGGGGGGATAGTCAGTTCTTGCTCGGTACGGATGACCAAGGGCGAGATATTCTTTCGACAATGCTTTATGGCTCACGTTTGTCACTGACCATTGGCTTTCTCGCTGTGGCTCTGCAGCTGTGTATTGGTGTGTTTGTTGGGTTATGTTCTGGCTATTTTGGTGGACGTATTGATAGCTTCTTGATGCGCGTAGCGGATGTGCAGCTCTCTTTCTCAACTATGATGGTGGCGATCATTGTCTCGGCGATTTTTAAAGCCAGTTTTGGTGACCAACTCTACAGTGAGTACGCCGTGGTCATGCTAGTCTTTATTATCGGCTTTGCAGAGTGGCCGCAATATGCTCGTACGATTCGTGCTTCCGTATTGGCTGAGAAGAAAAAAGAGTATGTTGAAGCAGCAAAAGTAATGGGCTTTAGAGCTCCGCGAATTATGTTCCGTCATATTTTGCCAAACTGTCTATCGCCTATTTTGGTTATCTCTACCGTGCAAGTGGCAAATGCCATCATGTCCGAGGCGGCACTTTCTTTCCTTGGCTTAGGTTTGCCGGTCGATCAACCATCATTGGGTTCGCTAATTAACATCGGCTTCTCGTACATCTTCTCAGGCTCTTGGTGGATAACCGCGTTTCCAGGGATTTTGCTGGTGGTTCTAGTGCTAGTGATTAACCTGCTTGGTGACTGGTTACGGGATGTGTTCAATCCCAAATTGTACAAAGGATAAGCGGATTTGTTTGATTTTATTAGTGAAATCTAACTAAACTAGAGCCGTAAGTGTTAATTACGGCTCTTTTTTTGCATTCTGATTTTAACCAGCTAAACACTTGCCGTTTTAAATGGAGATGAGAATGGAAAACACCCCCAGATTTCCCCTAGCATGGTTGCTTAGCTTTTCCTTAGCCGCTGCGCCATTTGCTATGCCTTCAAATGCTCAGGCTCAAGATTTTTTGTGTGATGCTCATCAGGCAAGTAGTGATGAGTTACCCGTCCTTGATAAAGCGTGTCCTATTGGTCAAGGACTGTGGGGGAACAGCAAACCCAAAGATCCCAATGCGCAGTTTTGGATTCAATGCGGCATGCTAGATGGTCGTCTGCCCCTGGAAACAGCAAAGCCTCTCTATCGTCAAATCACGACCGATATTTGGCTCAAACCAGAAGATAAAGGGACTCGTTGTCTTATTGGCCCATATAAAGAGTTTGCTGCAGCTCAAGCTGATCTTGCTCGCGTACGTTCATTACCCAATTACAAACAAGCTTTTATTCGTGAAGTCTCGCAACATGTCACGACCTCTCCTGCCGTTACCAAACCGGTAAGTGTAACGCCTGATAAGGCAAAGCCTGTGACGCCATCAAAAAAGGTGACCACCAAAATGCTCCCGGAGATTAAACCGAAAGTTACGAGAGTAGTGGTGCCGAAAACAACCGGTAAAGCTGTTGCAGCGGCTAAACCAGTGCCTAAAGTGATGCCGAGTATCCGTCGCCAAACCGAAGTCGATGGTCTTGCATTTGCGCTACCGTATCTCAATGATGAAAAAATTCAGTTTTATATGGAGTGGGATCTGCCTTGGAACCGACTCAATTATGATGACGCAGAGAAAATGTGCAGTCAGATTAAGATGCGTTTAGTCACCGAAAATGAGTGGCAACAGCTGCTGGATGCGAAAGTGATGGAAAGTGGTAAGTGGCCAATGAATCTACCTTACTGGGGATGGAATAAAAAAGGGCTATTTACCAATGGTAAGACGACGACTTTAAAAGGTTCTTCATTGCTGAACGTGATTTGTGTGGTGAAGCGTAGTTAACTCGCTGAGTCGAAAAGATACCCAACAAAAAGCCCCGCATGCGGGGCTTTGCTATTGGCATCAGAACAGTAGGATTAGTACTGATCTTTGACTTCTTTAACTGCTTCATCAACGGAAGTTGATTTCTCATGGTCTGCTGCAGTCCAACCACCACCTAATGCTTTGAATAGGGAGATACGGCTAGTAAGCAGGTTCAAGTGAGCGGATAGTTCACTTTCACGGGCACTGAACAGAGAGCGCTGAGCGTCTAACAAGTCGATATAGCTGTCGTTACCTTTCTGGTAACGCATTTGTGCTAAGTCGTAATAATCTTTGTTCGCATCTAAGTTGGCTTTCTGCGCTTTCCACTCTTCCATGTAGTATTCCTGACCTAGCAAGGCGTCAGACACCTCTTTAAAGCCAGTTTCAATCGCTTCTTGGTAAGCAATCACAGAAGATTGTTTTGCAATTTTTGCCACATCTAAGCTTGCTGAGTTGCTGCCCCAATCAAAGATTGGCAATGAGATTGAAGGTGCAAATGTCCAGTAACCAGAATCGGAGCTAAATAGGTTGCTCATTGAGCTACTCATTGTCCCTGCTCCAGCGGTTAGGCTGATAGTCGGGAAGAATGCCGCACGAGCAGCACCGATATTGGCGTTGTTAGCTTTTAACGTATGTTCAGCCGCAAGGATATCTGGGCGATGTAAAATCAGGTCTGAAGTGACACCGGTTTTAAGTTCAGACAGCATCTTGCCATCTTCATCAGGAAGACGGTCACGATTTTCCCATTTGACTGGAGCACCAACGAGCTGACGCAACGTGTTTTTCTGTTGAGCGACGGCGAGTTTGTATTGCGCTGCAGTAGCACGAGCACTGTGGAGTGCCGTTTTACTTTGTGCAAGGGTAAGTGCATCGCTGTAACCCGCTTTGTAACGAGTTTCAACCAGTTGCAACGTTTGTTGATACGCTTTTACAGTATCTTCAGTAAGTTCCAACAGCTCTTGGTCAGTAATCAATGTCATGTAAGCAGAAGCTACTTCAGCCACTAAACTAATCACTGCGCTGCGGCGACTTTCATCAGAAGATAGGTAAGACTCTAATGCTTCATCACTTAAGCTTTTCACGCGGCCAAATAGGTCAAGTTCATAGCTGGTGATGCCCAATGTCGCTTGATCGGTTGTGCTGTAGTTTTTACCAGCACCGGTATACGCATCGGATGTTCTAGTACGAGTAAAACTACCCGCTGCGTTTAGACCAGGATAACGAGCTGCATCTTGAATACGGTATTGCGCTTTTAAGGTCGCAACACTAAGGACTGTTTGCTTCAAGTCTTTGTTGTTTTTCAGCGCGGCTTCAATCAGCTGTTGCAGATGTTCATCGGCCATGAAATTGCGCCAATCTGGTAGGGCAGTTTCCGCTTCTTTTTGCGCGCTCGTTTCTGACCAACCCTGTTGCTCGGTTGTTGAGCCTGGTTGGTCATAGTCTGGTGCCATGCTACAGCCGCTAAGCGCGGCTGCAATGATCAGTGGTAACAGTTTAATTTGCATCTTTGGTCTCCTCTACCGGAGTGCTTTCACCAATTTTATGCGGTTTGGTTTTGAATAGGCGCATAACAATGACGAAGAATACCGGTACAAAGAAAATCGATAGAATCGTTGCTGAAAGCATACCACCTACCACACCCCAACCGATGGCGTTACGGCTTGCCGCACCAGCACCAGTACTCAAGGCTAGAGGTAACACACCTAAGATAAACGCAAAGGATGTCATCATGATTGGACGAAGACGCATACGACACGCATCTACCGTCGCTTTAATCAAGTCCGTACCCTCATCGTAAAGTGCTTTCGCAAATTCTACGATCAAGATGGCGTTCTTAGCTGACAAACCAATGGTGGTTAACAAGCCCACTTGGAAGTAAACGTCGTTTGATAGACTCTTCAAGGTTGCTGCCAATACCGCACCCAAGATACCTAGTGGAACCACTAGCATAACTGAGAATGGTACACTCCAGCTCTCGTATAGTGCCGCTAGAGAGAGGAATACAATCAACAATGAAATACCGTATAGCAAGCCAGAATTAGCTGCTGATTGGCGTTCTTGGTAGGAAATACCACCCCATTCAACACCAATACCTGCTGGTAACTTCGCAACGATTTTTTCAATTTCTGCCATCGCTTCACCGGAACTGCGACCTTGAGCCGCTGCACCTTGGATGTTCATTGATGGAGAACCGTTGAAACGTTCCAAACGAGGTGAACCGTAATCCCAGTGATAACTTGCAAAAGCACCAAATGGAACCATTTCACCATCACTGTTACGTACGTGCCACAATTCCAAATCTTTTGGATTCATACGGTAAGGCGCATCGGCTTGAACGTATACTTTTTTGATACGGCCATTGTCGATGAAGTCGTTAACATAACTTGAACCCCAAGCGGTCGAAAGCATCGAGTTGATGTCACTGACGGCAACGCCCATCGCCATGGCTTTTTCATAGTCAATATCTATGTTGAACTGCGGACCATCTTCCATACCGTTTGGACGAACAGAGGTCAGGATTGGATCTTGAGCCGCCATACCTAACAATTGGTTACGCGCTTGCAGCAGTTTGTCATGGCCTAAGTTACCACGGTCAACCAAGTATGCGTCAAAACCACTTGAAGTACCTAGGCTAGGCACTGCAGGCAAGTTAAAGGCGAATGCTTGAGCTTCTTTAATTGTAGAGAAGAATCCCCAAGCGCGACCAATCATGGCATTAACTGACTGATCTGGATTAGGGCGTTCACTCCAGTCTTTCAGCTTAACGAAAGCCATCCCCATGTTTTGACCGCTACCTGCAAAACTAAAGCCTGCGATAGTAAAGATAGAATCAATGTTATCTTTCTCTTTGGTGAGGAAGTAATCGTTGATCTTCTTATTCACTTCCAGAGTACGCTCTTGGCTAGCTCCAGTAGGTAAGGTAACCATTGCCATGATAACGCCTTGGTCCTCTTCAGGAAGGAATGAGGTTGGTAGGCGTTGCCACAACATCGTCAAACCACCAACGATGACCACATAGACGATCACATAACGCAGTTTTTTCGATAGGCTCTTAGAAACGAAACGTTGGTAACGGTCAGTTCCTGAGTTAAAGGCGTTGTTGAACCAAGCAAATGGGCCTTTAGTGATATGAACTTCACCTTTGCTGCGTGGTTTCAAGATGGTTGCACACAATGCTGGGGTCAAAATCATGGCCACCAACACAGATAGAATCATCGCTGATACGATAGTCAAAGAGAACTGACGATAAATCGCACCTGATGCGCCACCAAAGAAGGCCATTGGAATGAATACCGCACTCAATACAAGAGCGATACCAATCAGAGCCCCGGTGATTTGTCCCATGGATTTACGTGTGGCTTCGAGCGGCGACAAGCCGTCCTCTTCCATAACACGTTCCACGTTTTCCACCACCACGATGGCATCGTCCACCAGCAAGCCGATGGCCAGCACCAGACCAAACATGGTCAAGGTGTTAATTGAGTAACCAAAACTTGCCATAATACCGAAGGTACCCAACAGCACCACTGGTACAGCGATGGTTGGAATCAAGGTAGCACGGAAGTTTTGTAGGAACACAAACATAACGATAAAGACCAATACAACCGCTTCAATCAGGGTGTGTAATACTTCTTCAATCGAAATTTTAATGAAAGGAGTGGTGTCATATGGGTACACTACTTTCATTGAACTTGGGAAGAACTCTTGCAGCTCTGCCATTTTTGCTTTTACTAGCGTAGCGGTATTCAGTGCGTTAGCGCCACTTGACAGTTTGATAGCGATACCACTAGCGTAGTTACCATTAAACTTAGCAACTGCGGAGTAGCTTTCACCACCAATTTCTACACGACCCACATCTTTCACTCGTACTTGAGATCCATCGTTTTGTACAGTTAACAGAATGTTCTCAAACTGTTCTACTGTGCTGAGTCGGCCTTGTGCGGTAATGGTTGCGCTAATTTGTTGACCTGGAACCGCTGGAGTACCACCAAGTGAACCCACAGAGACTTGAGTGTTTTGGCTAGAAATCGCAGAGGTAACGTCACTTGGTGTTAGACCAAACTTGTTTAGTTTGTTTGGATCTAACCAAATACGCATTGAGTGCTGCGCACCAAATACTTGAACGTCACCTACCCCTTGAACACGGCTAAGTGAGTCTTTTACGTTGGATACCACGTAGTCAGACAACTCATAGTTGTTCATTGAGCCATCGGTTGAGATAAAACCAACCACCATCAAGAAACTATCGGTTGATTTGGCAACGGTAATACCATTATCTACGACAGAGTCTGGCAGAGTCGATTCCACCGCACTCAGTTTGTTTTGTACTTGTACCTGCGCAATGTCAGGGTCAGTACCAGTATTAAACGTCAACTGGATTTGGAAACTACCAGAAGAGTCACTACTTGATGACATATAAAGCAGGTTATCGATACCGTTCATGTTCTGTTCGACAACCTGGGTTACGCTACTTTCCACCGTTTTCGCTGACGCACCAGTATACGTACCGGAGATAGTCACGGACGGAGGAGCAATTTGCGGGTATTGCTCGATAGGCAAGGTTTCTACGGATAGAATCCCGCCGAGCATGATGAGAATCGCGATAACCCACGCAAAGATGGGTCTATCTATGAAAAAACGAGCCATAAAACAGAGTCCCTATTTTTTGTCTACTGCTTTCGGTGCGACTAAGCTACCGGTTTGGATTTTTTGTAGGCCTGTTACGATGACCTGTTCACCGTCTTTCACGCCACTAGTTACCAACCAGTTTTGACCAATCACTTGATCTGCCTCGACAACGCGGTCTTCAACTTTATTGTCACTGCTTACGATGTTGATGTGAGCACGGCCTTGAGTATCACGAGATACAGCGGCTTGTGGAACGAGGAAAGCATTCGCTTTGTAGTCCACAGGAACGGTTGCACGTACGTACAGGCCAGGTAGAAGAGTGTCGTCTGGGTTAGGTAACAGAGCACGGATGTTAACGGTACCAGTAGTTTCGTTAACGGTGACATCAGCAAACTGTAGGGTTGCTTCTTGTTTGATCTCTGTGCCGTCATCAAGGGTTAGCTTAATGCCGCTCAGTTTTTGGTTCTCTTGACTTGTTTCTCCGCTTTGCGCTTTAGCACGCTGACGCAGTTTCAACACAGTGCTACTAGGTTGAGAAAGGTCAACATAAAGTGGGTCTAACTGTTGAATAGTGGCTAAAGCAGTAGTTTGGCTAGCGGTAACCAATGCACCTTCAGTCACACTAGATTTACCAATGCGGCCAGAAATTGGTGCTTTAATTTTGGTGTAGTCCAAATTAATTTGCGCTGTTTTAACCGCCGCTTGAGCTGCAAGAACAGAGGCTTGCGCAGCGCGGTAAGTTGCCATCGCATCTTCGTAATCTTGCTCACTGATTGCGCGGTTTTTCACTAGGTCAGCATAGCGGTCAGCTTGAAGCTTTGATTTTTCTAGAGTTGCTTGAGCAGAAGCTAAATCTGCTTTTGCACTTTCTAGGCTCGCTTCGTAAGTCGCTGGGTCGATTTGATAAAGTACGTCGCCCTGTTTAACAGAACTGCCTTCAACAAATAGACGTTTAATGATGATCCCTTCAACTTGTGGGCGAACTTCGGCAACGCGGTAAGCACTTGTACGTCCTGGAAGTTTATCAGTGATTTCAACTGGTTGAGGGTGTAGAACCACAGTATCAACGGCGACAGCTTGTGGTTGTTGGGAAGTGACGTTTTCTGAGGTTTCCTTTTGGCAACCTGTCAATGCCAACGCTAAACCTATGGCAATCATAGAGTTGCGGTATCTAGGCAAGACTTTCGTCATAGTTTATCTCCTGATAACAATTGTTATGGTGCTCACCGCTAACTTTAGTTGCAAGTAACAACTTATAGGACAGATTAAGCACATTAGTCTTTCTAAACGTGAATTACGGTAAGTGAAGAAATTAGACAGAATACACAAATTCTAGTCGAAGGAGGGTTAATGCGTGGTTAACACTCCCTGTGACTGCCCGCTTGTATTGCATCATGCTTGTTAGTATGAAATTTAAACAGAATAACGTTTCAGATGCATTTCGCAAGGCATTTAACATCGGATAATCTGCCTGTTTTAACTGCATAACTCAATGCGCACTCTCAAAATTAATCACTTGATTTATAGTAATAACTCAGTACAAATCAAAATTGATAAGAGTATAAATCTGAAAATTATTAACATGATAAATAATTATACTGTTTACCTGTGCTGTAAAATGTTACGTAGACGATAACTCTCTTTCACTATGTTTACCGAGTGAAAACGATAAAAAAGTAAACTAGAGTAAAAATAGGAGAGAAAAGAGTAAAAAGCATGGCTAAACAGGTAGCCATGCTTGCAGAAAGGGTTGCGACTTAACGCATTGTTACAAATTCTTCAGAGCCTGTTGGGTGGATAGCAACAACAGAATCGAAGTCTGTTTTGGTTGCGCCCATTTTCATTGCTACGCCAAAGCCTTGGATCATTTCATCCATAGCAAAGCCAATGCCGTGGAGGCCAACAACTTTCTCTTCAGGGCCCGCACAAACCAGTTTCATTTTGCATGGTTGACGATGTTGAGTAACCGCTGTGTACATGGCTGTAAAGCCTGATTTATACACTTTTACGTTCGCTTCGCCATATTGAGCAATCGCTTCTGGTTCGGTTAGACCGATAGTGCCAATCGGTGGGTGACTAAAGACCACGGTTGGAACCAAGTTGTAGTCCATTTTCGCGTCTTTTTTACCGTTGAATAGGCGCTCAGATAATTGACGACCCGCTTTAACAGCGACTGGAGTCAATTCAATGCCGCCTTCCATGATGTCACCAACACAGTATATGCCCGGAACATTGGTATTTTGGAACTCATCCACTTTGATGAAACCACGGTCGTTAGTGGCAACACCAGTCGCAGATAAGTTGATGGCATCTGTGGTTGGCTCACGACCGATCGCCCAAATCAGTTGGTCGACATTTTGGCTATGGCCATTTTCAAACGTCACCGTTAGGCTGCCGTCTGCTTCTTTAACCACTTCTTTAGGAATGCTGTGGGTATGCAGTTTTGGTCCTTCAGTGTTCATCACTTCAACCAATGTTTCGATGATCATTGGATCGAATGAACGCAGAGGTGATTCTTTACGACAGAATAGGTGCGTTTCAGTGCCAAGGGCATTCAACACGCCAGCGATTTCAACCGCAATGTAACCCGCACCAATGACGGCAACGCGTTTTGGCTGTTCGTTCAAATCGAAGAAGCCATTTGAATCAATACCGTATTCTGCACCAGGAATAGCTGGAATACTTGGGCGTCCACCAACGGCAATAAGAATGTGGTCTGCGGTGTATTGTTCACCGTTCACTTCGACTGTTTTTGCATCAACAAATTTCGCAAAGCCTTTGATCACTTCGATTTTGTTGTTACCAAGAACACGTTCGTAAGATTGGTGAATACGACCAATGTAAGCTTGACGGCTTTCTACGAGTTTTGACCAATCGAACTTGTGGATTTCTACGTCGAAGCCGTAATCAGCAGCGTATAGGTTCATGGCTTCAGCCACTTGAGCACCATGCCACATCACTTTCTTTGGCACGCAGCCAACGTTGACACAAGTACCACCAAGGTCTTTAGTTTCAATCAGCGCTACTTTAGCACCGTACATGGCTGCTCGGTTTGCAGAAGCGATACCGCCGCTGCCGCCACCAATACAGATATAATCGAAATGCGTTGCCATTACTTTCTCCATTTGTTGGCTAACTTAGTTATCGCGTTGAGCACGAACTCTGTCTAAGCTGACCATTTTTCATTCATAATCTTGTGAGATTGGGGTTCTTGGGAGTAACTCAAGCGAACCCACAAATTTTCATCTCACAGCGGTTATTCGGGAACAATCCACTCTACTTTATAGTGACCAGTTGCTGGTGCAATAGCTTCTTTTAGGAAAGGTAAAATAGTTTGCATCTGGCTTTCCAGTTTCCACGGTGGGTTAATCACGATCATGCCTGATGCCGTCATACCACGTTCGTTGGTGTCTGGTGACACGCCCAGTTCAATTTGCAGGATTTTACGGATACCTAAGTTTTCCAGACCTTCGATCATGTCTTCGATATCGCAGCGGTTTACTACCGGATACCAAATGGCATAAATGCCAGTTGCCCAACGTTTGTAGCTTTGACCGATAGCGTTAACCACATCGCGATACTCACGAGCCAGTTCATACGGTGGATCAATCAACACCAAACCGCGACGCTCTTGCGGTGGCAAGCTGGCTTTTAAGCGCGCGAAACCATCTTCTTTGAAGATATGAACTTGGCGATCACGAGCAAACTCTTGTTCCAATAAAGGATAGTCGCTTGGGTGCAGTTCTGTCAGCACCATGCGATCTTGAGGACGCAGGTGAGCGCGCGCCACACGTGGCGAACCAGGGTAGTAGCGCAATTCGCCATCTTGGTTGAGTGCTTTAATCGCATCAAGATAGTCTTGAATGTCCTCTGGTGTTTGAGGTTGTTGCCAAATTCGCGCAATACCTTGTTTGTATTCACCGGTTTTTTCTGACCATTCATGAGTCAAATCGTAACGGCCAACACCTGAGTGTGTGTCGTGATATACAAAAGGTTTCTCTTTTTGTTGCAGAGATGTCAGGATAAGACTTTGCACAATGTGCTTGACCACATCGGCGTGGTTACCTGCGTGGAAACTGTGTCGATAACTTAGCAAATGATACTCTCAGAACCCCAATTGGGCGTTGATGGTTAAATCTTGCCTGATTATATACTCAAAGCATGAGATTAGTCACAGCCGGGCAGGGATTCTTCTATTTGTGACGCTATCTGATTCCCTCCCATTGAAAATTACTTAATCTACCTATATTTAAAGATACATAACGGTCATTGTTGGCCTGCCGTTTTACTGAAAAAGGAACGTAATATGTCTAATCCACTTCTTACTTTTACGGATTTGCCACCGTTCTCAGCCATCAAGCCTGAGCATGTGAAGCCGGCGGTTGAGCAAGCGATTGAAGCATGTCGTAAAAAAATCGAAGCAGTTCTCAAAGATAACACTCATCCTACGTGGGATAACCTTATCGCACCGATTGAAGAGGTGGATGATCGTTTGAGTCGCATCTGGTCTCCAGTTGGCCACTTGAACTCAGTGATGAACAGTGAAGAGTTGCGTGAAGCGTACGAAAGTTGCTTACCGATTTTGTCTGAATATGGTACTTGGGTTGGTCAGCACAAAGGGTTGTTTGAAGCTTATAAAGCGATTCGCGCGAGTAAAGAGTTTGATTCGCTGACTCAAGCACAAAAGAAAACCATTACCAACGAATTACGTGACTTTGAATTGTCCGGTATCGGTTTGCCTCCGACTGAGCAAAAACGCTACGGTGAAATCAGCAAGCGTTTGTCTGAATTGGGCTCTAAATTCTCAAATAACGTGCTCGATGCCACTATGGGTTGGACCAAGCATGTAACTGACGAGAAAGAGCTTGCAGGTATGCCCGAATCGGCTTTGGCAGCGGCTAAAGCGGCGGCGGAAGCCAAAGGTCTGGAAGGCTTCTTGCTGACATTGGATATCCCTTCTTATCTGCCAGTAATGACTTACTGTGATAACCAAGAGCTGCGTAAAGAACTTTATGAAGCGTATGTGACGCGCGCGTCTGATCGCGGTCCAAATGCTGGTAAATGGGATAACTCAGAAATCATTGCGGAAGAGTTGAAACTGCGCCACGAAATTGCGCGTATGTTGGGCTTTAACTCTTACAGCGAAAAATCACTTGCCACGAAAATGGCAGAAACCCCAGATCAAGTGCTTAAGTTCCTAAACGACTTGGCTCTGAAAGCAAAACCACAAGGTGAGCGCGAAGTTGAAGAGCTGCGCCAATTTGCGGAAAAAGAGTTTGGCGTGACTGAACTGCAATTGTGGGACATCGCTTACTACAGCGAAAAACAAAAGCAGCACCTATTCCAAATTTCTGATGAAGAGCTACGTCCTTACTTCCCTGAACAGAAAGTAGTGAATGGTCTATTTGAAGTACTGAATCGTGTCTTTGGTATGAAAGTGGTCGAGCGTAAAGGCGTGGACACTTGGCACGAGTCAGTGCGCTTCTTTGATATCTTCGATAGCAATGAACAGCTGCGTGGTAGTTTCTATCTTGATCTCTATGCTCGTGAACACAAACGTGGCGGCGCTTGGATGGATGATTGCCGAGTGCGTCGTTACACTCAATCTGGTGAGCTGCAAACCCCAGTGGCTTATCTAACCTGTAACTTCAACCGTCCAGTAGGTAATAAGCCTGCGCTGTTTACTCACGATGAAGTGGTGACTCTGTTCCACGAAACCGGTCATGGTATCCACCATATGCTGACTCAAGTCGGTGTTGGTTCTGTTTCAGGTATCAACGGTGTGCCTTGGGATGCGGTTGAACTGCCAAGCCAGTTCCTAGAAAACTGGTGCTGGGAAGAAGAAGCACTGGCGTTTATTTCAGGTCACTATGAAACAGGCGAGCCACTGCCAAAAGAGATGCTAGACAAAATGCTAGCAGCGAAGAACTTCCAATCAGCGATGTTTATTTTGCGCCAGCTGGAATTCGGTTTGTTTGATTTCACTCTGCACACGACCTACGACCCAGAAGTTGGCCCTCGCGTGTTGGAAACTTTGGCTGAAGTGAAACAGAAAGTGGCGGTATTACCAAGCCTAGAGTGGAACCGTTTCTCCCATGGCTTTAGCCATATCTTCGCTGGTGGTTACAGTGCGGGTTACTACAGCTACCTATGGGCAGAAGTACTTTCTTCAGATGCGTTCTCACGCTTTGAAGAAGAAGGGATCTTCAATAAAGAAACCGGCCAAAGCTTCTTGAACAACATCCTAGAAATGGGTGGCAGTGAAGAACCTATGGAGCTATTCAAACGCTTCCGTGGTCGTGAGCCACAAATTGATGCACTACTGCGTCATGCGGGTATTGCTGCTTAAGTAAGTGATTCTCTCGAATGCAAAAAGCCCCGTTTAAATTACGGGGCTTTTTTATGAGCGATGCGCTACGCCTTGATTATGCAGCGCTTGGTGAAACAGTGACGCTCATTGATGTATCGGTATAGCTCACGCTAATGTCGTAAGCGTTACCTTGCGCATCGGTTGCGGTCACGCTACCAAAATCACCACTCAGCTCATCTCCAGCTGACAACAGTGTGTAGGTTTGTGCCGCTGTCAAAGTTGGAACAATGAGGTTCAATACACCTGCAGTTTTGATTTGTCCTGATGCTGAGATTTGAGCATGTTTTGACAGGTCGAGAATCAAAGTGCCAGATTCCATCACATAGTCAGATACGTTCAACACACCTTTATCACTATCGCTGCTGCCTGCCGTGATGGCGACTTTCACCGTGCCCGCATTTTGGTAGAGCGTTGAAGAGCCAAACGCGTTGGCTGAGGCTGCAACCAGAGTGCCTTCATCAAGTAATGTACCGCCAGAGTAGGTGTTGTCGCCTTCTAAAGAAAGTGCACCTGTCCCCGTTTTATGTAGGCGACCTGCTCCGGAAATGTCATTGCGCCAGCGGTCAAATGAATAAAAACCACCTTGGCTGCCATCCATATACAGCTCAACGTCACCAGTAAATTTGCCATAGCCATCAGCAGCATCGACTAAGTTGATGCGACCCCAGCCACGAGATTTGTTGATTACTGGGTAGTTGGAATCGATTTCTGTGGTCGCTAGAACTGCACGACGCTGTGCAGCTGAAAGGTAAGGTAGGCGACTTGCTAATAACACTTCTGCACCTTTTGGTACTTCCACATCATTGCTCTCTTCGTCTAACTTACTGAAACCATAGGTAAGATACGCACGATAACGCTCTTTCATCGCTGAGTGGTCTGAATACGCGTCGGTTGCAGAACATGGATTGGTACTGTCGGTGCTGCAATGAGCATAGTCGTACAGGGAATCGTAATCTGAGCCCATTTTTTCTGTGAAATAAGCATTTGCTTGTTCAACAGCAGCTTGAGCGATAGCGCTATTATCGCTGTCATACAGTGTTGCTGCCGTCACTGCTGTGCCCATAATACGCCCCCCGATCACATCCAGAGGAGAGTGCATTGCTGCCACGATGCGGTTTTCTCCTAGATCGGCGGCTCGTGCCACCATCTCTTGGAAACGCTCAGGCATCGCATAAGCAAACCCAAGACCACGGTCGAAGGCTTCAGTGGTGTGTCCACTTGGGAATGCACCATCTTTGGCGCGCCCAGACACCCAGTCAGTTCCCGCAACCCCAGATGTCGCGCCTGAGTAACCTTCGCTATAGCTAGTGGTACTGTTTTTGGTGTAAATGGTGCGCGCGGCACACAGTAAGCCTTTCATCGGTGTCACGATGGCCGATGTTGGGCGGTCGTAATATTTGGTCTCATCAAGGGTCGTGCCATCTGCTGCTACACAGCTGTCGGTCTGCAATTCACTTGCCGTCGTGAAGGCCGCAACCGAGTAATCACTCTCCATGCGCCAAGGACGCGGTGACTCAAAGTGGTATTTAGGTGCTTCTGTTGATGCGCCGTAGGCTGCAATGGTGTTCAGTAAAGTGACGACAGAGCTTAAGTCGGTGTCAGACGTGCTGCCATAGCCTGTTCTTAGGCTGCTAACCCCTTCAACATCATACAATTCATTTTGATAAGTGGTATTGATGACATCAAGGGTTTTGCCGTTGATCACCACGTTGTCGTTACTGTCGGTACTGTATGGAGAGGTCGAGCCTGCGCCCGTGCGATACTCGGTAGCCCAAGGTCCTAAGCCGGAGGTAAGGCTGTAGCCTTTATCGCGTTGGTCATCAAGGTAGGCGAGTGTCATGGCGGCTTTGTCACTGCGATCAATATCGGCAGTGGTTTGCCCTTGGCGAGTGAGGCTAGCAACGTAGTCGAAGTTTTCTTGCCAAATCGTTGAGTCCAACGTGGCTTCATTCGCAAAGCTCAGTTGCAGCGCAATACCGGTACTATTCGATGCGCCACCAGACACACCGGCTATCCCATTCACTGAAGTTAATGCGCTATTGCCGTTATTGGCCCAAGTGTCATCACCTAGATACCAAATCGAATCGAATCCGCTCAGAATTTGCAGAATAGGGTTGTAGTCTTGCATGTAAGCGACGGTGTTCGCTTTGTTGTTGGTTGTTGGAATATCACCATCGACAACCGCTACCTCAGTACCGGTGAGTGTTGGTTCTGCAACCACTTGTTCTCCCAGCAGTGATTGAGGGGCTGAAGGTAAAGTGGTGTCATCGTTATTACATGCAGTAATCGCACAGGCGATCGCCGTCATAGTGAAGAGGCGCGCAGGAGTCATTTTCATCATTGGTCCACGTATCCTTACGAAATAGGAGTAAATCAGTGTAAAAATGTCAGCATTTACGCTGACATTGTCTGACAAAGTGCGGGGAAAAATAGCAATTTGAAATGACGCTAATGTGACTTTGCAGGGAAAGAGTATGTTGTCATGTAAATTTAATTATTTGTTTATATTGAACATTTAAGTTTCACGTTTTTGTCATGATGTTGAGGTGGTTAGAATCAGTGATGTTTGATAAGGGAATCTGGGCTGACGAGTGATAAGCAACTAGGATATTTGCGGGGTTTGACCTGCATGGTCATTCTATAAACAATATCTTAGTAAAAATAGATCACTGAATAGGAGTGATACGATGAAAACATGTATTAAAGGCGTATTGCTGTTGGCCGTTCTATTGTCGATGTCAGGTTGTATTCCAATGCCGGGAATGCCTGGTGGTGGCGGTCCACACTTTGGACATCTAATGCCAACTAACGCACCTTCTATGCCTCATTAGTAGGCAAACTCGTTTATGTTCACACTTTCGTTATACGAAGGTGTGAACGACACACCTCGTTAAAAACACGACTCAACAAAAAGAAATTGCCTACAAGGCGAGCATCTTGCGGTTATTTGGGGTTATAATCTTCTCCATTATGTATAAATAACCAGTAGCCTTAGCCATGATGGATCCTTCTCTTTTACTCGACGGTTTAAATGACAAACAACGCGAAGCGGTAGCTGCTCCACTGGAAAACATGTTGGTGTTAGCTGGCGCGGGTAGTGGTAAAACCCGTGTTTTGGTGCACCGTATCGCATGGTTGTTGTCAGTTGAACAAGCCTCTCCTTTCTCGATTATGTCGGTGACGTTCACCAACAAAGCGGCTGCAGAAATGCGTGGGCGTATTGAAGAGCTGATGCAAGGCAACGCTTCTGGGATGTGGAATGGTACATTCCACGGTATTTGTCACCGTATTCTCCGCGCCCATTACCTTGACGCTAAGTTGCCAGAAGATTTTCAAATCATCGATTCTGAAGACCAGATGCGTTTATTGCGTCGTTTGATTAAAGCGCAGAATCTCGATGAGAAGCAGTGGCCTGCTCGCCAAGTCTCTTGGTGGATTAATGGCAAAAAAGATGAAGGGTTACGCCCATCTCACATCGATGCGTATCATGATCCGGTGACGCAAACTTACCTCAAGATCTACAGCGCTTATCAAGAGGCGTGTGATCGCGCCGGGCTGGTGGATTTTGCCGAAATCCTGTTGCGTTCTTTAGAGTTACTGCGTGATAACAAATTTATTCGCGAACATTACCAAGCGCGCTTCAAACATATCTTGGTGGACGAATTCCAAGATACTAACAACATTCAATATGCTTGGTTGCGTACCATTGCTGGTAAAGATTCCCATGTAATGATTGTCGGTGATGATGATCAGTCTATTTATGGCTGGCGCGGGGCGAAAATCGAAAATATTGAGAAGTTCACCTTAGAGTTTCCAAGCGTCAATACCATTCGTTTGGAGCAAAACTATCGTTCAACCAAAACCATTTTGGAAGCATCGAATACCCTGATTTCCAATAACACGGAACGTATGGGGAAAGAGTTGTGGACGGACGGTACTCAAGGGGAGCCGATCTCAGTTTACTCAGCGTATAACGAACTGGATGAAGCCCGTTTTGTCGTCAATAAAATCAAAGATTGGCAAGATAAAGGGGGAGCACTGCAAGACTCCGCCATTTTGTATCGTAATAACGCCCAGTCGCGTGTGCTTGAAGAAGCCCTAATTCAATCGAATCTCGCGTATCGCATATACGGCGGCATGCGATTCTTCGAGCGCCAAGAAGTGAAAGATGCCCTGAGTTACTTGCGTTTGATGGCTAACCGCCATGATGACACGGCATTTGAGCGTGTGGTGAATACGCCAACACGTGGCTTAGGTGATAAGACGTTAGACACCGTTAGAATGGCGGCTCGCGATCGCGGTTGCACTTTATGGGATGCGAGCGTGGCGTTGCTTAATGAGCAGGTTCTTGCCGGTCGTGCAGCTTCCTCATTAAGTCGCTTTATTGAGCTGATCAATGCACTTGAAGATGACACGGCGGAGTTACCGCTGCACGAGCAGACCAACAAAGCTATTCATGCATCGGGTTTGTACACCATGTACGAACAAGAAAAAGGTGAAAAGTCCAAAGCGCGTATTGAAAACTTGGAAGAGTTGGTGACTGCGACGCGTCAGTTTGAAAAACCGGAAGAAGCTGAAGACATGACCCTGCTGACCGCGTTCTTGACCCACGCAGCGCTTGAAGCGGGTGAAGGTCAGGCGGATGAGTTTGATGATGCGGTGCAGTTAATGACCTTGCACAGTGCAAAAGGTCTAGAGTTTCCACTAGTCTTTATGGTCGGTGTCGAAGAAGGCATGTTCCCAAGTCAAATGTCTGCTGAAGAAGCAGGACGTTTGGAAGAGGAGCGTCGCCTTTGTTATGTAGGCATGACTCGCGCGATGGAAAAACTCTACATTACTTACGCAGAAATGCGCCGTCTGTATGGTCAAGACAAATACCATAAACCGTCGCGCTTTATCCGTGAGTTACCGGAAGAGTGTTTGGATGAAGTGCGCATGAAAGCCCAAGTCAGTCGCCCAGCAACCGGCGGACGATTTAGCCAGACTGCAGTGAAAGAGAACTTTAATGAAACAGGGTTTACTCTAGGTTCTCGCGTTAAACATCCTAAGTTTGGTGAAGGCACTATCATCAATTTTGAAGGCAGTGGTCCACAAAGCCGCGTACAGGTTGCCTTTAATGGTGAAGGGATTAAGTGGTTGGTGACGGCTTACGCCAAATTAGAACGTGTGTAAGCCTATTACGCTAACTAACTGAACAGTGAATAGTCTAAAAACGTCAGTCCTAGTGGCTGGCGTTTTTTATTGCCGTTAGACCACCCTAATCGAGAAGTTCTATCTGATAGTAAATACGAGGCAAAGAAAAACCCCGAGGGCAAAGCCCATCGGGGTTATAGTCTTACTTGCAGCAATCCGGCTACTAAGTTGCTCCCTGCATCAATTCCTTGATAAGTGCGCTGTATTCCGTCAGCTTAATCCTTTCATCGCCTTCCTAGCGGTGTCCTTGTTTGACCTGTCCTGGTCTGCTAACTATCCCAATTAGCTCTCATCACTTGTTCCCTGAGCGGTGTCCCTTTACATCTTCCTGATGTTAAGTCCTTGCCTCGTCCAGAGGTGTTCCATTGTCTTTCCCTAGTAGCTACCATCCTAGTAACTAATGAGTCCATTCAATGTTCCACTTTGCTATCCGTGCCGATCGTTCATCCTGAGCAACCGAATCTTCTTCCTGAAGATGACCAAATCCTTGGTGATTTCCTGTTCCGTGTCAGCATCCTACCGACGAGATTCATCTTACTCAATTCCCTAAAACGAACAACGGCAGTTTGAGAGATTGTTTGATGTGAAATCGAATACATTTAACGTGTTTTTATATTTTTCAGTAACTTATAAAATATAGAGGCAATTAACCCCATGTAAAAAGAGATATTTCCTCACACCTTTGTAAGAGATCTCTCACAAAGGTGTGGGACGATCTGCCATTACTCAGTTATTCACCAATCGAGATACCTTCACGGCGAGGATCGGCAGCGCCTTCCAAACCGTGATCTGTCACACGAATTGCATGTAAACCGGAGTTGAGATCTTGCACTTTAACCTCATAACCTTGGGCTTCAAATTGAGGAACCCATTTTTCTGCCGATGTGCCTTTCTCGATTTCCATTTGACCAAAGCGGTTGAGAATGTGCGGCAGGCTCACTGCTTGTTGAATATCCATTCCCCATGCTAGGTGGGCAACCAGAGATTCCGCTACATAACCAATGATGCGACTGCCACCAGGTGAACCAATCGCCATGTAAGGTTTTTTATCATGCAGAATGATCATGGGTGACATAGAGGAGCGAGGACGTTTACCCGGTTCAACTCGGTTAGCCACTGGCTTGCCATCGACTTGCGTACGGAACGAAAAGTCGGTCAGTTCGTTATTCAGGATAAAACCATGCACCATCAAGCGTGAGCCAAACACGTTTTCAACGGAAGT
Organism: Vibrio porteresiae DSM 19223; assembly: GCF_024347055.1. NCBI lineage: Bacteria > Pseudomonadati > Pseudomonadota > Gammaproteobacteria > Vibrionales > Vibrionaceae > Vibrio > Vibrio porteresiae. The sequence continues at coordinate 99,764 of NZ_AP024895.1, forward strand.
GGTCATAGAAACGACGTTGCCATCGCGGTCGATGATGTTGAAGTGGCTGGTACAAGGTAGCTCAATCGATTCATCAGGGCTACGAACTTGGGCTTGCTGCCATTCTGGTTTACCTGGTTCCACTTTGGTTAGCGCTTTACCCGGTTGAATCAGCTCAGCACGTTGCTTGAGATAATCACGATTAAGCAGCCCTTCTTTAGGAACAGGAACATAATCTTCATCAGCGATGTATTGGTCGCGGTCAGCGAAAGCAAGACGGGAAGCATCTGCAATCACTTGCCATGAACGAGCATCATTTGGCCCCCATTTCGGCAAATCGAAATATTGGGTCATCGCCACAATCTGTCCAACAGTCATACCGCCAGAGGTAGGTGGCCCCATGCCGCAGATATCATAGCTTTCGTAACCGGTACAAACCGGTTCACGCTGCTTAACTTGGTAAGTGTCGAAGTCTTTTTGGCTTAATACGCCAGGGTTACCTTTGGCTGTTTGCACATGTTCAACGATATCTTGTGCAATTTTGCCCTGATAGAAAGCATCCGCACCGCCTTTGGCGATGGCTTTTAAGGTTGCTGCGTATTCAGGGTTTTTCAGCAATGTCCCTTCGGTTTTTGGTGACCCATCAGCATTAAAGAAGTAGCGACGGGTATCTGGATAACGACTGAGTTTCTCTTGGTCGCCAGCAATCAATTGCGCGAGACGAGGACTGATTTTAAAACCGTTTTCTGCCACTTTCGCGATCGGTTCAATCAGTTTTTCCCAAGGAAGTTTGCCATAGCGTTGATGTGTTTCCCACAGTAGTTTCACCACACCTGGGGTTCCTACCGAGCGGCCACCGACAACGGCATCATAAAATTTGAGAGGCTCGCCTTTCTCATCCAGGAACAAACTTGGTTTGGCATCTAAAGGGGCAGTCTCCCGGCCATCAAACGAGGTTAACTTCTGTTTTTTGGCATCCCAATACACCATAAATGCGCCACCACCAATACCAGAGGATTGAGGCTCAACTAACCCTAGCATCAGTTGCATTGACACCATGGCATCAATGGCATTGCCCCCTTCTCGCATAATTTGTGCGCCCACTTCTGAAGCGTGAGGGTTAGCGGCGTTCACCATCCAGTGCTTTGATGTCACCAGTGATTTGTGTTCAGTACCAGTACTTTGCTCAGGCGCAAAAGCATCGGTCGCTTGACCAACAGCGTACGCTGTTGAGGTGATGGCTAGTCCGGATAGAGCAAGCCATTTCATCATCCACTGCATGTGTATCTCCTTGTTTTGATAAGACTTGGAAGATTGACAGCGGATGAGAAAAAGGTCTAGAGCCAAAATGATAAATAATCGTTCTGGTTCATATTCTTTGGCTATATCAGATAATCGACATATACAGAATGATCGCGCCTACCGAGGTAAAGAGTAGTCCGCACAGCCCATCAATGTACTTCGCCACTTTGTGCAATTTTTGTTGTAATTTGGCGGTGGAAAGTAGCCAAGCTAACAGACCAAACCACCCAAGTGACAGGCTCCAAAGAATGACTAAAGCGGCGCCTTTGCTGGGTAATGACATATCGCTAGGAATCAAACTGGAGAGCAAGCTGATAAAAAACACTAATGCTTTGGGATTGAGTAAATTGGTCATGTAGCCACGAGTAAAGGCGATACGACGACTTGATACGCCACTTTGGGTTGAAATCGCTGTTTGTGCCGTTGGCGAATACCAATGACGAACTGTGCCATAGAGCGCGGTAAGTCCAAGATAAAGCAAGTAGCTGCCACCCGCAAAACGCACTAAAGAAAATAAAGTGGGATGCAGATGAACCAAATAACTCACGCCAGTAAGGCTTAAGATCGAGTGGGTTAAAATGCCAAATGACAACCCTAAGGCGATGTAGAATCCGGTTTTTCTTCCGTAACGAGTGGCATTTTGTACCACCAAAGCAAAGTCCGGCCCTGGGCTTAGCAAAGCAATAAAGTGGACAGTAGCAAGAGTCAGTAAAGCGTGTAAGTCATTCATCGAGTTTCTCCTAATGAGCGGACATTGTGTCATTCAGAGAAAAAGGGGGATTGTAAAAAAGTGACTGTTTTACGCGCTAGGGGTGAAGGATGAAAACAGAAAATGTCGGGTTTGATTAACGAACATCAGAAGGGCGAACGCCAAAAGAGTGTTTAAACGCTTTACTAAAATGGGCTTGGTCATAAAAACCGACTTGCAGCGCAACATCGGTGCCAGCGACTTTGGATTTTAATAGTTTCATTGCTTGCTCCAAACGTAACCGTGATAGCCAAGCATAAGGTGTCATGCCTGTGGTTGCTTTGAAGTGGCGTTGAAACTGAGTGGGCGTGAGATGGCAAATATCCGCTAATTGCTTTAGTCGAATCGGTTGATCTAAATGCGCCATAAGATACTCGCGCAGTGAGTCTAACGTCTTTTTGCCTAAACGATGGGGCCTCTTAGGGACAATTTTTCCGTAGCGGTTAACCAAGTCACCAAAGCCCTCTAGTGGTAAACAATCTTGTGCGAGCTGGCAAATGTCACCGCAATGATGACCAAGTAATTGATGAATCGTTACTAATTTTGCAAACAGTTCAGGATCGCGCACAATCGATGATTGAAAACTCACCAAGTTATTTGGGCTGGTTAAGTCGAGTTGTGTATCAAACCAATCTGGATGAATGGCGAACACACGAACGTGATAGCCAGAATCTAAAACAGAATAGCCATCGTGCAATTCGTCGGGAGGCATGATGATCAGCTCACCACCACCAGCACACTGCGTTGTGCCGCGATATTGAAATTTCTGCTGACCGCTAGTGATGAGACCGAAATGATAGTCGAGATGGTAGTGACGTGAGAAAGCAAACTTCTCATAGTTGCCTTCGATGAGGCTAATGGCGTCATCTTCTGTGCTCAGATAATTGACTTGGTCCATTGCGTTTTATCACCCTGCTTCACTATCGAAATGGTTTTCGTAAGCCTAGCAGGGTGAAAGAGTCTCGTCTTGTAAAAAACGATCACTTCATTGGTGTAGCGACAATCGGTGCACTGCGACGGCTTTTCACCAATCCATCGATACTGAAAATCACCAAGGCACCCCAAATAAAGGCAAACGTAATGGCTTTACTGAGGGCAAACTCTTCGCCGTACACGACCACGGCAAGCAAGAACATTAAGCTTGGGCCAATGTATTGGAAAAAGCCGAGTGTGGATAAACGTAAACGTGTGGCTGCGCCAGTAAAGCACAGCAGCGGTAAGGTGGTTAGTACACCTGCAAACACCAATAAGGCGTTCAGTTGCCAAGCATTACTGCTTAAGTCACTGGTAGGTGAATCAGCAAAACAGAGCAAGTAAATTGCAGCGACAGGGAACAGAATCAGTGTTTCGATAAACAGTCCAGTTTTCGCATCGATGCTGACTTTTTTACGCAGTAAACCATACACCGCGAATGTTGCTGCAAGAGAGAAGGCGACTAATGGTACAGAACCAAAAAGTGCGATTTGAATGCCCACGCCAATGGTAGCGAGTGCTACCGCAAACCATTGTAAGCGGCGCAATCTCTCGCCAAGGAACACCATGCCCAACAGAACGTTTAACAGAGGGTTAATGTAATAACCTAAACTCGCTTCCAGCATATGCCCAGAATTAACCGCCCAGATGAAAATCAGCCAGTTACTTCCTACAAGCAGTGAAGTGATGGTGAGGTAAAGCATGGTGGTGGGTTGGCGCAGTAGGCGCACCACTCGAGCCCAGTTGCGTCCAACATGGATAAGACCCGCGAGCAGGAAGAATGACCAAACTACGCGATGACTCAAGATTTCTAATGGTGCAACCTGCTGAATGGATTTGAAGTAAATCGGTGCAATGCCCCATATGACATAGGCAGCAATAGCAAGCAACGCGCCTTGGCGAGTTGACTGTTGTTCGGGAGTCATAAATAAGTGATCTCGAGTAAATAAAAGGGGAAAAACTGTGCGACGCGGGGCAATTATATCGTGGCGGATCGAAACCGCTACTAATTTGCGGTTTTATTCACCATCGAACCCCACTACAATATTGAGCCTTATATCTTGAGTGAACCCTTTTTGCTCAGGCGAACAACAGAGACTTCCATGACTGCCACTTTATCTGCTGAACATCCTGATTCCTCATTTTCTCCTGAGTCGGTACTGCGTGACGTATTTGGTTACCAAACTTTCCGTATCGGCCAAAAAGAGGTGATTGATGCAGCGGTGGCGGGACAAGACAGCTTAGTCATTATGCCAACGGGTGGTGGTAAGTCGCTCTGTTATCAAATACCAGCGTTGGTGCGTGGTGGGTTAACTCTCGTTATTTCGCCTTTGATCTCTTTGATGAAAGACCAAGTCGACCAGCTCAAAGCCAATGGTGTGGCTGCTGAATGTGTCAATTCCACCATGTCTCGTGAGGCGCTGATTTCGGTCTATAACCGTATTCATACCGGTCATCTCAAACTGTTGTATGTGTCCCCTGAGCGTGTGCTGACCAATGAGTTCATTGAGCGCTTGCAGTCGATTAATCTGTCGATGATTGCGGTTGATGAGGCGCACTGTATCTCACAATGGGGTCACGATTTTCGCCCTGAATACGCCGCATTAGGACAGCTAAAACGTCTGTTTCCTCAAGTACCGATGATGGCGCTAACCGCAACCGCTGATGACGCAACCCGCAGCGACATTTTAAGTCGTTTGAATCTGCAAGAACCGCATGTCTATTTGGGCAGTTTCGACCGTCCGAATATTCGCTACACCTTGATGGAAAAGCACAAGCCAGTGGCGCAAGTGGTGAAGTATCTCACCACGCAACATGGTCAGTGCGGCATCATTTATTGTGGCAGTCGCAAGAAAGTGGAAATGCTGACGGAGAAACTGTGCAACAACCACATTCGTGCCGCGGGCTATCATGCCGGTATGGATGCGGATGAGCGGGCATGGGTACAAGAAGCGTTTCAACGGGATGATCTTCAAATCGTCGTGGCAACCGTGGCCTTTGGTATGGGCATTAACAAACCCAACGTGCGCTTTGTGGTTCATTTCGATATTCCACGTAACATCGAATCGTACTATCAAGAGACGGGCCGAGCCGGTCGTGATGGTTTACCTGCGGAAGCAGTCATGCTTTATGACCCAGCCGATATTATTTGGCTGCGCCGCATGCTAGATGAAAAAGACGATGGTCCACAAAAGCAGGTGGAAACCCATAAGCTCAATGCGATGAGCAGTTTTGCCGAAGCGCAAACTTGTCGCCGCCAAGTTTTGCTTAATTACTTTGGTGAGTATCGTGAAAAGCCTTGTGGTAACTGCGATATTTGCCTCGATCCGCCGAAACATTTTAATGCTACGGTTGAAGCACGAAAGGCACTCTCATGTGTCTATCGCGTCACTCAAAACTTCGGTATCGGCTATGTAGTGGAAGTGTTGCGTGGTATGCAAAACATCCGTATCCGTGAAAATGGCCACGATAAGATTTCCACTTATGGCTTAGGTCGCGACCACAGTCATGATTATTGGGTGAGTATTTTCCGTCAGCTTATCCATAAAGGCATGCTGCATCAGAACATTACGCGTAACTCAACCTTGCAACTCACCGAAGAAGCTCGGCCTCTGCTGCGTGGTGATGTGGAACTTGAACTGGCAGTGCCACGTTTAGATACCGCAGCAAGAGCAGCAAAATCAGACAAGTTAACCAGTAAAAATTACGACAAGAAGCTATTTGCCAAATTGCGTAAGCTGCGTAAATCGATCGCCGATGAAGAAGAGATTCCACCTTACGTGGTGTTTAGCGATGCGACCTTAATTGATATGGCGGAAATATTGCCGACGTCGTATGGGGAGATGTTAGCAGTCAATGGTGTCGGTCAGCGCAAATTGGATAAATATGCCGATCCATTCTTGGATTTGATTCAGGAGCATTTGACCTATCATGGCTGAGTTTGCACTTAAAGCGTACCACGCTGAGCAAGGTGTCGTGGAAGTGGCAGTTGCCAATGTTTCTGTCGAAATGCTTCCCCAATTAGGCGAGCAGTTGGTTGGTTATCTGGATGCGCGAATTGTCGACCAGCAGCAGGACGCCGATCTCTACACTTTGCTGGTGGATTTTGAAGGCACTCAGCTTTTCCTCAAAGCGGAACACTACAGTGAATCTGTCTGGTTTGAGGCGCTAGCGCCGCAGAGCGCTCAGGAAGAACTCGCGTTTATTGCTCAGTTACTGCAGCGTAATCAATAAAAACGCCTCGAGTTTCGAGGCGTTTCTTAAGAATAAACAGTTTCTTACAGGCTACCGATAAATCCACCGGTTTGATGGTTCCACAACTGAGCATACACACCGTTGAGGGCTAACAACTCTTGGTGAGTTCCTTGCTCAATGATTTTACCCTCATCCATTACGATCAGACGGTCCATTGCCGCAATGGTCGATAGGCGGTGAGCAATCGCAATCACGGTTTTGTCTTCCATCAACACTTCCAAGTTTTCTTGAATGGCGGATTCCACTTCAGAATCGAGCGCGGAAGTGGCTTCATCCATGATCAAAATAGGTGCGTTTTTCAGTAGCACACGAGCAATGGCAATACGCTGTCTTTGGCCACCAGACAATTTCACACCACGTTCACCCACTTGAACGTCGTAGCCGTTATTACCCATCTCATCTTTCAAATCTTCAATAAACTCATGGGCATGAGCTTGTTTGGCTGCTTCAATAATCTGTTCCATCGACGCGCTTGGATCACCATAAAGGATGTTGTCTTTAATTGAGCGATGCAGCAAAGAAGTATCTTGGGTGATTAAACCAATCTGACGGCGCAGTGATTCTTGGGTAACGCCCGCAATTTCTTGTCCATCAATGGTAATCGCGCCCGATTGGATATCGTAAAAACGCAGGAGCAGATTCACCAGACTGGATTTGCCTGCGCCTGAACGACCCACAATACCGACTTTCTCTCCCGGCTTGAGTTGCAAATCCAACTGATTAAAGATGGCTTTACGTTCGTTATAACGAAAATCGACCTGATGAAAACCAATCGCACCTTGCGTCACTTGCAGTGGTTTCGCCTGCTTAGCATCGGTAATTTCAATGTCATTCGAGATGGTACGAATACTGTCTATCACGGTACCAATACTTTCAAACAGAGCGCGAATCTCCCACATGATCCATTTGGACATGCCCTGTAAACGCAAAGAAATGCTGATCACAATCGCAATCACACCTACGGTGACCGACTCATGTAACCACAGGTGAATGGAGAGGGCTGCAACAGAAAACAGCAGTAAGTAGTTGATGATATCGACACTATAAAGTAGCGCCGTTAGGGTGCGCATTTGACGATATACCGTCTGTAGAAACTGCTTCATACCTGATTCGGCATAGTCGGTTTCACGCTCTGCATGGGAAAACAGTTTAACGGTGGTGATGTTGGTGTACGTATCGACAATACGGCCAGTCATGGTCGACTGAGCATGAGCTTGTGCTGTGGAAATTTCTTTCAGGCGAGGTAAAAAGTACATCTGAATCAGGGCGTAAATCACCATCCAAATCAAGATAGGTACAACCAACACCTTATCGGCTTGACCAATCATCACTAGCATCGAAATGAGATACACCACAATGTACACCGTGAGATCGACCAGTTTCATCACGGTTTCTCGTACTGCGTTAGCACTTTGCATGACCTTAGTGGCGACTCGACCGGCAAAGTCACGTTGAAAGAAACCAATACTCTGTTTTAGCAGGTAACGGTGCACTAACCAACGAATCGACATTGGGTAGTTGCCCAAAATAGTTTGGTGCAGCAGCATCGAATGGACGAAAGCCAAGATCGGCATACCCACTAACACCAACAGCGCCATCATGGTCAAGGTGTGGCCTTGCTCTGCCCAGAAGTTATCGCGGCTTTGGGTGCTAAGGATATCAACAATATCCCCCATGTAACGAACTAAAGTCACTTCAGCAATAGCGACACAGGCACTGAGGATCGACATTGCCAGAAGGGGCTTTTCAAAACCACGCGTGTAGTAACGACAAAATCCAAAGAGGGTACGGGGCGGTTTCTGCGGGTCCCGTTGTGGAAACGCTTCAGTAAGACTTTCAAACCATTGGAACATGAGTGGACCTTTGTTTTGCATCAAATCGATGCGAAGTATTGGGTTACTGACTTTTCATCAAAGCAATAATCAGTAAAATAACGAATTCCGTATAGTAATGATAATTAAAACAGTTCTCAATATTGCCGACGAGGTGCGGGAGCTGGGAGGTCTAATCGATGTATACGTTGTCAAACGTAGAAATGATACGTGGCGGCAGAGTAATTCTCTCTGTTGATCAACTCTCAATTCCCACAGATAAATTAACCGTTGTTCTGGGCCACAATGGCTCAGGTAAGTCGACGTTAATGAGTTTACTCTCTGGCCAACAAGCACCTGATGCAGGACAAGTTCAACTTAATCAACAAGATGTAACTAAGTTTGATGCTAAGTCTTTAGCTAAACAGGTGGCATTTTTGCCGCAGAAGCTGCCTGCCAGTGCGGGATTAACGGTACGTGAGCTTGTTCGTTTAGGGCGTTTCCCATGGCGTGGCGCACTCGGTCGTTGGCGCAAAGAAGATGCTCAGATTATTGACACCGCGATGGAAAAGACGGGTGTAACCCCTTTCGCTGATACGTTAGTGGATGAACTCTCTGGCGGTGAACGGCAACGAGCTTGGGTTGCGATGCTACTTGCACAAGAATCGCCAGTGTTGATTTTAGATGAGCCGACCTCTGCGCTCGATATTCAACACCAATATCAGCTGATGGCATTACTAGCGGAACTAAACCAACAGCAGAACTGTGGCATTATCGTTATTTTGCATGACCTTAACTTAGCCTTGCGTTACGCCACTCATATTGTTGCCTTGAAGCAGGGGCGTATTGCGTTTTCTGGCGCTGCCGATGAGCTCAATGATGAAGAACGCTTATCCGATCTGTATCAAACACCGATTAGACTGATTCCTCACCCTCGTCCTGCGGATGATTCAACCACGAACAAGGTAGCGATAGTATGCGCGTAATGAAAAAACTCTCCATCCGTATGATGTTGCTGTGCTGTTCTATGGTTCTGAGTGCTCAAGTCTTTGCTGCGCCTATTACCGTTACCGATAGCCTTGGTCAACATACATTGCCTGGTATTCCGAAGCGAGTTGCGGCTTTAAACTGGGATATTCTAGAGCAAGTTATTGAGTTGGGTGTTACGCCCATTACTGCTACGGATATCGATTCCTATAAAGATTGGGTTGTCAAACCAGAGATTCCTGACAGCACTGAGAGTGTAGGGACTCGAGCAGAACCTAATTTAGAAAAAATCGCTCAGTTAAAGCCTGATGTGATTTTAATCTCTGATGCACAAAAAGAGCTGATGCCACGGTTACAGCAAATTGCGCCAGTCTTGCTGTATGCCAATTTTTCTGAGCAAGACAACCAAGGTGAAGTGGCGATCAAAGAATTTAAACAGCTTGCTCATCTGTTGGGTAAAGAAGCGGTTGCTAAACAGAAGCTTGAGCAGATGGATCAGCGCTTTACTGAGCTTAAAGCCCAATTGCATGACCATTTTGGACCTAAACTACCATCAGTGGTCACCATGCGTTTTGCCAATATGACATCAACCTTTATTTATACGCAAAACTCCATGGCTGATTATGTTTTAACGAAGCTCGGTTTAACCAATGCCATGCCCCTGCCTCCAGCCAAATGGGGTATCACGCAAAAGCCGATTGCTGATCTGCAGCATGTGACTCAAGGCTATGTGCTCTACATTCTGCCATTTGCCCAAGAAAAAGAACTGCAAAAGTCCTTTTTGTGGCGTGCTATGCCTTTTGTGCGCAATCATCACATCCAGTCGGTTGAATCGGTGTGGAGTTACGGCGGTGCGATGTCTTTGATGTTCACTGCTGAAGCCTTTACCGACAGCTTATTGAAGATGGCGCCGCAATCATGAATTGGAAAACACTCAGTGTTGGGGTGATGTTGGTCTTGTGTGCCACCCTAGCCAGTGTACAGATTCAGCAAGCCTTACCTTGGTTTACTCAATGGCATCTGCTGATGAATCCGCAAGATGCAGAATCGTTTAATGATTTCAATTTTGTCTATGCCCAATTGCCCCGAGCGGTCATGACATTAATGGTCGGCGCTATGCTGGGTCTGGTTGGTAGTTTGATGCAGCAGTTGACGCAAAACTCGCTCACGTCACCATTAACCATGGGAACCTCATCTGGTGCATGGTTGGGATTGATCATTTTAAATATCTGGTGGCCTGAAGCGGCGAAAGATTCCAGTGCGATTGTTGCGATGGCTGGCTCTTTGATTGCGTTTGGTTTGATTTTGTTGATCGCTGGCATGGAAAACATGACTGGTTTGCCGTTGGTTATCTCCGGTATGGTGATCAACATTCTGCTGGGTGCTATCGCTAGCGCAGTAGTTTTGTTGCATCAAGAATACGCGCAAAACGTCTTTATGTGGGGCGCTGGCGATTTGGCACAAAATGGTTGGGAGTGGATTGAGTGGTTGTGGCCACGTTTGCTACCGGCAGTTTTACTCTTAATTTTTGCTCCGCGTATTTTGACGCTATTACGCCTTGGTCACGAAGGGGCACAAGCTCGCGGTTTGTCAGTCATTCCGGCTTTCTTCATTTTAATGATCGTTGGTATATGGCTGGTATCGGCTTCAATTACTGCTGTAGGACTGATTGGATTTGTTGGCCTTCTCACACCAAACTTTGTTCGTGCTCTTGGCGCCAGAACGCCGCAACAAGAACTGCTTGGCAGCTTGGTTTTCGGTGCGCTACTGCTGTTAGTGACCGATATTTTGGCCCAGTCGATGAGCATGTGGCTTGGACAAGTAGTACCTAGCGGTGTAACAGCCGCAGCCATTGGTGCTCCAGCATTGATTTGGTTTAGCCGTCGTAAACTGAAAGCCCAAGATGGGCTAGCTGTGCAATTACCGGGGTCACTAAGCGCAATGAGTTGGCGATTAGTGACGTTATTCATCGCTCTTTTTGTGGTGGGCGCACTTTGTTATTTCATGGTGCAACCTAGTGATGCCACGTGGCAGGTGGCGCTACCGTCAGAATATCAATGGATACTGCGTTGGCCACGGGCACTGACGGCAATAGGAACCGGTATTGGCTTGGCGTTAGCTGGCACGATTTTACAGCGGATGATCTACAACCCGCTCGCCAGCCCAGATATTTTAGGGGTTTCCTCTGGTGCGACTTTCGCTTTAGTGTTCTCAAGCTTGTTCTTTGGTCAATCACTGTTGTCTATGCAGTGGGGCACAGCGTTAGTAGGCAGTATGGTGGTATTGGCCATTATGTTGTTCCTTGGTCGACGCCATCAATATGCGCCCTCAAGTGTGATTTTAACTGGTATTGCTCTTTCCGCTTTACTGCAGGCGTTTGTGCAGTTCTGTTTGGCGAAAGGCAACCAAGATAGCTACCAAATACTGCAATGGTTGGCGGGGTCAACCTATCGTGTGACGGGTTCGCAAGCACTGCTATTGGTTGGGCTAATTGCGGTCATGTTGGTGCTGAGTTTAGCGTCATCGCGCGGTTTAACATTACTGTCGATTAGCCGTGAATTTGCTCAAGCTCGCGGTCTGAATACCTCGTTAATGTCATTGTTATTGCTCACGTTAGTGGCCCTTTTGTGTGCTGTGGTCACTGCCACCATGGGACCTGTTTCCTTTGTTGGCTTAGTGGCGCCGCACCTAGCGCGAATGCTGGGGGCGCAGCACTCGCGGTCACAGCTGTTATTAGGCAGTTTGATTGGTGCAACGGCTATGTTGTGGGCGGATTGGTTGGGGCAAGTCATGCTTTATCCGAACCAAATTGCGGCAGGAACCCTCGTTGCGATTATAGGTGCGCTATACTTCTTAGGACTGCTGATATTTAATCGTGTTCGGCAGCGATTAGCGTTTTAATCCCCAGATAAAAAGGAGAAACACGGACTGTTTCTCCTTTTGTTTTTTTTGCGGTTCCATAAATCCTACCTATTTTATGCTCAGCGTTCTTATCCCATTGATAATGCGTGGTTATTCTACATGTTGCATTGTTGAAAACCATTCTCATTACCATTAATATAATTGGTAATACAAATTATTATTATTAACAATTCATTCATAATTATTCTCAAGCAGGGGTTACCATGTCATCTTTTCGTCTATCTCGTGTCGGGATGGGAGTGCTTATGGCGCTTTCTCTCGGTTCAACCGTTTCTGCTCAAGCGGCGGATGCAACTACAGATAAAACAACGTCTTCAAGTGATCAGGTAGAAACCATTACGGTTCACGGTTCACAAGTTGATATTGGTGGCGAATATCAGGGTGGTCAGGTAGCTCGCGCGAGTCGCGCTGGATTGTTAGGTAATGTGGACATGATGGACTCGCCATTTTCCACAACCAGTTACACATCTCAGTTAATCGCAGATCAACAAGCGAAAAGTGTTGCGGATGTTTTGCAAAACGACCCAACAGTACGTGTTGCTAAGGGCTTTGGTAACTTCCAAGAACTGTACATGATTCGTGGCTTTAACGTTTACTCAGATGATATGACGCTAAATGGCGTCTACGGTATTTTGCCACGCCAGTTTGTTGCCGCAGAAATGATGGAACGTGTTGAAGTGTTCCGTGGTGCTAATACCTTCCTCAATGGTGCCGCGCCTGGTGGCAGTGCGATTGGTGGATTGGTGAATATCGTTCCTAAGCGTGCCGGCAGTGAACCGCTAAACCGAGTTACATTGGGTACCCAAACCGGTGGTCAAGGTTATGCTGCGATGGATTGGAGTCGCCGTTTTGGTGCAGAACAATCAGATGGTCTGCGTATTAACATTGTTGGTCGTGATGGCGAAGATGGTGTTGATGATCAAGATACTCAATTGGGCGCGATGAGCATTGGATGGGATCACCAAGATGATAAACTGCGTTTATCTGCTGACTTTGGTTATCAAGACAGTCATATCGACAGTCCTCGTCCAAGTGTAACGCCAAGTGGTAGTGCTCCTTCTACACCGAATGCATCATCAAACTATGCTCAAGATTGGACCTACACTGATGAAAAACAACTGTTTGGAGTGGTTCGCGGTGAGTACGATTTATCTGACACTACGACAGCGTGGGTAGCGGTTGGTGGTCGCCACGGCAAAGAACACAACTTGTTGGGGAACCCAACATCCGACAGTTCTGGAAATGTCACGATTTATGCTTATGAAAACGTACGTGAAGACAACATTATTTCCGCAGACTCTGGTATTCGTCATGAGTTTGAAACCGGGGATATTGGTCACTCTCTCGTACTTTCAGCCTCTGCTTATCACGCCGCATTGGCGAATGCTTATACTATGACTAGCTCATACAGCGCTGGTTCACTTTATGATTATTCGCAATCTGCTCAGTCAACGTCTGTCGCATACAGTGGTGGCGATCTGGATGATCCAGAAGTGACTGAGCGAGACAACTATTCCAGCCTTGCTTTGGCTGATACGTTGTCCATGTTCGATGATCAAGTCAAATGGACGATCGGTGGACGTTATCAGCGTATCGATGTCACAACGTATGATTACAATGGGAAAAATGGCGATCAATACGCTAAAAATGCGGTAACTCCGTTCACTGGTGTTGTTTATCAGCCAACGTTGGAATGGTCACTTTATGCAAACTATGCAGAGTCACTATTACCAGGTGATACGGCTCCTACTACGCATACCGTAAGTGGGTCTGCAGTGCCTGTTACCAACGCTGGTGAAGTCATGTCACCATTACGCTCTAAACAGTACGAAACTGGTGCAAAATACGATAACGGTTCATATGGCGCAACCGTCAGCCTATTCCAAATCAGCAAACCTAGTTACCGTTACTCTGGTAATACTTATACTGACAATGGCGAGCAGCGTAACCGAGGAATTGAGCTATCTGGATTTGGTCAAGTCTTTGACCAGGTGAAAGTGTTAGGTGGCGTAACGTTGATCGATGCTGAACTTGTTAAAACAAGTGATGGTTCTGATGAAGGCAACAATGTGATCGGTGTGCCTGAAGTCACCGCAAACTTGAACTTAGAGTGGGCGACGCCATTTGTTGATGGTCTGACTTTTGAAGGCCGTACTGTTTACACCGGTTCTCAATATATTGATGAGTCAAATGATAATAAAATCCCATCTTGGACGCGTTTTGACCTAGGTGCTCGTTACAAAATGACGGTAGATAAGAAACCACTGACATTACGTGCACGTGTTGAGAACGTGACCGATAAAGATTATTGGGCATCTGCTGGTGGTTACCCAGGCAGTAACTATCTAGTACAAGGTGCTCCTCGTACAGTCATGATTTCAGCAAGTTACGATTTCTAATCGCTTCTCAAATATTCAAGCCAGTCCAAGTGACTGGCTTTTTTATGGGTTGTATAGAGCTGATATTCTGAAGTTGGAATCGTTCTCAAAAAATGACAGAACAAAATGCTGTAAATGTGATTTTCTATATAAAACATAATGTTGTAATGTGATTTTTATCCAACAAATAGTAACCGTAAAACCATTCATGTTATTTATCATTTATCTTGCGTCAGCCATTAATTGTGATGGTAATGAGTAGAGATCACAGGATGAATAAACAGTCTATTTTTCGCTTAACTGCATTGGCGTCGGGCATGATGGTTTTACCGAATGCTTGGGCTGGTGTAGAGGGATATGCTTCGCTAAACGGTGGCACAACTGGCGGCGAAGGCGGTCAAGTGGTGTATGCCACCACAGGGACAGAAATCAATGAAGCAATGTGTAATCGCGCGAGTGATGATACTCCGCTGATCATTTATGTCACTGGCACTATCAATCATGCGAACACTGAAAAAGCTTCTGGAAGTTGCAGCACGTCGGATACTGCTATCCAATTTAAAGGGGTGAGCAATATCTCTTTGATTGGTAAAGGTGAAGCTCTGTTCGATGAGATTGGTATTCACCTGCGTGAAGCGTCTAACATCATTATTCGTGATGTACACGTGCGTAATGTGAAAAAATCTGGCTCACCAATCTCTAACGGTGGTGATTCAATTGGTCTAGAGAAAAACGTGCATAACGTTTGGATTGATCACAATGAACTTGAAGCGTCTGGCGGTGAAAAAGATGGCTATGACTCTTTGATTGATATGAAAGCGACAGTGCAATATGTCACTGTGTCGTATAACTATTTACACCATTCAGGACGTGGTGGTTTGATTGGTTCTAGCGATAACGATACCGAAAATACTTTTATTACGTTCCATCACAACCGTTATGAGGATATCGATTCTCGCTTGCCCCTTTTACGTCATGGAACGGTACACGCTTACAACAACTACTATAAAAATGTCTCAAAGTCTGGGATGAATCCGCGTATCGGTGGGCAAATCAAAGCGGAACATAATGTCTTTGAAAATGTGCAAAACCCGATTGGTACTTTCTATACCGACGATATGGGCTATTGGGATATCAGTGGTAACAAGTTTATTGACGTGACTTGGTTGGATAATTCGACCAACCATCCTGCTGGCCCAGATCCTGTTTCCACCACCTCAATTTCAGTTCCATACAGCTACGATGTCGATAACGCAGATTGTGTCGTCTCAGTTGTGTTGGCAACAGCGGGTTATGATAAAGACGATGCGGTTTCATCGGGTACATGCAGTACTGATTCCCAAGCGAGTAATGCTTCTGATCAATCCACTGAAACGGGAACGGAACCAGCGGATAGCTCGGCTACCGATGACAGTGATTCATCTGCGACAGCGACCAGCACCAAAGAGCTAGGTGATAATCTATCGTTGAATGCCAGCTCTGATGGTAACGGCAAATCTCATGGTAGCTATGGCGATGTGCGTGATGGTGATATCACTACTTATTGGGCTCCTAAAGGTAAAACTGGCCGTGTATCAATTAAGTGGGATAGCCAACAAACCATCAATACTCTTGTGATTACGGAAGCGAGTGACTTTGCAGAGCAGATTACCGGATGGCAAGTCGTCAACAACGATACTGGTGATGTATTAGCGACTGGCACTGCAGCGGGCACTATCACCTTTGCTGATGTGAGTTTAAAGAAAGTGAACTTTGTGATTACGTCAAGTTCAGGTAAGCCAACTGTGGCTGAGTTTGAAACTTACTACGCTAAATAACCTCATCTTTACTTAAGTATTTGGAGCGGAGAATCTGGTGTTTTTCATCAAATGCTCTGCTCTATTCCTTTTTTTGAACCTATCTATCAATGACTCAGTGGTATTGTTCCTGTTTTGGGAACTCCATTCCGTATCTCAATATTCTGACACTTTCTCGATGTTCAAATGACATCTGGCTGTTTAGGATCGTTCCCGATTTGTACCATGTTTGCTCTATCAGAGTCTCAATGGTGCATCTGTAGCTATGGATGATATGTAAGCAATGCCATATGATATAACATAACAATTTGTAGGGTTATGCTACAGAAAGCTATGTTGATGTAGGTGAATGAAACACAAATCGCGTTGCTAATTCATTTCATCATGTGTGTATTTAACGTCGACCGACACTTACTCAGGTGAGTAACGGGCGCCTTTTCTTCTGATAATCATGAACCATTTTATTGAACATCAAAACGATGAATGTGTTGTTTATAATGACAGTGGTGAGGTATTACTTGCCTTAATGGGCTCGCTACAACCCGTCTATGGGATTGATAGAACGAGTGTTTACTGCTTTGAATATCTCTCTGAAGTGTCATTCAACCGTGGTGAAGAATACGGGTTCGGTAATCCATTTCTTGAGATGGATGAACGGAGTATGCGTAATCTTGTGTTATGTCAGTTAAAACATGGCGCTAAGTTTGTTGAGCAATACCATCAGAAAGTCGCATTCAATGTCGACACAGAAGATCTCAGTAATGATGAATTTGTCGCTCAGCTAGTCAAGCTATGTCCTGCTAATTTGATTTTGGAATTGAATGGATATTATCTCGACTCGAGCGAAGCCCCATCCTTTATCACTAATGTCAAAGCACTAAAACGACAAGGGATCGAGCTTTGGCTGGATGGTTACGATCCAAGAAACTCACGTCATAACCAGTTTTTAAAGCTGAAGCTGTGGGATGGCATTAAGCTTGATGCGGATTTTTCTTCTCCTCTTATGCAAACGAAAGCACCTCTGAGTATTCTCGATAAGCTAAAGACTTACGCCGAAAAAGTGATTTTAACTGGCGTATCCCGTCCAGGTGGAGAGCTGTTTGCTAAAGGTCGTCAGCTTTATTCGCAAGGTAACTTTTATGGTTATCCAATCGCGATTGGGGATATCGAAGAATTTTTTGTCGCTGAGAGATGCTATTCCTAATAATAGTGATAGTTTTTATTTTTAGAGCTATTACTCTGAATAAAATTCAACGATACGGTTAATTTGTTAATTTCTATAAAATTATTAAATGCAGCATATGTTCCTAAATTAGTTGAATCAATTATATAAGTTTACGATCTGCAGAAAATTATCGAGGAGAACAAGCTACCCAAGTTGCGAAAGAGTGTGGATTTAAACACTACTCCTATTTTTCACGGGTATTCAAAGAACACTATGGCATAGCACCTTCTGAGATAAAAAAGCAGAATTTCCTTTTCTCTGAATAACCCATAGAAAAAGCCCTTGTAAACAAGGGCTCGATTTTAAACTCGATTATCCTAATCTTATTCGATGTTCTGGATCTGCTCGCGCATTTGCTCGATAAGCACTTTGAGTTCAACACCAGATGCTGTGATATCAGTGCTGATGGATTTTGACGCTAGCGTGTTCGACTCACGGTTAAACTCCTGCATCATGAAATCTAAGCGACGACCACATGCGCCACCTTTTTTCAGGATGTTGTGTGCTTCTTTCACATGAGAGTCTAGGCGGTCTAACTCTTCTGCTACGTCAGATTTTTGTGCTAATAGGATCATCTCTTGTTCAATACGAGTTGGATCCATTTCCACTTTTGCTTCTTCGAACTTAGTCACTAGACGTTCACGTTGCCAATCAATAATTTCTGGCATGCGAGCGCGCACTTTTACGACTTCTTCGCTAATCGCAGTCAGACGTTGTTCGATCAGCTCTTTCATGTTCGCGCCTTCACGACCACGAGTTTCAATAAACTCAGTGACTGCACTATCGAATCCATCCAATAAAGCCTTATTGATCACATCCATATCTTGTTCAGGGGTTTCCATTACGCCTGGCCATTGCATAACTTGGAATGGATTGATGCGGCTAAGCTCACCAGTCATATGCATGATTTGGTTAGCGGCTTTAATGACTTGCTCTGCGAGTGCTTCATTAATGATCAGATCACTTTGTGCGGCTTGGTTTGCTTCAAATCTCAAGCTGCATTCTACTTTACCGCGAGCTAAGCGTTGACGAAAACGCTCGCGCAGCACAGGCTCTAGACCGCGGAACTGCTCTGGTAAACGGAAGTAGGTTTCTAAATAACGCTGGTTAACCGAACGAATTTCCCAAACGGCACTGCCCCAGTCACCTTTCACTTCTTTGCGTGAATACGCGGTCATGCTGTAAATCATCAATGTGTCCTTAGCTTCAAACTTAAAAGGCAATTTCTAAACTTGGCTCATAGTAACATAGAATAAGGCCAAGGAATTAGCTTACCGATTTGGAGTGGATAAAGGGAAAAGGTTTTCTACCATATAGTGATAGTTGATGGGGTAGGAAGCGATAGGAAATTCCGCTATAATCTGCGCCCAATCGATTACATCTCACCCAACTAAGGCAGAGAAATATGCGTCCAAACAACCGTGCGGCTGATCAAGTTCGTCCTATTAAAATCACTCGCAATTACACCGCTTATGCAGAAGGTTCTGTATTAGTCGAGTTTGGTAATACTAAAGTGTTATGCAATGCCACGGTTGAAGAGAGCGTGCCACGTTGGCTTAAAGGCCAAGGTAAAGGTTGGGTGACCGCTGAATACGGTATGTTGCCACGTGCAACGCATTCACGTACACGCCGTGAAGCAACCAACGGTAAACAGGGCGGCCGTACGATGGAAATCCAGCGCCTGATCGCACGTAGCTTGCGTGCTGTGGTTGACCTTGAAGTCATGGGCGAAATCATGATTACCGTTGATTGTGATGTGATTCAAGCGGATGGCGGCACTCGTACTGCATCGATTACTGGTGCATGCGTTGCAATGGCCGATGCGTTTGCTTTGCTGGTGAAACAAGGCAAATTGAAAAAGAACCCGATGAAAGGTTTAGTGGCTGCCGTTTCTGTAGGTATTTTAGGTGACGATGTTCTGTGTGATTTAGAGTACGTTGAAGATTCTAATGCAGATACCGATATGAATGTGGTGATGACCGAAGAAGGTAAGATGATTGAAATTCAGGGTACCGCAGAAGGTGAACCGTTCAGTCACGAGCAGTTAATGCAATTATTAGAGAGCGCCAAGAAAGGCATCGCTGATATTGTTCAAGTGCAAAAAGAAGCACTGGCCAGTTAGTTTTTAAAATAGCTCCTTATTTAAGGGGCTATTTTTTTGCGTTTTTCTCACCACCAGGGGGAAATGGTTTGGACGCCATCCGGTGGTGGGAACACATTCAAAAGAGCACATTAGGTAGGAAGAGAGAGATTAAAATGAAAGCGTACCAGCGTGAGTTTATTGAGTTTGCCCTAGAGCGTGAAGTGCTGAAATTTGGTGAGTTTACTCTGAAATCCGGACGTAAAAGCCCATATTTCTTTAACGCTGGTCTGTTTAATACCGGAAGTGATTTGGCTCGTCTAGGCCGTTTTTATGCAGCAGCGTTGGCTGATTCTGGCATTGAGTTCGATGTGCTATTTGGCCCTGCGTATAAAGGGATTCCAATAGCGACAACCACAGCAGTCGCATTGGCGGATCACCACAACATCGATACACCATACTGTTTTAACCGTAAAGAAGCGAAAGACCACGGTGAAGGCGGCAACTTGGTGGGGAGTGCTTTGGCAGGACGTATCATGCTGGTTGATGATGTGATTACCGCAGGTACCGCCATTCGTGAATCGATGGACCTTATTCAACATCATGGCGCAGATTTGGCCGGCGTACTTGTGGCGATTGACCGCCAAGAAAAAGGCAAAGGCGAATTGTCAGCGATTCAAGAAGTGGAACGTGACTTTGGCTGTAGTGTGATTTCGATTGTTAGCCTAACGGATTTGATCGCTTATCTAGAAGAGCGTGGCACCAATGCTGAGCAGCTAGAAGCAGTAAAAGAGTACCGTGCTCAATACGGTATTTAATGATCTAAGTTGAATGGTTTATTCTGTATTCAGAATAAAGTGCACTAAGACAAAGCGCCCAGTAGGGCGCTTTTTTTGTTCGATGGTCATCGCCTATTTATAACGGCGTCCAACTTTGTAATCAGGATTGGATTCGTGTTTAAAGCGGCGGTGCAGCCACATCCATTGTTCTGGTGCGCGCAGAATAAGCTCTTCTACAAACTTATTCATGTAACCTGCAGCGGCAACTGCGTCTCTTTGAGGAAAATCAGCATCGATGGCTTTGTCGGCCATGATGTCGTATTTCCCTTGTTGGTTTCTGAAACCAGAGCCAATTACAATGCCGCACTTACTGAGTTTGGCCAAAATACTGGTCCCCGTTGTTGTGCAGGCATCTTCTACCGCAAATAACGGCACATAAGCCGCGTTCTTTTTGCCATAGTCATGATCAGGTAAGTAAAACAGGCGGTCTCCTTCACGCATCACACGCACCATCTGTTTTAGATCTTTACGGTCAACGACGCGATTACCATTGTGAGTACGCCCCCAATACTGAATAAAGTTATACGCTGGGTTATCGTGTGGGCGAAAAACACCATAACCAGATAAACCAATCACAGCGAAAGCGCGAGCCGTGATCTCTAGATTCAAAGCGTGGACACAGCAGAGAAGCACGCCCTTACCCTGTTCTTCATAGTCACGTAGAGGCTGAGTGTTATGCTCGATGATATGACGTTTAAAACGGCATGTCGGCCAAAACCAAGCAATGCCGGTTTCAACCAAACCAGCGCCCGTATTTTTGAAGTTCTCTAGGACAAAGCGATCAATTTCAATCTGGCTCATCTCGGGGAACGCCAATTCAAGATTTCGTCTTGCTGTGCGCACACGGCCTTTAGCAAAGCGCATCGAGAATTTACCCAATCCTCTCCCCATCGCGAGTAGCCATGAATAAGGCATTGCATTCACAAAGAGTGCCAGCAGGCCAAAGCCAATCCATACTCCCCAGTACTTTGGAGCTAATAGCGCATAGGTGAATTTGGGATTGTCTAAATTTACGTTTTGATTCATTCGTGTTACTTACATATTGAATTCTTAAATTTGAACAAATTTCGTTCTATTTCGGGGTTCTTACAAAAGTTGAGCGCTAAGTAGTGCCCAATACTGGTCGAAGTTTTCAGTAGGAAGGTATTTAAAATCGGAGCGAACAAAACGGTTGAGGCTACCTTCTACTTGACCAAGCAATTGTGCTGCAAGAATGCTTTCATCGACAGGAAATGACTTGCCTTCACGAATTTTACGTTCACGTAAAATTTGGCGTAGTGAGGTTTCAATCCGTTCAAAAAGCTGGTTAATGCGTTCACG
The DNA here is from genome assembly GCF_024347055.1 of Vibrio porteresiae DSM 19223. Taxonomy (NCBI): domain Bacteria; kingdom Pseudomonadati; phylum Pseudomonadota; class Gammaproteobacteria; order Vibrionales; family Vibrionaceae; genus Vibrio; species Vibrio porteresiae. Next base: position 121,378 of record NZ_AP024895.1, read on the forward strand.
TAAGCGCTCATTTTCAAACATTAGAGCATGACCAGAAAGTATTCGTGTTAAGCCTGGGTTACGTTCAGCGAATACCAGCAATAGCTGCAGTACGAGACGGATACGATTTAATGTGTCTTTTTCTTCATCAAAAATACGGTTAATTCGGGTCATTAACGACTCTTCGATGAATTCTATGAGCCCTTCAAACATGCGGGCTTTGCTTGGAAAATGGCGATAAAGAGCCGCTTCGGATACACCGACTTGTTTTGCCAGTTTGGCGGTTGTGATGCGCGATGCACCTTCATGTGACTCCAACATCTCAGCTAAGGCTTGGAGAATTTCTTCACGACGATTCGATTTCTTAGTGCCGGCCATAACCCGATTTTTCCTTATGCTTACCACTACGTTATCTTGAGAACTTTGATCGTTGATAGGACGTATTGAGCTCAATACGTCCTGCGCTGTTACTCTAAAGCTTGTTATTAATTAATAGCATCAGGGACTGCGCGAGTTGTGCTTTACTTGCTAAAGGCAAGCTTTGCTCACAATCACGACCATAAATGGTGAGCGCGTTATCGTTACTATTGAACCCCTGACCTGCAATAGAAACATCGTTCGCACAAATCATGTCGAGATTTTTCTTAAGCAATTTGCTGCGAGCGTATTTTTCTACGTCCTGCGTTTCTGCAGCAAAGCCAACCGTAAACGGTCGGTTTTCTGTCATCGCACCAACGGAGGCAACGATATCAGGATTTTTTACCATAGTAATGACAAGGTTATCATTCTCGTCGGTTTTTTTGATTTTGTGCTCAGCAATCGACTCAGGGCGATAATCCGCCACTGCGGCGCAGCCGATGAAAATATCGTACGATGCGGCATGATTCATCACCGCTTGGTGCATGTCGACTGCCGAGATGACATCTATGCGCTGCACTCCAGCCGGGGTTGCAAGAGACACTGGACCTGCGATAAGTGTGACTTTGGCACCTAGGTTTGCCGCTGCCTCTGCAATGGCAAAGCCCATTTTGCCTGAACTGTGGTTCGACAGGTAACGAACGGGATCGAGCGCTTCACGAGTTGGGCCAGCCGTGAGCAACACACTTTTTCCGTCAAGAGGCTTTGGGCCGAAAAAGGCCTCACAGCGATGGACTAATTCCATTGGATCGAGCATACGACCAGGACCTACATCACCACACGCTTGTTCACCGGCATCAGGACCCCAAATGGTGTAACCGCGGCGAGTGAGTGTTGCGAGATTCTCTTGCGTTGCCACATTGCGATACATCTGCTGATTCATCGCAGGAGAGACAACCACTGGCGCATCCGTTGCAAGCACTAACGTCGATAATAGGTCATTGCCCATCCCCGCACTGACACGCGCAATTAAGTCAGCTGTTGCTGGTGCGAGTAGCACTAGGTCTGCCCATTTCGCGAGCTCAATGTGACCCATGGACGCTTCCGCTGCAGGATCAAATAAGCTATCAGAAACAGGTTTTCCTGATACCGCTTGCATGGTTAATGGAGTGATAAAGGCTTCCGCTGCTTTGGTCATAACCACGCGGACTTCTGCACCGCGTTCAATCAGGCGGCGTGTTAACTCTGCACATTTGTAAGCAGCGATACCGCCGCTGATACCAAGCAGAATTTTCTTTCCTGCTAATGTTTGCATTCTGGGTTCCTCAAAAATTCTGAGCGCTATGCTAGCACAACTCCCAAAATATGTCAGAGCCAGGCTAACTCCTCATCAGAAAACAAAAAAGATCGCTAATTGAGTAAAACATAAACGACGTCAACCTTATTGAATCTCGAATGTGAGATAGTTACTTATAAACAACTCGTTGCATTTGAGCCGATTCACGCCTGTTGCAACGAAACGCTGCTACCTTCCTTAGCTCACCGCTATCGTAAGGACATAATAAGAACAGAGAATTCAAAGGAAATTGTATGGCGATCTCGTTACGAAGTAAGACCAAATTGCTGCTGTTGACCGTTATTCCGCTGGTGATCATCACTTCGATTGTCACATGGGTGTTTTATCGCAGTGGCGTGCAAAATCTAGAGCAAGAGTTAACGCAATATCGTCATGACCTTATTGAAACGCGCAAAGCGGAACTGAAATCTTACATTCTGATGGGCGTCACAGCAGTGAAACCTTTATACGATGCCGATCAGCATGGTGAAAACCAGGCACTGGCAAAACAAATACTCAAGGCGATGCGATTTGGTGAAGATGGCTATTTCTTTGGCTATAACTCGCAAGGTGTCACGGTATTGCATGGGATGAATGTGAGTTTAGAGGGCAAAAACCTATACGGGCTAAAAGATGAAAATGGTTTACTGGTGATTCAAGAGATTATCAAAACCGCCAAAGAAGGTGATGGTTACCTTGAGTTCTCTTGGAATAAGCCCTCGTTACATAAAGCAGTACAAAAATTGGGTTATCAACAATATCTATCTAAGTGGGATTGGATTTTAGGGACGGGCGTCTATATCGATGATATCGACCATCAAGTAGCCTCCTATCGTGCGAACCGAGAAGCGCAGCTTTATTCTCAAACTTGGTATGCGATTGGCTTATCTGTGTTCGGTTTAATCATTACGATTATTGTGGTGAGCTGGATAATATCCCGTGGCGTTAAACCACTAAAACACATTGCTGAATCTTTACAAGATGTAGCAACAGGTGAGGGAGATTTAACCGCTCGTTTAGCCGTAGAAAGCCAAGATGAAATTGGTGATGCTGCGCGAGCCTTTAACCAGTTTATGGATAAAATTCACTCGATGATCAAAGAAGTAAGTCGCGCTGAAACAGGCATCGCGCAAGCGGTGGTATCACTCAATCAACAAAATGCTCAAGCCAATCAACAGATGAGCGAGCACAGCTTAGAAACCGATAAAGTCGTGACGGCCGTGACCGAAATGAGTGCCACTGCGCGAGAAGTGGCACAGAACACCAACTCTACGGCACATGCGATTGAATCAGCCAACGAGCAAATATCGGCAGCACAACATGAAGTAAATGATGCCGTCAAAGGTATCGATGCGTTAGTCAAAGAGGTCAATACCACATCGGATGCGATTGCTGAATTGAGTGCGCAAGCAAGCCAAATTACCAAGATTCTCAGTGTGATCGGTGATATTGCTGAGCAAACCAATTTGCTTGCTCTTAATGCCGCAATTGAAGCGGCGCGTGCAGGTGAGCAAGGAAGAGGTTTTGCTGTGGTTGCAGATGAGGTGCGTTCTCTTGCGGGAAGGACGCAAGTCAGTACCCAAGAAATCGGTGATATGTTAGGTACACTAAATCACGGTGTAGAAAAAGCAGTGAAGAGTATGCAGGTGAGCCAAGAGCGTGGTGAGCAAACAGCTAAGGATTCTCAAGCGATTCGCAGCAGTTTATCGGGGATCGCACAAGTCGTGAGCACGATTCAAGAAATGGGTATCCAAACCGCCTCCGCAGCTGAAGAGCAAAGCTTAGTGGCGGAAGACATTAATCAAAACTTGGTTCACATTCAGCAAATCGTCAATGAATTAGGTGAGGGTGTGCATCAGTCGGTCGAGATTGGTGAATCGCTTGCCGCCTCAGGGAATGAAATGAGTGCATTGGTCGGACACTTTAAGATCTAAGTTAAGTGAAGTGACTCGAAAGGATCGCCAGGTGTCATTGAGCTTCTAGCATATTTTTGTCCTGATAGGGCTTCTTTTTAAGGAGCCCTTTTTTATGAAATTAAAACAGTTGCCCAGCGATTCGCTTCCACGGGAAAAATTGCTTAAGCGAGGCGCTCATTCATTATCTGATGCTGAGTTATTGGCCATTTTTTTACGCACAGGAACGCCGGGCATGAATGTGCTAACGTTGGCCGATCACTTACTGAATGATTTTGGCTCACTTCGCGCGCTCTTCTGTGCTTCTCAAGAACAATTTTGTTTACGTAAAGGCTTGGGGGTTGCAAAGTTTGTCCAACTCCAAGCGGTAGTGGAGATGACGCAGCGCTTTCTCGCGGAAACCTTGCAACGGGGTGACGCTTTGACTAGCCCTGAACAAACCAAGCTCTATCTTTCCAGCGTACTGCGCGATCGCCAACGAGAAGCCTTCTATTTGCTGTTTCTCGATAATCAGCATCGAGTCATCCAAGATGAGATTCTCTTTGAAGGTACTATTGATTCCGCCTCTGTTTATCCGAGAGAAGTGGTGAAGCGTGCGCTGCACCATAATGCCGCTGCAGTTATTTTGGCTCATAACCACCCATCAGGTATTGCTGAGCCGAGCCAAGCCGATCGCCGCATTACGACTCGGTTAATTGACGCGCTTTCATTAGTGGATATTCGGGTATTAGATCATTTCGTGGTTGGGGATGGAGAAGTTATCTCATTTGTTGAACGCGGTTGGATTTAAATAAAAAAGAATGGAATGATTAAAATCTAACCGAAACAAAAAATTTCTACGAAAAATTCTGAAAATTTTCATGATCAAATTTATCCATATCACTAAGGATTAAAGATCTGGTTATAAAAGAGGGAATTTTTACAAAAAATCGGAGACTATCCCACCGTTAACCCCAGTAATAACAGTCATTCTAAGTGGCGTTTTTTTCAACAAACTAAAAATCTGTAGCCAAAAAAATGTTGGAGTTAGGCTAAATAAATCCTAAAAAACAACGAGCTTGGCAGATAATCTCCATTTTGGTAGCGATATAATTAACTTTGTAAAGCGCGTCATAGTATTAGCTTATGTGACTCTATTACTTTTTCCCTTGTTAGTTGGCTAAAATCTGATACTATTCGCAAACATTTTTAAACCCCAACTCAGCTCGCCAGAGAAAAAAGATCAGTGAATCCTGCAAAAAGGATCTGTTCGGGTCTTGAGCAATGCATGGCAAGTTAGTATAATGCGCGACCTTTGATAGCCTTGTATGGATTTACCATAATGGTTTTTACCTCTGAACGAGGTTCGGCCAAGCAAGGTTGATATCGAGCTGAAACGATTTGGAGAAGACATTCATGTCCCGAGTATGCCAAGTAACTGGTAAGCGTCCAGCAACGGGTAATAACCGTTCACACGCAAAAAATGCTACTAAGCGTCGTTTTCTGCCGAACCTACAAACTCATCGTTTCTGGGTAGAGAGCGAAAAACGTTTTGTTAAATTACGCCTATCTGCTAAAGGCATGCGTATCATCGACAAGAAAGGCATCGATGCTGTTCTTGCTGATATGCGTGCAAACGGCGAAAACGTTTAAGAGGAAATAGACCATGGCAAAAGGCATTCGTGAGAAAATCCGCCTAGTATCTTCAGCAGGTACTGGCCACTTCTACACTACTGACAAAAACAAACGTAACATGCCAGGCAAATTTGAGATCAAAAAATTTGATCCAGTAGTTCGCCAGCACGTTGTGTACAAAGAAGCTAAAATCAAGTAATTGGTTAAAGCCTCTTTACAGAGTGTGTAAAAAAACCCAGCCTTACGGTTGGGTTTTTTATTATCTGGACTTCACTCTTTACCTTTCGCTATAGTTTCAGGCAGTACGTCTGTCGTGAACATTATCCAATTCAAAGACGTATGGCTGTGTTTAGGAGCGAGGATTCCCCATGCGTGTATCACCATCAAGACGACGCCGCTGGAACAATATTATGATTGTTTTGGTGATTGTATTTATTGGTGTTCTTAATTTGCCCACATTCATCAAAGCCTACTTGCTCGATCCACCTAAAGCAGAGGTATCCACTTATCCTTATGTACTTAATCATGATAAGCCTCTCCAGCAGCTTAACTTTGCCCAGTTTTCGTTAACCAAAAACTCTCAGGGAGAGTGGCAAGCGAGTCAAACACTCTCTATCACACCAAATGAGCTTGTCGCACATTGGCAAGAGCTCAAAGGTACAATTATTGATGACAAGACCATGAAATCACTCGAAACCAAACTAGGTAATCCTGCAACGGTGGAAGTGTGGTATCAAGGTCAGGAAGAACCACAAAGGGTCACCTACTATCAGTCTGATAAGTTTTGGCTTTTTAATACTTGGCAAGGTCAATGGGTTGCGATTTCTGTAGCGAAAAGTTATATCATTCCTCATCAAGCTAAATAGTTGTGCACTGTTGTGTTTACATCGGTATGTGTTTTTGCCTAAGGATATACAATGCCAGAATTGCCTGAAGTTGAAGTTAGCCGCCAAGGTATTTCACCTTACTTAGTTGGAGTGAAAGTGAAATCCATCGAAGTGAGAACGCCCAAACTCAGATGGGAGATTCCTTACGACTTGAAAAAGCTTGAAGGGCAGGTGATTCGCAATATTTCACGTCGAGCAAAATACCTATTACTATCAACAGACGTGGGGACTGCGATTGTGCATTTAGGCATGTCCGGTTCTTTACGGGTACTCGATGCGCCGATGGCTCCTGGTAAACATGATCACGTTGATCTCTTTATGAGTAATGGCAAAGTTTTACGTTATAACGATCCGCGCCGGTTTGGTGCGTGGTTATGGTGTGATAATGGTCAAGAACATGCGGTACTCGCCAATCTTGGACCGGAACCATTAAGCCATGATTTTACTGCTGACTATATGATAGAACGAGCGAAGAACAAGCGCGTGACGATTAAGCAGTTTATTATGGATAACAAAATGGTGGTTGGTGTTGGCAATATCTACGCGAACGAGTCGCTGTTTACTTCGCACATTTTGCCTTATAGAGAAGCCGGTTCTTTAAGCCAAACCGAGTGGCAAACCTTAGTGCAAGAAATCAAAGCGGTATTGGCCCATTCGATTAAACAAGGTGGAACTACCTTGAAAGATTTTGCTCAAGCAGATGGTAAACCTGGGTATTTTGCCCAAGAGTTGCGAGTCTACGGAAAAGCTGGTCAGCCATGCCCAGAATGCGAATCTGAGATAGCAGAGCAAAAAATCGGACAAAGAAATACCTTTTTTTGCCGTGTGTGCCAACGATGAACCATTAGTGGTAACTTTTGAGAGGGATTTTTCATGAAGTATTTGGTGACTGGTGCGGCTGGTTTTATTGGTTCTGCTGTTGTTCAGCGTCTCTGTACGTTAGGTCACCAAGTAGTAGGAATCGATAACTTAAACGATTACTACCCAGTTTCTCTTAAGATGGATCGCTTAAAACGCATTGAGCATGAACTCTTTACCTTTAAAGAATTGGATCTTGCCGATAGAGAAGGAATTGCTGCGCTATTTGCTACCGAGCAATTTCATCGTGTTATTCACCTTGCGGCTCAAGCAGGTGTGCGTTATTCCATTGAAAATCCAATGGCGTATGCCGATAGTAACCTAGTGGGACACTTAACGATTCTGGAAGGTTGCCGCCACAACAAAGTGCAGCATTTGGTGTATGCCTCTTCTAGCTCTGTTTATGGTTTAAATCGCAAGATGCCATTTGATACCTCTGATTCTGTGGATCACCCAGTATCTCTTTATGCGGCAACCAAAAAAGCCAATGAGATGATGGCCCACAGTTATTCTCATCTGTATAACTTGCCAACGACAGGCCTACGCTTTTTTACAGTTTATGGCCCGTGGGGACGTCCAGATATGGCTCTGTTCAAATTCACCAATGCGATTGTCAAAGGTGAGGCGATTGACGTCTACAACAATGGTGACATGCAGCGCGACTTCACTTATATCGATGATATCGTTGAAGGCATTCTACGTATTCAAGATGTTATCCCTACTCGCCAAGAGAATTGGAGTGTTGAGGAAGGATCGCCAGCCAACAGTTCAGCACCTTATCGGATTTACAATATTGGTCATGGTAGCCCAGTAAAACTGATGGATTATATTGAAGCTCTGGAAGAGTCATTAGGTGTTGAAGCGAAGAAAAACTTTATGCCGATGCAGCCTGGTGATGTGTATGCCACTTATGCCGATACCGAAGATTTGTTTGAAGCGATCGATTATCGACCACAGGTGAAAGTCAAAGAAGGCGTTCAAGCCTTTGTCGATTGGTATAAAGAGTATTACCACTGCTAAAAACCGATTAAACTTCATCGTTTATTTCTTTCAGTTGATGTTCCTATCATCAACTGAAAGAGCATCGCTAAGATATCCACTTTCCAGACTTTTTGGTAACATAGCTTAAGTTCTTTTCTTACTTATAGTTATGAAATCATGAAATTTCCTAAGCTCGCAAAGTCACTTGATAGAAAATTTGGCGCTCTGAGAAAACAGTCTAATTTTTTGAACAGATTGTACAACCATCTTTCAGATATTAACGTTGAGCATAGTTTTCACTCGGCAAAGACCCAGGCTGAAATCAAGAAATTGGCCGATGATGCGGTCGCCAAACTTCTTGAGCCGACGGCCGCTGTATCCTCATCGAACTATTTACCCAAAATTGTCTGGATGTTCTGGCATTCTGGGTTTGATAATGCCCCTGAGGTGGTCAAGCTCGGCGTGATGTCTTGGCAGAAAATGAACCCAGACTATGAAGTAAGGTTGCTCGATAACAGTAATATTCACGAATACCTCGGATTCGATTTACTTCAAGCATTCAGAAACACATCGGTAAGATGTTTGCTGCCGATTAAAGCGGATATTTTGCGGTTATATCTACTTAGTCGTTACGGTGGTATTTGGGTGGATGCAACAACATTCTGCTTAAAGCCATTGAGTGAGTGGTTACCAACAGCATTAGCTCCGTGTAATCTGTTTAATTTCAAGCAAAAGAACAACCCAACTCGTCCAATTGAAGTATGGTTTATTGCTGCACCTAAAGGGTCACCGATCATTAATGATGTTCTAAAGCAGTATATTGGCTATTTGACGAAACCACGCCAATTGACCTTGTTTATTTCCGGCAAAGTCCCTCTATTGGAAAAAGTGATTACAGAAGATGAAAAACAGAAGCCACTCGATGGCTCTGTATCGGAAAGAGCAGAGGTTTTTGGGTTTATGCCTTATTTTTCAATGGGATATTTCTTTTATCAAGCTTTGGCGAAACATCTGTCAGCAGAGCAATTGACTATTTATCTTCGTAACGATGAAGACGGCAGAATGACAAACAGTTATGCATTAACCAAAGACCCGTTTCCGGCATTTGAAAATGCGTATGTTTCAAAACAAACCTACCTATCGTCTTACATGAGCAGTGAGTTGTTTGCGCAACGAAAAGCGGTTTTATTCGAAAAATTGAATAACACCGAATCAGAATAATTCCGTTGTTTATTGCCTAACTATTTGAAAGCACCTGCATCTTCAATGGTGCTTTCGTCCATTTATTTTCTTTCATTTATTTGTAATAATTTGCGACCTAATTAGCTCATAGTTAAAGTTTTTCAGATAGAATTATGAGATGTCATACAAACGTCATTGCGCGTGCAAATGAAAATCTAATGGTAGAGAAATAGAAAACTATGACAAAAATAGCGATTTTCAACGTTGGTCGTAAGTGTTTTGGTAATACCGTATTGCAATTACCTTTTTTTATTGCATTGAAGCAGCACTACCCAGATTGCCATATCACGTTATTTACGTCTCAACAAACGAGCCAAGTCCTGCTTTTTAATGGTTGTGTCGACCAAATCATCTCAGATAGAAAAGTCTCACCAGTGCGGTTAGCGTCACTGCTCAAATCGGGTGGGTATGATCTTTTATTTAATTTAAGACGAACCAGTGGGCGTATCCATTTAAGTTGCGCTCTCAGTGGTATGAGCAACAAGTATGCTTATACAACCAATCGTTTCCATGATCTTTATTACCGAAAAAATGTGGTGTTTGACAAATGCACCATGTACCCAGCGGTGGCGTACTTATCCTTATTAAACGATGTGACCGATAGCCAATACAAAACGGATATTATTCGAACCCTAATTCCTGCGTCTGACCAACGCCCTAATGCGCTTACATTGCTTCCAGGGGGAAGCTCTCATCCGAAAAAATGGCCGATTGGGCATTATATTAAAGCGGCAGAATTGCTGGTTTGTGATGAGCAGATGAGGAACAAAATAAAGCAGGTCAACATTGTCTTAGGTCCTCAAGAAGAGGAATACCTAAGCCAAATTCCAGAGAGTATTGGTGCTATCCCTGTGTGCATTCACAAACAACCTAACGTAAAACAACTGGTTGAGTTGGCTTCACAAAGTGTACTTGCATTATCGAATGATTGTGGCCCTGGACATATATTCCAAATGAGTAAAGTTCCAATGGTGGTGTTATTTGGTTGGATTGACGGTGTCTCCCCATACCATGTTATTCAGGAATGGTTTTTAAGCCATGATAACTCATGTGCAGTAACTCCTGACTCCGACCAAAAGAGCATAGAAACCATACCTGTCAATAAAGTTGTAGGTATGGCTAAAGTGGTGGCTACTATAAAAACTAACAGTACAAACTAAAAAAGCCTATCAAATGAAAAGCAATCGATAGAAGAGTATTTTAGTTAATACTCTTTTACGAAGTGAGAATATGTTGAAAAGCACGATTGATGCGTTTTAGGGTCTGCTTATAGGTATAGGTTGGGAAAAGAATCCCCACTTTGATAAAGTTGGCGAACCCGATACCATCAATCAAAATGAGTTCGTATTCTCCAAGAGCATTAGATCGTAAGCAGATGTTTTGTAAACGTAAATCCGTTACAGAAACCGGTACTGCTAACATTCTGTCGCGAAAGCGAATGGCCGCATCGCGAATCTTACTCATATCCAACGAGATATCACTGTCTAATAATGTCAGTAAGTTATTCGCCACACTGCCATCTTGTTCTAACACTAATTCGCAGACTAAACCTGGGCCTTGATTGGTCTCAACCCATTCAAGAGGTTTCGCGACAGGTGCCTCTTTATTCGCAAGATAGCGACGTGCATAGCGATACTCACGCACACTTTCATCGACTCTGCGTTTTTGGTGATAACGGACTTTGATGCATCGGTCGGGGAACTCTGGATGTTGATAACAGATTCGTTCTGAGCCCTTCCCGATGATGTTTGCATGGGTTAGGTCAATCATGATTGCACCTTTTTCTCGATTGCCTCCGCAATGAACTCAGGGACAAAAGAGCGGATATCACCACCGTGGATGGCTACTTCTCTCACAATGGTCGATGAAAGAAACATGTATTGTTCAGTCGGCGTAAGGAAAATGCTTTCTAAATTGGGTTGCAGATGACGATACATGTTAGTTAGACCAAACTCATACTCAAAATCGATCGTAGTGCGCAAGCCGCGAATCAATACATCCGCTTTTTCTTGCTTTACAAAATCGATCAGTAGACCAGAGAAACCTTTCACTGAAACATTTGGCATATGCTTGGTCACTTCGGTCGCTTGCTCTACGCGTTCTTCTAAAGTGAACATGGTCTTTTTAGAAGGGCTTGCGGCAATACCAATCACCACATCATCAAAAAGATTAGCGACACGTTGAATGATATCGAGATGACCGTTGGTCAATGGGTCAAAGGTACCCGGATAAACGACTTTCTTAATCATAATGAGTCAATTCTTTCGTAAATGTCCTGATAAAGCTTCGCAGTATGTTCGATCCTAAACTCCTGCAGCTTTTCTAAAGCACCTGTCGCCAATGTTTCACGTAACTGAGCATCCTCTTTGATAGTCAGAATAGCATCGGCTAATGCTTGATAATTACCTGGTTCAATAAGCAGACCAGATACGTGGTCTTCAATAATATCTGGAATACCTCCTGCGCGACTGGCTGCAACGGGTAATCCGCTGTGTAAACCTTCTAAGATGACAGAGCCTAAACCTTCAGTATAAGAAGGATGAACTTGCATATCTGCCGCAGCAAACCAAGTTCCCATATTGCTCTGTTTGCCCATAAAGGTCAGATTGGAGAGAGAGCCTGCTTGCTGTTCTAAGTCAGCTCGTTCTTTGCCATCACCGAGTAGAGCAAAATGGATATCTGGATGTGTCTTTTCTAGCAGTTTTGCTGCACCAATAGTCACATCAAACCCCTTGTGTTTCAGCATATTGGCTGCGTGAATCACGAGAAATTTTCCGGAAAATTGCGTTTGAATTTTCTCTAAAGCGACAGCATCAACCGGATAGGTAACCGGAGAGCTGGGTATTTTAAATGTCTGAATATTCGGGTAAGCGTCATGCACTTTTTGTACTATGTCACTGCTTAACCCAATCACCGCATTGGCATTTGAATAAGCCTGTGTCGCTAACCATTTCTTTTTCATCACGTTATCGATTCGACGCGTCACAATATACGGAATCTTAAACAGTAAATGCTGTAGCCACGCCCAATAAATTGCTCGCCCCTCATGGACATGAATGAGCTGACAATCCTGAGTGATATCGCGGCGATGAGAGCGCAAATAATGCGTGGCTAACACCAAGCGACAATCCAATTGCCGAATGGCTTCCGCAAAAGGGCTTTTGGGATTGGCGACGACAGTCAGTTCATATCCCATCGCGATTTGTTGCTTAATCAGCTGCAAGGTTTGGTTTTCACCACCATGATAACCAGACGCCAGATTGACGTGACAAATCTTCATTGGGTTTACCAAACTTTATTAAAGTCTTCTTGGGCGAGGACTTTAGGATCACGTTGATATTCAAGTAGTTTTGCGTATTTCAGATAACTATTCACTGCAGAACTCAATGCGACTGTCATGCCATCAACACCACCGAGAAACCCACGTTGTAGAATGTATTTACGAAAGAAGGCGCTTAAACCGTGGGTAAAAGGAGACAATGCGGTTGCGCGTTTGCCTTTTTGGTACATGATTTTGGCTGCGCGACCACTAAAGTTGCGTCCTGGCTTAGCAAACAGTTGGCCAAGATTCTCAAATGAGTAGTGGATTAAGTCACAGTTTAAATGTTTCGGATTGCTGGCCTGAACAGATGCGTGCTGTTTCACTTCAGAGAATTTGGTTTTCTGACGATTATAGAGACGAATACAGTAGTCAGGATACCAACCGCACTGTTTAATCCAGCGGCTACCAATGTAATTGCGGCGGCGAAAAGCAAACGCATCATGCTCGGTATGAGTAAGATCGAGTTTTTTGATCTGCTCAATGGCTTCTGGAGTTAAGCGTTCATCGGCATCAATGCTCAGAACCCAATCATTACTTGCGTGCGGAAGACCCACGTTTTTTTGAAAACCGTCGCCTAAGTAGGATTGCTCAACCACAATCGCTCCCATTTCACGGGCAATTTCTTGAGTTGCATCGGTACTTAATGAATCCACAATAATTACTTCAGAGCAAACGGTCTGGAGTGATTCAATACACTCTTTGATGTTCTTTGATTCATTCAGTGTAATGACAATGCCTGTAATCATTTTTATTCTCTCTAATTTCCAGTGAAAAGCCCGCCAAGGCATGGAGATTGGTCGGCAATATTAGCGATTTTATCGCCACAAGTCTTGCATAACCTTGTCAAACATTGCTTTGACCTGCTCTACGGATATTCTTTCCATGGCTCGTTCATCTTTGACTCGTGTCCGCCAATCAAGCTCTTCGAGTGGCGTATTAGGGTGTTCTATGGCTATCGCTTCTTGATAGGCCGAAACAACATAATGACGAAAACAGTACGGGCCAGTTCGTTCAGGATTATGGTGAGCATAGAGACCTATCACCGGAGTTCCCATCGCATTCGCCATGTGGGTTGGGCCAGTATCTGGAGCAATCACTAAATCTGCTTTATCCAATAAGGCTAACATCTGCTTAATCGAGCTTTTGCCCACCAAATTAGTCACTGGGCTTTGAATTTGCGCTAACACAGCATCGCACAGCTGGGTTTCAACCGGTGATGGACTGCCAGCAATAATGACGTTGAAATCATGAGCTGCCGCGTAATCCACTAATTGTGCATAGCCTGTTGCTGTCCAGTTTTTATAGGCCTTACTTGCGCCGGGAACCATAATCAAATTGCGCTTAGTCGAGTTTAGCTGTGCTTTGGCCCATTCACCGTCTTGCTGTGAGTAAGATAGCTGCCAAGTGGGCGTCATATCGGTCACACCCAAGGTATGACCAAAAGCCAGTAACCCATCAAGCACGTGTGGTGTTGATGGCGAAGGCACTTTGACGTTGGTAAACCATGTTTGGAAATCTTGGCTTCTCACTGCATCAAAGCCTAATTTGTATCGGGCTTTTATGCCTAACGTCGCAACGCTAGCACGTAAGGCATATTGCATGTGTAACAGTGCATCAAATTGGCGACCTTTTAGGTGGCTCCAAAGCTTACGATACCCTTGCCAGCCTTGTTTTTTATCAAATACCACCACTTCTACTCCTGGAAGATCGCAGATTAATTGCGCTTCCAGTTTTCCGGTTATCCAAGTGATCTGCGTTTGTGGCCATGTACGTTGAATCGCCTGTACTGCTGCGACGGTATTACAGACATCACCAATAGCGGAAAGACGCAAAATACACAGCGATTGTGGTGCAGAAGTAAACAAAGTCATGGTGTCTCACTTGAAAATCAATCTAATGGCAACAGGGTATTTAAGCAGTACGCTTTTATTTTCATATAAGGGCGTTGATTTTATTGCGCGCGTTACTAAGCGTCTACTCATTTACCCTTAAACTATGGCAATAATGACCAGCAATGCTTTGATTGTATTAGATGAAAAATCCTTTGTGGACTAAAAATAACCGAACGGAAGTTAATTTACGGTTAAGCTAGACACTTGTATAGCAAATTTTTCGTTCAACAAAGATAAGATAGTGACGAGCTTGTTGAGTTTTAGGTAAACTGCGTTACTTCTTGACCAATAAGGAAAGAGTGAGCCTGTGAAAAGAGTGCATCCTTCGGCGAACCAACAAATTTGGTATGACGAAAATCTATTTAGTGGTGACCCACTGCAAGCATTTGACCCGAGTTATTGGCAGCAGCAACAAAAAGTGACCGGCAGCGCGCAAGGTCGAGGAACCACGTGGTTTGTCGAGTTAGCCAATATTGAAGGTGCACTGCGCCACTATCGTCGTGGAGGGTTGTTTGGCAAAGTGGTCAAAGACCAATACTGGTTTCATTCATGGGAACAAACGCGTAGTTATCAAGAATTCATTTTATTACAAAAGCTTAGCCAAGCAAATGTTAATGTACCTCGCCCGATTGCCGCTCGAGCTGTTAAAAATGGTCCTTTTTATCGCGCCGATTTACTCAGTGAAAAAGTACCTAATGCCAAAGACTTGGTGGATTTACTTTGTTCACAGCCGCTTAATCGAGAGATTTATCAAAAGATTGGACAGATGGTGCGTCGTATGCACAATGCTGGAGTAAACCATACCGATCTCAATATTCACAACATCCTACTCGATGAGAACGAGAAAGTTTGGATCATCGATTTTGATAAATGTGGCTTTGCTTCGCTAGGTGGTGAATGGGCAGAGCAAAACTTGGCTCGTCTTAAACGCTCATTTCTTAAAGAGCAGCCAAAATTTCCTACTCATTGGTCTTTAGAATGCTGGCAATGGTTGCTGGAAGGTTATCAGCAGTCCAAGGAAAATAGTTAGTTTCTGAGTTGTTTCTCTCTACTGAGCTTGTCTTTGGGCAGGCAAATGAAAATAGGTTTCTGTTATGAAAGACGTTAAGGGTAAGTACACAACCTTAGGGTTGTTTGCTCTGGTTAACGCGTTGATAGCGATTGCAATCTCGACGCGCTATTTCCAATATTTGCCTGTGATACCTACCGATAGTGTTGGCTTTACCTATTTGATAACGGCGGTTCTTGGCCATGTCTCTATGTTGGCTGGTGTGATTGCTCTGATCGGTTTAGTGGTGATGTGGCTGCCATTCGGGTTGGCACGTTGCCTCATTGCACTGCTCGCTACCCTCGCGTTGGCGACGCTAACCATCGATACCTTCGTGTTTGCCCAATACCGTTTTCACATTAACGCGGTTGTGCTCAACATGGTGCTATCTGGGCAGATCGTTGAATTCGCGCTACCCACTTGGCTAAAAGTGATCGGTGGCTTTGTCGCATTGTGGTTGGTGCAATGGTGGCTAGTTGGCTTTACTCATCGTTATCTCACGCCAATTCGTTGGCGATTTGGTAAAGCATTTAGCTGGTTGATGGTGATCTGCCTGCTAGTGGCAAATGGTATTCATGTCTGGGGTTCAGCGAATGGTCGTCAATCGGTTCTGATGACGGATCGTTACTTACCACTGTTTTATCCGTTAACGGCTAACTCACTGATGAAAAAAATGGGGTGGGTTGATCTGCAGGCGTTAGAGAACGAGAAGTCACTGAAAAACAGTAAGAAGCGTAGTGATCTCAATTACCCGCTGACTCCACTACAAACTCAGCCTGTCACTAAGCCACTCAATATTGTCTTTTTGGTTATTGATTCATGGCGTTACGATAGCTTCACTCCTGAAGTCGCTCCTAACTTATGGCGTTATGCACAGCAAGGCCGTATTTATCAGCATCATATTTCTACAGGTAATGCGACTCGCGCAGGTATTTTCGGCTTATTCTACGGCATCCCGTCTACTTATTGGCAGGCGTTCTTGGCAAACCAACGTTCACCAGTGTTGATGGATCGTTTGCAACAATTGGGTTACGACATCCAAGCCTTTGGTTCGGCAAAAATTACGAACCCAGAGTTTAACCAAACGGTATTTCGCAATGTGCCAAATTTGCGCTTAGAGTCCGATGGTGATTCACCTTACCAACGTGATGAGGATGTGAATCACGACTGGATGCAATGGTTTGAACATCGTGATACGTCTAAACCAAGCTTTTCATTCTTATTCTATGATGCTCCGCATGGCTACGATTTCCCTGCTGATTATTCTCCGACCTTTGAGCCAATGCTTAAAGATGTCGATTATCTGAAGCTTAACAATGACTTTGATCCAAAGCCATTTATGAACCGTTATAAAACCTCTGTTCATTTTACCGATGGCTTAGCGGGGAAAGTATTGGATAAACTCAAAGCCAGTGGTCAGTTAGACAATACGGTAGTGATTATCACCGGTGACCACGGCCAAGAGCTCAACGACAATAAACTGAATTATTGGGGTCACAACAGTAACTTCACCAACTATCAGGTTCACGTACCGTTTGTGGTCATTGCTCCAGGAGTTAAACCGGGTGAAGAACTGAATTTGACCAGTCACCAAGATGTAGCCCCAACGCTATTGCATCACTTCCTTGGTGTCACTAGTCCAATTCATGATTATTCGACAGGCGTTGATTTACTCGACCCTGTAGCAAAACGAGATTGGATTATCTCAGCCAAATACAGCGGTTATGCAGTGATTACGGATAAAACGATTTTGGAGGTCTCTTCGGCGACTGGGACCTATGAGTTGCTGGATAAAACGAATCGACCGATCAGCAATGAGCAGCCCAACTTCTCACAACTGCAAGCGGCTTTGGAAGAAATCAGTCGTTTTAGTAAGTAAATCACGCAGCCCGACACGCTTTGCATGTCGGGCATTTTTTCTTTTGTGGTAAAGTGTGGACCTAAATCAGACGAACCATGAATGAAACATCCTTATGTTCCGTATTTTCTATACCTTACTGATTACCTTAATTTCGCCTTTGGCGTTGTACTCCTTACTGAAAAAACGCAGTGATAAACCAGCTGTTGGAGAGCGTTGGAAGGAGTATTTCGGCTATGTTTCCCCACTGATACTCGACGAGTCCAACCAAGCGATAATTTGGTTGCACACCGTCTCTGTGGGAGAAGTGCTTGGTGCCACCGCCTTTGTCCGCACACTAAAACAGCGTTATCCGCACCTTAAAGTTGTTATGACCACGACAACCACGACTGGCGCAGAGCAAGTCAGTAAGTTAGGTGATTTGGTTGAACATCGCTTTATGCCACTCGATTTTCCTTGGGCGATTCGTCGCTTTATTCGCACCATTAAACCGACTCAGTTGCTGATCATGGAGACAGAGCTGTGGCCAAACACCTTAGCCGTCGCTAAACAAATGAACGTTCCTGTCTCAGTGATTAATGCTCGTTTGTCGCAGCGTTCTGCTCAGCGGTATCAAAAAATAGCTGCGATTGGCCGTTTCCTTGCCCGTCATATCGAACATATTTACTGTTTGCATCAAGATGATGCTGAGCGTTTTCAAGGATTAGGCTTTGCTGCTGCGCAGGTGACAGTCACGGGTTCATTAAAATTTGATATTCAAGTGTCAGAGCAAGTGATTGAGCAAGGGATTCAATTAAGAGCGGAATTAGGCGCGAATCGTCCTGTATGGGTTGCTGCAAGTACCCATCAAGGGGAAGACGAACCGTTACTCGAAGTACATCGTCAAGTATTAGCCACAGTACCTAATGCATTGCTGGTGTTGGTTCCCCGTCATCCTGAGCGGTTTAAAAGTGTTGCTGAGCTGGTTTCATCTCAAGGGATGAGGTGTGTTCGACGCACCAGTTCACAGCCAGTGGATGAGCATACTCAAGTATATTTGGCCGATACCATGGGTGAGATGATGACGGTGCTCAGTGCAAGCGATGTGTGCTTTATGGCCGGTAGCCTACTGGGTGATAAGGTCGGGGGACATAATTTGCTTGAACCTGCCGCACTGGGTTTACCAACGATTACCGGACCAAGCTATTTTAACTTCACTGACATTACCCAGCAGCTCTTGCAAGCAAAAGCGACCACGGTGTGCGAAACACCTGATCAAATCGCTACCACTTTGATTATGCTATTGAACAACCGATCTGCGCGGACAATACAGGGGCAAAGTGCCCAGCAGGTGGTTAACAAAAACCGTGGTTCAATTGATAAAACGTTAACAGGATTATTTCCCCATGAAGCAGCTTGATTACCAATATCCACTCGCGCCGGATTGGCAACTTCCTGTAACGATTGATGCCAGTGGTCGTCTCGTTTTTAACAAAGATGAAGTGCCTGAATTGGATACGATGACTGTATTGCTAGAGTTTGGCTATGCAGCGAAAAGTAAGAAGAAGATGGGCGTGATCTTGTTGTCCCAACCCAACTATCAAGCCGAAGGGCGAGAGTGCGAGCAGTATTTTGAACCTGGCCAATCAGGCAAGCGCTATGTGAACTTGTCGGCTTTTGATCATCTCGATGAGTTAATCCTTAAAGCCAATGATTGCCTGATGGGTGAACAAGCGCGTTTAGTCGGCTTTCGTAATCCCGATTTAAAGCAAGGACCGATTTTGATCGTGGCTCCTCATGCTGATGATGCTGAGTTAGCGGCTTATGGTCTGTACGCGAAGCATCATGAGAACGTGTGGATCGTGACCTTGTATGCAGGTGAAACCCTGCAAAAACTGGATAAGCAGTATATCCCTAATCTTGATACAAAACGTGATGAGGGTATTGCTCGTAAGGCGGCTATTCGTCATTGGAACAGCATGACCACGCCGTTACTTGCCAATGTGCCATCTAAGCAATTAGTTAACTTGGCGTATACCGGAGTAACGGTAGATAACCTTCATTCTGCGCCACACACTGAAATTCCTTACGGTGTATCAGGTTGTAATCCAAGCCACTTTCGTCAATGGAACGGCGTACCTCTTGCCAATGATACCAAAGGCGAAAATTCGCCTCAGGCAATGATCGATGATTTAGCGCAGCTGCTTAATATCATTAAGCCCACGACTGTACTGGTTACCGACCCTGAAATCGATCCTCATCCTGAACATCGCGCTGCCGCAAATGCGTTAGCACTTGCTATCGCTCAAAGTGGTGACGCACCAGAGCAGGTTTTGCTTTATATCAACCACTTAAAAGATATCCACGATTTTCCTTATGGACCAGAGCATGTGACGAGCGCTCTTGCTCCCAATTATCAAGAATTTCGCCAGCTCAAAACAGTGAAAGTGTTCAGCCAGTCATTATCGCTAGCGACTCAGAAAGACAAAGTCGTGGCGTTAGATTCAATGCATGACTTACGTGCAAAAGACCGATTTGAGAAGAAACTAAAACGCTGGTGGAAAGAAAAACGCTTTGGTTACGGCTACCGTTACTATGGTAATCATGCGTATTTCCAAACACACATCAAAGCGGCGGAAGTGTTTACAGTGGTTACTGGTAAGGACTTTAGTGAGCAGTTACTAGCGCGGTAATGCTGTAATCTGTTTTACCTTCTTTAAAAGGATGGTCGTGAAGGGAGCTGTTGCGCGCCGAAATTACTGTATTCGTGGTATTTTTCTGGTCTTTGGTTTTGAAGCGTTTGTATTAGCTTCAGTGGAAGCCAAATAAAATACGCAGGGATTAAAATTTTATTTATTAATTTTAGTTTATTGTTTTACAAGGATAAATTAGGTTTGTGCGCATAATCCCCCCTCTAACTCCCCCCTTAAAACCAAGGGGGGAGAACCGGATCGAGCATGTTGTGATTTTAGCGCTCACCGTCACGTTCTAGTACTGGATTTATTTGTAGTAATTGCTTGAAATGGCATCAATTTTGATAGCTGAGGTGGTCGCAGTTTCAAGCATATCTGAACCCAGTGCTCTGGCGCATATCTCGATCTGGCTTCCTCCTTTTTTAGAGGGAGGGCTGGGAGTTAGCGCGCGATTAAGTTGATTTAATTTAATAAAAACAATTAGTTATAAAGGGCTTTAGCAAACTCACGAATAAAGGAATTGACGATTTGCTTGCCATCAAATTGGGCTAGCGAACGAGCCACGCAGTCATTATAAGAATCGCTTTGGATTGCATTAAGACCAAACCACATTTTTTCCGCTAAAGCTTCAGGTGTCATATCGGCCAAGTACTGGTCCAGTTCTCCCTGCATAATTTGAGAAACACCGCCTGGGCAGCGGGTGGCAACAACGGTTGTACCACAAGCAAGCGCTTCAATGATTACCATACCAAGCCCTTCAGACTTAGAGCTGAGAACAAATAAATCGGCATGATAAAACCACGCATAAGGGGGATTTTGTGCCCCTTTGAAAAAAACACGATCGCGAAGTTGCAGTTCATCAACTAGTTTCTCTAAAGAGTCTCTTTCTTTACCATCCCCAACCAAAACCAAATCTTGAGTGACCTCATGGGATTGAACTAACCGATGATAAGCTCGAATCAAAAGAGGGAAGTTTTTGACAGGGTTTAGTCGTCCAAGTCCTAACAGATAAGGTCTAGGATGAAGTGCATCACGAGACCCCATAGGGTGTTCAGCTATACGGTCAAATTCGATTGGATTGCTGATCAATGCAGTTCTCTCGGGCACAAATTGATAACGTTGTACCATTTGCTGGAAGTTATCCATTACGCCTTGAGAAATGCATACCATCTTGCGTTTGCCATACAAACGAGAAAAAGCCCAGCGGGAAAGAAAACCATAATGCTCTTGGGCTTGCACACTTTCACACACAAACACAAAACGAGAATCTTGTAATGGCCAGACATGTTCAAAAGTGCCATGACCACGAAAGATAATTAAATCAAAAGGTTTTCCTGCTTCTTGCTCCATCTGAGCCAATTTGTTCGCAAACACTTTTGCTTCAGCATAAGCAAAAAAGAGCGAATACGTTTTACGCATCAAAAGGTTAGATAGGCGACAAAGGATCAACCATAAAATGCTGATACCAGTCTGCAATACACCTTTTTTTACGTCTATCAAAGAGACAGGAATCGCTGGGTTTTCTGGCCTCAACTCGACACGACGATTTTTGAGATAGATAAGATCAACCTCATGACCATCATCATGGCAGGCGCTCGCTAGGTTGACTGCGACACGCTCCATTCCGCCGATTTTAAGACTGTTAACGACCACAGCTATTTTCATAACATATTACTCTGCTTGATGATTTTTCTTGAGTGAGGAAGCTAAGTAGAAGGTATACAAACACCCAAAAATGATATTGTGAGTGTAGACACCAAACGTCCGTGAGCTGAAGGTTTCAAAGAAGTTAACAACCAACCAGAACGCCATAAACATCATGGCAAAGACGGTAAATGATGTTAGCTCTGGGCGTTCTCTCTGCACGATAAATAACGAACGGATAAGCCAGTAGTACATGGTATAAATCAACAATAGACCGACAATCCCATAAGAGACCAAGGTTTCTATATGAAAATTATGTAAGTGGCCGAATTCTGCTTTTAGCTCAGGAGGAAATTTATCTGACTGCTGAATCACTTGTTTAATAGCGGAGGCGCTGTTGCCTAAAATTGGATGCTCACCAATCCAATGTGAAGCTTCAATCCAAGAGTTGACCCTGATGCCGATACTGGTCATTGGAATATGTTGCCAATCACCCGAAATAATGGTGCTTATCACCGAGTTTTCAGTATCAACACGTTTTTCAACGATTGACGACGTACAAAACAGCCCAATCAATAAAGCAATGGTTAAATACAGGCCGACGAGGACTTTGCCTCGACAGCGCTGACTATGAAAAGAGAGAAATATAGGAAGGACAACTAAAGCAACAGTTAGGGCTAACCAAGCTTGCCTTGATTGAGAGACGACCAATAACCAGGTTAGACCTGATAGAGCAAATGTATTCAATATGAGTAAAACAATCTTATGCAGTTTTTTAAGGTCACTGGTTGCTCCCCAGTAATAGTTAAAGCCACACACTATCATGCCAACGCCAGCAAACATCGAAGTGAACTGAGCGTTTTTAATATCAAAATCTGCGCGAATACCAGATAGTGCTCTTAGCATATCCTGATGGAAATCAGGAGCAAAAAACAATGCGACGTAGATACCTAGCACAAAAGTACCAAGCAGAGTTAAAACGCGACGAGTGGACCCTTTTAACCAATACGCAATAAACACAAAACTAAACAATTTGGCAAGGCGATCTAATGTTGGGATATCTCTAGCAAATTCTGGGTGTGTATAGAGAGCATTAGCCCAACTGAGAATCTGCGCAATCAGCACTAATCCGAGTAACTTCACCATAGGATCACGCATCAGCGTTTTTCTTTCGGTGATTAATAAGGGAGCCGAAAAAATCATAAAAAGGGTAAATAGGTTTCTACCAATACTTTCAAAACCAACAGAGACAAAAGCGATAACACAAAGCAGTACCAAAATGGTCTGGTGTACCGTTCTATGTCGATAAAAACGTTGAAGAGTATTTAGATAACTCTCTGGCCGAGGCGATTTATTCATGGTGTCAGATGGGTTCATTATTTAAACATTACTTAGTAAAACGGATTGATTTGCCTTGTTGTTATTGTATCGGCAGCAATCATAATTTATTCAATAGGAACGATTAAAGAAATCACATGCTGACTACTCAAATCGGTTAAACAGCGCAAATGCCCAAGCGGACATTGACGTTGAAAGCAGGGGCGACACTCTATATCGGTACTAACGATATTCACCTTATCGGTGAGTGGTGGAGTGTAATCAGGAGAAGTGGATCCATAAATGCCGATAACGTGACAACCGACAGCAGCAGCAACGTGCATTAACCCCGAATCGTTGCTGACTACGGTTTTGCATGCACCAAGAAGATCCACAGCTTGAATCAAGCTGGTAGCTCCTGCCAAATTATGCAGTTTTGTTCGTTGTTCTTCGCCAACGAATTGAACGATCTCTTCACACGTCGCATGGTCTTTTTTTGAACCAAACAGCCAAACTTGATAGCCTTGTTTAACTGCGTGCTGGGCGACTTCTGCGTAGTGTTTCGTTGGCCACTGTTTCGCTGGGCCAAATTCTGCACCAGGGCAAAGGCCAATCACTGGGTTATCCAGGTTCAATGCCAATTGATGTAGAGCCTGTTGCTGAGTCTCTTGGTTCACTGTGAGCTTAGGTATTGGCAATGTTGATAACCCACCTAATGAACTAGAATCGACCATTTCTTTTTTAGGATGAGCTAATGCGACTAGTCGCTCTACCATATATTTAAATAAGTTACGATTAGGGCGAATATCATTCAATAAGCCATAGCGCATTTCCCCTTTCCAACCAATACGTTTTGGAATTCGAGCAAAGAAAGGGACCAATGCGGATTTGGCTGAACGAGGTATAACATAAGCTCGGTCATACTGTTCTGTACGTAACTGACGACCAATGCTGTAACGAGTTTTGATATCAAAAGCACCATGTTCCAGAGGCATTTCTAATGCATGGCGAACTTCTGGCATGCGCTCAAGGATCGGTTTGCACCAACCTGGAGCTAATACATCAATGATAAGTTCCGGATCTTGTTCCTTTAGGCGCTTAAATAGCGATTGTGACATCACCATATCGCCGACCCATGAAGGGCCAATAATTAACACTTTGCTCATTTTGTATCACTTTTTTGTAATTGAGCCTTTGCTTCTCTATAAAAGTCGCGACCGTCAGGTTGAGTTTTCAACAAACGCAACGTCCACATATATTGCTCTGGTGACTGAGAAACCGTCTGTTCGATAAACTGGTTCATCATGCGAGCATCTTGCTCTTCAGATTGCGTAGGAAAATCACCAAAAGCTGGGTAAATATCCACGGCGTATCTCCCAGTTTTTGCGTCTATTGAAGTAAACACAGGGACAATAGCTGCTCTTGAGAGTTTAGACAATTTTCCTAGTCCTTTCAGAGTTGCTTTGGTTGTCGCAAAAAAATCCACAAAAACACTGACATCGGCACCGTGGTCTTGATCGGGCAAATAGTAGCCAAGATAGCCGTCACGAACCGATTTAATAAAAGGCTTCACTCCATCGTCACGTTCGTGCACTTTGCCACCATATTGGACTCGTTGACGATGCATAAGCCAATCTTGAACTTCGTTTTTTTGTTTTTTAGCCATTGCGGCAACGGGCAAGTCTAAAGAGGCGAGCAGAATAGCGGGAATATCAATGGTCCAATAGTGTGGTACCAATAGAATGACATTCTTACCTTGCTCTTGTGCGGCTTGGATATGCTCTAGACCGCGAATATCACATTGTTGCCGTAACCAGTTACGACTTTTTAGTGTCAGTAAGCCAAAACCAGTAAGGAATACACCCGCAGTAATCAAGGTGTTGAGCAGTATCTGCTCTCGCTCTTCAACGCTTTGTTCTGGGAAACAATGCGCTAAGTTTGTGCGTGCATTAAGCATCGTGCCTGTTTTCTTTTTGATCATCTTATTGGCTAACTTGGTTGATAACCAATAGCGAAACTGATGAGGAAGTAAAGAGAACGGGATCCACACAACCAAAGTTAACCAGGTACCCCAGTATTTAGGCGCGAAAAAACGCCAAGTTAACCGCGGGTTATACGCTTTAGGGTCGAAATCATCACGAGCAGAAGAAGGCATGTAAATCTCAAATCTATAACTAGTTACACTAATAAATGAGTCGGTAGTATAGCAGTCAGGTACTGAGAAGGAAGATAAGTTGATTAAACAAGAGGCTATTTTTGCGTAAATAGTCGCTTTAGATATTGAACAATGGGGTTAGTGGGAATAGCGGCTAGCGAACATGTCACTAACCGCAAGTTTAGATCAGTTAGTCGTTACCAAACAAATCACGGGTATAGACTTTGCTTTCAACATCAGCCAACTCTTTTGCCATGCGGTTTGACACGATGACATCGGCTTCTTGTTTGAACGCGTCTAAGTCACGAACGACACGAGAGTTAAAGAATTGGTCTTCTTTTAGCACTGGTTCGTAAACGATAACTTCAATACCTTTTGCTTTAAGGCGTTTCATAATGCCTTGGATAGAAGAAGCACGGAAGTTATCTGAGCCTGACTTCATGATCAGACGATAAACACCAACCACTTTAGGTTTGCGTTTGAGAATGCTATCCGCAACGAAATCTTTACGGGTACGGTTAGCTTCTACAATCGCATTAATAAGGTTGTTGGGAACGTCATGATAGTTAGCTAATAACTGCTTAGTATCTTTAGGTAGGCAGTAACCGCCATAACCAAATGAAGGGTTGTTGTAATGAGAGCCGATGCGAGGATCTAAACCAACACCTTCAATGATTTGACGAGCATCGAGGCCGTGAACTTCAGCATAAGAATCTAGCTCGTTAAAGTAAGCAACACGCATCGCCAAATAGGTATTGGAGAACAGCTTAACGGCTTCGGCTTCCGTTGAATGAGTAAAGATGACTGGAATGTCCTCTTTCTCAGCGCCTTCAACCAGTAAATCAGCAAAAATTTTTGCCCGTTCACTTTGTTCGCCAATGATAATACGAGATGGGTAAAGGTTATCGTATAGCGCTTTTCCTTCACGCAAAAACTCTGGCGAGAAAATAATGTTGTCGCAGTTCAACTCTTCTTTGATACGAGCGGTATAGCCTACTGGTACAGTAGACTTAATGATCATGGTAGCGTGAGGGTTAATGGCCATCACGTCTTTGATCACTGCTTCTACTGATGACGTATCAAAGTAGTGAGCTTCTGAGTCATAGTTCGTTGGAGTGGCAATAACGACGTATTCGGCATCGACATAAGCTTCATTTTTGTCTGTCGTTGCTACGAAGTTTAGCTCTTTGGTACTTAAAAAACGCTCGATCTCTGAATCAACTATTGGAGATTGCTTTTTGTTAAGCATTGCCACTTTTTCTGGAATGATATCCAGAGCCACTACTTTATGATGCTGAGATAGAAGCATGGAGATTGATAACCCCACATACCCAGTACCTGCTACTGCAATTTTCATATTATTAAGCCTTAAGATATTGAAAATTAATTTGTATCGCTTCTAGCCATTAATGATTTTCATGTATTCAGCGACACCTTCAGCTACGGTCTTAAATTGAACGTCGCACCCAGAAGCGCGCAGTTTTGTTAAGTCCGCTTGTGTAAATTCTTGGTACGCACCTTTTAGATGTTCTGGGAATGGAATAGTTTCAATCGTGCCTTTACCGTGATGCTTAATCACTGCGTTAGCCACTTCCTCGAAAGATTCCGCATTACCCGTACCACAGTTAAATATGCCGGAAACACCATGTTCCATAAACCAAAGGTTTACTGCGGCTACGTCACCCACGTAAACAAAGTCACGTTTAAACCCTTCACTACCTGCAAAGAGCTTTGGATTTTCGCCTGCATTCATTTGATTATTCAAATGAAACGCGACAGAGGCCATTGAACCTTTATGGTTCTCACGTGGACCATAAACATTAAAGTAACGGAAACCAGTAACTTGCGACAGAGTTTCGTTATGCTCTTGGGCATCTTGCCACAAACGACGCACATAATTATCAAATTGCTGTTTGGAATAACCATAAACATTTAGAGCACCTTCATATTGAGGTTCCTCAATAAACGTAGTGGTTTCGCCATAAGTGGCAGCAGAAGAGGCATAAAGGAAAGGAATTTCACGATCTAAGCAGTAGTGCAATAGCTCTTTAGAGTACTCATAGTTATTGAGCATCATGTACTTACCATCCCACTCAGTGGTGGCTGAACAAGCACCTTCATGGAATACCGCATCAATCGGACCAATATCATCGCCGGCCATGATTTGAGTAATAAAATCATCACGATCCATATAGTCTGCTATCTTTAAATCGACCAGATTTTTAAATTTACGGCCGTTTTTAAGGTGATCCACCACGAGAATATCAGTGATGCCACGAGCGTTGAGTGCTTTTACAATGTTGCTGCCAATCATGCCAGCGCCGCCAGTTACTATAATCATAGAGATTCCTAAGTCCGTTGAGTGATGAAAATAGAGGCATTATATCGACTAAAAAAAAGCATGTAATCACAAAACTCATGGTTTCAGTGCTTTAGACTCGCCCAATAAAATGTAATCAGTTACAATTAAAACAGTTAAATATCGATGATAAATCAAACTAGATAGCTTTTGGAGTGCTAAGTTCCAAGGGCGGTAGCGTTCCCAATCAGGGAAACCGCATGAACATCCTTGATTTTAAAGGGCTGAACTAAGCACAGAATTCTTTATATCACCACGATTTTTATTGACCTTTCTCGCATGTTTTTACATTTACAAAGGAGCGATTTGTAGATCATTTTCATTGTCAGGGCAAACGCATGAAACCCCTTGGTTTTAAAGGCCTGTAGAAAAGGTTATTTTTGGAAGAGCCGTTCGGTTTACCATCATTACATAAACCTTAAATCACAATAAGTTAATCGATCATGATGATCAACAAGTTCCTTATTATGACTTTGTGATCTGATAGCCTCACTATCAATCACTTAGTTTAACTCATGGATAAAAAATCGTTGTTTGAGCATCTTTCTATCGTAAGAGATTTTCGTCAAGACTGGAAAGTCGACCATAAATTGACAGATATTTTGTTCCTAACCGTTTGTGCCGTGATTGGCGGAGCAGATGGTTGGGATGAGATAGAAGATTTTGGTCGAATTCACGAGTCTTGGTTTAGAGCCAGAGGAGAGTTTGAGCAAGGCATACCGAGTCGAGATACCATTCGGCGGGTGATGAGTAAGATTAATCCATCGAAGTTGCAACAAGCCTTCATTGCTTGGATGAAAACGTGTCATGAGCTAACGGGCGGTGACATTATTGCCATTGATGGTAAGACATTGAGGCGCTCTTTCTCAAAAGAACACAGTGCCATTCATATGGTCAGTGCGTTCTCGGTGAAAAATTCGATTGTGTTAGGACAAGTAAAAACAGAAGAGAAGTCGAATGAGATCACCGCCATCCCAGAGTTATTGGAGCTACTTGATATAAGCGGTTGTTTAGTGACGTTAGATGCGATGGGTTGCCAAACAAAAATAGCCAATAAAATCATCGAGTCCGGAGCGGACTATTTTCTGGCGGTCAAAGGGAATCAAGGTCGATTGGAAGAGGCATTTATAAAGCACTTTCCGATGCCCGCAATCCTGACATGGCGCGGAGACAGTTACGTGACCACGAACAAAATCGAGCATGGACGGCAAGAGCAGAGGCTTTATATCACCAGTGACTTATTTGATGACTTTGTAGACTTGGGCTTTGAATGGCGAGGCATGAAGACATTGGGAGTCTCGATGTACATGCGCAGCAATCCTGGTGAAAAACCGAATGCAGATGAGATATTTATTCGTTATTACATCAGCTCAAGGACATTGAGTGCAGAGCAATTTGCCGAGTCTATCCGTAGTCGTTGGCATGTAGAAAATAAGCTGCATTACAAGTTGGATGTGGGGTTCAACGAAGACCAAAGTCGGATACGAGCAGACGATGGATCAGAAAATTTTGCTAGGATCCGCCATATGTGTATTTCACTACTTTCGAATGAAAAGACGTTCAAAGGAGGAGTGAAACGCAAAAGGAAAATGGCTGGGATGAGCGAAGCGTATTTAGAGAAGGTACTTGCAGCCCTTTAGGGATGGGCCAGGGAAACCGCATGAACATCCTTGATTTTAAAGGGCTGAACTAAGGATAGAATTCTTTATATCACCTGGATTTTTATTGACTTTTCTCGCATGTTTTTACATTTACAAAGGATCGATTTGTAGATCATTTTCATTGTTTTCTAATGGTTTCGTATTAAAAAACGGAGCCTTTTCATGACCAGTTTAGCGAACCCATTTATGCATTTTTCAGCCTTAACCGATTACCGACAAACGGGGAAAGTCACCCACAAATTATCAGACATTATTTTGCTGACAGTTTGTGGTGTTTTATCGGGACAAGATACATGGGAAGGCATCGTTGATTTTGGTGAAATGAGACGAGATTTTCTCAATCATTATGGCGATTTTTCAGCGGGTATTCCGTCAGCAGATACAGTGGCAAGAGTGGTGGGTTTACTCAATCCGAAAGAGTTTCAATCGGCCTTTATTGATTGGATGAAAGACTGCCATGAACTCACGAAAGGAGAGGTTGTCGCTGTTGATGGAAAGACGGTGAGAGGGTCTTACAATAAAGCCAAGGGTAATCAAGCGATCCATATGGTTAACGTGTTTGCGACAGCGAATGGAGTTTGCTTGGCGCAATCCAAAGTGAACGAGAAAACCAACGAGATCACGGAGATACCTAAGCTACTGGAAATGTTAGATATTGCTGGTTGTTTAATCACAATCGATGCGATGGGGTGTCAACGAAAAATAGCCCAGAAAATCGTGGATAAAAGCGCGGATTACTTGCTGGCAGTGAAAGGAAATCAGGGTAGTTTAGAGCAGGCATTTAACGACTACTACAAGCCTTCGATGTTGATGAAGTTTGATGGTGATAGCTACTCAAGTCAGGACAAAAGTCATGGTCGATTAGAGACTCGATGTGCACTGGTGAATGAAGACTTGAGTGTGCTAGGTGACCTTGAGTACGAATGGCCGGAATTGAAGTGCATGGGCATCATGGTGAACGTTAGACAAGAAAGCGAGCACGCTTCAGAGAAAGAGGTGTCAGTCCGCTACTATATCAGCTCAAAAAAATTGAGTGCAGAAGAACTGCATAATGCGAGCAAAAGTCATTGGTTAGTGGAGTCAATGCACTGGCAATTAGACGTGGGTTTTAGAGAAGATAAATGCCGCATCAGAGTAGATGATCGAGCCGAGGAATTATCGAGGATCCGTCAAGCTTGTTTTAACTTATTGAAGCAAGAAACGAGTGCGAAAGGTGGCATCCAGCGTAAGAGAATGCGTTGCGCGATGGATGAAAATTACTTAAGTAAGGTTCTCGGAAGCCTTGAATGACGGGGATGTTCATGCGGTTTCCGTGAGGGATGGGCACCTTCATGCTTTTGCCCTGTTCACTTACAAAGGAGCAATTTGTAAATTATTTTAATTGTTTTTAAATGGTTTCATACTTTAAACGGGGGTTACAGACAGGGCAAACGCATGAAACCCCTTGGTTTTAAAGGCCTGTAGAAAAGGTTATTTTTGGAAGAGCCGTTCGGTTTACCATCATCAAATAAACCTTAAATCACAATAAGTTAATTGATCATGATGATCAACAAGTTCCTTATTATGACTTTGTGATCTGATAGCCTCACTATCAATCACTTAGTTTAACTCATGGATAAAAAATCGTTGTTTGAGCATCTTTCTATCGTAAGAGATTTTCGTCAAGACTGGAAAGTCGACCATAAATTGACAGATATTTTGTTCCTAACCGTTTGTGCCGTGATTGGCGGAGCAGATGGTTGGGATGAGATAGAAGATTTTGGTCAAATTCACGAGTCTTGGTTTAGAGCCAGAGGAGAGTTTGAGCAAGGAATACCGAGTCGAGATACCATTCGGCGGGTGATGAGTAAGATTAATCCATCGAAGTTGCAACAAGCCTTCATTTCTTGGATGAAAACGTGTCATGAGCTAACGGGCGGTGACATTATTGCCATTGATGGTAAGACCTTGAGGCGCTCTTTCTCAAAAGACCACAGTGCCATTCATATGGTCAGTGCGTTCTCGGTGAAAAATTCGATTGTGTTAGGACAAGTAAAAACAGAAGAGAAGTCGAATGAGATCACCGCCATCCCAGAGTTATTGGAGCTACTTGATATAAGCGGTTGTTTAGTGACGTTAGATGCGATGGGTTGCCAAACAAAAATAGCCAATAAAATCATCGAGTCCGGCGCGGACTATCTTCTGGCGGTCAAAGGGAATCAAGGTCGACTGGAAGAGGCATTTATAAAGCACTTTCCGATGCCAGCAATCCTGACATGGCCCGGAGACAGTTACGTTACTACGAACAAAATCGAGCATGGACGGCAAGAGCAGAGACTATATATCACCAGTGAGTTATTTGATGATTTTATAGACTTAGGCTTTGAATGGCGAGGCATGAAGACATTGGGAGTCTCGATGTACATGCGCAGCAATCCTGGAGAAAAACCGAATGCAGATGAGATATTTATTCGTTATTACATCAGCTCAAGGACATTGAGTGCAGAGCAATTTGCCGAGTCTATCCGTAGTCATTGGCATGTAGAAAATAAGCTGCATTACAAGTTGGATGTGGGGTTCAACGAAGACCAAAGTCGGATACGAGCAGACGATGGATCAGAAAATTTTGCTAGGATCCGCCATATGTGTATTTCACTACTTTCGAATGAAAAGACGTTCAAAGGAGGAGTGAAACGCAAAAGGAGAATGGCTGGGATGAGCGAAGCGTATTTAGAGAAGGTACTTGCAGCCCTTTAGGGATGGGCACCTTCATGCTTTTGCCCTGGGGTTACAGAGGTTTTAGACTAGTTAGAAAGTGCTAAAGGCCTTTTAATGATTTGCTCCTTAATACCTTAGCCGTTTTTTGTTGGGTTCTGGTTTACCCTAAGTTAGTTATTGCCACTGGATATTTATGAATTATATTTACGGGGTATTATATTTAGTACCTAACTTTCTTCTACCCATAGTGTTATATCCTTATTTAGCAAGAACTATAGGTTCTGCTGGGCTTGGAGAAGTAGGGACAGCCGTCGCCATCGTAATGATGTTCTCTTCTATTGCGCAGGCTGGTCTTCCAGTTTATGGTGTAAAAGCGATTTCAAAGTTAGACATAAGCAGTAGTGACTATAATAAGAAGAGAGATAAATTATTAGGTGAGTTAGTGTCGATCCAGGCTATAGTACTCCTGGTCCTTTTGCCTATCATCTATTGGTTTTGTTTTTTTACATTAAACCAATCTACTGAACGTTATCATTATTTAGTAATCATATATTATGCTTCCTGGGTTTTTAATTTGGAATGGATATATAGAGGGCTAGGAAAGTTTAAATATTTGGCTTTTAGGATGTTATTGATTAGATGTGCAGTTCTGATTCCTGTTGTTTATTTTTTAATTGATAATAAAAATGAGTCTTGGATATATTTTTCAGCACTAACATTTGTGTCAATATTAGGTGCAGCCATAACTTTGCGTAAGTATAAAAAATACTTGATTTTATCAAAAAAAAATATAGCAAATGCATTTAAATCTCATGGCAAAAGTTTATTTTGGCTAGGGTTATCAAGTGCATTTGGTTCATGTTATGTTAATTTGGATATTATTGTGTTAAACCATATTGCTGGTGATGCCTCCTCTGGGGTTTATATGCTTAGTAAACAACTAACAGGAATCTATCTCGCAGTTTTTGGTGCTTTATTAACAGTCTTTTTATCAAGGAGTTCAAAGTTAAATGCGAAGATTGATGCCAAAGATGTAGTTATATCTGTAATATCCATTTGGTTCATGCCATATTGTTTCATATCTTTATTTGCAGATGTAATTTTACATCTATTCGGTGGGGATGATTTTAAGGGAGGTGGTGACATTCTTAGAATCATATTCATGCAAGCATTAGTGACTAGCCTTGCTATGTGTTTAGGCTATTTATTCTTAATTGGAGAGCAGAAGGAGAGAATTCATTTTAAATCGACATTGCTGGGATGTGTGATAAGTTTAGTTTTATTTATTATTTTGGTTCCTAAATATTTTGCTGAAGGTACAGCAATAGCATTGTTCTTTTCTGAGTTGTTTGTGTCATTATTTCTTCTTTACTTCTGTATTGGATTAAAATTGTTCGTAAAACTATCAATATGGCTAATATCAATAGCCGTTTCTCTGGGGGGTATGTCAAGTTTTATCTTGTCTTATATTGATGCTGTTAATTTTAATTTAAAAGACGTTGCTTTTTCTATGCCATTATTTTTTATCATTCAAGCTTTGGTTCTATATGTTGTTTATATTAAAATAATGAAAAAATATACGAAGGTTGGAGATTAATTTGAGTAATAATATTTTTTTGTTTTATGACAACCCCTGTTTAGATGAGGTCCACTATAAGAAAGATATTGGTCTTATTTTAGAGGAGCTAGCGTTACAATTAGATAGTAAGGGTACTATTTTAGTTAGGCGTAATGCTGTATCACCTAATGTGAAAAATATAAGAACATCACTTATAACTAAAGTCTGGGAAGATAAAGCTTGGTTACCCGAAGGTCTAAATCGATGTCTGTTTTTTCTTACAGAATCGCTAAAAGTTTTACGAAATCGTGATATTATTTTATTATTTCATATCAAATCGATTTACATTATCCCCATTCTATTTAATGTATTTATTTTTCGTAGTGAAGGGAAAATAATTTGGAAGTTGGACGCTGATAGGAAAGCAATAGAAGCTTTATCTGAACTTACCCAAGGTAATATATTTTATGGTGTCAAATATAGAATATTAAAATGGATGATGAGTCGGTGTAGCCTTGTCTCAACAGAAACTAAAGAAGGATTTAATAAGCTAAAAAAGTTGTATCCAGTTAACTACTTTCCGAATGGATTTGATTTTAAAAGACACGCCATTATTTCTCCTAGATCTGAAAAAAAACCAATTATTTTACATTGTGCAAGAATGGGAAGTTATCAAAAAAATACGGATCTACTTTTTAAAATTTTATCCAAGGTGGATTTAACGGGCTGGGAAGTTAGATTAGTAGGTCAGGCTACACCAAAAGTTAAAGAAAGTATTAAAGAATTAAACACCATGTATCATGATAGTAACCCTATTACGTTTGTTGGTGAGTTAAATGACGAAACTAGCCTATTAAGTGAATTTAGAGATGCTTCAATTTTTATTTTGACATCAAGGTTCGAAGGTTTTCCTTTGGTTTTTACCGAGGCGGCAGCTTATGGTTGTTATATTCTATCTATGGAAGTGGGGGCAGATAAAGATATTGTTGGAAGCTATAAATATGGAGGTGAAGTCTTCACGCAAGATTCTGATTCAAAATTTGTTCAGGCATTACAAGAGGCAATGATTAAGCTTCCTAACAAAGATGTATCCAATGCAATAATAGAACGAGCAAAGATAGAATTTAACTGGGAATCTATCGTGAGTAATATGCTAAAGATATTGAGTGATCAGAAATCTTAAATGATATTTTTTCTTTAGTATTAATTTCTTGAGGATTGGATGAAAAAAATAATACTAATTATATTTGCAATTGTTTTGACGATTTTAGAATATAGTTTATTAGATAAAATGTTATCTAAAGACCTAATCAAAATTGAATTTAGCATTAATAGAGAAGGAAAACCAGCGGGAAAAGGTTTTTCAGATGTTTCTGTTGGTTATTTAAAATATTTACGAAATGAATACAGAAAATCTATAGATAAAGTAAACATGGGATGTGGTTATTTTAATGTGAATCTTTTGGTAAGAGATTACACTAATATGATATATTTGGAGGCTTACTGTACTTTAGACAATATAGATGAAAGCTCAGTGATAAGCCTTCTTGCTAAACCAATGGAGAATATTCTAGAAAATTCAAATAATATAATGGGAGAGGTAGTTATTCATGATATATCGTTCATTAAAAAACCTAAAGACTCTAAGATGTTTGAACTGAAAATTTTGTTTTTATCTATATTCTTCACCATATTAGTTTTTATATGTTTTTCTTCACTTTGCATAAATAAATTATGAGAGCAATTAAACTCCTGTCTTTATGGTGGATTTTTTGGCTGTTATCTGCACTTTTAAATACAGGATTAACCTATGCTCCTAATTCATCAATAATCCCTACATTAATATTTGTTGGTGGTATGATTTTTGGAGGAAAATTAAGCTCGTTGACGCCAGGAAATAAAGTTCATTACGATCTAGATAGTAAAATAGTAGTTCATATAATATCATTATTAATAATTATCTCTATGTTTTTATTGTTACCAACAATATACATAGTAGCAAAAGGTTTGATTTCAGGAGTAAGTTTTTTACATATCCGTCATATGATATTTTCTGGAAATGAAATTGGTGTATATGAAAAATTCATCTTTAATGTTTCATCAGCGTTGATTTTAAATCTATCAATGGTATTGTCAGTAATTACCTGTTTTTTATATAAAAATAATAAAGTGTTTTTTTTATGTCTGCTGTTAATTTGTACTTTAGGGCTAATTAGAGTCGGTCGTGTAGAGATATACCAGTTTTTAATGGTCTATCTATTTATGTTTTTTATATTAAATCCTGGAAAAATTTTGTATTTTCTAAAAATAAAATTTAAGAAAATACTAATAATGATGACTCTTGTTATTGTTGTCATGGCTTGCATAAGTCTAGGAAGAGGGCATGATATTATCACCGGATTCATAAACTACCATACAGTTGGTTTTTATCTTTTTAGTAAATACATAAATGGACTTCCAGATGTAGTAGTAGATACAAAAAGTTATGGAGTAAGTTATTTTGGTGGGATTGATTATGTAGTTGGCTTGTTGGGTAAGCTTTTTTTCAATATGGGTGATTCATTTTCTTACCATAATTCAATAATAGAATCAGTCGATAGAGTTACTCATACGCGCGAAATGATAACTTCTAATGGAATTATGTATGCAATGTCGGGGCACAACACATATTATACATTATTAATGTCAGGATATCTTTCGTTTGGTCTCTTCGGGGTTTTGTTACTAGGTTGTGTTCTAGGATTTTTAATTACTGAACTTTCAAAAAATTCAGCTGATGGATGTATATTATCGGTCATATTTCTTACAATGTTAGTCTCTATGGTTTTTATGGGAATATTTTATAATCCATTGAACACTATAGGATTTTGGATAACTATCCTAATATTAAACATGGCGCTTGTTACAGCTAGAATTATTAAGTTGCGCTTATGATTAAATTCCCCAAGGATAAATTAATTAAATGAAACATATTGTATTTCTAACAGAAAATTACTATCCCAATTATTCAGCAGTGAGTAATTGTGCGGAAAAAATAATTGATTTACTCAAAGAAAGATATGATATAAGTGTGATTTCTGTTATAGATAATTCTGAGTTAAGTTCGCACGAATATTTCAATAATTACCAGATATATAGAATTAATAGACCATATCAGGATAAGTTAAATATAATCCGGTATAATGAGAATAATAAATCTAAATTTGTTTTAAAAGGAAAGTTATTTCTGACGAGGCTTGTTAATTTAGTTAAATTCTTATTTAAAAAGGAAAGTATAGATAAAGATTTCATTAAAGCTTATTTTGATAAGATTTCGGAAATACATAAAAATAAAAAAGTTGATATTGTTGTGCCATTGGTTTTTCCTTTTGAGACGGTATTGTCTTCCATTGAATTTAAAAAAATAATTCATTCTAATGTGATAATAGTTCCTTACATTTTTGATAATTTTTCTAACTCAGTAAGTCTTCATCGTTTTAATTTAAATAGAAAGATAAAATTTAGAGCCAATTTAAACCTTGAGAGATCTATGGTAAAATTTTCTTCGAAAATACTAGCGATGCACCCTTTGAGGGAACATTTTCTGAAAAATGGCCTGGATGATTCGAACAAAATTGTATATCTTGAACATCCTTTATTAGAAGATAAATCTTGCAGTATATCTCGCGAAAATAAAAAAGATATTATTACGAGGGTTACTTATACTGGAGGACTTTTTCGAGGCGTTAGAACAGCTGATATTTGTTTGAAATTATTAGATGCTATATCTAAGGAAATATTTTTGAAAGTAGATTTTTACTGTTTCGGTAATGATATGAGATCAGTGAAATCGTATTCACAGTCAAACCCAGAGGTTTTTTTTAATCATGGACGTGTTTCAAAAAGTGAGGCAGAACAAGCTATCTCAATATCAGATTTTTTAATTAGTATTGGTGATGTTGAAGGTAAGCAACTATCAAGCAAAATATTTGATTATTTGTCAATGGGTAAACCGATAATTCACTTTTCATATGTAGAAGATTGCGTTAATGCTCAGTTTCTGAAAAAATACCCGTTATCGTTTGTTATTTATCAAAGAGATTTAGAGTTAAACTTCAAAGAGACTGCAGTCAAAGCGACTAATTTTTTCACTAGAGTAAAAAACGAGAGGTGCGAATTTTTTGAAGTGTCTAAAATTTACCCAGAGGCTCTACCTCAGTATACAGTCAATACAATAGTTGAGATAGTAGAGAGTGATATATCTTTCAGTGAGGTTCATTAATGATTGTTGTAAATGCGACAGCATTGAGAGAGGGGGGGGGGCTTTCTATCCTTAATCAAATGGTGGAATTTATAAGCAATAGGGATGAATATTTTATTTTTTTTATTCATCCTTCTGTGAATATACATTTAACCGGGAATAATATCAAATTAATTAGAGTGGAAAAAACATCATTCATATCAAGAATATGGTGGGATTTTCATGGTTTAAAATCTTATTTAAAACGTAAGAAATTAACGCCTTCGGTTGTTGTATCATTGCAAAATACATCTGTTAGAATAAATAGTGATTGTAAACAAGTTATTTATTTACATAATATTATCCCATTTTCTGACTATAAGTGGGACTTTTTTAGGAAAAAAGAGTACATTCAGTTTGTTTACAAGTATTTGTATCGTTTTTTTATTTTTTGCTATGCAGATTTTGGTACTTATTATGTTGTTCAGGCTAATTGGTTTAAAAAGATACTTTTAGATAAAGAAGGAATCAATTCTGATAAGATTCTTGTTTCTAGGCCATATGTAAAAAAACTTTGTATCAAAGAAAAAATAAATCTTGATTGCACTAAGAAGCATATATTTTATCCAGCGCTTAATTTTAGTTATAAAAATCATATTGAAATTGTAAACGCGTTGATATATATGAGGCTTAATAAATTGGATTATTCTAACTTAATATTCTATTTTACTTTGAATGAAGATACTAGTAATTACTTATTGAGTATTATAGAGGAATATGATTTATCTAATTCCTTTATCTTTTTAGGTCCTTTAGCTTTTGATGATGTACAAAAATATTATAATTCAGTCGACTTGATAGTTTTTCCTAGTCGACTTGAAACCTTCGGTTTACCTTTGATTGAAGCGGCAGCCTTAGGAAAGCCCATCGTTACTGTTGATAGCGCCTATTCTAGAGAGGTATTAGGCGATTATAGAGGGGCCTCATTTTGTCAGGTAGGAGATTCCGCTGGCTGGAGTGAAAGTATATTGAAGGCAATCAATAAAGACCATTTTACGCCTTTAGAAGTAAATAATAATGGTTGGTTGGACTTCTATAACTTATTGGTTAGATTGAGAGAAATGTGATGTTTGATAAGAAAACCTTGTTAATTACAGGCGGAACTGGTTCGTTTGGTAACGCAGTTTTAAAACGATTTTTGAAGACAGATATTAAAGAAATTCGCGTGTTTTCAAGAGATGAGAAGAAACAGGATGACATGCGAAAGCTATATAATAGCGATAAGCTAAAATTCTACATTGGTGACGTTCGAGATGCACAAAGCATATCTAACGCTATGCGTGGTGTAGATTTTGTGTTTCATGCTGCAGCTTTAAAACAGGTTCCATCTTGTGAATTTTATCCGCTAGAGGCAGTGAAAACGAATGTAATTGGTACTGAAAACGTGTTGGAGAGTGCAATTCACCATCAAGTTTCTCGCGTTGTTTGTCTTAGCACTGACAAAGCTGTTTACCCGATTAATGCAATGGGTATTTCTAAGGCTATGATGGAAAAAGTGATCGTAGCGAAAAGCCGAAACTTAGAGCAAACGAACACCACGATTTGTTGTACACGATACGGTAATGTTATGGCATCTCGCGGTTCAGTGATTCCCCTATTCATCCGTCAAGTGGTAAATAATGCCCCTATCACTATCACGAATCCGGAAATGACTCGTTTTATGATGACGCTAGATGATGCTGTTGATCTTGTCCTTTATGCTTTCCAAAATGGTAATAATGGTGACACTTTCGTTCAGAAAGCGCCAGCTGCAACTATTGATGTGCTTGTGCGTGCTATATTGGAACTGATGAACAAGAAAGATCATGATGTGAGAATCATCGGAACTCGACACGGAGAAAAGCAAGCAGAGGCTTTATGCAGTCGCGAAGAAATGTTTGTGGCTCGAGATGAGGGAGGCTACTACCGCGTTCCGGCAGATAATAGAGATCTTAACTATTCAAAATATTTTGAGAATGGTGACAAAGAGTTATCTGTAATAGAAGATTACAATTCTAATAATACAGTTATTCTTGATGTAGAAGGAATGAAAAAGCTTCTTATGAAATTGGACTTTATGAAGGAAATATCTGAAGGTAACTGGGTTATACCTGAAGGAGTGTAAGAAATGAAAGTTCTCATATTAGGCGCTTCTGGAATGCTTGGTTACAGTTTATTCTGTAATTTACAGAAATATAAAAATTTAGAAGTATATGGAACTGTTAGAAACGTCAGTGATTATATGTCGGCTTTTGATGGGTTTCGAAATAAATTAATATCAGAAGTTGATATTGCTGATTTATCTAATATTAGAAAAATAGTCAATGAAGTAATTCCTGACGTTGTAATTAATTGTATTGGCATTATAAAGCAACATAGCAATGATGAAAACTATCACATAGATAATATTCGTGTTAATGCTTTGTTTCCATATGAAATTGCTAAAATATGTGATGAAAGTAGTATACGACTAATTCATTTTTCCACAGATTGTGTTTTTTCAGGTGAAAAAGGTCTCTATTGTGAATTGGATACTCCAGATGCCTATGACGTTTATGGTAAAACAAAAAACCTTGGTGAAGTGTCATACGGAAAACATTTGACATTACGTACTTCTATTATTGGGCATGAGCTTAAAAATCATGTTAGCCTAGTCGATTGGTTTTTGAGCCAAAAAGTGAGCGTGAAAGGTTTTAGTAACGCTGTTTTTTCTGGTTTTCCTACGGCTTATATTGCTAAGATATTAGGAGATAATATCTTAAATAGTGAGTTGCATGGTCTATATCATCTAGCATCAAGCCCAATTGATAAATTTCAGCTTCTTAATTTGATTAAATCTCAATATAAGAAGGATATTGAAATAGTAGACTCTTCTGAGTTAAAAATTGATCGTTCGCTAGATGCTTCAAAGTTGAATAATAAAATAAATGTTTCTATTCCAAATTGGAGTGAGTTAGTGGAATTCATGCATAAAGATTTTGAGATGAGATATCAAAAATGAATAAGTTGAAAGTTGTCACTGTAGTTGGTACTAGACCAGAAATTATTCGATTGTCTAGAATTATAGAAAAGCTTGATAGTTATTGTGATCATGTACTAGTGCACACTGGTCAAAACTATGACTACGAGTTAAACCAAATATTTTTTGATGATTTGGAAGTGCGTTCACCAGACTTTTTTTTAGAATGTGCTGGTAATACAGCGGCAGAAACTATCGGGCAAGTGATATCGGAAACGGATAAGATCTTCTCAGATCTCAAGCCTGATGCTGTGCTGATTTTGGGCGATACGAATAGTTCTATGGCTGCTATTCCTGCTAAACGACGCAAAATTCCTATTTTTCATATGGAAGCCGGCAATCGTTGTTTTGATCTGCGTGTACCAGAAGAAATCAATAGAAAGATTGTAGACCATATAGCTGATGTCAATATGCCTTATAGCCATATTGCTCGTGAATACTTATTAGCCGAGGGCTTGAATCCAGATCTTATCATTAAGACAGGTAGTCCGATGGATGAGGTTTTGGCTTACTACTCAGATAAAATTGAATGCTCTCCAGTATTAGCGAATCTTGGACTTAAGGCCGGTAGTTATTTTGTTGTAAGTATTCATAGAGAGGAAAATGTAGATTTTGAAAATAATCTCTACGCATTTTGTGATACTTTACGAAAAATATCGGAACTCTATAATTTGCCTATTATCGTTTCGACACACCCAAGAACAAGGAAAAAACTTGATGCATTAGGTATCAAATTTGATGATGAGAACATTCGTTTAATGAAGCCTCTCGCCTTTAGTGACTATGTTAGCCTTCAGAAAAATGCCAAAGTGGTATTGAGTGATAGCGGTACGATTACAGAAGAATCATCAATATTGAACTTTCCAGCAGTGAATGTTCGTGAGGCTCATGAACGACCTGAAGGATTTGAAGAAACTTCAGTTATGTTTACGGGAATGAATACTGATCGTATTTTGCAGGCTATTGAAATATCTAGCACTCAATCTCGAGGTGCTGAACGTCAACTTCATAAAGTTAAGGATTATATATCTGATAATTTATCTGATAAGGTTCTTCGTATAATCATTAGCTATGTAGATTATGTTAATAGAGTCGTTTGGAAGAAGTATTAATGCATTTGGCTTTAGTCATTGATGATTATCTTCCCCATAGTACACGGGTTGGCGCAAAAATGTTTCACGAATTGGCTGTTGAGCTGATTCGACAGGGACATCAAGTTACCGTAATTACTCCTCAATTTACCAATCCAAAAACTTTTTATAAGTCATGTATTGATGGTGTCACAGTATGGTATTTCCGTTCAGGCCCAATCAAAGACACTAAAATGTATAAAAGAGCGTTAAATGAAACGCTCTTATCTTTTAGAGCGTGGCAAGCTATAAAGTGGGAATGTAATGAGGTTAAATTTGATGGGGTAGTATATTATTCTCCTTCTATATTTTTTGGGGGGTTAATATCTAAAATAAGAGGTAAGTTTAATTGCCGATCATATTTGGTGCTAAGGGACTTTTTCCCTCAGTGGGCTATTGATTACGGAATAATTAAAGAGTCTTCATTAGTTAGTAAGTATTTTAGATTTTTTGAACAAGTTAGTTATAGACAAGCCGATAAAATAGGGGTCATGTCTGATGCTAATTTGATTAATTTTAATAAAATAAATAAAGGTAGGTTTTCAGTAGAAGTTTTATATAACTGGGCTAATTTACAGTCTCATGTAGTAACTAAAGGAAAAAAGACAATTAGAGATAAATTGTCATTACATGATCGAATTATTTTTTTCTATGGTGGGAATATAGGCAAAGCCCAAGATATGGCCAATCTTATGCGCTTAGCGAGATCTATGCAGATGTATCCTAAGGCACATTTTTTATTTATTGGGCAAGGTGATGAAGTTGAGTTGGTCAAACACTTAGCTTTAGAATGGAATCTAACTAATTTCGACTATTTTCCTTCAGTATCTCAAGACGAATTTAAAGAGATATTAGCATCTATAGATGTCGGTCTTTTTTCGTTATCAGCCCATCATAAGACTCACAATTTTCCAGGTAAGTTATTGGGATATATGGCATATTCTATTCCGATCTTGGGTAGCGTGAATGATGGTAACGACTTGATGCCGATAATTAATAATTGCGAAGCGGGATTGATAACTTTAAATGGTGATGATAAAACCTTATTTGAGCATGCTGTCAGATTGTATAATGATGAAAGCATCAGGAAGAAAATAGGGGAAAATGCTTTTACTTTGTTAGCTGAAAAGTTTTCTGTACAGAATGCATCAGATAGAATTTTGATGTCTCTAAGGAACGATTTATGAAATCTATATCTTCGGCAGATTTGGAACGGTTATTTGAGGAAGCAAGGAAATCGGACAGAAAGCGTTCTCATCTACTATTGCATGCATCGCATGCCGATAAAGTACAACGATTATGTATTGGTTTATTAGAGGGCAGCTACGTAGAGCCTCATTATCATGAGCTTGATTCTCAATGGGAAATGTTCGTTGTATTAGAAGGTCGTTTACAAGTCACTGTTTATTCAATCGATAGTAAAGAAGTATCACAGGATTTTTATGTGGGTGATGGTGAGGTAATAAAGTTTGTTGAATTTAAACCAATGGAGGCCCATAGCGTTAGATGTGTAAGTCAGAGGGCATTAATGTTAGAAGTTAAGGAAGGGCCATTTGATCCTGCTTTTGCAAAGAGTTTTTTATTCTAAATTTTAAGAGATTTTTCGCAAGAGCCGCAAACCAAAGGGCATTATTCATTCCTATGTTATTTTTCACCGAACTGTGAATAGATATTTTTCCTTTCACTTTCGGTGTTTTACTAACTTAGTAGTGCAATTATAAGACCATATACCTGTTTTTATTACGGTTCGCCTTTAATTTTTTATTTTTGACTCTATCCAATTTTTTTAAAAAAATGACATTGTTGTTTTAAAAAAGTAATAATTCGCCATATATAGCTCAATATAATTGTATACAAACAGAATAGGGATAAAAACGTATAAAACATAATCGCTTCACTTAGCTCATAAATTTCACCAAATACTCCAAATGCAGAACACATTACAGCAATTATAAAAATTATAATTACAGTCTGTGATGAGGAAAAACCAATACGCTGAAATATGTGGTGCAAGTGTTCCCTATCTGGTTGAAATGGAGAGTGGCCTTTTCTGATTCTTCGAAGCATCACTGATGCCATATCCATCAATGGAACAGCTATAAGCCATAGTGCTGTTACGGGGCGCAGAGGTGGCGCTTTACCATTTTGACTCGACAGAAGCAAAAACCAAATCATTGTAAAACCAATGAGCATGCTACCTGCATCTCCCATGAATACTTTTCGTTTTAAACCAAAGATACCTAAATTTAAAAAGAGGTACGGTATAATAATAACGACAATAACTAAACATAAGTACGATAGGGAAACTTGACCATCGTGAAACAGCATTATTCCTAAGCCACCAAATGAAGCTATCGATACCCCACCAAGAAGTCCATCCAGGCCATCTATCATATTGAATGCGTTAATGGCACCAACAACCGCTAGTATAGTAACAAGGTAGCCAAGCCATCCCAGGTTTATATCACCAATGCCTAATATATTGCCTAAGGTGAGGAGCTGAATCTTACCAATAATCATCATTATTACTGACAATAATGCTTGTACCAGAAAACGGACTTTAAAACTAATATCGAATTTGTCGTCGATAGCACCAATAGTCACTAAGGTAACTAAACAAACTGTATAAATTACAGTATGGGGAATGATTGTTGGGTTATTAAACAGGTAATAAGAAAGGGTTATACATATGGATATTCCTCCCACTAGTGGGATCTCGCCTCTGTGCTGCTTACGACCTTGGGGTTTATCTACCAGACCTATTCTTTTCGCTACTTTGCGAAGCACAAAAAGAGTTGTGAGCGATATAAAAAAAAGGTAAGCCAATTCGATAAACGATGTTAACACGATACTTCCCAAAATTTAGACTAATTAATTGATTATATTTGTTTTTTCTATTGGTAGTAAATCCAGCTCTTTAAGCTGAAGTAGAAAAATGCCACATGCTACCTTTTTTATCAATGCGTATCCACTTAAAGTGCTAAAGCACTTTCATTTTATGCACTATATTGATTCAGGGCTCACGCATGAGTTAACGTTTTGTTAATTTCCAAATAAAACATCCTCTCTAAATTCTGTATTCAGTGCACATTTGAGCTGCCGACGTTTTAATGTCCCTTTCATCT
Organism: Vibrio porteresiae DSM 19223; assembly: GCF_024347055.1. NCBI lineage: Bacteria > Pseudomonadati > Pseudomonadota > Gammaproteobacteria > Vibrionales > Vibrionaceae > Vibrio > Vibrio porteresiae. Next base: position 166,260 of record NZ_AP024895.1, read on the forward strand.
CTACCAACTTGATAAAGTTCATACATATCTTTCTTATCCGTGACAAGTTTTCGGCTGTATACGCATAGATTATCTTACTATCGTCCTCTCGCATCACTGAATCTAACCGCCAGTGCATACTTTCCACGCCCCAATGCCCTCGACACAATGCTCCAAAATATTCACTCGACAGCACTTTCGAAGAGATAAAATAACGTATCCCTAAATGCTCTCCTGTCTCGCTATTCTTTTTCTGGTATGTCATTGCTATAAATAAGTTTTTAGCTCTTTCCAATCTACCGCAAAGTCACCAAACGTCTCATTAAAAGACACTGTAATGTAGGTTCTTATCATTTTTCTTCCCCCTCAGCCCTACTTCCTCTTCTTCTACCGCGTGAGATGAATAGTCTTAGAGTTTTTCAAATGAAAAGTTTGATTGAAATAGCTCATGTAATCGGGGTTGGTTTTCCTTTACTGACATTAAATAATCGCCACCTCTTAACACTATATCTTCTGCTATTGAACGTTGGCATACCATCGCATCTAAGCTAATCGCTCTACCTTGAACTTTAATTAGCTTTAACAGTTTGCGGGATTATCGTTATCTCATTCGACTTAACGTCTGTTTTTACTTGTCCAAGAATCAAACCCGTGTCAACAGAATAGGCATTGACCATATGAACTAAGTGCTTGTTGTTACTGTGGTCATAGGTGCCTCTTAATGACTTGCCATCAGTTGTTTCAAGCTGTTTGTCTCGTTGAATATCATTACACCGAGGCACAAAACACAATAAAAACTCTTCTGGATCAACCAATCCTACAATGCGCGCTATTGTGTCATGGCTTGAAACACCGTTTGCATAACCACTGAATGTTCTAAACCAAGCCATGTTTTCTTCACCGAAGGCTTCTATCTCGTCCCGAGTCTTCATTCCTGACAACATGGCCGTTACAACCTGGAACATAACATTAAAGAAATTATAGGTCGTTTTTCTTTCCTGATGTGTATCACTCAATATGCTAAAATGCTCTTTAAATTCAACGTATTCCATGTATGTCTTATCCTGATTCTTAATAAACAGTATAAGATCACGTCATAATCGCCAATTCCACTTTTTTCTTAAAATTTTATCCCGAAATTTCAGGAAGGAATGCGGAAATAACATGCGCGAGCCCTGTATATTGATTAAGGATAGACCAATTTTTTAGAGCTGTTACCGTCGATGTAAAAATGAATCACTGACGCTAACTTAAAATTGTCCCATCTGATGCAAAATGTCCGTTCGTTATCATGGATAAAGTGGCGGACAAGATCACTCAACAGTAAAATGTGGCTCCAGTGCTGTCGACCACATTTGATATGTCAATGCGGTGGTAGGGGATGTTGGCTGAGCAAGCAGCTAAAAATTGTAAACAAAACTGTCATGTGCTTCACGAAAAATCTAAAGGAAATATCTGAAGCAGATCAGATTAACAGACCCAGGTGTCCGTTGTGCTTCACTTTTAATTAATAGGATTTGGCTAATTGACTTTCAACATTTGTTGGACTCCAAGTCAACACGCTATCCTTGCTTTGGTAGAAGTTGTCTACTTCACTGTTCAACCAATCTTTCACAAAGTTCAGTGAAACGAACAAGCTTAGACGGTCATATGGTAGTTTCTCACCATTTGCTAAACGAGTGTTACGCTTGCTCGCTATTGCTGCGATTATGCCGATTAATTCACCTTTCTCGTTGAACGCACCACCTCCGCTCATTCCTTCACGAATCGGAGCGTCGGTAATGCTTGCATTACATTTCTTAAAATAGCTGTTGTTAGAGAAGTGAAGGTCAGTGTGGTATACGCCTTTACCTTTAAGCATATTGCCAAAACCATCCTTTCCGTAAGTAATTACCGTCTCATTGACGTATACCAATCCCAAGTCAGGAAAGTTTTCAACTTTGCTGTTATCCGATTTGATAATAGCGATATCGCAGTCTGGGTGGTAGGCCACGACTAAATCCCAGTTGAATTTTGCTACATGCGCGGCTGTTAAACTTAGCTCTTTCGTGATCGGTACACTCGAGCCAAACCCCTGATACAGTAAAGGAATACCAATCATTTCATAGTCAATTGCTGGCTGATTAGAGTCTGTGCTTTCGAGAGTGATTAAAGGGCCATTACTCATCGCACAGCCAGTGGTAATAAAGGCTAACAATCCGATTGAGAAGGATTTTAAAAGTTTAGTTACGAGTGAGCGAAAGCAAGCCATAGTAGTGCCTCATATATTCTGCAATACATTAGTAAAACAACTAAATATGTGAGAGATGCGCGTCTCGCCCAAAGAGCAGGTGAAAGCTTCCTTGGTGTTGAGGAGAGTTTAATTCAACCACTATTCATTGCAATTGGTCACATAAAAATCACCTATTTAGGATTAGATGATTCAATTATGAGAAATCTCTCTTTTGAGATGGCTTATTTTTCTGAAATTAATTAACTGATTGATTATTAGATTAAATTAATACTCTTCTTTCTCGAGTAGTATGGATTATGTCATGTCGATCAAATTAATTCGAATTAAAAATTCCTCCAAAGAGGTATCGAAATATAGATTGACCATAAGAGTAGGATGATTTTGTTAAAAATGTCTTGTTTGTCGACATTATAGTTATTTAAGTAAAATATTAACTAATATTAAATCTTAAATTGGTCTTCAGTAATATTTTTATCGCATCTTATTTTTATAAGATATTAAATAAATATTTTATTTGTTGGCTTTTTATTGCCAAATATTTTCATAGAAACTATTTGTGTCTATTTTTTGAGATGGAGGTTTTTATGCTGACTGGAACAGGTATCAAATTAAAATAATAAACAAAACAGTATGATACGCTGATGTGTCGTGGTTTTCTATAAAAGGTGATCTCTACCCAATAAAATTGAATCAACAGTGAAAGTTAATTTTAGGTCAGGATTATAATTATTTAGTGAAATTTTCATCTGGCACTTGTTTTAATAAGAAAAAGAGCGTTAATTAAAAAAGATATCATTATTTCAATATCCCTTTCATTTAAAGGGAATCGTAAAGTTCAGGAGAGAGCACTTGATAAAACAAGTTGTGCCATTAGCTTTCCTGTCATTCTCCTTGGTTGGTTGTACCATTATTCCCGGTGGTGGGCTATCCACATATGACAAGCATGTGGTTGAGGAGACTGATGGAGGTGGGCCGATTTCATCACGAGTTAGCGTCTATCGCTTAACCCCTAAGTTAGTTAATGAGCTAAAGTACAGCCAAGTCGTTCCAACTGGTAAATCGAATTCTGAATTGGCCAACAAGATATCTCAATATCAATATCGTATTGGCCCTGGTGATGTACTCAACGTAACAATTTGGGATCACCCTGAGCTTACCATTCCAGCTGGGTCATATCGCAGCTCGGCAGAGGCTGGTAACTGGGTTCATGCTGATGGAACCATTTTTTATCCATACATTGGTAAGCTCAAAGTGGTAGGGAAGACTGTCAGTGAAGTCCGAGAACTCATAACCCAGCGTATTCAGAAATACATAGAAGACCCTCAAGTTGACGTGAATATTGCTGCATTTCGTTCGCAGCGTTGTTACATCACAGGAGAGGTGAATAGTCCTAGTGAACAATCCATTTCAAATATTCCGTTAACTCTGATTGATGCAATCAATAAAGCAGGTGGTATTACTGAAAATGCGGATTGGAAGAACATCACATTAACCCGTAATGGTGTTGAGCAACGAATTTCACTGTATGCCTTAATGCAGAAAGGCGACTTGACACAAAACCGACTTTTAGAGAATGGAGACATTGTCCATATTCCTCGTAACGATTCCCAAAAAGTATTCATTATGGGTGAAGTCGGTGAGTCACAGGTTCTTAAGATTGATCGTACAGGGATGAGCTTAACGGAAGCTTTGGCTAAAGCTGGTGGTATCGATGAGAAAGAAGCCGATGCGACCGGTATCTTCGTGATCCGCAGTACTGGTGTTCCTAAAGATAACAAAGATAAAAATGCAGCTATAGCCAATGTATATCAGCTAAATATGCAAGATGCCACCGCATTAGTGATGGGCACCGAGTTTGAGTTGAAGCCTTATGACGTGGTGTATGTTACTGCTGCGCCCGTGGCAAAATGGAATCGTTTAATCGACCAATTGACACCTAGCATCACGAACTTCAATGACCTGACAGAAGGCACATTGCGCGTACGTAATTGGCCATAAGGATAGCTATGTTCGAGTCAATATTAGTTGTTTGTGTTGGCAATATATGTCGCTCCCCATTTGGGGAGCGGTATCTCCAACAGTTACTCCCTAACAAACATGTGTCATCTGCTGGGCTGGGAGTAAAAGTAAGTCGATTGGATAGCAAACCAGCAGATCTAACCGCACTGAAAGTGGCTGAAAGTTACCATGTGGATCTATCAGAACATGTGGCTCGTCAAGTTACTCCTGAAATATGTAAAGAAGTGGACTTAATTTTGGTGATGGAAAAGCAGCATATTTCTAAGTTATGTGAAATTGCACCTGAGGCAAGAGGTAAAGCCATGTTATTCGGTCATTGGAATGGCGGTGTTGACATTCCAGATCCTTATAGAAAGAGTGAAGAATTTTTTAATCTTTCATTTTCTATGATTGAAAAATCATCGCAAGAGTGGGCAAAAAAAATATAGTTTTTTCTAATTGAAAATAGTAATTCAAACTCAATGGCATGTGCGAAAGATATGGTTAGCAAACAGAAAAACGTAAGTAGCTCATCAAGTGATGAAATCAATTTGAGCAAGGTAATTGGTTTATTGTTCGACGAGAAGTGGCTGATTGTTTTGATAACATCAGTATTCATTATTTTAGGTGTCACCTATGCAATTCTCGCAACTCCAATTTATAAAGCTGATGCATTAATCCAAGTTGAAGATAAGACAGATGGCGGTTTCTCTTCTCTTATTGGTGATATGGGAGACATGTTTTCTTCTGAGTCAACAGCGATGACTGAAATTGAGTTAATCACTTCACGAATGATCTTGGGCCAAACAGTTGATAAGTTTAATTTAACTACGGTAGTTAAACCTGATTACTTTCCTGTGGTAGGTAAAGGATTAGCCCGTTTGATGGATAAAGAAGAACATTTGAATGTAAGTCAGTTTGATGTTCCCAAATATGCAAAAGACTTGACGCATCAGATAGTAATCACTGACCCAGCTCAACAGACATATGATCTTGTTCGTGATGATGGACAAGTTATCCTACAAGGTAAAGTGGGTGAGTTAGAAAATTCTGATGATGGATATCGAATTTTCGTATCCTATATGGAAGCTACTAAAGGATTTAAATTTGATATTGCTAAACGAAGCGAATTAGATGCAATTAACTGGGTCAATCAGAACCTCAATGCAGCAGAAAAAGGCAAACAAACAGGTGTCATAAAAATTACTTATCTAGATTCTGATCCTGATAAAGCCAAAGATATTTTAAATGATATTGCCCAAAACTACTTCTTACAGAATGTAGAGCGAGATTCTGCTGAAGCTGAGCAAAGTATTAAGTTTTTGCAAAAACAGTTGCCACAAGTTAAAGATAAATTGAACAAATCTGAAGATAAATTGAACGACTATCGTCAGGAAAAAGAGTCTGTAGATTTAAATCTTGAAGCGCAATCAACTTTAAAAGTGATGGTAGATATTGAATCGCAGTTGAATGAGTTAACGTTTAAAGAAGCAGAGATTAGTAAGAAATATACCAAAGATCACCCTGCATATAAGGCTTTATTGGATAAACGTAAAACCTTGCTAGAAGAGAAAGATAAGGTAAATAAAAAGGTTCAAAACTTACCAGAAACACAACGTGAAGTTCTTAGAATGAAACGTGATGTTGAGGTGGATCAACAGATTTATGTGCAGTTACTTAACAAAATTCAAGAATTGAACATCGTTAAGGCCGGTACCGTTGGTAATGTTCGCATCATTGATAATGCAGAAACCTACTTAAAACCAGTTTCACCTAAGAAATTTATGATTGTTGTCATCTTAACTCTTATGGGGGGAATGGTAAGCGTCGGTTTGGTATTGCTCAAAGCCATTTTAAATAGAGGTGTGGAAAGCCCTGATGATATTGAAGCTCTTGGCTTGTCTGTCTATGCCACTATTCCAAAATCAGATCTACAAGCAAGTTTATTTGATAGACGCAACTCAAAAGATAAAAAAATCAAGTTATTAAGTGAAATTGACCCGACTGATTTAGCTGTTGAGGCATTGAGAGGCTTAAGAACTAGCTTGCATTTCGCCATGATGGAAGCGGAAAACAATATTGTGATGATTTCAGGTTCCACGCCAGGAATCGGGAAGTCATTTGTATCAACTAACTTCTCTGCTATTTGTGCTCATGCAGATAAAAGAGTGGTATTGGTGGATGCGGATATGCGCAAAGGTTCTGTTAACCGCTTCTTTAGTGTCCACAATGGTGTTGGATTGTCTGATTATTTATCTGGCAAGGAACCAATTGAGAACATCATTAATACCAGCAAAGTAACGAATCTAGATGTGATTCATCACGGTCAAATACCGCCAAACCCATCTGAATTGCTCATGCATTCGAGATTTAAGGAACTGATGGACCAATTATCAAAGCAGTATGATCTTGTTATCGTTGATACCCCTCCGGTTCTAGCGGTGACAGATGCAAGCATTGTGGGCCGAAGTGCTGGTACAGCCTTAATGGTTGCGCGCTTTGGTGTTAACACAACCAAGGATATTGAAGTGGCTTGGGGTCGATTTAGGCAAGCAGGGATCGATGTTAAAGGTGTGGTATTTAACGGAGCTGAAAAGAAATCAGAGAATTACTACTACTACGAATATTCAAGTGAACATTGAGTATGAACGGTCGAATGTTCATGTTGATACTACTATTTCGGAATGGTATGGCGATAAATGAATAAATTAACATGGAATATCATTTGGTTAATTTTTGATAAGCTGATTACTCTGCTGGGCGGCTTTTTAATTACCGTCTTAACGGCGCGTTATTTGGGCCCAGAGAAGATCGGCATTATCAACTATTTTCTCGCCATCTTGGCCTTTATCGTCCCCATTACCCAGTTTGGGGGCGATATCCTGATCTTCTTAAAAAGTGCTAAGAACGAACAATCAGGCAAGATGCTGATTAACCACACCAAGAACATGAGACGTGTGCTGTTTACTGTGTCGTTTGCGGCGATCTACCTGTTTACTTACCGAGATTACAACGAGTATGACCGTTTGGTCTTGGTGATATTGGGTGTGGCCTCCTTCTACCAATCGTATGACTTATATAAGTTCTACTTTAATGGGGTGATGCGCTCTAAAGAGAACGTTATCTCAGGACAGGTGGGATTACTGGCAAGTTTGTTATTACGTTCACTTTTTGTGTTTCTCAAACTGCCGTATTACTTCTTTGCGTTGCCTTATGTGGCGCTGTACATCATTCCTTTTTGGTATCGCAAATATCGTATTAAAGCGAAAGGGATTGAAACCGCTAAGTATGCCAATCACTTCAAAGGCTATTTTCTAAAAAATGGCTTACCGATTTTGATTAGTTCGGTCTCTATCTTGGTTTACATCAAGGTGGGGCAGATCATGCTGGGGACGTTCCTAAGCAATAAAGAAGTTGGTTTATACACATCGGCACTCACTTTGGCTCAGTGTTGGCAATTTGTTCCGCTTGCACTGATCATGAGTTTTGTCTCCAAATCGGTGTCGAGTTCTATATTCAAAGAGAAAGGTTTTCGCCTCTGCTTTTTGGCTTCAACGCTTTGCAGTGTGCCTTTTTTGTTGGCGACCTACTTCTTCGCGAAACCGATCATTGAAGTGACCTTTGGTGCAGAATTTTTAGAAGCACAATCGCTACTGTTCTTACTGACACTCACCACCATGTTCTCGCTGTATGGAACCATCGCCTCGCGCATCATCATTGATGCCGGCGGCAATAAATACATGATGATGAAATCTTTGGTGGTTTCCATCATGAGTGTTGGTCTTAGCTACTGGTTAGTCAAAGAGTATGGGCTGATTGGTGCGGGATACGCGGCACTGATATCGGAAGTGATATCTGGAACGGTCGGAAATTACTTCTTTAAGAAATCTAGTGTTTTCAAATTGCAGTATTCGATGCTGATGTCGAAAAAAGACATTCTCTCTTTCGTTAAAGGTTAATGAATATGGAAAGATATAATCAAGGTCTAGTCTCGGTCGTGATTCCAACATGTAACCGAGGAGAGCTCTTCTATAAGGCGATAGAGAGCGTTTTAAATCAAACATACAAAAATATTGAAATCATTGTTATCGATGATAACTCAGACAATCCATTGCAGTTGGAACAGTATGAGTCTCACCCTGTAAATATTATTTACCATAAAAATGGCGAAAACTTAGGTGGTGCTATCTCTAGAAATAAAGGAGCCTCATTAGGTCGAGGAGAATTTGTTTGTTTTCTTGATGATGATGATACTTACCTACCACATAAGTTAGAACGACTTGTTAGCGAATTAGATGCAGATAAGAGTCTTGATGCTATTTTTGGTAGAGTGATTCGTGCGAGTAATCCGCAGCGACAAACAGATCTGAGCTTCACCGATAAAAATGGCATTATCTCTAGTTTGAAAAGCATCAGCTATTTACATACCAATACCTCACTGATTAGACATGAATCTTTTGACCGAATTAAGTTCGATGAAGAGCTCGGTAAATTTCAAGATACTCAATTACATATTGAATTAGTGAATAAGTGTAAATGTAAATATATCGATGAAAATGTTGCCACATGGCTTGATAATCATGGTAATGGGCAAATTACAGACATGAAAGACATCAATCAGTACTATCGTAGTATTGATAATTTTTCAAAACTAAAAGAAAACCTAAGAAGACGTAATTCGATAAGCTATTTTGAATATAAAAAAATGGCATTCGATCTTTCAAAGATGAAGGTGAAATGTTGTTTGAAGTTCTACAACAATAACGTTGAGCTAAATCTTTTTGAAAAAAATGTTCTTTCTGTTGTGCGATTTAGAAGGAGCCTATTTTGCAGATAATTATAAGCTTATCGCTTGTTTTATACTCTTTGGCTACATTTAACCCAATCATGATGCCTTTAGCATTACTTATGCTTGGGGTATGTAGTATTAGTAAATTAAACAAGATAAGTTTAGTTCGTTTGCTCTTTTTCGTTGTTGCATTAGCGTACCCAATTATATTTAATTCATTTTATTCTATAGAAAACATATATATAAACTCTGTAGCGAAATATATTATGTTTTTGTTTTATGTTTTCTTATTCGTACAGTGGGCGAAGAGTGAGGATAAAGATAAGATCGAAATTGCGTTTAAGCATTTGTTGTTCATACATCTGGTGTTCTTCTATATCCAGGTGGTTGCCTATTTTGCCACTGGCGAATTTATTGAATTCAGTAAATATGTACGAGCCAAAGATGCGGTGGTGCTCTATGAATCTAAAGCGTTAGCCGATAGCTTTATTTCGGCGCGATTTACCGGGTTATTCACCGAACCTTCTTACTACAGCATGATCGTCTTGCCGATTTCATCCATCTTCCTGATTTTGAACAAACATAAGCTCTTATCCGTGTTTGGCATTATCAGTGTCGGGTTGAGTCTGTCGATTGCCGCCATCCTTATTATGGCGCTGATGATCGGCATTTATATCTTCCTCAGTAAAGGCAATAAAATTCTCAAAGTGCTGTGCATTGTGGCTGCGATTTTCTTAACGCCGATATTTTATGGGTTTTACGATGCGCGAATTAATGCGGAAGCAGACTATGACGCCATCGCCAGTCGTTCGTATGTTTTTACTGAATTACAGATCCGTAATACCTATCTCAACATGGTTGGCGAAGGGGTCTTTATTGATGAGTCACAACCGCTAGGCATTGTGGGGTTAACTGGCGCGGAAATTCGCGACAGTTCTTTCTACATCTACTTACTTTACTCAGTGGGTTTGTTTGGGTTTCTGACTTTCTTTGCCTTGATGTTTTATCTGTTCGGTTTCAAAAGCATGGTGTATTTGATGCCTCTGTTGCTCTTCAAATACCACCTGCTAACGACCATGTTCTTTATGACTGTATTCCTGTTTTATTTTTACAAGGAAGAGATTTCTCATTTCGCGGAGGTTAGAGAATGCGAAATATAGCGCTTGTCTGTGATTGCATTGAACGTTTTTGGTTCTTTAAGCGATTCTATTCTTCACAATCGGATTGCTCACTGACGATGATTACTAATGACTTGGTGATTCGGTTCTTGTGCGCTTGGAACAAAATTCCGTGCATTCAATTATCGCAAAACTCGCCCATGCCAGAATATGCTCAGTATGCCGAGCGAGTGGCTAATTCTTCAGAGATAACGGTCGGTGGCTACCAACAAGATTTCGCCTGTAAGGTGTACAGCTCTTATCTCAGTCAGGTGCCCGCTAAACTGGCGCATTTCGATACTTTTCTGATTTGGAATGGTCAGCAGCTGCTCGATAAAAGCATCATCGATGTGTTTCCGCAAAAATGCGTTTATATGGAGTTATCTAATCTGCCGAACAAAATTTTTGTTGATAAGCGTGGTGTGAACGCAATGTCATCGCTCTTCTTCCATCCAGAAGTATTGGATCAAGAAGAAGCGGTGGCGGATGAATTTCATCAGCAGTGGGTAGGGGAGTATGAGCAATACAAACTAGCGCCACCTCCTCAATCTAAGGTGTCAAAATTTCAGCTCTATTGCCGCGCAATCAATATGTTGGTGACCTCGTGTTCAAGTATGGCGGGCATTCAAAACTTGCGTTATCGGATGAAAAAAATCACCCCTGAGCCAGTCGATTTTTCTCAGTTCAATTTAAAAAATGCTGACTTAAGCAAAGCGTTTATTTTTTGCCCATTACAGGTCTCTTCAGATACGCAGCTACTGATTCATTCGGATTTTAATAACCAAGAGATCATCCGTGAGGCAATCAACATCGCCAAGGAGAAGGGGCTCGCACTCTATGTCAAATTCCATCCAGCGGAACGAAATTTGGCGGAGGTAAAAGAGATTGTCGACATGAGTCGCACCCAAGGTTTTACGTTGGTTGCCAACAATACCAATGACTTATTACGCCAATGTCACCAAGTGGTAGTGAACAACTCCACCGTTGGTTTGGAATCGATGATTTATGGCAAACCGACGCATGTGTTTGGCCGAGCCTTGTATAAATCCTTCGATAATGAGCGTCTAAAGAAATACATCCATCGCTATTTGATCAGTGGTATCGATTATTTTGCTGATCATCCTGTTGATGTCGTGTCTATTTTGAACAAAGTCGAGGGGGAATAAGATGGTTTGCTATTTAATTCCTTATTTTAACTGCTATGACGATTTGATTTTGACTTTACGCTCACTAGAGGATGACTCAGCTGACGTCGTTATCGTTGATGATGGCAGTCAGGTTTCTTTGCGGTCGCAACTCGATGTGAGTCAATTTAAATCGAATATTCATGTACTTGAGTTAGAAGCAAACCAAGGCATCGAGGGAGCACTTAATCGTGGGCTGGAATACATCTATCAGCAAGGGTATCGCTATATCGCGCGTATCGATTGTGGCGATTTATCACTTCCGGGTCGGATTAAAGCTCAAGTGGCAGCAATGGAAGCAGATGAGGCGATCGTTCTTTGTGGTGGTTGGGCAGACTATGTGAATGAAGAGTATGAATATCTGTTTACCAATAAAGTGCCAACCGATGATGGCAGCTTAAGAAAGCATATGTTTTTGAACAATATGTTTATCCATCCCGCCGTTATGATTCGAACCGATGCCATTAAACAGATTGGCGGCTACCCAACCAATCGTAAAGCGGCAGAAGATTACGCTGTTTTCTTCAAATTAATGCAATTGGGCAAAGTGAAAAACTTGCCGCAATCCTTGATCCGTTATGTGGTCTCTTCAACCAGTATTTCTTCGCAAAAGCGCAACTTGCAGGTGAGAAATCGTATTCTGGTGATTTGGGATAACAAAGCGTGTTCCCTGCATTTTGCTTATGGATTGCTGCGTTCATGTTTGTTGCTTGCTTTCCCTCGAACCGTGACGATGAAACTACGTTCGCTATTAAGATAGGTGTGATGATGGATAAGTTATTGGTAAGCCTGCTGGTACTACTAGCGAATGTGAAAGCGCTGTTTTTTAAGGTTATCTACCTCGGTCAAATTCAATCGGACTTGGTGGTGCCATCGCCTTATTTTCCTTCGGTTCGGATCCGTAGTGGCGGCTCGATCTCTTGTTCTCACGTTAAGTTTCGCCGTCGCTGCAGTATTTTTGCCGATGGTGGACAAGTCAACATTGGCAAAGGCGCATTTCTTAATAACGACTGCTCGATTAACAGCAATCAATCAGTGGTGATTGGTGCAAATACGCTGCTGGGGGAAGGGGTCAAAATTTACGACCATAACCATCGTGTTATTGATGGCGTAGTTAGCCATAGCGAATTGGATTCTGCGCCAGTGTCTATCGGCAGTGATTGTTGGATTGGTTCTAATGTGGTGATTTTGCCTGGTGTGAGCATTTGTGATCGCGTCATTGTTGGCGCGGGTTCAGTGATCACCAAAAGTATTTCTGAACCAGGAACTTACGTAACAGAAAACATTCGCTTAAGGAAACTGAACTAAACATTCAATTCAAAGAGGTACTTATGGTTAGGGATCCGAGAATTGATATATTTCGTGGCTTTTTGATCTTGCTCGTCGTATTGGGACATGTAAAACATATCCCAATAGCCTTACATCACGCTATATATGCTTTTCATATGCCAGCGTTCTTTATTCTGGCTGGGTATTTATTTAATTTGCATAAAGACGGTAGTACTTATAGCAATCTTACTAAGAAATTTAACCGTTTAATTATACCTGCATGGGTTTATGGCCTTATTTGTGGTTTGCCATTTGTTGCTATCACTGTTTTGCACTTTAATGCCGATGCAATCAGCAATTTCTTAACACGACTTTATGGAACGTTAACCGGTTATCCAGCATGGGATACCACATTTAACTGTACGCCATTATGGTTTTTGTATGCGCTGTTTGTGATAGAAGCGATCGCCATCTTATGTAAAAAACTCAGTGAGAATGCTTTTATTATTACGTTGATGGGATTAGGCATTGTCGGTGTGGTGATCAGTTATCAAACCGATGTGGTTACTCCATTTAACGTGCTGATTGGGTTATCTTGTTTGATTTATTTTGTACTGGGCTTTTCTATTAAAAAAATCAGTGGTTCAATCCCTAAATCGTTCCTATTTATCACGCCTATCATCTATTGTGTTACGTACTATCTGTTTGTTATTCAGGCACAAGGTGATGTGATTAGTTTAGCTGAGAATAATTTTGGAGCGGCGAATGACTTTGCGTGGAATATGGTGTTGTCCTTAAGTGGAACCGGAGTCGCATTAGTTATTTCTACTCTGCTGTCCAATAATACAATGTTATCCAAGGGGTTTTCTTGGTTAGGTGTTAATACCATTCCAATTATCGCTTTTGATTATTACGTGAACGATGTTTTTGTTAAAGCGTTTGCTATAACGGGAATGTCTATTCCTCATGCTTGGCTATTTATATTCCCACTCAAATTAACCATTTTGATTGGAATTGTCTGGTGTATTACGCGTATTGATTGGTTGAATAACGTTCAACGAGGAAAAGTGCGCATTTGGGGTAAACAAACAATGTCGGAACAATGGTAAATAACGTTATGAAAATAGTACATGTCATTGAATCCTCTGCGACAGGCACTTTATCTATTGTGACCATGGCCGCTCAATATCAGGCGAGCAAACATGCTGTGACCGTGATATTTTCCCGCCGCCCAGATACCCCAACGAACATTGAGACGTTATTTCCAAGTAATGTCACTTTAGTGGAAGTCGGGATGAGCCCTAAGCATTTCCCGTGGTCGTTATTGGCGCTGCGTAAGGAACTTAAAAAAATTCAGCCTGATGTTATCCACTGTCACTCTTCTTTTGGCGGGTTTATCGGGCGTTTAAGCTCTCTCTTTATGCGCTGCAAAGTGTTTTACAGCCCGCATTGCATCTCTTTTATGCGAAAAGACATCAGCCCGCTGAAAAGCTTTCTGTTTAAAGCCTTTGAATCTGTCGCCTGTTTTAGACCTGCAACTTATATTGCTTGCTCAGAAAGCGAACAAATGGCGATTAAAAAGGCGTTACCGTTTGTTGACGTAGCATTGCTGGAAAATGCCGTAGATCTCTCTGAATTTAATGCATTACCAAGTCAACCCATGACGCGGGACAAAAAGACAGTATTGACGGTCGGGGGCATTCGTCCGCAGAAAGGATTTATTGAATTTGCTCAGATTGCTCGCGAATGTGCTGAGCTTGATTTGCGCTTTGTCTGGATTGGTGATGGCGCTGAACAAGACCGAGCCTTACTGGAACAGGCGGGCGTTGAAGTGACCGGTTGGAAAAGTCGCCAAGAGGTGATTGCTCTCTTGAATGATGCCGATCTTTATCTATCTACCTCTCTTTGGGAGGGCATGCCAGTGTCTGTGATTGAAGCCAGTGCGGCAGGCCTTCCACTATTACTCCGAGACTGTGCGGGCAACAGCGATATTGTTGCTGATAAGCGCGGCGGGCGTCTATTTAGTCAAACGTCTGAGGCTATTGAGTGGCTGTCTCAGTTTATTGCAGATCCCGATAAGTTTCGTCAAGAAACTCTCCCCGATAGAAGCGCGGTATTTAAGCGCTTCTCTGTGGAGCGCTTTGCTCAACATTTGGAAGAAATTTATCAAATTTAACCATTATTCATCGAGGCTTATATGTTTTTAATCGCAGGACCTTGTGTCATTGAATCAGAACAACTTGTCATGGATGTCGCAGGCAAGATGAAAGAAATTACGTCAGAGCTGGGGATCGAATACATCTTTAAATCCAGTTTTGATAAAGCGAACCGCAGCTCTACAAGTAGCTACCGCGGCCCAGGAATAGAAAAAGGGCTAGAAATTTTAGCCAAGGTGAAGCAAGAGTTTGGATTGAAAGTGTTGACCGATGTTCATGAAGATACGCCGATTGATGAAGTAGCTTCTGTTGTCGATGTTCTGCAAACGCCAGCCTTTTTGGTGCGTCAAACCAATTTCATTCAAAAAGTGGCTGCAGCGGGCAAACCAGTGAATATCAAGAAAGGTCAGTTCCAAGCTCCGTGGGATATGGAACAGGTGGTGAAAAAATGCCATGAGGTAGGAAACAAAGATATTTGGCTTTGCGACCGAGGTACTTCATTTGGCTATAACACCCTGATTTCAGATATGCGCGGACTTTCCGTGATGCGCCAAACGGGCTGTAAAGTGGTGTTCGATGCAACTCACTCAGTGCAACAACCTGGCGGGTTAGGCGCAACATCAGGTGGACAACGTGAAATGGTACCAGTATTGGCGCGCTCTGCCGTGGCTGCGGGTATTGATGGTTTGTTTATGGAAACTCACCCGAATCCTCAAGTGGCATTGAGCGATGGCCCTAACATGCTGCCGTTATCCGTGATGAAAGAGATGTTGGAAACCCTCGTCGAGTTAGATCAGGTGGTACACAAACGCCCATTTTTGGAAAGCAAACTTGTTTAAGTGGGTTGGGCAAAGGATTGTGCCAGTTTGTAATGATAGAAAATTTAGGTAAGTAGAATGGCATTTGAAAACATCAAAATCGTGATTCCCTCTCGTTATGGATCGTCCCGTTTACCCGGGAAACCATTAATGCCGTTATGTGATAAACCCATGTTTTGGCATGTTGTGAATCAGGCAGTTAAAGCAGGTTTTTCGATACAAGACATTGTGGTCGCGACAGATGACCAACGCATCATCGATGCGGCGCAGCAATATATTATTCCGGCAGTCATGACCGATGAACATCACGCCAGTGGTACCGATAGGCTCTATGAAGTATGCCAAAAATTGGGTTGGAGTGACGACACTCTGGTGATTAATGTGCAAGGGGATGAGCCTATGATTCCGCCAGCATTGATTACCACACTGGCCACATTTGCGACTCAGTCATCTCAGTTTGATATTTGCACGGTTATGAGTCCAATTGGGTCCGTCGCTGATTTACATAATCCCAATGTGGTTAAAGTGGCGGAAGGAGAAGGGCAACGCGCGGTCTATTTTTCCCGCTCGCCGATTCCTTTCAATCGCGAATCGAAAGATTCGCTAGACCATATTTGTCGTCATATTGGTATCTACGCTTACCGAGTCGCGCGCTTACGCCAATTCTGTTCGTTCCCAGAGTCATCGCTTGAGAAGATTGAAAAGTTAGAACAGCTTCGTGCCTTGAGTAACGGAATGGCGATTGGGGTTGTACGTTACAACGATGCTCCTCCTCATGGCATTGATACCCAAGAGGATTATGACGATGTTAAACGAATAATGGAAAACAGCTAATGTCGATTTTAGATCAAGCAAAGAAGGTCATTGATATTGAAATTGCTGGTTTAACGCAGATTTCGAATCAGTTAGATGACCATTTTGAACAGGCGGTTAAAACGATCCTGAGCACTCAAGGCCGTACCATCATTTGTGGTATGGGTAAGTCGGGAATTATTGGTAAGAAAATAGCCGCATCGTTTGCTAGCACTGGTACGCCAAGCTTTTTTATGCATCCAGGAGAAGCTTTTCACGGCGATCTTGGGATGGTGAAACCGGAAGATGTGTTTATCGCTATCTCCAATTCAGGAGAAACCGATGAGGTACTCAAACTCCTCCCTTTCCTACGCGATAACGGTAACTATCTGATTGCCATCACAGGTAACCCACATTCAACGCTCGCTACTGCCGCTCACTGTCACCTTAATATCGCTGTGCCGCAGGAAGCGTGTCCTTATCAGTTAGCACCTACCAGCTCTACTACGGCAACGCTGGTGATGGGGGATGCGTTAACCATTACCTTGATGGAGCTGCGCGACTTTCAGCCAGAGAATTTTGCTCGCTTCCATCCCGGAGGCAGTTTAGGACGTCGCCTGTTAAGTAAAGTCCGTGATGAAATGGCAACCGATGTTTTGCCTATCATTCACATGACGAGTGCGCTCCCAGAAATTATTGATGTTATCTCCCATGGCTGTTTGGGATTGGCGGTGGTGATTGATGAACAACAGCGGGTGAAAGGGATTGTGACCGATGGTGATTTACGTCGTTCGATGCAAAAGTATGGTCAAAATGCCTTTAATGTCTGTGCAGAGTCGATCTACAGCGCTCATCCAGTGTGCATTTCGCCTGATGAGTCTGTCGGTAAAGCATATGAGTTAATGGAGTCTAAACGCATTAGTGCTCTGCTGGTGTTAGATGACGCCAAGCTGGTGGGTGTTCTTAAAAAGTAATTGCCAAGTTCAATTTACTGTCAATTTTAAGTTTGTTTTACTTACATAGACACTTAATGGTGTGTTCTTATTCATTTTTACGTAAGACATTGATTAACAGTCACTAGACAAAATCTGACATAATTTTTATCTATCATTTATTGACTAAAATATTTGTGCGAGGGTTGTTATATATTCCCCTCGCATTTTTATTGGTATTTCCATATTTTTAAAATATTTATTAAGCGACTGAAAATACATGGATTATAACTTTTATTATGGGGTCAAGATCAAATCTGATTAAATGCTTGATTAGAATTGACATGAAATTGATATTTAAATAGTGAGAGCTCTTAATCTTAATGTTGTGTTCAAGATTTTTACCCACTTTGGATTTTTATTTTGTAAACACTTACCCTCGCGATAATAGGATTGATGAGGGTAAATAGGACTTTATTTTATTCTGAATAGAGATCTCAAAACGCAATTTGTGACAATGAATAGGTTGTGCTATGGAACATGTAAATGTTGAGAGTGGTAGCTATGGAGTTAAATATTCGAGGTTTATTCCAGTTTTTAACGCCATGATATTAATCTTATTTGATTTGTTTGCCTTTATTGTTTCTGAAAATATTGCTTATGCTATTTCTGACACAGGTTCGTGGTCAGGATTTTATTCTCAAGGTAATAATTACTTTGAGGGAAATGATTATTGGCAAGGTACAGTCTTTTTTATCATCGCTTTTATGTCGATTTTTTGGTTCGGTGTGAACCGACTTCACTATACTCGCAGAAAACCATTTTGGGATGAGTTGAAAGATGTTATTAAAAATCTGATTATCTTATCTGTTTTATCTCTCGCGATGAACCTGCTTTTAGTGCCTAACTACTCGGTTGAAGTATGGGCTATTTCATGGTGCGTCTTGTTTATGCTATTACCTTTGTGTCGTAATAGTGCCAAGCTTATTTTAAACAAACTTGGCCTTTGGAGCGTACCGTGTGTCATTATTGGCGAACAGCAAAATGCCATTGAAGCATACAAAGCGATCAGTAGTGATGTTTCTACCGGCTATACAATTAAAGCCTTTGTGAATCCTTATGCGAAATCTCAGGTAGAGAATCATCAAGATAATCAGACAGATGTACCTTATATCAGCAAGAAAGAATTTATCAATAATTTGGATAAGTATTACCGGATTTTCATCGCGTTAGAAAAAGAAGACAGCGTTAATCGTGATTACTGGGTGAGAAAATTAACCTACTTAAATGTATCTAATATTTCTATAGTGCCAGCGATGCGTGGTATTCCATTGTACGGAGCGGATGTTTCGAGCTTTTTCAGCTCTGAGTTAATGATGCTAAGTGTAACAAATAATTTATCAAAAGCATCTGCACGCATATTAAAGCGCTGTTTCGATATCGTGGTATCCGCGATGTTATTAACGCTCTTATCTCCGTTTTTCTTATTTGTGGCTTTGATGGTTAAACGCGATGGCGGTTCTGCAACCTTTGGTCATGAGCGTATTGGATATAATGGCAAACCATTTAAATGTCTTAAATTTAGGACGATGGTGATGAATTCACAGGAAGTGCTAAAAGATCTCTTGGAGAAAGATCCCCAAGCGCGTTTAGAATGGGAACGTGAATTTAAACTGAAAAATGACCCGCGCATAACCAAAATTGGTCATTTCCTGCGTAAAACGAGTCTTGATGAATTACCGCAGTTGTGGAATGTCTTAAAAGGCGAAATGAGTCTTGTCGGTCCTCGTCCGGTAATTGATGAAGAACTAAAACGTTATGGTAATGATGTTCTGTACTACAACTTGGTGAAACCTGGCATGTCCGGTTTATGGCAAGTAACGGGTCGTAGTGATACGGATTACACCACTCGTGTTTATCTTGATAGTTGGTACGTAAAAAACTGGTCTCTTTGGTATGATATTGTCATTTTATTTAAGACCGTAGGCGTAGTTGTCAGAGGTGATGGAGCTTATTAATTCAGCCTAAATAAAGGAATGATTATTTAGTAATTAACAGTGAACTGAACTCCCTTAAATAAAACATTTAGGAATTATTATGATTAAAAAATGTCTTTTCCCAGCAGCGGGTTACGGTACACGTTTTCTTCCAGCAACCAAATCAATGCCGAAAGAAATGATGCCGGTCGTTAATAAACCATTGATTGAGTATGGTGTGGATGAAGCGATTCACGCTGGCATGACTGATATGTGTATTGTGACGGGCCGTGGCAAACACTCCATCATGGATCACTTTGATACTAACTATGAGCTGGAACACCAAATCAACGGTACTTCGAAAGAAGCGCTTCTTGAAGATATTCGTGGCGTGATGGATTCTGCTAGCTTTACTTACATCCGTCAGCGTGAAATGAAAGGTTTAGGCCATGCCATTTTGACTGGTAAAGCCCTAGTGGGTGATAACCCATTTGCTGTTGTGCTGGCAGATGACCTATGCGTGAATGAACACAAAGGTGTACTAGCGCAAATGGCAGAGCTGTATAACCAGTTCCGCTGCACCATTGTCGCAGTGCAAGAAGTGCCAGAGACAGAAACGCATAAATACGGGGTGATCTCCGGTGAGATGATCAAAGACAACATCTTCCGTGTTGATGATATGGTGGAAAAACCAGAACCAGGCACTGCACCAAGCAATATGGCGATTATCGGTCGTTATATCATGACTCCAGATATCTTTGACCTGATCGAGCAAACAGAACCGGGTAAAGGTGGCGAGATTCAAATCACCGATGCTTTGCTAAAACAAGCGAAAACAGGTTGTGTGCTTGCTTATAAATTCGAAGGTAAGCGCTTCGATTGCGGAAGTGTTGAAGGTTATATTGAAGCCACTAACTACTGTTATGAACATATATATAACAAGAAGCCGACACTAAAATCGGTAGAAAAAACGATTGAAGATGTAAAACAAGCGGAAACAGCTGAAGCGTAAGTTTTCTTTATATTACTGTTAGATAAAGGCCTGATGGAAACATCGGGCCTTTTTTATTGCGAGAATATTAGCAAATGGATCTAGAATAACGTTATGTAAATAAATGCATATTAATGCCTATAAGCTAAAACGAACAGAAAGAGAGTTGCACGCTAGCCATTTTTACAAATCATCGGTGCAACTAGTGCCTTATGTAAAACATCTTTCTATGTTCTTAGCCCAAATGTGTTCAGAGCAGTTAGAGTATATAATGTTATTTAGTTGTTAATGAGCCACAGCACTTAATTGATTTAATGACATTACCATCAATATATGCTGAGTTAGGTTCTCATTCCAAGTTGGTGAAGAGAAATTGAATTGGTATTTGGTTATTTCTCAGTCAGAAAATTCTCTGACATAATGTACAAATTTTCATCAATTTCATTTTATTGATAAATTAATCATTAATTTGTTATGACTTACAAATAAAAACGTCATAGCATCCCCCTTCATGTTATATTGACAAATAAATCATTATTAATATTTTCTAGAATTTAATCTTTATTTAAATAAGGTTTTTAGTCAGAGGTATATCAAATTATGGTTGATTTAGCGTCATGGAGTAAGGTATCTTTGTGCACAATAAATTGAATCAATATTAATTGGCAAAATTATAATTATCAGAGTCATATCAATTAGAGAAATATAGTTGTGACGCCTTATGATTGTAGTTGCATTGGACTGCTCGTGCGTGTTATGGATAACGCCTGTACCGTAGGGCGGTAGCGTATCAAATGAAAATGAATCGTTTAGTAAAAATAGTCATATCAATTATTTTACCCAGCCTATTTCTGAGTGGGTGTTCATCTCCGCCGAGGAAAATTGAAGCCAGTGTTCCTTTAGTTGAAGCTTCTGCAGGTATGGATTCTCTTGGACAACAATTACCCCTCATCTTTTGGAAGCAATTTGCTACTCAAGAATCCGCCAGTATCAGTGATTCGGAATATACCATCTTTGCTAGTAAGCCCTATATTTCAGCATTAGATATGCTATGTCGAAATCTTATTATCAATGATGTTAATAAAAATACTCGTAGTCAACGTGTTGCATGCTCTCAAGTATCGCAATACGAACTCACAGAACTCTCGCCATGGTATTTAATGCGCGATATTAAGAACCCAATGTCAGATCTGAAACTTTAAGTGACTTATGATTTTTAAACAAAAGACGGCTCTGGGATTCTTTTCCGGCGTATTGTTATTAAATAGTGCGTTTGCTGCAGACAGTAGTAGTTTTCTTCTGCTCAACCAATCTTCTTCAGCCACTCCCTCCCAAGTCGATGCTACAACCAAAGCGCCTAATCAAACATTAAAGAGCGGAAGCTATAACTCATCAGCACGTCAGGGATTACTGTTGCCTAGCGAAGCCAATATTCGTGACTTATTGCCTTCTTCTGGAGAGTCGTTGCCACCGCCCTATGGCGCAAATCTCTTTGCAGGTGGATATGAAACAGAGCGAACTGATGGAACGCGAGATAATTACCCCATCGCGGCTGGGGATAAATTAAATATCTGGATCTGGGGGGCGACCAACTATTCCAGCGTGGTCACTGTTGATAATCAGGGCAACATTTTTATTCCGGACATTGGCCCGATTCACGTCAAAGATGTGATGGCTGGCTCGGTCAACACCTATGTAACCAACAAAATAAAGCAGGTGTATACCCGTAACGTTAATGTATACGTGAACTTACTTACTGCTACTCCTGTCAGTGTTTACTTATCGGGAGCGATTATTCGCCCTGGCCAATACGCAGGTATGGCATCTGATAGTATCCTCTATTATCTACAACGCGCTGGCGGCGTTGATTCAGAGCGTGGCAGTTATCGCGATATCGAAATCATTCGTCAAGGTGAAATTATCGCCACGGCGGATCTATATGATTTTATGCGTTCAGGGGCATTACCACGCATTAGTTTCAAAGATGGCGATATTATCTTAGTGACACCGCAAAAAGCGGCAATCACAGTGACTGGTAGCGCTCGTAATCCATTTCGTTTTGAGTTGAATCAAGACAATACCAGTGGCGAGCAACTGATTAAATACGCACGGCCGCTAGCGAAAGTGAGCCATGTCGGCATTGTCGGAAACCGTGCATCGGGGCCTATTTCGTTATACATCACGTATGATGACTTTAAATCCTTTGCCTTAAAAGATGGCGACAAGGTCATTTTTAATGACGATTTGCGTTCTAAAGTATTGGACATTCAAGTTTCGGGTAGTTATCAGGGGCCTTCCTATTTTGCGGTTGATCAGTCAACCCATCTGCACGATATCCTCAATTATATTCCTGTCGACCCTAAGTTAGCCGATACCGATTCAATCTATGTACTGCGTAAGAGTGTGGCTGAACGACAAAAGAAAATGCTCGATGACTCATTAGAGCGTTTAGAGCGTAGCGTGCTTACAACGCCTGCGTCATCTGATGGTGAAGCGGGGATTCGTGCCGAAGAAGCGAAAATGGTAATGCAATTTACCGCAGAGGCTCGCAAAGTGAAGCCCGATGGCCGTGTAGTGGTGTCTGATAAAGGCAACATTGCTGATATTCAGTTGGAAGAAGGCGACCAAATCGTTATTCCATACAAAACCGACCTTATCCAAATTGGTGGTGAAGTGTTGATGCCCCAAGCGGTGGTATACAACTCGCAAGCAACATTGGATGACTATATTGCATGGGCTGGGGGCTTTAGTGATCGAGCCGATGACCGCAATATCGCAATTGTTCATGCCAATGGACTAGTCGAGTTTGATCTTGAATCCAAGATTCGCAAAGGCGATCAAATCTTAGTGCTACCAAAAGTCGAAACCAAAGGTATGCAGCTCACTAAAGATATTACGCAAATTATTTATCAAATTGCGGTTGCTGCTAAAGTTGCTCTATAAGGTTTTGTTATGGCTAAAGTAAAATCGCGTTCAACACTGAAAGTTTGGGGCGACGTTATCTTTGCTATTTTCTTGCGCGAAATAAAAAGCAAATTTAATGATAAAGTGGGTATTTCATGGGCAGTTATTTCTCCGGTAAGCTTTATATTCGCTTTGTCATTTATGAGAAATACATTAAGCGGTGGTATAGATGTCCATGGCATATCGACTTTTTTATTTATGATGATTGGTATGACCTTAGTTCAATTTTTTCTTGGAACTATGCAATCAACTGCAAATGCAATAAAAAAAAGCAAACCGCTCTTTTCATTTCGTCAAGTTCAACCTATTAGTGCAATATTGGCAATTTCTGGATTAGAGTTTTTAATAAAGCTTTTTGTTGTTGTTGTACTAGGAGTAATTAGTTATCTATTTAGGATAGACATAACCATTAGTGATTCAATTGAAGTCATATTCAATTTGACAAAACTCTGGATAATAGCCGTGAGCTTAGGAACTATTTTCTCAGTGGCGTACTGCTTTGTGCCAGAATTAAATAAAATAGTAGACATATTGACTAGACCACTATTTTTTATATCAGGTACATTTATGAGCTTACAAGATATCCCAGAGAAATACTGGGGGTATCTAACATGGAATCCTATATTACATATTATAGAACTTACTCGCTATGCTGCAGTGCCACAGTATGGTAATGCTGGAGTCAGTGATTTCTATGTTAATGTAATTACATTGTTATTTTTGTTTTTTGCATTATCTTGCTATCATATAAGTTGGAAACAGGCTATAAGCCGCTAAAGTTGATGTAATATGAATCAAACAGTAGAGAAAAAATTTAAACATTTTAGAGAGAGTATTACATCACAGCAATTCGATGATGTTGAATTTTTGAAGAGTAAAGCACAAGATTTACAATCCACCGATATGCCCTTAGCTGAAAGAATACTAGTACGTGTAAAAAACTTGGAGAATAAATATTCGTTTGACAGATTAAAAGAGCGTTTAACTAAAGAGCAATGGAACGATATAGAATTTCTATTAAATGAAAAGAGATCGAATACTAGCCCTTTTCTAAAAAGTAAACTAGATGAAAGAATTGAAATTTTAAATAAATTAAATCAGACATCAAAAACTACCAGCTTGGAAGAAGGGCAAGATAAAAATAGAATAGAAGAAGACACTACTTCAACTTCGCAATCAAAATATAGTATGAAAAATTTTAAAAAATGGATGAGACAACCATTTTTTATTATTGTCGTATTACCAACGATTGTTTTTTCATTTTATCAGCTAGTTATTGCATCGGATAGATACCAAAGCCAAGCCCAAGTAATTGTCCAGCAACCTGATGCTAGCACAACATTAGATACATCGATGGCGATACTCAGTGGGTTAGGTGTAGGTACGTCCTCAGGTTCAGACCCGCAAATATTAAAAGCTTACATCTATTCCTCAGACATGGTGAACTATCTAGACGAGAAAGTTCACTTAAAAGAGCATTACACCAGTAATACTATCGATATATTTAGCCGTCTAATATTTGAGGATAAAGAGTCATTTCTAAACTACTACAAAGATCACATAACAGTAGAGATAGACAGTACATCGGGGATTATCAGTATTTACGCGCAAGGGTTTACCCCCCAATTTGCCAACCAGCTTGTTGAAACCATCGTAAAACGTTCGGAATGGTACATTAACTCAATTGGGCATCAGTTAGCAGAAGCTCAGCTTGATTTTGTGAAAAAAGAGCATGCGAACATAGAGCAAAAATTAAAAACGGCGCAGAGTGAACTACTTACCTTTCAACAAAAGTACAATTTGTTAGATCCGACGGCAGAAGGTGCAGCACTACAGCAAATTGCCTACACCTTAGAAGGACAAATCACAGCGAAAGAAGCTGAGTTAAAAACAGCGCGGCATATTATGACCGAAAGCGCGCCAAGGGTATTAAATCTCAAGCAAGAAATATCCGGTTTGAGAATGCAACTTGAAAATGAACGTAATAAATTGGCTACAAGAGATAAAAATGACAAACGGACAGTGGGTGACATTCTCGCTAAGTTTGCTGATTTAAAAGTAGATAACGAACTAGCATTGCAAGCGTACACCTCTTCACAGGTATCATTAGAAAAATCCAGAATAGAAACTTACCGTCAGTTAAAATATTTAGTTGTTGTCGAAAACCCTACTCAACCAGATGATAATGAATATCCTGACATACCATATAATATAACTTTATTTTTCATTATATTCTCAATGAGTTTTGGAGTGGGTAGAATTCTCTATTTAACGGTTCAAGAGTTAAAATAGCGATAAAAACTCACATGCGAATATTAGTTTGGCCCATTAAAATGAACGCTTTGGAGTGAAAGTGAAAATTTATTTTTCAGTCATATCACATCATCATGATGAATTGATTTTGAAGCTAAAGACTCTTCAGCGCCTATCAAAATATAAGAATATAATAGTTATATTTAGAGATAACCTGTACTCAAAAAATGTTGAGGAATATTGTGCTGGGCTTGGTATCGATTATACTTGCAATAATAGACAGAAAGGATTTTCAGAAAATAATAATCTCAATTTTTTACGTGCAAAAGAGTTGGGGATGAAAAACAGTGACTACTTTATATTACTGAACCCTGATGTCTACATGACACATTCTGACATTGACTTGCTAATAAAAAATATGTACGAGAAACAAATTAAACTTGCTGCACCAAACTTATTCCTAAATAAAAACAAAACACTTTTTGATGATAATTTAAGAACTTATCCTAAGTTTTTAAATTTTATTAAAAACTATTTGGCAGGTAACCGTTCGACGGTTATAAATAAGGAAATGCCAGATAAAATTGGCGACACTTATTGGGCTAGTGGAGCATTTTTAATAGTAAAATCAAGCCTGTATGAACAATTAAATGGCTTTGATGAGCGTTACTACCTTTACTGTGAAGACATCGATTTTTGTTATCGAGCTTTGCAATTAGGAGTTAAAGTCAGCTTTTTTGCAGAAAATACTGCAGTTCACTATCGCCAATGCGCAAGTCGAAAATTCTTATCAAGAGAGTTTTTTTTGCACGTCATCAGTGTGTTCAAATATGTTCAGATGATTCACGGTTACGCGTGCACACGCAGTCAATTGAAACTCAACCGTATCACTGCTGTAAAAGTAAAAGATAAACCAGTAGACGCAACTCATAATGCTTAACTCTTCTCAGTATTGGATTGTGGTGGTTCTGTATGAGCCAGACCAATCAAGCCTAGATTTTTGGCTACCTGTCGCTCAGCAACATAATGTAGTTATTGTTGATAACAGCCCAGTCTATTCTGTGTCTCAGGACCTGGAAAGGGTCGCGGGTAAAGTTTTTTATAATCACAACCAAGGCGGTATTGCTGGGGCATTAAATATTGGATTAACCTACGTTAGCAATACAAAAGCAGATTGGTGCTTTCTGTTTGATCAAGATAGTCGCCCTGAGCAAGACTTTTTCTCTAAGATGCTAAAGCAAATTGCTGTTGCCGAAGACCACCACAAAACAGCTCTATTTGCTCCTGTTTATTACGAAACTAATTTGCAGAAAATTGCTGATGTTATTGAAATAACAAATGGTAAATTGAATCGGCATAAATATCGCGATATAAAAAATCTAGATATTGTGAATGCTACATATACAATAACATCAGGTAGTGTGATTAATTTATCAGCATGGGGTGTAATAGGAAACTACGATGAATCTTTATTTTTAGATTTTGTCGATATTGAATGGGGGATGAGGGCCAGTAGCGTTGGATATAAAGTGATTGTTTTCCCAAAAATAATCATGCAACATACTTTAGGTGATAATCCTATTAGATTTTTTTTCTTTTCTTTTCCTTGCCATTCAACAATTAGGCATTTCTATTATTTTCGCAATGCTATCTATATGTTGCGTTTAAAACATGTACCGCTGATCTGGAAATGCTACGAACTGATTAAATTTCCGATTCGCTTTGCTGTTTACGGGTTGTTTACTCGTAACAAACGCAAGCATGTTAAAGCAATGAGTGCTGGCATTTGGCACGGGATTACTCGCAAAGAAGATTGATAAATCTTTGGCTGAAGAATTGAGTGGCTTAACTACCGTCCATTGGTGTGCGCAATTGGTTACTATGCTTGAGGAACTTAAGCGTAGCTAAGTCAAATCGTTAACAGTGAATACTTCCTAGATTGAAAAGACAAAAATCACGTCAAGCTGAGTATCTTTATGCTTTACCTAGTTAGGCAGTGATTGATATAGAAGACCCAACAATGATCAAAAGAAACTTATTAGTGACAGGTGGTGCGGGTTTTATTGGCGCCAATTTTGTCCATTATTGGCTAAAACATAATGCTCAAGATAATGTTGTAGTATTGGATGCCCTAACTTATGCGGGTAATAGCGCCAATTTAGAGCCAGTAGAAGAGCACGATAATTTTACCTTTGTACACGGTGATATTTGCGACACTGAGTTAGTTGAAAAGCTGCTTAAACAGCACAAGCTCGATACTATCGTCCATTTCGCTGCTGAGTCACACGTTGACCGCTCAATCACTGGGCCAGATGCGTTTATAGAAACCAATATTCTTGGTACTTATAGCCTTTTAAAAGCAGCGAAAAAAGTATGGATTGCTGAGCCTAAAGCGAAAGGCGAAGCACCACTTACGCACCGTTTCCACCACGTTTCTACCGATGAAGTATATGGCACATTAGGGCCAAATGACCCAGCATTTACTGAAGAAACCGCTTATGCGCCAAATTCACCCTATTCGGCGTCAAAGGCAGCTTCAGACCATCTAGTGCACGCGTATCACCACACTTACGGCCTAGAGGTGACTACCTCGAACTGCTCGAACAACTACGGCCCTTTCCATTTCCCAGAAAAGCTGATTCCACTGATTATCACCAATATTTTGCATGACAAACCACTTCCCGTGTACGGCGATGGCCAGCAAATTCGTGATTGGCTATATGTGGAAGACCACGCGCGCGGAATTGAGTTGGTGTTGAATAAAGGCCGCTTAGGCGAGAACTATAATATTGGCGGCCATAACGAATGGGCCAATATCGATATTGTCAACTTGGTTTGTCAACTATTAAATCAAGCATTTTCTAAAGATGACTCTTTAGCAAGCTGTTACCCACAGGCTAAAGCCGCCATTGCTGGTAAGGCTGAACGTTTAATTACTTATGTGCAAGACCGAGCTGGCCATGACCGCCGCTACGCCATTGACGCCACTAAAGCCAATAATGAACTGGGATATAAACCCGCCGAATCTTTCGAAACGGGGATTCGGAAAACAGTGGAATGGTATCTAAACAATCAAAAGTGGTGGGAGTCAATCAACCATGGTTAAACTAATTTGTGATCATTCGAACCTTATAGATATTCCTACACTAGAGCCTTTGTTCGTTAATCAGAACACAAGTGGTCTTATGATCGAAGGTGCTAGATATGAAAACGATCGATTGATTTTGTCTGGTTGGGCATTTGGAGAAGTGAAATTTTCTGGAGAATTTGTACTAAACAAAATTAATCGAAAAGATGTTCAAGATGCTTTCAGTATTGAAGAATTTGATACAGGTTTTGAAATAGCTATTGATAAAATTGACATGGAGGATTTTTCCATAAAGGTTTGTGAAAGTATCCACAACTTATATTTTCCATCTGAAAGTAAAATTGAACCGATTGACTTTTTAAACTTTTCTAAATCAAGAGATCTCCTAATCATTGGTGGTGCTCCTACAGTAGAAGAAAATGTAGATTATATAAAGTCATTTGAAGGTGAAATATGGGCTTTAAATGATTCGATATTTTTTTTGGAAAATAATGAAATTTATCCAGATAAACTTATATTTACAGATAAAAGATTTATCAGAAAAAATATAGTAAATTTGGGAAAAATAAAATGTACTGACTTTTTTTGCAATGATCTATCTATAGATATGTCATTGAAATACCTAGGAAAAAACATCCAATATTTTCAAATAGCAGGACGTGATGGTTTTTGTACCTCAGGTGTAAGATTATTTCATGGATGCTCAGTATTTAATGCAGCGCTCCAATTAGCATATAGAGGCCGTTATTCTTCAGTAACTTCTGTTGGTGTCTTATTAAATAGTCCAAAATCGTATTCTAGAATCGATGGAACTAGATCGATGCCAGAGTATGTACACAAGTCTCAAGTTTATAACTTAACACAATGTAAAAAAATGCTTACTAGTATTGGTTGTAAAGTTAAAGGCTTAGAATTTAATTCGACTATTAATTTTGTTTAGAGGTGATAATGTTCTCAATAGATTTTTCTTCTAAGACCCAAATCATTGGGTGGATCTCTGAGGATATGAGAGATAACACCTATTTGAGAAATGACAAAGGAACTATTTCTTATATAAAAGAGGAAGATGTAGTTTCTAGAGAAGATGTTTTTAAAACAATAGGCGTCAAAGCAGTTGGTTTTCAAGTATTATTACTAGATCGTTTCAATGATGTATCTTCGGATATAGAATTAGTTATTAATGATGAAGTTGTCTGGAAGTTTTCAGAGTATGTTTCTAATATCCCAAATTCTTCGTTTTTATCAAAAAGTCAATTTGAAAAAGGTTCAAGAAGAGTTTTTGTTGTCTATCAGGAAGGAGATGAACTCCATAAGTTGACATCATCATTACTGTTATGGAATCAAAGGTATTTTGCTAAAAATTTGCATAGTGGAATTTCTTATTCTTTCTGTTCATTTGAAGAATACATTGCTCAAAAAGATAATGTAAATAAATCTGATAATGTCATTTACATAATGTCAAGAAGCATTATAAAAAACATGCTAATAAGATGCCCAGACGTTGGGCACCAATTGATATTTCCTTTCTTAAAGTCTGATTGGGAAAGATTAGATTTTCATGGAATAGGTAGTGTTATATCTTGTCTAGGTGGTTATGAAAAAAATGTCACATTTAATAATAGAAATTTATTACTAACTCTTATTACAATATCTACATATCCATCGTTATTCTTTGATAAATATAAGTCTGGTAATTTTTGTTATTTGTCAGGAGAGTTAACAAAAATAAAGCCTATTTCAAATGATATTATTGATAAAATTAAGGAGTTTAATAATTATTCTGTTGTTATTGTTACTAGTCGAGAAATTAGAAAAATTTCAGATATCAGGCTAGATAATTGTGTGGTTTTAATGAACCTTAACTTTATTAATAGAATGTATGATTTAAGCGATTTGCCTTTAGATATAATGATGAAAAAAATTTATAAGCGAGGATTAAAAGTAAGGATGTTGGTTGATGATAGTTTTAGTTTCTGATACGCCAGTTGCAGGCACTGTAGAAAGATTAGCGAAGTGGATAGAAAAAATAACGAAGATAGAAACTAAGGCTCTTATTTATAGAAACTATCCTCATCATGCCTTTCCAATTTCTCATGGTACTTTCGGTTTTATGGAAGATTGGAAGTCTTATGTTGGACGTGTTTGTCGCGAAGCATCTTGCATTATTTTTCACAATGTCGTTAATAATGAGTTAATCGATGTTGTTCTTGTTAACTCACCGGAATCATCGAGTAAACTATATCAAATCCATTCACCTCCATTTGAGGGCCCTCAATTTACATATGAGATCTTAGATGAATATAAGTTTGATAACCTTTTGAAAATATCACAAGGTCATGGGCGATTCTTTGATAATGGTATTCTTGTTCCCAATGTGGTTGAGGATATTCCTCAAAATAAATTCTTGAGAAGAACAAATAATATTTTAATTCCTCATATTAGAATTACAGAGAATAGATGGTCATCAAAAGTAACAGCTAGTGATATAAATAATTTAAAATTGTTACCTAGACCATATAAAGCTGTGACAATTAAATCCCTATTCAATAGAGATACTGTCGCTCATTCTGAAGTAGTTTTGGCTCTTCAGACATCCAAGGCTGTCATTGATGATATAAATTCCGGTCTAATTCATCAAACCGCTATTGAAGGATTAAAAGCTGGATGCTTGGTTTTCTCTGGTGCTGATTTGGAAACGATGGAGCAATTCACTAGTACGATAGATGCACCAATACCGCCCTTTGAGTTTGTTTCTGATTCTCTTGAAATTTTGGAAAAAACACCTGAACTGATGTCAGATAGCTATTTGTCTTATCGAGTTAGTGAAATTCAAAATTATACAACAGAGTTTCTATCTGAAAAGAGATTAGCAGAAATATATGTAAATAAAATATCACAATATATATATTGATATTTTATTTATTTTTAAATAGTAATCATTTGAGTTGAATTAAAGTGTTGAATACAAATCAAATTGTCAACATTCTAGCAAAATCATTTTCCGATGATATAGATCTTAAAAATATTCCATATAATGAATGGGAGAAAATATATAGATTTTGGGAGGGTAAAAATAATTCTGATTTTCATCAGCAAATTAAAGATATTTTACCTGTCAGGGAAACTGTAGCTAAGCTTATATACAAGGTTTTGTTTGGTCGAATGCCTTTTGATCGTGAATACGTACTAAAGAATTATGAATCTAGTCAGTTTGGCATAGAATATTTGTTTTATCCAGCCCAAAAATGTCGTAGGTTAGTAGTATTGCTATCTGGTTACTCTGATAGGAAAACATATAATCGTTATTCTTGGTATTGGGATGAGTTTGAAGATTGGAATGCAGATAGTGCATATCTTTTCTTAAATGATGTAACTAACTCTTGGTATTCTGGGATAGAGGGTGAACTTAGATTTGAAAAATATGTGGGAATAATTTCTGATAGGATAAGTGAGTTAGGTCTAAACAATGATCAGGTTTTTGTCATAGGTGGCTCTATGGGTGGCTATGGTTCGATTAGACTAGGTACTGCTATGAATTTAGGTGGAATTATTGCTATTAATCCACAGACATCTCTCGAGGCAGTAAAGTTACATAATGATTCATCTTGGTTTGAAAATATAAGTCGGTGTGGTAATCAATTCATTTCAGTCAGTAATTGTATAGAAAATGCTGTATGTTGTCCTCCTATATACCTTGAAGCTGGCAAGTATCCAGCTGATTCTTTTGATATAAAAAATATATTAAGTGTATCATCAGAAAAAAGAATTTCTTTGTTTTTTAATCTACATGATTCAGACCGTCATGTAACTTCAAGTCCGTCAAAAAATAAAATTGAAGAATTGATTTCTATATTTGAAAGTCAAGTTTTGTCATTAGAAACAGCAGAGAATAATGCGATTGGCATGATTGGGTGATAATTTTTAATGGAAGATAAATGGTACAAAAATAATATTCAGTCTGTTTTAGGTGAAAATGTCGTTTTTCTACCGGCACCTATTCCATCTAAAGGGTTAATTATATTTTTCTCTGCTATGAATTCTGATAAGGAGTTTGATCGCATTAATTGGTTCAGAGACATTGATTCTCGATGTGGTTTTAGTTTTTTATTTCTTAACGATTCAAACTACACATATTACTTGGGTAATGATTATAAACCTTTATTCCATACTTATGAGAAAATAATTAATTATTTCAAAGAAATGGAAAATGTTGGCGGTAATGTTTTTGCCGTTGGTTCTAGTATGGGTGGGTATGCAGCGATTTACTACGCATTTAGGATGGGCTTAAAAGGTGCCATTGTTGGCGTTCCACAAACTCGTGAAAAATATGCACGCATGCATACTCAAATGAATTGGACAAAGGCGATAAAATCTACTGGAACTCAATGGATTGATATGGACGTTTTGTTGCGTCAACCTCACATAGAATTACCCAATCTGTATTTGGAATACGGTAATTATCCATCAGATAAGTTCTCCGCCGAGAAACTGATTGATATATATAAAGATAGGGCTGGTCTTATTATATCAAGGAAGGCAAAAGGCTGTGAACATTCCTATTTCATGTCACCAAAAATAATAATGTCTTCTGTGGATTTTTTTATGAATGAAGACTTTAATAAACATTATCGATAACTTTAATCTTTTCAGGTGTTGTATGTTTTTAATAGCTGGACCATGTGTAATTGAATCCGAAACTTTAGTATTAGATACGTTTGGGAAATTGCAAGAAATAACAAATAAACTTGGTATCGAATACATTGCTAAATCTTCTTTTACCAAAGCCAATAGATCCTCTGTAAATGCTTTTACTGGCCCAGGTATCGAAGGTGGGTTGAAGATTCTTCAGAAAGCCAAGGATCAATTGGGAGTTAGAGTTCTTACTGATGTACATGATGATACACCGTTGAATGAAGTTGCATCAGTAGTTGATGTTCTACAAACGCCAGCTTTCCTTGTGAGACAAACAGGTTTTATTCAACGTGTAGCCTCTCAAGGAAAGCCAGTAAATATCAAAAAGGGTCAGTGGATGCATCCTGCCGATATGGCGCCGGTGGTTGAAAAATGCCGTGCTGTTGGGAACGATGATATTTGGCTATGCGATCGCGGAACCAGTTTCGGATTCGGCCAACTGGTGAACTATATGCCAGGGCTTACGATCATGAAGGAAACTGGCTGCAAGGTTGTTATGGATGCCACTCATAGCGTTCAGATGCCGGGTACCCTAAACGGTTCAACTGGCGGTAATCGTTTCCATGTTCCAGCTATTGCCCGAGCAGCGGTTGCCGTCGGTATTGATGGTTTATTTATGGAAACTCACCCAGATCCTGATAAGGCGCTATGTGATGGTCCAAACATGCTTCCTCTGAAGCATATGGAAGAACTTTTGGAAACGTTGCTAGAGATAGATCAAGTTGTTAATAAACGTGTATTTATCGAAACGAAGTTCGCATAGCTTTTGTATAGGTACTGTAAACTTTACGGTACCTAGTTATTAAACAGGTAATGTATTGTATGAGCTCTATAAAAATAGTAATACCTGCTCGATATGGTTCATCTCGTTTAGAGGGTAAACCTTTATTGGAGATTGTTGGTAAACCCATTTTTTGGCATGTATATCAGCGTTGTCTGGAGGTTGGTTTTGAGCAGCAGTCTATAGTTCTAGCAACTGATGATGAGCGTATTTTTTCAAAAGCGGTTGAATTGAACTTATCAGTGGTAATGACTTCTGTAACGCATAAAAGTGGTACAGATCGAATTAATGAAGTCGCTACTAAACTCGGCTGGGCACCAGATGATATTGTGATTAATGTACAAGGTGATGAACCATTGATTCCCAAACAATTGATAAGTATCGTCGCCAATTTTTCATCGAACAATCCCCAGTTTGATATATCAACTGCTGTTACTTCGATTGATAGCGTTAAAAGTTTTGAAAATCCAAATGTAGTAAAAGCTATTCTTGGGGAAAAACAACAAGCCTTATACTTTACTCGCTCTCAAGCCCCATTTAATCGTGATAATAAATGCGATATATCAATGGCTTACCGTCATATTGGTATATATGCCTATCGCGTTAATGCGCTGAACCAATTTTGTTCCTACCCTGAATCTGCTCTTGAAAGGTATGAAAAACTGGAGCAACTCCGTGCTTTGTCTAATGGTATGTCTATTGGCGTGTGTGTTTATAAGGGAGACCTACCACATGGTGTTGATACTTATGAAGACTATCAGGCTATTAAGGATAAGATGGAGTTGATGCAATGAATATTCTAGAAACTGCGCGAGATGTCATAATGGCAGAAATTGCAGGATTACAGCAAATGGAACAACGTCTTGATAATGAATTTGTTCGTGCAGTTGATGCAATACTCTCGACAGATGGTCGCACTATTATTTGCGGAATGGGTAAGTCTGGTATCATTGGCCGAAAAATAGCGGCATCTTTCGCAAGCACAGGTACTCCGAGCTTTTTTATGCATCCAGGTGAGGCGTTTCATGGAGACTTGGGGATGGTGAAATCTGAAGATGTTGTTATTGCTATATCAAATTCTGGTGAGACAGAAGAAGTCTTAAAACTGCTCCCTTTTTTTCGCGATAACAAAAACCTAATTGTTTCTATCACCGGTAATAAAAATTCTACTTTAGCCAAAAATTCACATTATCATTTGGATATTTCAGTTCCTAAAGAGGCTTGTCCGTATCAACTGGCTCCAACTTCTTCTACGACCGCAACACTAGTGATGGGTGATGCACTTACAGTCGCATTAATGGAGTTGAGAGATTTTCAACCCGAGAATTTTGCACGTTTTCACCCTGGGGGAAGCTTAGGAAAGCGCTTATTGAGTAAAGTAGAAGATGAAATGAAGACCGATATTCTTCCTTTTGTTAATTCTCAAACTTTATTTAAAGAAATTGTGCAATCTATGACTCATGGCAAGCTTGGTTTAGCTATTGTAAAAGCAGAAGATAAAATAGGCATTATTACGGATGGTGACCTGAGAAGAGCTATGGATCGTTATGGTAAAGATGTGTTTGATATTTCAGCTGGATATATCGCTTCTTTTTCTCCTGTAACCATAGAATATGGTACTCAGATAGGCATAGCTTTGGAAAAAATGGAAGTTCACAATATTAGTTCTCTTTTAGTTATTAAAGATAAGTGTGTTGTCGGTGTATTAAAAAAATAGAATAATCTCTATTTTTATTTGGTTACTATCTGGTTTATATCTAGGATCCATATGACAACTCAATCATTACAGCATTTGGGTGCAAATATTTTGTCACCTTTGCTTTCATTTTTCGAATCTCAGTTACTAGTGAATAACCATAATAATTCTCCGCTATTTTTCTTAGCTAGAGAAGGTTATTGGTTAGAAAAGGCTTATCAAGCATACTGCGAAGCTAAAGGTGTAACAGCAAATTGCAGTTATTTATTGGTTTCCCGTGCTTTTCTTTTTAAAATCGGATTATTGGAACCTAAGACGTTCGAGTACTCGTTAAATTTTAAGTTTTCTGGCACATTATATGACTTAATGCGTACGCGCTTTATGCTAAGTGATGTAAGCATTCGCAAGGCCTTTACTGATAAACAGTATCAACAGAAAGTATTGCTGCCTGCCGACCTAGGGCAAGTAAGTCAGCTTTTGGAAGCGAATATTGAGGTGCTAAAACCTATTATTCGAGAATCATTTGATGCCTATAAAGCTTATTTAGATTCGCTAGGATTTTTTGACCAGAATACAGTGAATATTGTCGACATTGGTTACAGTGGCACGATACAAACATTATTGGGCTTAATTTTTAACAAAGATATTGATGGCCATTATTTGATTGCTTCAAATCCTGGAATCAAAGATTTGGAAAATAGCCGTTTAAATATGACAGGTTACCTTAAAGAGAACGTTAGTATGGGCGGTGGTTATCTTCCGCTCGATCGCTCTATGTTCCTTGAGGCTCTACTTACCGCTCCCGATGGACAGTTTCAAGATATTCGATTTAGTCCATTACCTCATTGTCAGTTTGATTTTTATTATGGACGTAAAGTGGAGAGTCAAAACCGCTTTTATTTAATCGAACAAATTATGCGCGGAGCTATTTCACAAATGGTGAAATATGCCAAAGATGACATAGAGTTCACTTCGTCAGAGGTAGAGGCGTTATACAGCGCTTTCGTCAGCAAAAAGGGGATGTTCCCACGTGAAATATGGCCCCTATTTTGTTTAGATGATGATACTGCCAATGAAGGAACCATTAACGGGCTAGACTTTTTCGGTTTGAAGTGATGAATTATAGAGCAATAGTAAAGCAGCGTTTCCCTTTTGTAGAAAACGCATTACGACGCAACGATGTTTTGATGGCTTTAGCGGTTCGAATTGAATCAGCTCTGTTGCGCCGGAATATGAAAAAATTAAATAAGGGATTTAAAGGTAGCCAAATATCCAGAGATATGAATGATATTCAGCGACTGTTAGGACAAGCAAAAACTCTCGGCTTATTTGATGCGACCTGGTATAGCGATGTCCAGCAGCGCGGGTTTGAGTCGGAGTTGCAGGCTTTTAGTGATTATCTATACAAAAGTACCTTTTCTTCTGTTAGTCCTTCCCCTGCATTTGATAATCTAAGCTACGAACGACGTAATATTGATGTGTTTTATGCGGGAATTAGCCCATTAGAGCATTATCTGGAATCAGGGGTTAATGAGGGACGTGTTATTTGTCCGTTCTACCCTAAGTGGACTCCAACAGATAAATTGGTTATTAAGCCTAATGTAACCCAAATTAAAAGCCTAAAAGTGGCGATTTGTTTACATGTGTTCTATGAAGATTTCATTGAGTATTATGCTCGTTGTTTAAGAGATTTCCCTGTTAATGTTGATCTCTTTATCAGTGTTAGTGATCAGAGTTATCAGCAAAGTATTGATCAACATCTTGCTAGCCTTGATTGTGTCAACCAAATCGAAGTGGCTGTTGTACCCAATCGTGGTCGCAATTTCGGACCTATGTTAGTTGAATTTGGTCAAAAACTATTAGATTACGATCTATTTTGTCATCTTCATTCTAAGAAATCTTTATATTCTGGTCGCCCTCAAACCCAGTGGTCTGATTATTTAGGTGAGTACCTATTGAATGACCACTATGTTATTTCCAAAATGTTAACTTACATGATGGATAACTCTGAGTGTGGACTTTACTATCCGACCTCTTTCTCCATGATGCCAGATTGGGTAAACCATTGGTTAAAAAATAAGCCCTATCGAGCTGACTATTTCAATGAGTGGGATATTGAATGTCATCGAGATTTTCTACCTTATCCGGTCGGTGGTATGTTTTGGGCAAAACCGCAAGCCATTAAGCCGTTACTTGAAAAAGCATACTGCTATGATGATTTTCCAGAAGAGCCTTTACCAAATGATGGTTCAACGCTGCACGCCTTGGAGCGCTGCATTGGGTTGTTAGCTGAAAAATCGGGTTATAGTCAGCTGTTTTATTATCCTGAGTTAGGCGCATTTACACATGACCAAAGTTATGTATTTGCCAATTATGTTAATAATGCTCAGCAGCTCTATGATAAGTTAGCTCCATTTGATGTTATCTCTTTCGATGTGTTTGATACATTGGTAAGACGTTCTCATTATGTGCCTGATTATGCCAAGCTGAAATTGGGGAAATATCTTGAACAGCAAGGGGTTGTTGCTAACGCCCATGACTTTGTTAAAGCCCGTAACCAAGCAGAGTTTGAAGTACGTCAGTTAAAGCATTTTCAAGGAGATGTGACGATATTTGAAACCTATCAGCAATTGGCTAATTGCTACCACTGGGACGACGTACTCAGCAATCAGTATGCGGAAATGGAATTTGCTTATGATCTTGAAATGATTGAAAGTAAAGATGAAATGGTGGATATTGCTAACCGCTTTATTGCCCAAGGTAAGCAAGTTTACATTATCTCGGATACTTACTATACCGAATACCAAATTGTATTGATGTTACGCAAAGCTGGAGTAACGAATGGTTACCAACTGTTGGTTTCGTCTGCAAAGGGGCTGCGTAAGGATAATGCCACTATGTGGTCTTACGTTGCTAATATGCTTTCGAACAAGAACCGTTTTGTGCATATAGGTGATAATGCAGTTGCAGATGCTCAATTACCGGGTGATTTTGGCTTAGCCAATCTGCATATTTTGAATCCAGCGGACAAGTGGCAAGCTGCTGGATGGCATAACCCTCTTGTGGGCGATGCACAATTAGATGAAAAATTAATATTAAAATGGGGACCATTGATTAGCCAGTTTGGTCGTTACCCATTTTTAGGTGAATAAAATATGAAGCAAACCATTTATTTACATATAGGTCCTCATAAAACTGGCACAACTGTTATCCAGAAAGCAAGTTTAGATAATCGAAATATTCTTGAAAAATATTCAGTAACGTATCCAGATGTATTTTTTGAAGCATTAGGTCATCACAAATTAGTCGACTCTGTGAGGGGGAGGAAAAATTTGAGTGATGACTTTGATTCACTTTTAAATAGCAGTGAAAAGATATTGTTGTCTAGTGAGAATTTTATAAGCTTTTCTCTAGAAGACCTTAAATACCTAAAGACATGTTTGTCAAAATTTGATGTTAAAATAATTTATGCTTGGCGCCGCTCTAGTCTTAAAATGTACTCAATGTGGCAAGAGTCAATTAAACATGGTTGTTCTAAACCATTTTATTCTTATTTTTATAATGATCTTATTCGACCAGGTGAAAGTCGTTCTTTGATGCAAAAAATAAATTTAGATATGTATGCATCTGTATTTGGTAAAGATAATATTTATATTTTGGACTTTGATGCGTTATCAGATAATAAATCACTTGTTACTGATTTTTTTAGTATTGTCGGTGTTGATGGAGCTGAAGTCGATGTTTCTAACCAGAGTAAAGGGATTAAAAACGAATCGCTAGATCCTGCTACAATAGAAATATTACGTTGTTTGAACTCTCTGAGTAAATTCGCTGGTTTTCCAGAAAATGCAAGAACAAGGGAAGCATTTCTTTCAAATCAAGAACTGGTTAGTGAAAATATCGAGAAAGCCAAACTTCTTATGGGAGATTACTATGAAGAGTTCGCCGTTGGTGATTATTTTATTGATCGCGTAACTGAAAAAAATATAACTGAACATTATTCCTCTAATCTTGTTAAATATGAAAACAAAAGTAGAACAAAAAAAATCAGAGTTGTTAAACAAGATTGGTTGTTAAAACCAGAGTCTTCGCAATTAATTACTGCAATTCATAAGGCGATTATAGGTGGTTGATGGTATGTCTTTTCTTTGCAAAAGCGTCAAGACAAAAAATGGTGAACCTAGAGTTAAGCTTATAGCTATAGCTAAAGATGAGTCCGCCTATTTGGCTGAATGGATTTATCATCATCACTATTTTGGCGTTGATTCATTTGATATTCATGTTAATAACACTGCTGATAATACGATAGAAGTACTAAATAAATTAAAAGAAAGATTTGATATCAATATAATTGATTCCAACGGTTTGTATCAGCAGTATGGTGTGCATTTTCAAACCCAAGCATATGAGATGTCACTTAAGGGGTTGAATAAAAAAGAGTTTACTCATGTCGGATTTTTAGATGTCGATGAGTTTTGGACGCCTGCGGATTTCTCCAAATCGATCAAAGATATATTAATAAAGAATAATCAATTTGATTCGTTGATCTTTAGTTGGGTAATTCATGTTGATGAATATGAATTTTCTCGTTGTTTTCGACCTACTATAAAAGTAGTGAACGATCATCATGTGAAATGTTTCGCAAAAACAAGTAGTTCATTTAAAGCATCTATTCATAATATTGTAGGTGAGTCACTCGATTATGGAGACTGTGATGGAGTTTCTGTAAGGTTTTCTGATGAAACTAATTCTAAGCTGGAGTCGATACCGAAAGTACTGCCTAATGCATTTATTCTTCATAGAGCGTATCGAAGCGAGTTAGAATATGTTTCTGCATTAGCTCGAGGACGACCTAATGGCAGCCGGTTCAAAAACAATCGTAAAGGATATTATATTCCAAATGATAAATTTTATGATTTTGTTATTAATGGTGACGCTCTTAAACGCTACTACTTAGGTTTGGATATTATATTTCATGATTTAGAATTGGATTCTTTAATTGCTCAAGCTCAGCGATATATTAAAGACCGCTACAGGAGCGTTTTAAAGTTAGCCACCGATAAAACTACTGAGTTAGAAAAGCAACAATTAGTAACGGCTTTGGGTAATATTAAAATTCCTGAGGTTAATATTATCAAAAATAAATTGGCACATGAGCTTAAAGATAAAATCGAAGAGAATATGCAAAGAAAAAAACATATTGATGCAATTCGAGACGCTGCAATGTTTTTTGATAAAGTTGATGATGGCGATGTTGCTTATGTATTAATGGAATTGGCTCACAAGTTACGTCCGGAAGGAAAGTTTATAGAGCAAAAATTCAAAGAGTTTAGTCAAAGAAGGTCAATAGATGATTGAGTTGAAAAAACTCTCTAAGTACTATCCTTCTCAACTAGGTAAACAATATATCTTTCGTGATTTGGATTTTTCATTTCCGGATATAGGTAACATTGCGTTACTC
Source organism: Vibrio porteresiae DSM 19223 (assembly GCF_024347055.1). Taxonomy (NCBI): domain Bacteria; kingdom Pseudomonadati; phylum Pseudomonadota; class Gammaproteobacteria; order Vibrionales; family Vibrionaceae; genus Vibrio; species Vibrio porteresiae. The sequence continues at coordinate 207,469 of NZ_AP024895.1, forward strand.
GGTAGTAATGGTGCTGGTAAGTCAACCTTGTTTCGTATCATAGCGGGTAGTGAATATCCCAATAAAGGGAAAGTTATTTCATCCAAATCGATCTCTTGGCCGGTAGCTTTGGCAACCGGTATTCACCCCGAAATGACGGGGAGAGAAAACACCCGCTTTATTGGCCGTGTGAACGGTGTTGCTGATTTGGATGCTTATGAAGAGAAAGTGCAAGCATTCGCTGAGTTAGGGGTTAAATACGATTTACCGGTAAAAAACTATTCTAGTGGCATGCGCTCACGCTTAGCGTTTGGTTGCTGTATTTCCATTGATTTTGATGTGTATCTAATTGATGAGGTCACTTCTGTCGGGGATCAGCAATTTCGTAAAAAAGCTAAGCAGGCCTTGTTAGATAAAAAAGAAACATCAAATATCATCATGGTGAGCCACGATATCAAAGAAATTAAACAGTTTTGCGATAGTGCGGTGATTCTTCATCAAGGTGCATTAACCTATTTTTCTGATTTGGATGAAGGCTTAAGTGTATATAAGCAGTTGTAGGGTATAGCGGTATCGTTATGGAGTGGTATCTCTCAAGCGCTTCAGTGGTGTTATTGTTGTTTGTGTGCACTATCGTTGCTCTTATTCGCTTTCAAAACCATCCTGAGCGAGTATTTGGTGTGTTGCTGCTGGTGTTAGTGGCGAGTGGAATTGTGACGGGCGCTCAAGTGATCAAAAGCTTTGCCAATCAGGGTGTGCTCACTTTGATGCTTTTAATGGTGTGTTCTTTGGCATTAGAAAAAACCAAACTGCTGCGTGTTGCCGCGACTTTTATTGTGCGGCCAAATTATGTTAGCAGTTGGCTGCGCTTATTTGGTTTTAGTGTTTTGTCATCTGCCTTTCTGAATAATACCGCGGTAGTATCTACCCTATTAGCTCCAATTCGTAATAATCCCTATCATGCAGGAAGCCGCCTATTACTGCCGCTCTCTTATGCAGCGATTTTTGGTGGCACTCTCACATTAATTGGTACGTCGACCAACCTTATCGTCAACAGCATGGCGATTAATGCGCATTTACCTGCCCTTGGTTTTTTTGATTTTACACCAATTGGCATTATGGTGGTTTTGGTTTGTGGAATTGCGCTTTTGTTTTATTCCCATTGGCTCCCTCACCATAATAAAGGACAAGTCGTCGCAGCTGATTATTTTGTTGATGCCAAAGTGCAACCGGGATCTGCCCTAATAGGGAAAACCATTGAAGCCAATGGGCTGCGTAATTTAGAGTCTCTCTTTTTAGTGGAGATTTTGCGCGATGGGCGGTTGATATCGCCCGTCACTCCCTTTGAAATTATTAAAGAAAATGATCGGCTCATTTTTAGTGGCGACATTAAAAAAGTCACCTTATTGACTCAGTTTGATGGACTGAACTGTTTTGCTTATCAAAATGGTTTGCCCTTAACGAACTTAAAAGAGGTGATTATTCGCCCTGATAGTGTACTAACGGGTAAGAAGCTAAAACTCTCTGGTTTTCGTGCATTATTTGATTCAGCTGTGGTGGGGATTCGCCGAGACGGTGAAAAGCTGTCGGGAAAGTTGGGGGATATTGTACTTAAAGCCGGTGATTACTTGATTATTGCGGTGGGGGATGATTTTAAATCACGCCGAAATATTGATAAAAATTTCTATCGAGTGAGCGATGTTGAAACTGAGCAATGCTTAAGCGGTTGGCAAGAGTCTCTCGCTGTTTATGGCTTTGTCGCGGTGATTCTCTTTTCTGCTTTAGGGTATGTTCCCTTATTTACTGCGTTATTGGTGTTTCTTGGGAGCTTATTGCTGTGTGGTTGTCTCTCTTCAAACGAGATTATGCATCGCTTACCTAAGAATATTTGGCTTATCATTTCTTCAGCGTTGCTGCTTTCAGAAGCGTTAACCAATACCGGTGCCTTAAATGGGTTAAAAAATGCAGTAGCAGATAATTCATCCGGTTTTTCTCCGCTATTGGGTATCGTGATTATTTATGTCATGACATGGATATTAACTGAGTTTGTCACGAATAATGCGGCGGCAGCGCTTATTTTCCCCATTAGTATGAGCATGGCAGAAAGCCTGCATGCCAATCCTCAGGCGTATTTGCTGGCACTGGCCTTTGGCGCTAGTGCTAGTTTTATGAGCCCGTATGGGTATCAAACCAATTTGATGGTTTATAGCGCGGGCAATTACCGTTTAAAAGATTTTATAAAGGTCGGATTACCGATCAGTGTAATTTATGGAACAGTGGTGGTTGGCATGTTGGGATGTTTCTATCTTTAGTGTCGCCACAAATTAATGAAAGTTAAGCTAGGAATGACAATGACATTAACTCCTGCACGTATGACGCACCTTAAACAGCTTGAAGCTGAGTCGATACATATTATTCGTGAAGTAGCGGCAGAATTCGATAATCCGGTCATGCTTTATTCTGTGGGGAAAGATTCTTCGGTCATGCTGCATCTGGCTAAAAAAGCCTTTGCTCCTGGTGTGCCGCCGTTTCCTTTGATGCATGTGGACACCACATGGAAATTCAAAGAGATGATCCGCTTTCGCGATTACATGGCGGAAAAAGTCGGTATGAAGTTAATCGTTCATCAAAACCAAGAAGGGATTGCGATGAATATTAGCCCATTTGAAAACGGCTCTAAGCATACTGATGTGATGAAAACTCAAGGTCTTAAGCAGGCGCTAGACAAGTATAAATTTGATGCCGCTTTTGGCGGTGCGCGTCGCGATGAAGAAAAATCACGAGCGAAAGAAAGGGTGTATTCATTTCGTGATGAACACCACCGTTGGGATCCTAAAAACCAACGTCCAGAGTTGTGGAATATTTACAATGGTCGAGTTAATCAGGGAGAAAGCATTCGTGTGTTCCCATTATCAAACTGGACTGAACTGGATATTTGGCAATATATCTATCTAGAAAATATAGAAATTCCGGATTTGTACTTTTCCAAGAAACGCCCAGTGGTAAAACGCGACGGCATGTTGATTATGGTCGATGATGAACGTATGACCCTGCGTGATGGCGAGAAAATTGAAGAGAAAATGGTGCGTTTTCGTACGTTGGGATGTTATCCACTCACTGGGGCGGTTGAATCTGAAGCGACAACGTTACCTGAGATCATTCAAGAGATGCTGCTGACAACCACCTCTGAGCGTCAAGGACGTGCAATTGACCATGATAGTTCTGGTTCAATGGAGAAGAAGAAACGCGAAGGGTATTTCTAAATGTCTCCGTACGAAAGAAAGCAGCATGACGGTGTTGTTAACGATGTGGTTTGGCATCACGCTACGGTTACCCATCAAGATCGTGTCAAGCAGAAAGGTCAAACCCCCGTGGTGTTGTGGTTTACCGGGCTAAGTGGCTCGGGTAAATCGACCATTGCTAATGCGGTGGAAAGTTTGTTGCTGGCTAAAGGTAAACACAGTTACCTGTTAGATGGTGATAATGTGCGCCATGGGCTCAATAAAGACTTGGGTTTTAGTGATGCTGATCGAGTAGAGAATATTCGTCGGATTGGTGAAGTGGCTAAGCTGTTTGTTGATTCAGGTTCTATTGTCCTCACGGCCTTTATTTCGCCGTTTATCGTTGATCGCCAGCAGGTTCGTGATTTACTTGCACCGGGCCAATTTCTTGAGGTGTTTGTGGATACTCCACTCGACGTATGCGAAGCACGTGATCCTAAAGGTTTATATAAAAAGGCGCGTGCTGGAGAAATTGCACATTTCACTGGTATTGATTCTGCGTATGAGGCTCCCTCTAAACCGGAAATTCATGTAAAAACGGCACAAGCATCCATTGACGAATGTGCGGTACAGATTGTTGCGCAGCTTGAAGCGCTGGGTTATCTGCGAGGAGATAAATAGCAATGCATTATGATGTATTTAACGGTGATGCAGACGGTATTATTGCTCTTTTACAATTGCGCTTAGATGAGCCCAAACAAAGCATTCTTATCACAGGTGTAAAGCGCGATATAAAGCTGCTTTCGCAAGTGGTTAAAGCGGATGATGTGACATCAGTGACGACTTTAGATATTTCTATGGAGAAAAATCTGACAGCGTTACAGGAGTTGTTGGATAAACATATCCCTGTGTTTTATTGCGATCATCACCGTACTGGAGAGATACCGGAATCTAACCTGCTCGACGTTTTTGTGAACTTAGATGCTGAAGTGTGTACCAGTTTACTGATTAACCAAAAACTGCAAGGTAAATACAGTTCTTGGGCAATCGCGGCCGCTTTTGGTGATAACCTTCACCAGCGAGCTCAAGCGATGGGTGAGCAACAAGGATTAAGTCAGGTTGATATCGACTTTTTGTGTGAGTTAGGCACGCTGATTAATTATAACGGTTATGGCGCCACGCTTGATGATCTGCATATCTCACCGGCAGACTTGTATCAGCAACTTATTCAATATTCCTCGCCATTTGAGCTGAGAGAAGATCGCTCTTCCCCATACTATCTTTTGCAAAAAGGGTATGAGCAGGATTATGCGCACGTTGCTCAAATTAAGCCACTGCATAGTGACTCAGTGAGTTGTGTCTTTGAATTGCCATGTGAGCCTTGGGCTAGACGCATTAGCGGTGTTTATGGCAATGAATTGGCTAACCAAGCCCCAGATATTGCTCATGCGGTGCTGACTCTCAATGGTAGTGGTGAAGATTATACGGTGAGTGTTCGTGCCCCTTTAAATAATCGTGTTGGTGCAGATGAGGTTTGCACCCAGTTTGTAACCGGTGGTGGACGTAAAGCGGCTGCTGGAGTTAATGCTTTACCGCTAGGTGAAAAAGCGAAATTTATCCAAACATTAAATGATTACTACAGGGTGAGCTGAGAATGTACTTATAGGGCGCGGGACTTTTGTTCCCCCTGAACATGCTCTCTTCATCCTGACAAGGAAACTGATTATGTCGCATTCATCTGATTTGATTGCAAAAGATATTGAAGCCTACTTAAAAGTTCATGAGAACAAAGACCTATTACGGTTTCTCACTTGTGGTAACGTTGATGACGGTAAATCAACGCTTATCGGCCGCTTGCTTTATGATAGCAAGCTCATCTATGAAGATCAGATGGCAGCGATTGAGAAAGACTCTCAGAAATTCAATACGACTGACCAAGCATTTGATTTGGCGCTGTTGGTGGATGGCCTGCAATCTGAACGTGAACAAGGTATTACGATTGATGTAGCGTACCGTTATTTTTCAACTGACAAGCGTAAATTCATTATCGCCGATACCCCTGGGCATGAGCAGTATACTCGTAATATGGCGACTGGTGCTTCAACCTGTGACCTTGCCATTGTGATGGTAGATGCTCGTCATGGTATCCAGACTCAAACACGTCGTCATAGCTATATTTGCAGTTTGCTTGGCATCAAGCACGTTATTGTTGCTATTAACAAAATGGATTTGATGGGCTTTAGTCAAGATGTATATCAGAAGATTAAAGCAGATTATCGTGAGATGGCGGAGCATCTCAATATTGACGATATTCGTTTTGTGCCTATTTCTGCACTACTTGGCGACAACGTTGTTACGCCAAGTGAGAATATGGACTGGTATCCTGGTGCAACATTAATGAAACTATTGGAAACCGTTAAAGTGGGTAAAGACACCAACACCCAACCAATGCGTTTCCCTGTTCAATATGTCAACCGTCCAAATCTTAATTTCCGAGGTTTCTGCGGCACTCTTGCTTCCGGGATGATTCAGGTTGGTGATGAAGTCACAGCGTTGCCATCTGGTAAGACTTCGCGTGTAAAATCCATTTATACCTTTGATGGTGATCTTGAGTTGGCTCAATCAGGGCAAGCAATCACTTTGATTCTGGAAGATGAAATCGATGTTTCCCGTGGTGACATGCTTGTTCATACCGGGCATGAGCCTCAGGTTAGCCGAAAATTCGATGCACATGTTGTGTGGATGAGCGAAGCACCTCTTCGTACTCACAAAGAATACCTGCTTAAGTTCGCGACCAAGACATGTACTGGCCGGATTAGTGCTATTCCCTATAAAGTAGATGTGAATACATTAGAGCAGCATGCAGAAAACAGCGAATCTTTAGAGTTAAATGAAATTGCGTTAACCAGTCTATCGCTTACGGATGAGGTGGCGATGGATGAGTATCAATCACTGCCTAAAACGGGCTCGTTTATCATTATTGATCGCCATACTAATGTGACTGTTGGTGCTGGAATGGTGGATAAGATTATCAGTGGTGTTACGACTGATGCTCGTGAATATTCTCAAGCAGAAAAAGAGCTTAATGCGTATGTGCGCAAGCATTTCCCTGAATGGGGTTGCATTGAGGTTTAATGTTTTAACACATTAATTTTATGATCACTGTACGGTAAGGTGTCGCTCGGGGTGACTTTGCTTAGAGAGCGCTTTGCCGTACTTTTACGATACGTACCTTTGGTTAAGAATATGGATATTCGGTTGTACTGAGTTAAATCATAGCGACATACTTCTGTAATACTGACTATATCCAAGATATTTAATGATAAATACTGATTGGCTAATTAATCATCATATTAGTTTAATAATGGTTAACTGACATATATTGATAGTTTAGTCATTTATTTTTAGAGATGAAAAATGGTTAATTAGGTAGTGGTAATATTCTTCAATAGTCTTGAATTTCTTCCGGTCGTTAAAATTATTATAAAGTGGCTTTCTGTTTATAAGATTAACAATAATAGTATTTTTGTTTACAGTTAGGTGCTTTATTCTCTAGAATCGTGGGAAAGTCTATTTGGCTTTGACATCGATGTGAAACTTGGTATATCAAAAAAGGGTTTAATTATGAAAAAAATTGCGTTGGCACTAGTTTTGGCGTTAAGTGCTGCAGCACCTTCTTTCGCTGCAACAGAAACTACTGCATCGACTGGAGCTTCAGGTAGTACTGGTACAACAGCAGGCACAGCAGGTACAGCAGGCACAACAGGTACAACTGCGAGTGTCGGTGCTGGTGCCGCTGGTGCCGCTGGTGCCGCTGGTGCTGGTGCTGCGGTAGGTACTGTTTCTGCAGTATCACTTACTGTCGCAGGTGTGGTTGGTGCTGCGGCTGTTGTGGCTGCAAGTGACAGTGGTAACAGCAATAACAACGATGGTGCTGCAACATCGACTTCATCATCAACTTCTGTTACTGCTCAGTAATCGAAATGATAACCTTAAGCAACCACGCAAGTGGTTGCTTTTTTTACTTATTTATAATGCAAAGTTAAACACCTATGCTGAAGACGGTTATAAAAGTAAGCTCACTTGCATTGCTTATTTTACTTTCTGGATGTTCCGAAAATTCACAAAATGTTAATGCCACTATTTATTCGACTATCATTGGCCCTGATGAGACCAATATATCGCAAGAAATAGTAGATAATATTCCTTATGCCAGTATGTATGCTCGTTTGGGTGACAACCCTCAGGCTTTATTAGTGTTAGGGTGGGTTGAGGAGAACAAAACGCCCGTTGTATTCAAATGGATTTCTGCTAGTAATGAAATGGTTGTGACTGAATCGGGTAGGATTGTAAAAACAGTCAATTTAGTGAATGGTGGTAACCTTGTTGCACTACGTTCTTCACAACCGGATCCTTTAACGCTTGGTGTATTACGTAATTCAACTCCAAAACAATGGCAGTTCACTCTGAGTTGGATGCCAGGTTATCACATGAATTATGAAGCCAAGTCGACTTTTATTATTGGCGATCTCGAAAGTGTGTCATTACCGAATCATACGCAAAATCTTATTGCTGTTACTGAAAAAGTGGATATTGACAAACTCTCAGTAACTTATACCAATCATTATTGGATTGATCCAATCACTGAACAGGTTGTTGCCTCACAACAATATTTGTATCCTGGTTCATCTAGAATAGACCTTTCTATCGCGAAAGAATTTCATGGAGAGGTGAAATAATGAGCAGGTTTTTAAAGCTAATACACTCCTCTATTTTTATCGTGTCATCAGCGTTTACTACTATCACTTTTGCTGCGCCTTCTGAATTCCTTGTTCATCATCATGCGCAAAATAGTTATGTGAATTTCCCTAATATCCCTAGACTCGATCAAGCTGTATTAAGTATTTTGCATAATAATAAGATAGATTCTCAGAATATTGATTGGTTATCCTCTTCTTTATTTGATTTATCTTCTCCTTACGAATTTCGTCGTCTTGTTATGAGTATGGTGGGTGAGCAAGTTGATATGTCTGATGACTCTGAAGATAAAGTGCGTTGGAGTCATCTATTGACTCAGCTAGAGCGTTGGCAATATTCAAAAAGAATTTTTCTTCCTGTTGATCCGGATATTACCAGTTTGAATAAGGAATATAATCCCAATTTGGCAGGTAAGTGGCTTCTTGATTTGAATGAAAATTCTCATTCTGTTTGGGTGTTAGGGCAAGTTGATAAGCCGGGTGAATACCAATGGCATCATCGAACCAGTGCAAGGCAATATATTAAAGAGGCTAGCTGGCAAAGCTATGATGAATTTGTTTATGTCATTCAACCTGATGGCAAGGTTGAAAAGCATTCTGTAGTTTATTGGGACAATGGATTTCTAGAAGTCGCCCCAGGGGCAACTATTTTTGTACCGATGCCTTTTGTTCAATCTCCTTTGCACCCTGAATACACCGCGAATAATCCTAACGAGATGATCGTTGAATTATTGAGAAATCGCATTCAATGAAAAATATAAAATTTAACGCGACAAAGCCATGGAGCTTATGTGCCGCAGTCGTACTGTCTGCATTTTCAACGCCGAGTCTGTCAGATGAATTCAGTGCTCCAGTGTTACAACATTCACAGTCTGATTTTGGCGGTGTTGGCTTAATGCAAATGCCATCGGCACGAATGATGGATGATGGTGAATTAACGCTCAATATTACTAATAACGATGAATACATCAATTATGCGATCTCTTTGCAGCTTTTCCCGTGGTTAGAATCGACCATACGTTATACGCAAGTTCATAATTTACTTTACAGTGATGATAAATCGTTCAGTGGTTCAACTGACTATACGGATAAATCGGTTGACTTAAAATTGAACCTTCTCGAAGAAGGGGTTTGGTTGCCGGATGTGTCTATTGGCTTACGTGATATTGGCGGTACCGGATTGTTTGATGGTGAGTATGTCGCTGCAAGTAAGCAATTTGGTCCTTTTGATTTTACCCTTGGTTTAGGGTGGGGATATATTGGCAATCGCGGCAACTTAAGCGATAAAGCCGCCACTAACACCACTGACTGTGGGCGAGATTCTGGTTTTACCTCTACCGGGGGAAGCCTTGAAGTAGGACGTATGTTTACCGGCTGTAAAGCGTTATTTGGTGGCATTGAATACCAAACACCATTTGATCCGCTCGTGGTAAAACTGGAATACGATGGTAACGATTACCAAAGCGATTTTCCTGTCACGAGAGGCGGCGCTTCAATGCCTGAAGATACACCATGGAACGTCGGTATTGTTTATTCTTTGTCGGATTGGGCCAAACTGCGCTTAAGTTACGAGCGAGGTAATACGTTATCTGCAGGGTTATCGGTTGCAACCAATCTTGCTAATTTGCGTCCTGTATGGCTGGAGGATAATAAAAAGCCAGCTTATGCGCCTAAACCTGCGACGTCAGAACTGACTCCTGATGAATGGAAAAAGCTGACTGAAGATTTAGGAAAGATCGCCGGTTATCAAGAAGCATCTGTCTACCAAAGTCGCGATACTGTGACGGTTCAAGGTGAACAGAAAAAGTATCGTGATCGTAAAATTGCGGAAGAGAGAGCAGCGCTTCTTATTGCAAATACTGGTATTAACGCTAAGTCGTATCGCATTATTGAGACCAATCAGCGTTTACCTGTGACTGAAACTGCAATTAATGCTTATTCATTCAAACGGGTAGCGGATAATGATTACCCTGAAGCGTCTTTTGATGACTCTCGACAGCCTCAAGAAACACTTCCTGTTGAAGGCCAGCTTAAATCTAGCTCTTTAAGCGATTTGTCTTATGGTTTGTCACCATCACTTAAGCAATCGTTTGGTGCTTCGGAAGGCTTTTATCTGTATTCGCTGGGGGTGAATGCTGGGTTGACATATAATGTCGGGCAGCATCTAGTCTTGTCCGGTGGTTTATATGGTGACATAGTAAATAACTATGACAAATTTAAATACACTGTCCCACCTGATGGTACTCATCTAAAGCGTGTTCGAACACTTGCAAGGCAGTATTTGGATCAACGTGTATTGGTTAGTAATTTGCAGTTAACCTATTTTGATCGATGGTCTGATAATTTGTACGCTCAAGCTTACGGTGGTTATTTGGAGTCGATGTTTGCGGGCTATGGTTCTGAATTATTGTATCGACCAAGAAATACCAATTGGGCAATTGGTGTTAATGGTAACTATGTGATTCAGCGTGACCCGGATAGCTTATTAGGGCTATTTAAGGACGAACTTCATTATGACTCAGAAACTAAGCGGTACTACAGCGTACAAACAGGTGGTTATACAGGCCATGTCAACTTCTACTGGGAACCGCATTTTATTTCTCTTTTAGAAAACTCACGCTTTAAAGTAAGTGTTGGGCAATATCTTACTGGAGATAAGGGCGTAACAGTGGATTATTCCAAGCAGTTTGATAGTGGTGTGATCGCTGGTGTATTTGCAACCAAAACAAACTTGTCGGCCGAGGAATATGGCGAGGGCAGTTTCACCAAAGGTTTCTATATCTCTATTCCATTTGATGTGATGATGGTCAAGCCAAGTACCAATCGTGCTAATTTGTCTTGGCAACCTTTGACTCGTGATGGCGGTCAGATGCTCGGTCTGAAATATGGCTTGTACGATTTAACGGATGCTCGCTCACCGTGGTTTACACGTGCAATAGCGGAATAAAAGCTCAAAAATTAGGGGCTATTTCTATCTAAGGATGAATTATGCCCTTCTTATTTAACTCGCATTTTTTCTTGGAATGCGAGAGTTGTTTATGTAATTTTTTAACGTCATTTTTATCATATAACTGTTTGTTTATAAAATGAAAATTCTAGTAACAGGTGGCGCGGGATTTATCGGCTCTGCTGTGGTTCGCCACATTATCAGTAATACTCAAGATTCCGTAGTGAATGTGGATAAACTTACCTATGCAGGTAACTTAGAATCCCTTTACTCAGTAGATAATAATGATCGCTACGAGTTTGAACCGGCGGATATTTGTGACCGTGCGGCGATGGACCGTATTTTCGCCGAGCATCAGCCTGATGCTGTAATGCACCTTGCAGCTGAATCGCACGTTGACCGCTCAATTGATGGCCCAGCGGCGTTTATTGAAACCAATATTGTGGGTACCTACACCTTGCTTGAGGCGACTCGTCACTATTGGAATGCCTTAGATGAAGCACGTAAAAGCGCATTTCGTTTTCACCACATTTCCACTGATGAAGTGTATGGCGATTTAGAGGGAACTGATGATTTCTTCACTGAAACCACGTCATATTCACCATCCAGCCCATATTCAGCCTCTAAAGCATCCAGTGATCATTTGGTTCGTGCTTGGTTACGTACTTACGGTTTACCAACGCTGGTGACCAATTGCTCAAATAACTACGGCCCTTATCATTTCCCGGAGAAACTGATCCCGCTAATGATTTTAAATGCATTGGATGGAAAGGCGTTACCTGTTTACGGAAATGGCATGCAGATTCGTGACTGGCTATTTGTGGAAGATCACGCGCGCGCACTCTACAAAGTGGTGACTGAAGGTAAAGTCGGTGAAACCTACAACATCGGTGGTCACAATGAGAAAGCCAATATCGAGGTAGTGAAAACCATTTGTTCACTGCTTGAAGAGTTGGTGCCAAACAAGCCTGCAGGTATAGAACACTATGCGGATTTGATTACTTATGTGACTGACCGTCCTGGACACGATGTTCGTTATGCAATCGATCCGAGTAAAATTGGCCGCGAGTTGGGGTGGGTGCCTGAAGAGACATTTGAATCAGGTATTCGTAAGACCGTTGAATGGTATCTGAATAATAGAGAGTGGTGGAGCCGTGTGCTTGACGGTTCATATTCTATGGAACACTTAGGGACTAACTAAGCGTAATTAACGGATTATTTAATAAACACATTATATCTTCAGTTGGTTAAGGCAAAAAAATGAAAGGAATTATTCTCGCTGGTGGGTCTGGCACTCGCTTATATCCCATCACTCGCGGTGTATCTAAACAGCTACTTCCTATTTACGATAAACCGATGATTTATTATCCGCTATCCACCTTAATGTTGGCGGGTATTCGTGACGTTTTAATTATTACGACTCCGGAAGATAACGAAAGCTTCCAGCGTTTATTAGGCGATGGTTCGGATTTTGGTATTCGTCTTACCTATGCTATTCAACCAAGTCCTGATGGTTTAGCGCAAGCTTTCCTTATCGGTGAAGAATTTATTGGTAATGACAGTGTTTGTTTAGTTCTGGGCGACAATATTTTCTATGGTCAGTCATTTACACAGACTCTGCGTCGTGCAGCGCAAAGAGAGAATGGGGCAACGGTATTTGGCTACCAAGTGAAAGATCCTGAGCGCTTTGGTGTGGTGGAATTTGACAGCGACATGCGCGCCATTTCGATTGAAGAAAAACCAAGAGCGCCGAAATCAAATTACGCTGTTACTGGGCTTTATTTCTACGATAACCGAGTCGTGGAAATGGCTAAGCAAGTGAAACCTTCGGTTCGTGGCGAGCTGGAAATTACCACTCTAAATGAAATGTATCTTAATGACGGTACGTTAAATGTAGAGCTACTGGGTCGTGGTTTTGCGTGGTTAGATACTGGTACGCACGATAGCCTACACGAAGCTTCTTCGTTTGTTGAAACTGTACAGAAAGTTCAAGGCCTAAAAGTCGCTTGTCTTGAAGAGATTGCATGGCGTAATGGTTGGCTTTCTTATCATGAAGTTGCCACTTTAGCTGAGCCGATGATGAAGAATGAGTATGGGCAGTACTTGATGCGTTTGATTAATGAGGTTGGCAGTAAGCAATGAAGATTATGATCACTGGTAGCCATGGACAAGTGGGTACCTGCTTAGTTAATCAGCTCGCCACTACCGGGCACGATGTATTGGCGATGGACCGAGATACGCTCGATATCACGGATGCTCAGCAAGTAATGCATACTGTTTGTGATTTCCGTCCTGATGTGATTATTAACGCTGCCGCTCATACCGCGGTGGATAAGGCTGAAAGCGAAAGAGAACTCTCTTTTGCTATCAATCGTGATGGTCCGAAAAACCTAGCTGAAGCCGCACAAGAAGTGCATGCCGCGATGTTGCATATCTCTACGGATTATGTTTTTGCAGGTAATAAAGACGGTATTTACATTGAATCAGATAATACCGATCCGCAAGGTGTGTACGGTGCGAGTAAGCTAGACGGTGAACTGTCGGTCATTTCTGCTTGTGATAAACATATCATCTTACGTACTGCTTGGGTGTTTGGTGAGCATGGCAATAACTTTGTTAAAACCATGCTGCGTTTGGGGCAAACGAGAGACACTCTTGGGGTCGTCGGAGATCAATTCGGTGGACCGACTTATGCGGGTGATATCGCTGCAGCGTTGATAACCATTGCTAGCGCGATTGTTGAGCAAGGTAATACTGAGTTTGGTGTTTATCATTTTGCTGGCTTGCCACATGTGAGTTGGGCGCAATTTGCACAGACGATTTTTGATAAAGCACAAGAACAATCGGTGTTGTCTAAAAAACCTGTGGTTAACTCGATTACGACTGCCGATTATCCGACTCCCGCTAAGCGTCCAGCTAACTCTCGCTTAGATACGCAAAAGATTACTCAGACGTTTGGTATTGCAGCCAGTGATTGGCAAGCCGCGTTATGTCATTTAGATGATTATATTGCATAGGCATAACCTTTAACGGAATCACAAAGAGTAGAAGATGAAAGTAATAGATACAAAAATCCCAGATGTAAAAATTATTGAGCCTCAAGTATTTGGTGATGAACGTGGCTTTTTTATGGAAACATGGCAACAACAAAAATTTGAAGAGCTTGTGACCGGTAAACCAACACTTTTCGTTCAAGATAACCATTCAAAATCGAAGAAAGGCATTTTGCGTGGTTTGCACTATCAACTAGAAAACACCCAAGGTAAATTGGTGCGCGTTGTATCTGGTGAAGTGTTTGATGTTGCTGTTGATATGAGAAAAGACTCCCCAACATTTGGTCAATGGGTTGGTGTCTATCTCTCTGCTGAAAACAAACGCCAGTTCTGGATTCCTGCAGGGTTTGCTCATGGTTTTTATGTGACCAGTGATGAAGCTGAGTTTGTTTATAAGTGTACGGATTATTACAATCCAAAAGTCGAAGCTAGCCTGCTGTGGAATGATAAAACGATCGCAGTTGAATGGCCGTTGGATGGCGAACCGCTTCTTTCGGCGAAGGATATTGAAGGGCTAGAGTTTAGTCAAGCACCTACTCTTTAATTTCAGATGTTTGAGTAATCAATGTTAAAAGGAGCCGCGGCTCCTTTTTTATTGGTAGCAATTGATCCCTCTCTTTTTATCTCTGATCTTTTCTTTGAACCCACTCGAAATCTCTCCTACTTTTTGCACTGGTTGTAACGTATTTATTTGGATCGCTCGCAAAGTGTGGTTGGGGGGATTTTCTAAATCGGCTTGGTGTTGAGTAATAGCTGCCTCACGATAGAAAGGAGAGGCATGATGTTATTTATTACCAATCGCATACCAGTTCAATCGGCACGTTCCAAAGCGGGACGGGCGATTCGGTTTGATTATCAGAATACCGATGTGTCGAAGTGGCTCTATTTTTGTGAGCGCCACGGCGAGCATGACTATACGGAAATTCTCTCATCGCCTTTCTTTGATCGGCTCAAAGCTTCACCAGGCCATACTCAGCTTCTTTTTTATATCCACGGTTTTAACAACAATATGGAACCCCATGTGTTTCATAATGCTCAGCGGTTAGAAAGCTTAATCAATAATATAACTCCCGATTTGGTAAAAGTGATCCCACTGATTTGGCCATGCGATGATGATTCGGTGGTAAAGATTATGGATGATTATTGGGATGACCAGAAAGCCGCGGATTTTAGTGCCATCGCATTTAGTCGGTTATTGGATAAGTTTGACCATTGGCGCCGCTCAACAGAGCAACAAGCCGTACCTTGTTTAAAGCGGATGAATCTATTGGCCCATTCGATGGGCAATCGAGTGTTGGTCAATACGCTCAACTATTGGGTCGAGGGGAACGGCTACGAAGGTGTGCCAATGCTGTTTCGTAATGTCTTTATGGTGGCACCTGATGTCGATAATGCGGTGTTGGAATCGGGTCATCGAGGTCAGCATGTGCTGGACAGCTGCAAGAATACTTTGGTGTATTACGCCAGTGATGACTATGCGATGCCGGCATCAAAAATTGCCAATTTGCGTCATCGAATGTTGAGTCGTCGCTTGGGGATGACTGGCCCGGCGAATCCTCATTTGTTGCCGTCCAACCGAGTTTTTAGTTTTGACTGTGATAGTTTTAATAATCGGTTTGATTATCCGACGGGGCACTCCTATTTTCTTAATGATGCCGACGGCAACATTAGCCCCATTATTTCGCATATCGCTCAAGCCATTCAATTTGGCCGCGTATCTGACACTTGGGAACCGCTGTTAGTGAGTGCTTAGTTCGGTTGGAGGTGGGTTATGATTTCTCATTCGGTCAAACATCATGGTGGTCATCATACGGTGACGGGTTCTTGCCACGAACTGCGTTGGGGTGATACCAGCATTCTTATTGATTGCGGTCTGTTTCAAGGTCACGATAAAACATCGGAAGAACCGACCGTTGAGTTCTCTCTCGATGATATTTGTGGGTTAGTACTTACTCACTCTCATATCGACCATGTGGGCCGCTTGCCTTGGCTTCTAGCCGCTGGTTTTAATCATCCGATTTATTGCACGCCCGCGACCGCGGAATTGGTGCCATTGATGCTGGAAGATGGTCTCAAACTGCAATTAGGGATGAGCCATAGCCAAGCGCATAAAGTGATTGATGCGGTCTCTGCTTTAATGATTCCGATGGAATATGGGCATTGGTATACCATTGATTGGTTTGCGGATTCAGCCTCGTGGTTAACTAAATCTGCTGAATTGACGGTGGATATTCGCTTTAATCCTGCTGGACATATTCTGGGTTCTGCGTACGTGGAATTTCGGTTACCTAATGATGAGGTCGTGGTTTTTTCTGGTGACTTAGGGCCAAGCCAGACGCCGCTTTTGCCTGATCCTATATCTCCTCCTCAAGCAGACTATCTCTATATCGAAACCACGTATGGTGACCAGTGCCATGAAAGTGTCGAAGACCGTTCTAATCGATTAAAGGCGATTATTGACCGCTCGCTTAGTGATGGCGGGGTTATCTTGATTCCTGCCTTTAGCGTGGGTAGAACGCAAGAGCTACTGTTTGATATTGAGCAGTTAATGCATGAACGAGAACTCGATAGCGATTTGCCTATTATCTTAGATTCGCCCATGGCAAGCCGGGTGACGGAGTCGTATCGACGCTTTAAAGCACTATGGGGGAAAGAAGCCAAAGCGCGTTTGGCGCAGCATCGGCATCCGTTGGCTTTTGAGCAATGTGTGAAAATTGCTGATTTTCATGCTCATCAAAAACTGGTGAATCGTCTGGCATCGACGGGAGAATCGGCTATTGTCGTTGCTGCATCGGGCATGTGTGAAGGGGGGCGAATCGTTAACTATTTGCGCCATCTATTACCTGATCCGCGAACTGACGTGATTTTTGCCGGTTATCAAGCCCGTGGCACGTTAGGTGAAGCCATTTTACGTGGCGATTCCGAGGTGTTTATTGATGGAGAAAAGATCTCTGTCGCAGCCCATATCCATGCGATGTCAGGCTATTCCGCTCATGCCGATAAAGCCGATCTACTGCGTTTTATCCAAGGCATTCCCACCCCACCCAAAGAGATTCACTTAATCCACGGTGAACCACGCACTCAAGCTGAATTCGCCCAACATTTACGGCGTCTAGGGTATCAAGTGATTTAGCGGGTGGGGATAGTTGGTCTCTCATCGACTTCGCTTAAGATTCGACAAGTAGATGTCAAAGAACCAGAGAGCAACCCGCTATCCCACAATTAAATGCGCTACCCAGTAAACACGATGCGAATGTTCTTTTTTAATCCTTTCGGGAGTGACTGCTGATTGATGATCAGATTGACGATGCGTGTTTGGATATAAGTAATTAGCGCAGCAGAGATATAGGTGATGAGGTACTTCTCCAAATATCCATTATCTGGCAGTAGAGTGATGAACACGATATGCCATAGGTAAACCCAAATCGAATTTTGAGCGATAAAAAATACGGCGTTGGATATTTTTATCGATTCAACGAGGGCCACTATTTTGTCGCTAACAGACCACAAGAGAGCGAAGATAAAAATCGAGTACGAGAAGTAATACATTGATGGTGGATACTTATAGTCTTGCGTTGATACTGAGCTCTCCGTAAAGCTTTGCAGATACCAACGACAAATAATAAATGTCGCGATGGCGACCACAAACGTGCCTACCATTTCTGGTTTTTTTAACTGATAGATACGTAGACCAAATGCAAAGAGCAGTGAGTAGGCAAGTTCGTAGTGGCTAACTAACGAGAGTAGTCGTAATTTCCCCTCGCCAATGTAAGGCATTGAGTAATAGCGGAACAGCTCATAAGCAATAGCGAGCAGGGCTAATATGGCAAGATAGCGTACATTGCTTTTTTCTCTCTGGTTCCATAGATACAGTAAGGGCGATACGAGCGCCACGAGGATAAATACGCGAATGATCCAGACGTAACCAATGCCATCATAGAGTAAGTAGGATTTGACGATCGTACCAAGGTCAAGGTTGATGGAATTTGGGAAGATTTGAGTCATAAGCAAAAAGAAGATTGAA
The DNA here is from genome assembly GCF_024347055.1 of Vibrio porteresiae DSM 19223. Lineage (NCBI taxonomy): Bacteria > Pseudomonadati > Pseudomonadota > Gammaproteobacteria > Vibrionales > Vibrionaceae > Vibrio > Vibrio porteresiae. The sequence goes on from NZ_AP024895.1 coordinate 225,450, forward strand.
AGAAATGCCCACACAGGCAGCACTAAACGTTTAAATCTTTTCCAAACATAGAGTGTGAAGGCTTCTCCCTTTTTAAAACTGATAGCAAATGAGATGCCCGAGATAATGACCATCAGTGGTACGTCGAAGTTACGTATTTGCATTATGAGGTCAGGGGGGCTGACATGAGCCAAAATAATCATGGATAGGCCGATGAATCTCAAAAGATCGATTCTTTTGTCGCGCATTTTTTTAACCTTATCAATATTAAAACCGCTACAAAGGCTATCACTCGAAATTGGGTGGTTATCTAATTGGGGTTATTTTTTGGTTAATAATCCATCTATGGAAATGGGATCGCAAAATCTGCGCAGATTTGCGTAATCCTTGGGCTGAGGTGGAATGGAGATAACGCCTGCCAGTTAAGTACGAGCCAGTTAAAACGATGGTTATTACCAACAAAAATTAGAATGGTTTTCGCTCAATTTGAGCAATTGATTCCTATAAAGAAATAGTCTGTATCCGAATAAATTCTTGAAGCGCATCACATTTAGCGCTAGAAATAGCATTCTATAAACAAGAGATTACAACAGCTCAACGGATATACATCTAATCTGCTCGATCTTATGTTCCACTTTGACAAAGTTATTGAGCGGGGTTCTCTATCCTGTCTTATACTCCTGATGCTTGATGAAAAGGTAGCCAACAGGCCTGCACCAAGCGATGAAGGAAGTGATTCCTCAAGACAGAAATCCATAGCACTCAACCGTATGTCGTCTTCCTTCGTCTCCTTCCTCGGAGTCGTCTCTTTGAAGTCGCCGTTTGTCGCTGAATGTGTGGAGCGTATAAACCTGCGGCTGTCGCCTAATCAACAACATATAAAAATTCGCTCACCATAACTTAGGGTATAAACCTAGGATGGTGGATGCTTTGAAGGGATCAACAATGCAGGATTATTTCCAAAATGTTTGAAGAAGTTGCACTGGGAGGCTTACTGTTTAGCCCACTAGTCTTATTTGCACCGTTGGCCTTTGTTCTTTCTTGGATAACGCGAGTTATTTTGTACAAAACAGGGCTTTACGCCAAAATTTGGCGAGCAGCTTGGTTCGAAGTCGGACTGTATGTCTGTTATCTCGCTTTAGTCGTATATTTACTCGGGAGCTAATCATCATCATGGCAAAAACAGTTCGAATCTCTCTAACCTTAGTGGTTGTGGTGATTGCTTTTCTCGCTGGGCATTGGGTCTGGCAACACTACCTTTATTCACCTTGGACACGCGATGGTCGTATTCGCGCTGACGTCATCACTATTGCACCCGATGTTTCTGGTTGGGTAACCCATCTTAATGTCAGCGATAACCAAGATGTGAAAAAAGGCGATGTGCTATTTACGGTTGACGATACCCGTTACAAAGCAGCGATTGCAGAATTGGAAGCGCAAGTTGAGAGTAACCAATACTCACTTGAATTGGCGAAGCATCAGTACGAACGTCGTAAAGCGTTAAGTAAAAACGGTAAGTTAGTCAGTGATGAAACGGCAGAAAGCGCGCGTATTCAGACTAAGCTTGCAGAAGCAGCATTAGATTTAAGCCAAGCTCGTTTGAATACCGCCAAAATCAACCTTGATCGTTCGGTAGTGAAAGCGCCGGCTGATGGTTCGATGATTAACCTGACTTTGCGTGAAGGTAACTATGTGAGCCAAGGTAAGTCGGTACTCTCTTTGGTGAAAAAAGACTCTTTATACGTCACCGGTTATTTTGAAGAGACCAAATTGCCTTTGATTCACGTGGGACAAAAAGCGTCGATTACTTTGATGAGTGGTGGTAAGCCCTTGATGGGCACTGTGACCAGTATCGGTAAAGCGATCGCCGATTCCAATACCAATGGCAACACTCAACTATTGCCTCAAGTTCAGCAAACCTTTAACTGGGTTCGGTTAGCTCAGCGTATTCCTGTGGATATTCATTTGGATGAGATTCCTGATGATGTTCATCTGAGTGCTGGGATGACGGTCTCCATTTATCTACAAGATGCGAAAGCGCCAGCGCTATGAAACTTCTGTTTAACAGTATTTTCTTTCCTACCAATCAGGCGGTGAAGTTTGCGCTAAAAGGGGTGTTGGGCATGGCCCTCTCTCTTTATATCGCGATGTTCTTCAATCTTGACCGTCCCTATTGGGCAATGATTGGGGCGATTTTCCTGCAAATTCGCCCTGAGAGTGGCTTGGTGATTGAAAAAGGGCTATGCCAGATTGTCGGTACGATTGTGGGTGGGCTGTTTGCGATTTTTGTGTTGGAGTTTTTTGCTCCATATCCTGAAATTGCGATTGGTCTGCTGGCGTTGTGGCTGGGATTAAACTCGGCTTTGTCGGCGTTGGTACGCCAGCTTAACTTGATTTATGCGTTTGCGATGGCGGGAATGACGGCCTGTCTGATTGTACTGCTGGTGATGATCCAACCAGCAACGGCAAGCAGCCAAACTATTTTTCAGGTTGCTCAAGCTCGTGTGAGTGAGATTATTGTTGGGGTTATCTGTGCTGCTCTGATCAGTACCATGATCTGGCCGGTACGTGTTCGCGATGGGCTGAAAATGCACGCTCGCAGTGTAATAAATCAGTCTCTTCACTATTTCACTCTCGAATTAAATCCTGAAGGCTCTCATGATGACCGTCATAAATCGATTGACGGTATATTGGAATCGTTGACTGCTCTAAACGATGACTCCAGTGCTGTTGCGTACGAAGGCCCTAATGGTCCAGGTCAAAGTAGGGCTTCTAACCTATTGACCAACAAAACACTTTCCTTATTGGCACTGATCCAAATTTTTGGTCGTTTACAAAGGAAACACACCGAGTTGGTGTCGGATAATCTGCAAAACTTACTCAATGAGATGCGTGATACTTTTGATGCCATGGAGCAGTCCAAAGATTATCAAGAGTGCTACGAGATGGCGCAAAAGCTACGTCGTAAGCAAATCTTTGCCGCGAATAATTCAGTGAAGAAAACGGCTTTTGAAGCGCGAATGCATAAAATTGCCCTCGAACTCAGTGCTGAGTTGATTATGGTGCTCAAAGGTTATAACGCATTATCCGAGAACAAACCTATTTTGCTGAACGCTCCGCGCATTACTTCTCACCGCGATTTGCTGGTGGGGTTAACCACTGGCCTACGTAGTATGGTGATGTTCTTAGTTGGGGCCGGACTCTGGATTGGTACGGGGTCGACGGCGGTCTTAATGATGATGATTTTGCCAGTGGTCTTTTCCATCATGATGGCCCGCTTGCCGATGATGATTTTGACCATAGTGCTAAGGCGTATTTTGGTTGGGGTCGTAATCGCTTTGCCGATTGCAATCTTCTATGCGGTGCCTCTCATTGCGCAGAGCAGTGGTGACTTTGAGCTGTTGGTACTGATTTTGTCGCTGCCTTATTTTGTGGGTTTGCTTGCTTTGGCGAATCGACCTACCTTGCCATATGGTTTGGGGATCAGTATTCCTTTCACTATCTTTGTCATGCCAAGCAGTAACATGAGCCGTGCGTTTGCCATTGATTCAACAGTGAGTAATGCGATGGCGATTTTTGTCGGTATTGCGTTGTTGTATTGGCTGTTTAAGTTGATAACCGGACCAAGCCTGACGTTGATGATGGGCAGTTTGATTCGTAATACTTACCGCGATCTAATTGATGTACCACATAAAAAGGCGGGTGAAAGCTGGTTTAACGCGCGAATGGGTGACCGATTATTACGTATCTCGACGTACGAAAAGGGCATGAGCAAAAATCGTGACTTAACCGATTTGGCGTTAACTGCGTTAAACCTTGGGCATGTCTCTTTGCGTCTGCGTAAAGTGATTCAAAGCAGTTGCGGTTCGGTATTAGATGATGAACTCGATCGCTGGCAAGTCGCACTCGCCGATGCTTTTATGCATTGTTATCACGGTCAAGGTACTTCGTCTTATACGGATGCTTGCCATCATTTGTTAAGTAAGCTGCCTAAAGATCAGATTCCAAAAGACAAGTACGAACTGATTCGCGGTAGTTTTGAAAGAATGTCGCTCACATTTGAACGCACCTCCGCCACCATTGCAGAAAATCGTGCGCTGGCAAAAGCTCAAACGGCGTAGTGTCACTCCCCCTTAAAACCCAAGGGGGAGAACCAGATCGAGTGCGCTGTGATTTTGGTGCTCACCATGATATTCGTGTACAGGTTTTAGAGCTTTTGGGTTGCTATGTTCCAAAAGCTATTTAAGCTCTTCGAACTTGCCTAAATGAGAAAATGAAAGACAAAAAAAACGCAGCCCGAAGCTGCGTTCACTATGTAATATTCTATTGGGTAATTAAACGATACTCGGATTTAGTAAGAATCGCGTCTTCCAAAGGACCAATACCTTGTAGGGCGCTGTAGCCAAAGAAATTGGGTTTGAAGCCTGCACGTACTGCTTGTACATCTTTTTCGCTATCACGACCAAAGGTTTGGTCATCGGATAGACGATTAAGTAATGTACGGTGTGTGTCATCAAGTGGGGTATCAAATTCGCTATAACCTGCAACGGAAGAATAGAGGTTACTAAACTCACCTGTTGCGTTTTCTTCTAAGTAGTAAGACACCATGCGTGACATAGTAGAGCGAAAATCTTGAACACTCTCTTGTTGGCTAAACGTGGTGGTTAACAGATCTGCCCCGCCAGCATGTTGTGCTGTATTCGGTAGAAAACCTTCAGATGGAAAGACTAGATAAGCCATGATCGCATCATCTTTCGTGATAGCAGATAGAATGAATTTGTCATCGCGGTAGTATTTGATCACATCACCACTGTAAGAGTGTTTGATATAGACCGGAGCGCCAAACGTTTCTTCCAATACATTAGCTGATGAACGGATGTAAATTTTGTCGAGCTTTTGTTGTGATGGAATATCGGTAAATTGCGATAGACCAAAGTCATAGATTTTTTCTAAAGCATCGGATGAATCATTAAAGTTAGCTAAAGCGATAACAATCAGAGAAAGCAGCGCAATTAGCGGACCAAGTTTTTTTTGTAAGAATGCAATTAAGCCAGATGATTGCTCTGGGGTTGACTCTTGATCGGTTGTTTCAATGGTCATTATTTTTTGATCTCATCAATTTTGTCAGATAGTGCTTGTTTGCCATTTTCAATCGTGTCGTTGACCTGCTCTTGGATTGATTCCATACGATCATTGCCAACCACTCCGGTGATCTCATCTTTGTATTGCACGCCAATGTAGATACCGATAACGATAAGAATCAAAGCTATATACTTAAACATAACGTGCTTCCTGTGATGTTAGGCAGAGGCATCACGCCTCTGCATGTCATGATTACTGATAAAGAGCCATGCGAGAGCTGACTTTTTTCAGATAGTTCTTTGTTTCATCATAAGGCAGATTATCAATCAGATGTTGATAAACCTCATCTGAACTCATGGAGTTAATGATGTCCGCCGCTTGACGAATATTTGTTGAGTGATCTGGGTTGAAGGCTCTAGCTACGTTCCCAGCCCCCGTATTGTAAGCCGCGATAGTACAGAAAGTGCGACTCTTATCGTCTTTAATCGCGCTCAGATACTTATCATTCAAAATATGCAGATAAGCCGTACCTGTCTCAACGTTAACTGGTGGTTGATACAATTCATCCGCTTCCATTGGGGCATCGATGTTACGAATGGTGCGGTTCACATCATAACCAGCACTGCTAGGCACTACCTGCATCAAACCATACGCCGGTACATGAGAAGTCGCATCTGGACGGAAGGAAGATTCGCTATGCATAATTGCCATCACCAGCGCTGGGTTGACATCAAATTGCTTACTCTCTGTTTCTGCCATTGGACGATATTGTTCAGCCCGTTTTTTCAATGAACCTTCAGGTAGCTTAATGGTGTAGCTAACCACTTTCATTGGCTTAGGTGTGGTGGTTGGCTTAGGTGCGGCTTGAGCCGTTTGTTTTGGTTCAATCTCTGCAGGTTTAGCAGATTCTTGCTCAGCAGGTGCGGGTATCTTTGCTGTTTGCTCATCAGGTGCGGGTATCTTTGCTGTTTGCTCATCAGTCTGTTCTGCCACTGGGCTTGCTGGAAGTGCTGCCGTTTGTTGCTCTTCAGATGGGCTTACTTGAGCTGGAGCTTGTGCGGTTTGTTCTGTTGTCTCTAGTGCTTGCTCTGAGGCGGTAGATTGAGCTGACTCTGCAACAGGTTCAGGAATACCTAGCTCTGCTCGTTTTGCTTTGTAGAGCGCGCGAAGTTTTTTGACGCGTTCTTGAGCATCGGTAACCAGTGCCATTTTTTTCTTATACGCGCGTTCGTAGATAAAAGAATCTGGAATGCCGGTATTCGTGTGAATCAAGCGTTCTGCTTGGTTATCCAGTTCGTTCATTTGAGCTTCAGTTTGCTCAACGATAAAGTTGTACTCTTTCCGCTCTTGTTCGGCTGAGTAGTCCACTTCTTGTTGCGATATTTGTGCATCTGTCATAGCTAGTTTATCGCCATCGAGATCGACAGAGAGAGTGTCTAGCTGTTTTTCTGCTTCAGCATCTGAGGTATCCGCTGGCACTAAAACGGAAATTGTTGCGGTATTATTTTCGTAGTCGATGACTTTTTTTACTGCATCATTGTCACTGTATTCCACTGATGTGGTTTGGTCTGAAACGTCTCCAGTCCCCCAGTTCTCAATGTGCTTAGCTTTTTCTGCGTCAAGCTTGGCGGTGTATTCATCACGCCACTGTTCATATTCGTCTAGGTATTGATTCACGTAGGCATAAAACTCTTCGAGCTTTTGCTCATGAGTTTGATGCGATTGTGCAACCACTGAGTCTAGTTCAGCGAAAGGATCGGTCGCTGACCATGAAGTCGGGCTGACCATAGCGGTCATAAGTGCAAGAGTGATTGCAGAGAGTTTTGTTTTTTTCACAGTGCTTTCCCAGCCAGAGAGAGTCCAAAGAGAAAGAGACCACGAAATCGCAGTCTCTTTGATACCCAACCTAGAGGAGATCACCTATTCGGCACAACGCATCTAGGTGGGTACACCAGCTAATTACATTTTTTTCAATGAAGTCAGAGCGTTTTGTAGATCTTTAGCTGCTTTGTCATCATTGAATTGTTTCCAAAGGGTGGTGTCGCTATTGGCGGCATCAACTACTTTGTTTACGTTAGCATCGAAGGCTGTCTGGTCCATACCGACTAACACATATAGGCCACCAGCAGGGCTCGCTTGACTAACGATCAAGCGGCTGTTGGTCAGTGAGCGAGTCACGATGTTTTTCGTTGCACTTTCAAACGATTCAACGATATTTTCGTCAGCGCCCGCTTCCGTGGTGGTTTTGGTAGTGCTTTCAATCGCCTGTTTAAACATGTTGTTCACGTCAGTTTGGAACTCTGCCGCTAGGTTAACACGAGCATCATTAATCGCGATTTTACGCATGACGGACATTCCCGCAGCGCTTTTTTTCGCATAACCTGTTGCGCCGATAGCAAGGTCTTTAGGCATGACATCACAGATCCATGATGGAGCTTCAACGGTAGGTGAATCAGGGAAAGTACATGGAGCAAAGTTTTGCGCTTCTTCAGTAGTTTCCGTATTCACTGTTTTACAACCCGCTAGGGCGAGCGTGATTACGCTCAGTGCGATTAATTTTTTCATTTTATAGACCTACATTTTTTGCGGTACATTTGAGATCCCATATTGGGCATGGTTCAAATTTTAGTTTAGCTGAATCACCTTTCTTGATTTTTTGGGCAAGGTCTTCATCGATAGAAACCCATGAATAATCAGGTTTTACAGCATCAGAAGCATTATTTACGACGTAACCTTTACCAATTTCAAAGGTTTCGATACCCGCGTCACTCTTCATTTGACTAGAGAATACGATATCGGCTTTAGGAGTAACGTTACGTTTAGAACCGACACCGATTCGAACCATTGAACCAACTTCACATTGACGTAGTTCTTGAACTGGAGCACTTGCGGCTAGCATTTCTTGAAGTTCATGAGACTCTTTAACTGCTTCTTCAGATGCTTTTACAGCCATGCTGATATAAGTTGCATTATTAATTGGGCAGCGAGAGTTTCCAGTTTCAGTGGATAAGTTGTCATCACCTTTCAGTTCAACACGTTTTACCAACTGCATATCTGGAAGTGAGTACACTTTCATTACACCTTTTACATCAGCTTCAAATTTACATTTAGAAGGAACGTGATGTACTTTTCCTTTCTTGTCTTTATAGCTATACGCTTTTTCGAATTTGTAGCTCAAATCTGAAGAGGTGAGCTGTGTGACTACTGCATAGTCTGCAATTGCGACCCCTTTGCTATTGTAACGGCCGCTTTGTTCTGCCAATTTAATTTCACTAGTTAGTTTCTTCGCAATTTTGCGATCTACGAGAACAGTACCAGTCTCAACAACTTGACCTTCGATGGCATCAAGCATTGTTCCTTGAATACGTTTTACCGCAGGGTCTTTAAAATCAACGTCTACTGGTAGAACTATGACTTTACTTGATGTACTGGTTTTGGTTGGTACATCTGAATTGGTCAAAGGAACAGTAGTATCAGGTGTGCATACCTTATCTACGGTGACACAGCCAGAAAGTAAAGCAACCACACCAAGGGCCACTGCGGTTTGTTTAAACATAATAGACAACTCCATATTGTATTTATTACCCGCTATGCGTCGGGCCATTTGTGTTTTTTAATATTTTTAATTAGTTAGACCAAGCGCCGACCAAATGCCTTTCTCATTGATGATGTCTGAGAAATTGCGTTCGGAGCCTTCATTGGCCAAATCATAGCCAGACATTGAGTTACCCGTAGAGATGATCTCTTGGGTAGCAATGACATGGCGATTTTGATTATTGGTCAGACTCAGAGTGGTAACCTTGGTTGAGATGTACGATGACGCCATAAAGGCACGCCGAAACTCTGAGGTCATTTTTAAGGTGTGAGTGGCCCTGCTATTGGCCCCCATGGTGGTCGCTATCCCTTGTTCATTGAGACTGCGCGCGAGAAATTCAGCGCTCTTTTTATCGTGGGAAGAGTGCACGATACGCACCAATAAACGAGATTGCATGACAGACACTTTTTCGAGCAGTGTTTTTACTGCAGGCGCATTAGGTATGCTTTGCTCTGGAGTAAGGGCTGCTAACATTGCCATACGGACGATAACTGAATCTCGATATTCACTGGCATTTTGGTTGGCCATCCACCAAATAAGTGGATCTTGATGTGTTAGCGCGTCTAGCTGTATTTTCGCTTGCTCATTGGTATTGCGAATATCAGTTTTCAGCTGCTGGATAACGGTTGGTTTTTTAATTCTGGCTTGAACAAAGTAGGCAATATCGTTTTTTTCACTCTTGGTATATTCAATACTAGTAAAGGTAACGTTTGCCGTTTCGCTATTTATGTTGTTATCAATAACAGAATAATTATTGGATTTGTCATTAAAGCTTTTCGCCACTTCACGCATGGAGAAGGACGAATTGACTTGAGTCCAAAGGTCAGAGTTAATTTGGCTTAGGGCTGATTGTTTCGCGGAATTTAAACTGCGCCCTTGTCCAACGGCTTGAATGTAGTCGCTGTTGGTTTCTTCAGGGGCTGAATACCAGCTTGGTGGCGTGGTCGACTGACACGCACTAAGCACTAGCATCATCAATGAAGATGCTATTAACCTTTTGATTTTTTTCATATTGAATAGACAACACTTAAGCCAAATAATAGTTTTATCTGCCCGAACGCTCTTATAACTAGAGTCTTTCCCTGTTCGAACAGTGCGCAGAACGATGGCAAACCCACCAGCTCTTTACATTTATTTACTGGTAGAATGCTAACTATCAATGTAGCCAAATTAAATCTAAATTTTAGATCCATATCTAAAAATATGAACTTGATCAGATAATCGGTGTCTGAAAAGTGGAACTAACCCTAATTTATTTGAAATTTAGGGTTGTTATTCGTTCTGAAATATGACGTCGAATAAATGGCGTCAATTCTTTGTCAAACCAAGAGTTACGTTTTAGCCAAATATTGTTGCGTGGAGAGGGATGAGGTAAGGGAATATAACGAGGTGCCCAACGTTGCCACTGTTTTACTGTCTCCGTTAGAGTGGCGGGTTTGTTGGGTAAATAATAACCTTGCGCATAATTTCCCACTAATAAAGTCATTTCTATATTAGGAAGGTAATTAAGGATCTTCTCGTGCCACAAGGGAGCACACTCTTTACGTGGTGGTTTATCGCCACTGTAGCCTTTCCCTGGGTAACAAAAGCCCATGGGCATAATCGCGATTTGTGTTTCGTCGTAAAAGGTCTCTTTATTCAGTCCCATCCACATGCGTAAACGTTCACCACTGGGGTCATTCCAAGGAATAGAGGTTGCGTGTACGCGAGTCCCTGGCGCCTGACCAATAATTAAAATCCGAGCACTAGAGTGTGCCCGAATCACAGGATTTGCACCTAAAGGTAGGTGAGGTTCGCAAACACGACATTGGCGAACCTCTTGTAATATCTGCTCTAACATCAGTAGCCTTTGCTAAAGTCGACCGTGTTATCCAGTTGAAAGCCGTCATTCCATAGCGCATAGTTGTGAGCAAATTGCTCGACCACTTGGCTTGGGAAACTTAAGGCAGCAATGTGTGGAGTCACGGTTATCGAGTGGTGATGCCAGAATGGATGTTCTGGATCTAACGGCTCTTTATCAAACACATCCAAGAACGCATGCTGAATATGACCTTGTGCAATCGCATCGATTAAGTCTGGCTCAACCAAGGTTTTGCCACGCCCCACGTTAAACAGCAACGCATTTTGGCAATTCGACAAGGTATCGAGATTGAGTAAGCCGCGAGTGTGTTCGGTGTTTGGTAGGGTGTTGACCACGATATCGGCGTTGGCAAATGCCGTCGCTAACTCACTACGATGATAAATCTGACTAAATTGCCCCTCTTTCGGTGGAATGCCGGTGCTGTTTACTCCCACCACTTTGAGACCCATGCTGGTGGCGACACGACTTAAGTATCCACCGATAGAACCCGTACCCAAAATCACCATCTCTTTACCTATGATGGAGTCGTAGAGATGCGGAGTCCACTGTGCCGCTTCTTGCTGTTGACGATAGAGTGGAAAATGGCGGTAGTGGCTGATGAGGTAACCGATCACATATTCGGAAATTAATTGACCAAAAATACCTTTGATATTGGTGAGCACATAATCACTGCGTTTAGGCTCGATAACCAGTGCATCAACACCGGCATATACTGACTGTAACCACTCAAGTTTAGGAAACTCATCAAGACAACGCGCTGCCATTGGTGGGGCTGCAAGCAGAATGGTCGCTTGCGATCTGTCATCGGTGATGTGTAGATCTTCAAGTTGCAAACGCTCGACCGATTGACGGTACATTTCGTCGTGCTCAGTCAAAATATAGAGTTGATGTTGAAAATTGTTCATAAGCGTGACTTTTTTCCCTGCTGGTTATCCAGTACACTTCCGCTGTCTTTTTCTGCAACGATTGAGTGACTATGCTACAAAACCCTCTACAGCTTCGCCTTGAGAAGTTTGAACCTTGGCAACAGATTACCTTTATGGCGTGCTTATGTGAACGTATGTATCCTAATTACGCTGTTTTTTGTGAACACACTGAGTTTGCCGAGGCTCGTGGCTATCGTGAAATTCTCGATAGCGTGTGGGAGTTAATGACGGTAAAAAATGCCAAAATTAACTTTGAGCGTCAGTTAGAAAAGTTGGAGGAGCTGATTCCTAGTTCTCAAGACTATGAATTCTATGGCGTCTATCCAGCAATCGATGCATGTGAAGCATTAGCCACATTGCTCCATGGCTTACTTGACCGTGAAGGTCTATTTGAATCGATGATTGATGTTAGCCAAGTGTCTGTTCGTACTGTCGCTCAACTTGAAGAAGCGCAAGGTGCAGAAGAGATCACGAACGCCAATCAAAAAGAGAATGAAGCTGTTTGTGCTGAATGGGATGTGCAGTGGGCTATCTACCGTCCATTAAAAGACGCGCAAGAGCGTGACATTCAATTGATTAAAGATTTGCGCCAAGAGCTGCGTGAAGAAGCGATCAGTAATATCGGCATGAGCCTATAAACTCAGCGATGTTTAAGGCATGCATTGCCGTGAACATGATAAAAACGGCCTCAGATAATCTTCTGAGGCCGTTTTTTTATGTTTTAAAACTATTAACTAGATGATTGTATTGGCATCTGCGCGCGCGAGCTCCCTCCCCCCCCCTCCCTCTAAAGAAGGAGGGGGCCGATCGAGATCGTTGTGGCCTATGCGCTGGAGTCGTGGGTTTTATCGCGGTGGTCGAACATGCAGCAAATACAAAAATAACCGCGAGCTCGATCCGGTCTTCGAGCATGCGGTGATCACCAAAATCACGGCGCACGCGGTCTGGTTCTCCCCCTTGTTTTTTAGGGGGAGTTAGAGCTGTCTCTTGATCACATCTCAAAGATCTAGAGACTTGGCAAGCAAGTAACCTTCAAGGATGGTTTGCAAAATAAACCATCCTTCCCAAAGCCGTTCCCAGCCAACTCGCCCGTTGCGTTTAGAATCATACCAACCGGCTAATTTCCCAAGATTAATGTATGCCCAATAGAGACTCGGTGCTTTCTTTGGCGGCTTTCTCTTTTCCTGTTTTGACCACAGGATCTTCCAGCTTTGAGGACTCAATATCATTTCACAACTCTGTTTCTCGGCTTCTTCTTTGTTCAGCCCAAGATAACGAAGTTGGTGCAACCGAACGGCAATGAAAGCCAGTATGACAACCATTCGCTCCAAGTTTTCTTTGCTTTGCATTCGTAAGTTTTCAACCTGAGTTCCACCACTCTTCCACGCTTTGTGGAACTCCTCAATTAGCCACCGCTTTTCGTAATAATCTAATATTCGTTCGGCCTCTTCTTTTGAGCGGACTGGCTCTGATGTGAGAATATGCCAGTTGAGACCTTTTTCCTGTTCACGCTCCTGACAGCCTACATAATAAAGCTCTACAGGTTCTCCCTTTTTGTTGGATGGAACCTTCACTGTAATGGGGGCGTAGCGAACTTCACACACAGCTCGTCGTGCCTTACGGCCGCCTTTTTGTCTGACCTGAACTGTTCTCATACCTGCATCAGTTAAGGACGCGCTGTACTGATAAAGTTTATCTTCACTCTCCAATATGCAGCGACTTTGCATCGAACGAACGACAAAACGTTGTTGATTAGATGTTTTGTAAGCCAAATATTCAATAAGGTCGGCTTCTCGGTCACACACGGAGATAATCTTGCTCATCCCTTCGCCAAGGCGAGTTTCCATAGCTCGAGATGCGCGTTCCCATTTGTAGCTCTCTTTTTCAAGATACGGTCTTTTCGCATGATTCTGACTCTTGCCGTAATCTTTGATATTTCGAGTCCAGCGCTCTTGTTCAATAAGACCAACGACATGCTGCTCGTGTGGTGCAAAAAGAAGGACGGAGTGGGCGAACATCCCTCGGGAGTAATTATTCGAGGTCGTATGCCCCATGTCTCCCCGGACAGTTGAATGGGAAAATTCAAGTGAAGTGGTATCTTCCAACGCCAGTAAGCACTCATAGTGCTTCGTATTTTCGACCGTTGCGGCAAAACCAGCCTCGGCAATGGCTTGAGGGTCAATGGCTTGATTGCGAGTAAAGCGATAAGCAGCTTCAATATCAGCGGGAGATTTCAAAGATTGCACAAGTGATTGTCCTAAATGATTAGCCAAAGAAGAGGCAAGTTGTACTAGGCGCTTGGAGCGACGGCGATCGCCTAACTCGGAGTGGTGAAAGGTATCTCTGGCCCATTGCTCTGTATCTGCTGAAAACATAGTAACCTACCTCAACTTGTCAGTTTTTGTTGAGATCAATCAGTGAGATAAAAGTTCAAAAAAATCCCTCAATTTTTATCGAGGGATTTGTGTAGGAAAGTCAGGAGTTAGAGGGGGATCATACGCAGAAGTCAGAGATGACCACCAAAATCACCAAACCAAAAAATAGAAAATATATTCACTACAATGAGTTAATTAAAAAAGCCCCCAACCTCTAAAGAGTAAGGGAGCCGATCGAGATCGTTGTGGCTTATGCGCTCAAGCCGCTGACCCGTAGAGCGTCTTACACCAATGACAACACTGGTGCTTGCGCATTCGCGTGATGCTCTTTACTTGATGGCAACACATCCAAGTAATCTTCTGTATTGGTGATGATCATTGGTGTTGTCACGTCATAGCCTTTAGCGCGGATAGCATCGATATCAAAGTTCATCAAAATGTCGCCTTTGTGAACCTTTTGACCTTCCTCAACCACAGGAGAGAAGAACTCACCATTCAGTTGTACGGTATCAATACCAACGTGAATCAACACTTCTGCACCATGGTCGCTTTTCAAACCGAAAGCATGTTTGGTTTTAAAGATAGACTCAACCACACCGTCAACAGGGGAATAGAGAACGCCATTATCAGGGACAAAAGCAATACCTTTCCCCATTAACTCACTGGCAAAGGTTTCGTCTGGAACTTGGCTAAGTGCCAACACCTCGCCATTAAATGGGCTGCCTAATGTCTCTTTTTCGGGTTTGCTTGAGGTCGTACTGGTTGCCGCTGGTGTATCAGAGGCTGGCGTTGCAGAAGGTGTACCTACTTGAGGTGCTGTGCTTTCCGCTTCCACATTTTCTTCCACTTCACGGTAGAACATCACCACGAGAATCGCTGGTACAACGATACCGATTAATGCACCAATCATCGCACCGTATACCGTCATATCAATGCCTGTGCTTGGTATGTACTGTGCAATACTAAAGATGGCAGGGATACCCATTGAAAAGACTTTAGTACCGAAGAAACCAATGACCGCGCCACCGACTGCACCACCGATACAAGCGAAGATGAAAGGCTTCTTACGTGGAAGGTTTAAACCATATACCGCAGGTTCCGTGATACCGAAGAAGCCACTGATGGCCACTGAGCCTGCCAAAGCACGTGTTTTTTGGCTTTTTGCAATCAACAAGATACCGATAGCTGCACCGACTTGACCAAATACCGCAGGCAGTGTCATTGGCGAGAACACATCGAAGCCATTTACACTTAGGTTATTGATGAATACAGGTGCCATCGCCCAGTGTAGACCGAAGATAACCAGAACTTGCCAAAATGCGCCCATGACCGCACCAGCCAAAATAGGACTCATGTTGTAAACGAACATAAAGGCAGCTGAAAGACCGTGACCAATCATGGTTGCAATAGGGCCGATCACTAAGAATGTGAGTGGGACGGTAATCAGTAAACATAGGAATGGGGTAAATAGGTTTTTCACTGCATCAGGTAACCAGCGATCAAAACGTTTTTCTAAGATAACGTTGAACCAGGCAGCCAAAATAATAGGAATAACGGATGAGGTGTAGTTCATGTAGCTGATTGGAATGCCCAAGAAGTATTCAGGCGCAACCGCTGGGCCACCTAAACTTGCCGCGAAGATAGCATTGAAGTGGTTAGCCACATCTGGGTGTACGAGTGCTGCACCAATCACCATACCGATGAAGGGTTTACCACCAAATTTTTTCGCTGATGTATAGCCAAGGAAAATAGGCAGGAAGTAGAACATACCATCGGCCGCCGCATTAATGATGCGGTGTGTACCACTGGCGGTATCTAACCACCCCATTGCGACACAGAGAGCGATTAAGCCTTTTAAAATACCAGCGCCGGCCATAATGCCAAGTATTGGCGCGAAGATACTGGAGATAGCATCGATAACGCGGTTTAAAATAGTTTGGTCAGTGTTGTCGACACTGTCAGCGCTGGCATTGGTTGCCCCGCCTACAAAAGGAGTGATTGCGTCAAAAACTTGGCCAACATGGTTACCGATCACCACTTGGAACTGACCACCACTTTTGACCACCGTAATGACTTCTGGGTTTTTCTTTAGTGTTTCCACTTGACCCAAAGACATGTCTTTTAACTGGAAGCGTAGGCGAGTAGCGCAGTGAATTACACTGTTGACGTTATCGGCGCCACCGACTTTTTCAACGATCTCTTTGGCTAATTCGTCGTAGTTTTTCGTTTTGCTCATATAGATTGTCCTTTATGGCAGCATATATCGATTCATTGACATGGATCGAGCGCAGCATGTTTGGCATGTCTACTATGCTAGGAGGCTGTAAAGCGCATCCTTGAAGCAGGTCCCTAGTAAGTGAATGCCATTATGACGTTGCGCCGCATAATGATTTTCATAAGTCCGGGTCTTGCCTGCTTCACCAGTAACAATCCTCATTAAAATAAGAAAGAGTAGAAGTAGAAATTAAATAGATACTCTTATTGGTTTCAACACCAACATTTGGCCTTGAAACATGTCATACCCCGAGTGAGTCGCTCGGAGTATGACCTCAAATCGCACGTCGTAAACGTTCGATGTGAATAGTTAAAAACATCATCTCTTCCTGCGTCATGTTGTGACGGAATTTTTCTTCCACATAGAGATAGATCTTTTGTGTGCAGGAAAATGATTGTGGGTACTGCAAACGTACCGATTGAAACAGAGCGTCATCATCACTGGTGACCGATGAACTATGCATTAAACGGTGCGCAAAAAATTTTAAATGCGTCACTAAACGTTGGTAATTTAAACTCTCTTCGTCCATCTCAATGCGCAATTGGTATTTGATGATCTGAATAATGTCGCGAATCAGATTAGTGATACCAATGGTGTTGTGCATGTCTTCACTCAGTTGAGCATTAACTAAGTGCAGCGCGATAAACCCAGCTTCATCTTCAGGAAAAGTAATCCCAGACGCTTTCTTGATGATCTCTAAGGCTTCCAAACCTAATACATACTCTTGTGGGTAAAGTTTTTTAATTTCCCACAGCATGGCGTTTTGAATTTCTTTACCTTGCACACAACGTTCGAGAGCAAAAAACAGGTGATCCGCTAAAGAGATACGAATACTGGGGTGCAGTTCACCGGGCAATTTTTTCTGCGCTGTTTCCACAATGGTTTCTGTTGCAAGCAACAGATCGATTGGGATTTCAGCAAGGAGCTGATGGTAACGAGCATCAATGTTGCCATCGTTGGTTCTTTCTAAGCTGAATACCTTCTCTACTTTCGTTTGATCAATTGGCATCCCCGGCTTCATTTGAAAACCGAGCCCTTTCCCCATGACAACAATTTCATTGTTATCCGTGTCTTTGGAGATGATGACGTTATTGTTTAGGACTTTTTCAATTAGCATGATCACGCACTTTTATTCTTAAATGAATGGATACAAAAAAACCTAGCTCGTGAAAGCTTCTGGAGGCTCTCATCGTCTAGGTTTCGCCTGCTTATTTGCAGTAACAATCCAAATACGAGCCTATTAAACTGAAACCGCTTTCACTGTGCAAGTACCAAAGCGTTTAAGTGTGAGTTCGCTCTCTTTCGTTTTTGTTACGCGAGTGAACTTAAATAACCTTTTACTAAATAACCCATACATATCAATTGGATATGTCCAAATGATACTGATGTTCTAAAAAAACCTTGGTGATGATTATCACAGCTTTTTATATTTTTTATTGCGCCGACTCTAAGCGTTGCTTTACAGTTTGCGCCAGACAAGCGGATTGTTACTGCTTAGCACTGAGGGATCCCCTCATAATTTCCCCAAGGCGCAACCATATTTGAATAGATTTTGAGCAAGCAGGGTTGCAGCTGCGAGCAAGTCTTCCCTCGTTATTGTGTAGCCAGAATGCCGCAATACTTCCATGCCTAAGCGTACTGTTGAGAGTACATTTCGATTTTTAACAGTGTTCGCTTGGAAGTGCTTATCCCAACCTTGTTTCTGAGCATGAACTCCAGCAAGCCAAGAGGTCAGTTGAAGCATTAGGGTGATTAGCAGCATGATATCAAAGCGCTCTGAGCTGCTAGTTCGGCTATGACGGAGGCCTAATCCATACGCAGGGCTTTTCAAGTCTCGGAATGTTTCTTCAATCTGCATACGCTTCGAGTAGAGCCTAACAAGTTGCTTTGGCGTTCGAGTGTCAGCGGGTAAGTTAGTGGCAAGAACCCATGCTTCTTTTGCCGAAGCAGAGTAAACTTTATGAGACGGATGATGACAATTCGTCCGTGTCGAACGCTGATTTTTTCGGCCTTTAGAACGAGATTTATACAGTGTAATTTGACATGAGATTGGATTGCTCTTGGTCAACCTCTTATAGCCTAACGTCTTTGAACGACTTGAGGATGTGTCATGTAAGTTACTGATAGGTTGCCAGTTTTCTGCGCCAATATCGGCATATTGCACTTTCCCTCTTACTCGACTTAACCAGTACCAACCCAATTTCTCAACGGATTTATACCATGGCACTTTAAAGCCTGCATCACTGACAATGAGCGGTGTAGTGTTACTCGGTAGAATGCTTGCAAGGTCGGCTAGAAATTGGTCATGAGCCTTCTTTGAACATTGCTCTGAAAGCGGAAACGCTTTCTCATAAAGAGTAATAGAACGGCCCTGTAGCGCCACTGAAGCTCGCAATACCATAAGCCGTTTTTGCTCACGAATATCAGACCAGTCAACAAGAACAATGGGCATCGAATTACCCGAACAGATAAAGCTAGCATGCCAACGGTATACCGCGAGTCGCTCTTTGTGCAAGTGACGATTAGCTAACAATCGGTCGATTCGTTTGATGTTATGTTTTGTTCTAGCTTTCGTTGGCAGGTTACGACCAAGCTCGGTAAGAGTGAGCGTTTTACATTCAAGTAATGCGTGGCAAGCTAGCGTTAAACTGTTAAGTCGTTTTAAGTGCAATTCAGGGCAGAATTGGTAAAGAGAGTCGTGTAAAATATCGAGTTCGCACATCTTGTTGTCTGGTTATTGATTTTTCGCAGAACCATTTGATCACATGACAAGATGTGCATCTACCTTAACTTAATGATTTTTATCAAAATCATTAGGGGATTCCTCAGTGCTTAGCAGGCAAGACCTTATATCTATGATGAAATTATCGAGTTTCGTTATGGATATAAGGTTTTTTTTTTGGGTTTTTTTTTAGTCCTTTTTTATTGACTAATTTGATGTTTTTTTAGTTTAGGATTGTTACCGCTGCTGCGGGCAAAACCTAGATAAGATTTCCAACGTGTGGGGGAATTTTGTCTAGGTTTTTTTTTACTCAAAAATCAGTTCCTTTAACGAATATTTTGAACATGAGTGTGGTGCAGCCACGAGATTGAGTTTGGCATTCAGAGTAATCACTATGGCGTATGAACAGTTAGCAAAAGAGATTCTTGGTGGAGTGGGCGGCAAAGCAAACGTCCAAAGTTTGGTGCATTGTGCAACACGTCTGCGTTTCAAATTGAATAGCATAGAAAAGGCTGATAAAGAGCAAGTCAAAGCGCTTGATGGGGTGATTGCTGCGGTGGAAAGTGGTGGTCAATTCCAAGTGGTGATTGGTAACCACGTAGGCCAAGTATTCCAAGCCGTACAAGCTGAAATGGGTGGGCTAGTTGCCGCTAAAGAGGCTGATGCACTTAAAGATAAACAAAATGCACTGAGTGTATTTATCGACATCATCTCCGGAATTTTCACCCCGATGATCGGCATTATGGCGGCGACCGGTATTTTAAAAGGGTTGCTAGCACTCTCTTTAGCCTGTGGTTGGTTAACGGCTCAATCGGGCACTTATCAAATCTTGTTTGCTACCAGTGACTCGCTGTTCTATTTCTTCCCACTGGCTTTGGGCTACACAGCGGGGACTAAGTTTGGTTGTAATCCATTTTTGTCTCTCGCGATTGGTGGTGCGTTGGTACATCCAACGATGATGGCCGCGTTTAATGCTTCGCATGCTGCGGATTATCAAGGTCTGGATTTCTTCGGTATTCCTGTGACCTTCATGAATTATGCGTCATCCGTTATTCCTATTATTTTCGCGACTTGGCTGTGCTCGATTCTGGAAAAACGTTTCAACCAATGGCTACCAAGTGCCATTCGTAATTTCGTGACTCCACTGATTTGTTTGGTGATTGTGGTGCCTTTGACCTTCTTGGTGATCGGTCCTATCTCTACTGACATCAGTGAAATGTTAGCGAGTGCATATCAATTTGTTTATGGTGCTAGCCCTGTTATAGCTGGTGTCGTCATGGGGGCGTGTTGGCAAATCTTTGTTATTTTTGGTTTGCATTGGGGCTTTGTACCTATTTTTATGAATAACCTGAGCGTGTTAGGTGCTGACTCTATGGTTCCATTGCTGCTACCTGCTGTATTTGGACAAGCAGGGGCGGCACTGGGTGTGTTCCTTTACATCCGCGATCAGAAAGCAAAAGCGATTGCTGGTTCTGCCTTTATCGCAGGCCTATTTGGTATCACTGAACCTGCTATTTACGGGGTGAACTTACCACGTAAAAAACCGTTCGCGATTGGCTGTATCAGCGGTGCAATCGGTGGGGCGGTGGTCGGCTTCTATCAAGCGCATGTCTACTCTTTTGGTTTCCCAAGTGTTTTGGCTTTCCCGCAATTTATTCCACCAACAGGTGTTGATGTGTCTGTATGGGCGGTTATTGGCGGCGGCTTCTTAGCCATGATCTTGGCAACCGTGTTGACCTTCCTGTTTGCTCGGGATAAGTCGGCAAATCAAGCCGTTCATTCTTCACAACGCACCGCTGGTGTAACAGCAAAATAAGCAACAGGAGTTTTAGTATGAGTTTTCAATTTCCCAAGTCATTTTTATGGGGTGGTGCCATTGCTGCGAACCAGGTTGAAGGTGCGTATTTAACCGATGGTAAAGGGCTGTCTACATCAGATGTTCAACCACATGGCGCGTTTGGCGAACTAGTAGAACGCCAAGCGGGTGACTTCAATATCAAAGACGTGGCGATCGATTTTTACCATCGCTACCCAGAAGATATCGCACTGTTCTCTGAAATGGGCTTTACCTGTTTGCGTCTGTCTATTGCATGGTCACGTATTTACCCGAATGGTAATGATGCAGAGCCAAACGAGGCGGGTCTTGCCTATTACGACAAAGTGTTTGATGAGTTAGAAAAACACAACATCACCCCATTAGTGACGCTTTCCCACTATGAAATGCCGCTGAATTTGGCGCAAAAATACCATGGTTGGGCAAGTCGTGAGGTGATTGGTTTCTTTACTCAATACGCCGAAACCGTATTCAAACGTTTCGGTCATCGTGTGAAACGTTGGCTGACGTTTAACGAAATCAACGTGACATTACATGAACCCTTTACTGGTTCTGGCTTACCTCGTGATTGTACTGAACAAACGCGTTTCCAAGCCATTCACCACCAATTGGTTGCCAGTGCGAAAGCGGTGAAATTATGTCATGACATGATTCCAGATGCGCAAATCGGCAACATGATTTTGGGGGCGATGCTTTACCCATTGACTTGTAACCCGAATGACATGATGCAAACACTGAAACAAAACCGCGAATGGTTGATGTTTGGTGATATTCAAACTCGTGGTTACTACCCAAGTTACATGACTCGTAAATTTAAGGAGATGGGCGTAGAGCTCAACATCACTGAAGATGACAAAGAGTCACTCAAAGAAACCATCGACTTTGTTTCTTTCAGCTACTACATGACGGGTTGTGCGAGTGCCGATCCAGCTGAAGCAGCGAAAGCAGATGCAAACATGCTGCAAATGCTATCGAACCCTTATCTAAAAGCATCGGAATGGGGCTGGCAAATCGACCCTGTCGGTTTGCGCTACCTACTGAACTTCCTCTATGACCGTTACCAAAAACCACTATTTATTGTGGAAAACGGTTTAGGTGCAAAAGACGTGGTAAATGCAAATGGTGACATTGAAGATGATTACCGCATCGCTTACCTAAATGATCACTTATATCAAGTGGGTGAAGCGATTCAAGATGGTGTCGAAGTGATGGGGTACACCTCTTGGGGACCTATCGATTTAGTCAGCGCTTCTACTGCTCAATTATCAAAACGTTATGGTTTCATCTATGTCGATCGTAACGATGACAATGAAGGAACTTTGGCCCGCAAACCGAAGAAAAGTTTCTACTGGTACAAAGACGTGATTCAGTCTCGTGGCGCAAATTTAGCGGCACCTGAATAAAAGATAAAAAGGTCAGAAAGGCCTTACCTTAACACCCTACAAACGAACATCCCCCATTAAGTTTTCCTGAGCTTAATGTGGGTTTGTTCGTCCCTAATAAGGATAATAATCATGAAAAGCGTGACTCATAGAAACAGTGGTAGAACAATTAAACCCCTATGTCTTGCTGTATTATTAGCGTTGAGTGGGGCTGCAAATGCAGAAGATCTAACTGTTCAACAGCAGATCAAACAATTGCAGCAACAAATACAGCAAGCTCAGGATTTACTCAAACAACTCGCCGCACAAAATCCAAGTGCGATAGACCCTAAAACAGCGCATACCACACCGGAATTGGATGCCACTCAATCTGTCGCACAGACGGTTGCAGATGATGGTAAACAGAACAAAGCAGATTTGCCTACCTATACCAAACAAGTTCCTGTGGAGAGTGGTTTTACTTTCACCGGTTATTTCCGTGGTGGCTGGGCTACCGGGGGAGAAGGTTCTCCTGAGTCTTATGCCATTGGTTCATTGGGTCGTTTTGGTAACGAATTCGGTGGTTGGTACGATCTGAACTTGAATCAGCGTGTATATCAGGAAAATGGCCGTGAGGTCAGTGCACATATTCAATTGGATGGTAACGAAACACAAAGTCGTACATCAGGCTTATTTGGTGAAGATGACAGTTATCTGCAATTCTCTGAGTTGTATGTTCGTACCAAAGGTTTTATCCCTGGTGCGCCTGATGCTGAATTTTGGGTCGGTCGTCATGCCATTCCTGTGTATGAAATTCAAATGCTGGACTGGAAAGGATACAAAGCTGCTTCTGCTGCAGGGGTTGGTTTTGACAAGCTTGCGTTGGGTAAAGGGAACGTGAGTATCGCTTTGCTGCGTGAAGACTTTGACTATCTGACTAAAACCAGAACCGATAGTGATGTTGATATGAACAGCAACACTTTGGATGTTCGTTATAAGAACATTCCAGTAACGGATGGTTTAACTCTTGAGTTGGATGGTAAATACCAGTTTGCAAATAAATCTTCTAGTGTCGATGATGCCGAAGACTCAAGTGATTACTACAAGATTAAAGACGCTTACATGCTAGGTGCTCGCTTGCATCAAGCTTATGGTGACGGTGGCTTTGACGATATTAGCTTGCAGTATGCGAATAACTCATTTGCGAGTAACTTTGCCAACATCAGTGGTGCAAACGCCGATTATGGTCATGGGACCAACTCTTACTATGGTCACCACACCGATGGTTATGCATTCCGTGTGATGACTCAAGGTGAGAACTACTTCTTTGATAAGAACATGATCATGGCGCACGCGTTTGTCTATGCACAAGGTGATGATCTGTATGACTATCAACTTAATGATGATCATATGGACTTTAAATCAATGCGTGCAGTGGTTCGTCCTGCCTATATTTGGGACCAATACAACCAGACCGGTGTTGAGCTAGGTTACTTTACTCAAACCAACACGATTGATTCGAAAGACTACGATGAGAGCGGCTATAAAGCGACGCTGTTCCACAGCTTTAAAGTGGCAACGAGTATGCTGCAATCTCGTCCAGAAATTCGTTTCTACAGCACCTACATTAAAGCCGAAGACAATGATATTACTGATTTCACCTTCGATAGTAATCGTAAAGATCAATGGAGCTTTGGTGTTCAAGCCGAACTGTGGTGGCTGTAATCCACAACAAGGGATGGCTTAGCCATCCCTTTTTTGTATTTGCCAGATCTTATCGAGAGTTTTTATTTTTCAATGGATTATTCTTGAGCCAAGGATAAACGTCTTCCTATTAAACCCCAAAAAAGAGGGCCGTTGTGATGAAACAGAAGTTGCTCAGTCGTTGTATTGTCGGTTTGTTATGTTCACTTGGTAGCTATGCCGTATTCGCGGGGCCAGTGGTCCAGACCGCTGCTGGCGAAGTTGAAGGTGTTAGCGCGAATAAAATCGATTCGTTTAAGGGAATTCCGTTTGCTAAGCCGCCAGTGGGCGAATTACGTTGGCGTGCACCACAACCTGTTTCGCCTTGGAAAGGTGTTTTTCAAGCTAATCAATATGGTCATGACTGTATGCAAAAGCCTTTTCC
Organism: Vibrio porteresiae DSM 19223; assembly: GCF_024347055.1. Classification (NCBI taxonomy): domain Bacteria; kingdom Pseudomonadati; phylum Pseudomonadota; class Gammaproteobacteria; order Vibrionales; family Vibrionaceae; genus Vibrio; species Vibrio porteresiae. Next base: position 249,588 of record NZ_AP024895.1, read on the forward strand.
AAGCGATGCTGCGCCACTAGGTACAACACCAGCAGAGGATTGTTTGGTGCTTAATGTGTGGAAACCCACTCAAGCTTCAGAGCAATTACGACCTGTCATGGTGTGGATTTATGGTGGTGGTTTTGTCAATGGTGGGGCATCTCCTGCTGTTTACGATGCCAGTGAGTTTGCTCAACAAGGGATTGTGGCGGTGAGCTTTAACTATCGCCTCGGACGATTTGGCTTTTTTGCACACCCGGCATTGGTGGCCGAAGGGAAACTGCATCCGCAAGAAGCTTTAGGCAACTATGGTTTTATGGATCAAATTGCCGCGCTTAAATGGGTGAAAGAGAACATTAAGCAGTTTGGTGGCGACCCTGAGAAAGTAACTATTGTGGGGGAATCTGCTGGTGGTTTTTCTAATCATGTCTTACTCAATTCTCCTTTAGCGAAGGGATTATTTAGCCAAGCCATTATTCAATCCGGTTTGGGTCGACAATGGGAAAATTCGAAACGCCTAGATGCTCCTTTAACCGATGTTGCTCACTCTGCTCAAGCCAATGGTGTCGCTTTTGCTGAGAAATGGCACATCAAAGGGGACGACAGTAAGGCACTGGCTCAGTTGCGAGCTTTACCCGCATCAAGCGTGGTGGATGACATGAACATGATGAACATGAACAATCCCACATATTCAGGTCCAATGATTGATGGCAAAGTGATGGTTAAGCAGCCGCAGTCCTATTATTCAGCGGGTCAAAATTTGGATGTGCCGATTATGGTCGGCGCGAACAATGCGGATATCGGCTTTGCTCCAGTCGTGAAAACCACGCAAGAAGCACTCGCTGCTTTTGGCTCAGACCACTATCAAGCTGCCCTCGCTGCTTATGAATCCAATGGAATCAAAGCACCACAGGCGATAGCTCAAGCATTAGCGAGCGACAAATTGATGGTTGAACCTGCTCGTTACGTCGCTCAGCAGGCCGCGAATCAAGGTGGTCGTGCCTATCTTTATCGTTTCTCTTATGTCGCAGACGAGATGAAGTCACAGTGGCCAGGGGCGTTTCATGCCACCGATATCCCTTATACATTCAATACAGTGAAAGCGAAATATGGTGATCAACTGACCGCGAACGACCAAGCGATGGCGAAAATGGTGAATCACTACTGGGTTAATTTTATAAAAACCGGTTCACCCAATAGTGCCGATCTCCCTACGTGGGATGCTTTCGATCCTAATATCGATAATTTAATGGTCTTTTCAGGTAAAGGTGTTAAGCAGACTCAAATGATGATTGACCCTTGGAAAGCGCGTCTAGATTTGGTGCAAGCGATTCAGCCATAAGCTGCGTTTCTTCTGCCGTAAGCACACACAATCACAGCGTGCTCGATCTGGTTCTCCCCCTTGGTGTTAAGGGGGAGTTAGCGCGCAATCGCCGCGGCTAATATGCTCGAGCTCGCGGTGCGCCTACAGCATGAGTTCGATGTTATGGACTCTCGTCACTGCCTTCCAATATCGGCTGTTTTGGTTTCTCAGGTTTGGTTTTATCTGTAGCTGGCTCGGCTTCTGGTTCATCGTCACGACTTTCAATCACGCCGTGAGTTTTCTTCCACGCTTCCCATTTTTCTGAGGCGAGCTTTTGCATATCCATGGTGTTGTCGGCTTCATCGACAATCTCTTCACCGAGTAAGTATTCGAAGATATCTTCTACGGTCACAATCCCGACCACTGTCCCGTATTCATCGACAACTAAAGAGAGCTGCTGACGGCGTTTGATCATTTGCTCGAAGGTTTTTGGCAAGCTGAAGGTTTTTAGCACCGTATAGATAGGGCGCATCACCGAACCTAAAGTTTTACCGCCAAGCCCTGATTGTTGCAGTTTAAACAGCTCTAAGCGATGGACAAAACCAACGATGTTTTCGCGTGTTTCGCTATAAACCAAGGGCCTTGAGAACGGGGTGTCTTTGTGGAGTTTAAGAAACTCATCAATGGTTAGGGATTCATTAACTCGAAACAGTACCGTTCTTGGCGTGATCACATGAGTAATTGGCACGCTCTGTAGCGCAAGCAAGTTATTAAGAATACGAGACTCACCTTCATCCATTTCACCACTTTCGTTGGCGAGTAACGCCATAGCGGACATCTCTTCACGGTATTTAGGATGTTCCGCTTTACGTGATAAGCGGCTGGTGATCTGCTGTGAGAACCAAACAAATGGGGTAAGAAACCACACCATCCATTTGAGAATTCGAGCGGTTGTTGGAGCGAGTTCGCGCCAATATGAGGCACCGATGGTTTTTGGCAATATTTCAGACAGCACCAAAATACCAAAAGTGAGGGCAGCAGAAAACACACCTAACCATTCACTGCCAAATACCACTGCAGCTTGCGCGCCTGCACTGGCTGCACCTATGGTGTGGGCTATGGTATTGAGCGTTAAAATCGATGCAAGTGGACGGTCAATGTCCGCTTTGAGATCGGTAAGGCGCTGGGCAGCTGGGTCGCCTTTTTGACGTAGCTGGGCAATGTAGCTTGGGGTAATACAAAGTAGAACGGCTTCAAGTACCGAACAGATGAATGAAACGCCAATCGCTACACTAATGTAGACGGTAAGCAGAAACATGGTGGATCCTTATGATGTGTCCAATCTTAGCTGATGGCCCATTGCCATGCACCGATTGTAACTGAGTTAAAGTATAACCAAATAACTTCAAAGCAGAGGTGCTTAATTGCTCACTCGTTAACCGACAAAGTTATTTGGGTATCACTTTTTAGCTGTTTCTCTTTATGGTTGAGTTGGTTGCTTTTTGCCAAAAACTCCCATAAAAGCAGGGACAAACACCGTTTGTGCTCTGTATTTAAGCGTCTCTCTCGCTATAAAATGAGGCCATTTTAGTGTCAAAACAAGCGTGAATAACCGGTCAAAGAGTAACAAATTGTGAGCTCTTACTCATATTATGGTTAAAAGTGCGTCAGAGTAACTCATCTTGCACGACAAACCTTTGCCATACGGACTATTTATGCTTTAGAGTGAAGTGAATTCGATAACCTATTTAAGAAGGGAAACCTAATGAACAAGACCCAATTGATCGACTTTATCGCAGAGAAAGCTGACCTATCAAAAGCTCAAGCTAAAGCTGCTCTTGAAGCTACTCTAGGTGCGGTAGAAGGCGCGCTAAAAGAGGGTGACCAAGTTCAACTAATTGGTTTTGGTACATTTAAAGTAAATCATCGTGCAGCTCGCACTGGCCGTAACCCTAAAACTGGTGACGAGATCCAAATCGCAGCAGCAAATGTACCAGCATTCGTCGCTGGTAAAGCTCTGAAAGATTCAGTGAAATAAGTGTTCTGTAACGCCGGGTTCGCCCGGCGTTCTTTATTCAAGCCATAATTATGAAGTTACGTATCGTTCCTTTTCTTCTGGCCGCTGTTCTTGCTGGCTGTTCTTCTTCTATTCCAACGCCTAAATTGGTGAATACCCATCATTACACTGGTGGTGAACGCATTGGTGATGAAGCGCGTTATTATTGGTTTACTGAGAAAAACAACGTACCAGAGCAAGCATCGGATTACGTGGTCGCAGGCGCTTATAACTGGTACAAAACCACCTATCGTTGGGAAGATGGTTTTGTACGAGAAATTTCTCGCGTAGGGGAACGCCTACAAAATGAGGAAGTTGCCCCCTTTGAAACCTTGCTGCGTTTTGATAGCCATGGGGAAGCCATCTATCAACGTTATCGACTGGACGGTAAGGTGCTGCCTTTGTCGACCGAGCAGATCGATCAATACGTCAAACAAGCGCGTTATGCCACTAAAGTGACTCAAGATCAGCAGAAACAAGGTTTGGAGTTGATTCAAGGTGTTTGGAATGGGCAGGAGTTCGAGAGCTGCAACGATACCAAATATCAAAAACTGCAATTTAATGACACCTTGCCGAGTTTGGTTATTAACCGCTTAGCGTCCTTAGATAGTTATATCGCGTTTATCGGTAAAGTGAACAAAGACACCGTCTACATCGATACGCTGCTGACGTTAGCCGAAGGTTCTCACGACTGTATGCAAGCCCCCGATTTATTGGCTAAGTAATTCGGATGTGACCATTTCAATGGCTGCAAAATAGATATAAATAAAAAAAGCGCTGAATCATCAGCGCTTTTTCAATTTTGTTTATCGCAAAGAGCGATTATTTTTCTGCTTGTTCACGAGCAATCGCACGGTAGCCGATGTCGTTGCGGTAGAACATGCCGTTCCAGCTGACTTGTTTAGCAAGCGCATAAGCACGTTGCTGTGCTTCAGAAACCGTGTTGCCTAGTGCGGTTGCACACAGTACACGACCACCGTTAGTCACAACGTTGCCTTGTTTTTCAGAAGTACCTGCGTGGAAGATTTTTTGACCTTCAGCTTCAGCTGTAGGTAGAGTGATTACGTCGCCTTTGTTGTAGTCGCCAGGGTAACCACCCGCCGCTAGAACGATACCGATAGACGCACGAGGATCCCATTTCGATTCTACTTGGTCTAGCTTGCCTTCTAGCGCTGCTTGGCAAAGTTCAACCAAATCTGATTGCATGCGCATCATGATAGGTTGAGTTTCTGGATCACCAAAGCGGCAGTTGTACTCGATCACTTTTGGTGTGCCTTCGCTGTCGATCATCAGACCTGCGTATAGGAAACCAGTGTAAGGGTGACCTTCTGCTTCCATACCGCGCACAGTAGGGTAGATCACTTCTTCCATAATGCGATTATGGATGTCTGGAGTCACTACAGGTGCTGGAGAGTAAGCACCCATACCGCCAGTGTTAGGGCCAGTATCCTTGTCACCAACACGTTTGTGGTCTTGGCTAGTTGCCATAGGCAGAACGTTTTTACCGTCAACCATCACGATGAAGCTGGCTTCTTCGCCATCAAGGAACTCTTCGATAACCACGCGGCTACCTGCATCGCCAAAGGCATTGCCTGCTAGCATGTCTTTGATCGCGTCTTCTGCTTCTTCAAGAGTCATCGCAACGATAACGCCTTTACCTGCAGCAAGACCGTCAGCTTTAACTACGATTGGTGCACCTTGTTCACGAACGTAAGCAAGCGCTGCGTCCATATCAGTGAAGTTCGCGTAAGCCGCCGTTGGAATGTTGTGGCGCGCAAGGAAATCTTTCGTAAACGCTTTTGAGCCTTCAAGCTGCGCAGCGCCTTTGGTTGGGCCAAAGATTGGCAGATTAGCTTCACGGAACGCGTCAACCACACCAATAACTAGTGGGACTTCTGGGCCGACAATAGTCAGTTCAATCGCATTATCTTTCGCAAAAGCAACTAAGCCTGCAATATCTTCAACAGCGATATTCACGTTTTCTAGTTTTGGTTCTAGAGCGGTACCTGCATTACCTGGAGCAATAAAAACTTTTGCTACATCAGGGTTTTGTGCAACTTTCCAACCTAGAGCGTGTTCACGACCACCGGAACCGATTACCAATACATTCATCTTTGAATCCTTGTAACTATGAGGACTTTCTATGAGTAGATAAAGGACATCCTAAAGGATGTAAAAATAAACCAGCCCACAGGAGTGGACTGGTTGAGCATATCTTAGTGACGGAAGTGGCGCATACCGGTAAATACCATTGCCATGCCGTGTTCGTCAGCTGCTGCGATAACTTCGTCATCACGCATTGAACCGCCAGGTTGGATAACACAAGTCACGCCCGCTTCTGCCGCCGCATCGATACCGTCGCGGAATGGGAAGAATGCATCAGACGCCATCACAGTGCCTTGCACTTCCAAACCTTCGTCAGCAGCTTTGATACCTGCAATTTTAGCAGAGTAAACGCGGCTCATTTGGCCTGCACCAACGCCGATAGTCATGTCGCCTTTGGCGTATACAATGGCGTTAGACTTAACAAATTTTGCTACTTTCCAGCAGAATAGAGCGTCTTTTAGCTCTGCTTCAGTTGGTTGACGTTTGGTAACGACTTTCAGATCGTCAATAGTCACCATACCGTGGTCACGGTCTTGAACTAGCAGGCCGCCATTCACGCGTTTCACGTCAAAACCAGTCGATTGCGCAGTCCATTCGCCACACTCAAGTAGGCGTAGGTTTTTCTTCGCTGCAATCACTTCAACCGCTTCTGCAGTCACTTTAGGAGCGATGATCACTTCCGCAAATTGACGGTCGATGATCGCTTGTGCAGTCGCTGCATCTAATTCGCGGTTGAACGCGATGATGCCACCGAAGGCTGAAGTTGGGTCAGTTTTGAATGCACGATCGTAAGCTTCTAGGATGTTTGCACCTAGTGCTACACCACATGGGTTAGCGTGTTTTACGATAACACAGGCTGGTTCGTCGAACTCTTTCACACACTCTAGCGCTGCATCAGTGTCAGCGATGTTGTTGTAAGAAAGCGCTTTACCTTGCAGTTGTTTAGCTGAAGAGACAGAACCGTTTTGTGCGTCGCTTTCTACGTAGAAAGCCGCAGCTTGGTGGCTGTTTTCGCCGTAACGCATGTCTTGTTTTTTCTCGAACTGCATGTTGAAAGTACGAGGGAATTTAGACTCTGCGTCGCCTTCTTTGTTTTCGCCGTAAGAAGGAACCATAGTACCGAAGTAGTTTGCGATCATACCGTCGTAAGCCGCAGTGTGTTCAAATGCAGCAATCGCTAAGTCGAAACGAGTCTCTAGAGTAAGAGATTTGTCGTTTGCGTCCATTTCAGCAATAACGCGGTCGTAATCAGAAGCATTCACTACGATAGTCACATCTTTGTGGTTTTTCGCTGCAGAGCGAACCATAGTTGGACCACCGATATCGATGTTTTCCACTGCGTCTGCAAGCGTGCAGTCTGGTTTTGCTACTGTTTGAGCAAATGGGTAGAGGTTCACTACGACCATATCGATAGGTTTGATACCGTGCTCAGCCATAATAGCGTCGTCTTGACCACGACGGCCTAGGACACCACCATGAACTTTAGGGTGAAGCGTTTTTACGCGTCCATCCATCATTTCTGGAAAACCTGTGTAATCAGAAACTTCGGTTACAGCAATACCTTGCTCTGCTAGTAGGCGAGCTGTGCCACCTGTAGACAGAATGTCGACACCGCGCTCTGTAAGCGCTTTTGCAAACTCAACAATACCGGTTTTATCTGATACGCTGATGAGTGCGCGACGGATTGGACGAGCGTTATTCATGCTTCCCTTTTCCTCAAATTCTTGGAGTTAATGACGAAAGATACTTGCTCAACTCAACCTAAACTGTGTAAACAGTGGATTGTGTTTGGTAAGGACCTTACGTCGAATTTTGATGGCGCGTATTCTAACTAATTTATTACATAAAAGCTCGCGCAATCGTTTGGCATGCGAAAAATAATCGCTAAAACGACCTTTTTCAAGTGAAAAATTTAACTAACAAACAATGAGGCATCCATGTTTCAGATTGGTGAATTGGCAAAACGTTGCGGTGTTTCGACCGATACGCTGCGATTTTATGAGAAAAATGGGCTAATTATTCCGGCTGGACGCAGTGAGTCTGGCTATCGACTTTACGATGAAAGCAACCAAAAACAGGTGCGTTTTATTCTCAAAGCGAAAGAGGTCGGATTGAGTTTAGAAGAGATCAAAGAGCTGCTTGAGATTCGCTTAGAAGCCAACATTCACAGTTGCGCTGAGGTAAAAGCTATTACGACAGCGAAATTGAGTCTGATCGATGAAAAAATTGCTGAATTAAAACGTATTCGTAGCGCTTTAAGAAAAATCAATGATGCCTGTTGCGGGGATATTGATGACGACGCAAGTCACTGCTCGATTTTGGCCGCACTAGAATAGAGCACAGGAGGCGTACACCTCCTGTGGTATTAAGCCTCAGTTAACTAGACTTTAAAACTGTTTATCGTCTGGGTGAGATTGTGTCCGGTGTTGAGTAAGGTTTCACTTGCTGCCGACACTTTTTTCGCCCGTTCAGAAGCGCGCGCACTGATTTGCGTAATGCGATTTAAGCTGTCGGCCATATGATGGGTCGCATTGGATTGATGACCAATAGCCGTGACGATTTGGCCGTTCACACTCAAGATGGTTTGAATTTGGTCGTCGACCATAGTGAGTGCTTGCTGGGCTTCTTCGGCTTTTTTCAAGGTGGCAATAGACTGCTGCTGAGTCTGCTCCATTGATTGGCTCACCTCTTTAGCGCGTTGTTGTAAGCCCGTAACAATTTGTTCAATTTCATCAGTGCTTTGTTGAGTTCGGGTCGCGAGAGTACGCACCTCATCAGCAACCACCGCAAAACCGCGTCCTTGCTCGCCAGCACGTGCTGCTTCAATGGCGGCGTTTAGCGCTAAGAGGTTGGTTTGCTCTGCTACGCCGCGAATCACTTCCAATACCGATCCCACGTTTTCTGTCTCACGCGCTAACGCTTGGGTATTGGTGTCGGTATGAGTTAAGGATTTTGAAAGTGCGGACATGTAGTGTGAAGCTTCTTCAATCAAATGCCGTCCTTCGCGCCCTTTTTCACTGGCGTTTTGTGCTGACTCAGCCGCATTCTCGGCAGCATCCGTGACATCACGATTGCTATTGACTAACTCTTGCATCGCATTCGATACATCATCAACCGATTGTTTTTGCTCATGAGCTTTACTTGAGGCGTCTTGGGCTAAGCCGTTCAGTTCGTTAGCTGAAGTGGTTACCTCTTGCGCCATCGGTTTTATTTCGATGATGGTGGAACGCAACTTGTTCGTAAATAAGTTAAAGGCGCTAGCAATTTCTGATAGCTCATCTTTGCCATCGTCATTGAGTTTGCGGGACAGATCCCCATCACCTTGCGCTATTTCACGTAGAGCGGCTAAGGTATCGCGGCAAGGGCGAACGATGCTTGAGCTGATGCGCAGGGAAAAAATCAGCATGATGAGCACTGCCACTCCAAGGCCAATCAAGATGGTACGTGTGCGAGAGGCGATCAGTGCATCGACGTCATCGACGTCATCGACATATACGCCAGAACCGACAATCCATCCCCAAGGTTGAAACAGTTTAATATAGGAGACTTTTTCGATATCCACGGTAGCCCCTGGCTTGGGCCACATGTAGTGCACCACGCCTTCTTGGGCGCGTTTTGCCACATCCACCATTTCCACAAAAAGCGCTTTACCCGTTGGGTCTTTAATCGCAGAGAGGTCTTTACCCTCTAATTGCGGTTTGATGGGATGCATCACCATGACTGGCGTCATGTCATTAATCCAAAAATAGTCATTTTGGTCGTAGCGTAATTGATTGATCACGCTTTTCGCTTGCTGTTTGGCTTCCGCTTCCGTGAGCTTTCCTTCACTTTGTAGCTTGTGGAAATGCACCAGAATTGAGGTGGCACTTTCGACTAAGTGGCGAGTTTTGGTTTTCTTCGCCTCCATCAAGTCAGTTTGATAATGGCTAAGCATCAACATGAATGGGATCAGCAGTAGCACTGTGGTTATCCCAATCATCAAATATTGTCTTATTCCAATAGGAAAATTGCGTAACACACCGGACGACATATCGTGGCCTCCCTCTATCGATAGTTTCAACTTTAGTCGAAGGTGTTGAGTTCGCTACTAATTCCTTAGAGGTATTTGTTTTTTGCATACTTTAGCAACAGAGCACTATACTTTTTTGACCACATATTCTTCTTACGATAGGCGCTAAAGTTTGCGCCACCTATGTACATTTGGCCGCAAAGGAGACGTTCATGTTTCAGCTGTGTCGCTATTGGGTAGCGTTAGGAACGCTGCTGAGTCTGGTTTTTTCGGGGCAAGTTAACGCTGTCTCTTCGGTGTTTTATTGGCAGCAGGCTTCGCAGCAGCAGATCAACGTCATGTTGAACAAACATCCTTATTCAGATGCGATGATTCAAAGGCTAGGGGAGTTTGAGAAGTTAACCGGGATTAAGGTTAACTATAAAGTGACATCAGAAGAGACTTACTTTGAAGATCTGACCGCAGCGCTACGCTCAAAAAATCCACCAGATGTCTTTATGACCGGCTCTTATCAACTGTGGGATTACGCTCCTGCAGGCTACATTCAAAGTTTGGATGACATTCTAAGGGATCGGCATTTAACCGATCCTCAGTTTGTGTTGGATGATTTTTTTGAAGGGGTACTTAACGGTAACCGATGGGATTTAATTCCGGGTCATCCGGTTGGTACGGGTAGGTTATGGGCTTTGCCTTTGGGGTTTGAAGCCAATGTTTTAATTTACAATAAACGAGCGATTGCGATGGCTGGCGGCAAAGTACCGTACACCTTTGATGAATTGATGAGTACGGCGAAGCAATTAAAAGATTGGAATGGTTCTGGTTCTTACGGGGTAGCGGTGCGAGGTACGTTGTCTTGGGCTACGATTCATCCCGGTTACATGACCGCATTTAGCAATTACGGAGCGCATGATTTTACCATTAAGCAGCAGCGTTTAGTGTCACAGCTAGGCTCGCCTGCAGCCATTGAAGTGACCCAGAAATATACCGATCTGATTAAACAGAGCGGTCCTGCCAACTGGCAAGATTACACATGGTACCAAGTGGCAAAAGATATTGGTTCGGGTAAGGCTGCTATGGCATTGGATGCAGATATTATTGGTTATTTCCAGAGCCGTGATCAACAAGCTGCCGAGAAAGACAATCTCGGTTTTGCTCCTATCCCAGTCTTTAGTAATGGCGTTACGGGAGCAAATGAGTGGATTTGGTCGTTAGCCATGTCCAATGCGTCTAATCACAAACAAGCGGCGTGGATTTTCATGCAGTATTTTACTGGGCAAGAGCACATGCTGTGGGGAGCGACTCATGCCAATGTGGTTAACCCAGTACGTAAATCGATTTGGGATAGCCAACAGTGGCAATCGGCGATTAAGGGATTAACTGGGTATGAAGATACTTTTCGAACCATCATCGATAACACCAGTATTAAATTTACCCCGCAACCCCGTTTTTTTGAGACGACGACAGACTGGGCAGCTGCTTTGCAAGATATCGTGGTAAAAGACATGCCGGTAAAAATTCGGATGCAAAAAGCGGCCGATACCATCAACAAAAAGATGATGAACGTCGAAGTGAAATAAACCTAGAAATGTTAAAAACATGTATAGAAAAGCCGCACTATTTTGGTGGGGCTTTTTTATTAAGCACAATAAAACATGGGGTTAGATAAAAACCTAAGTCCTAAAGGTTATATATGCACCGTTTATATGTACTTTTTTGCTAAAAAAATACATAAAAGCGCTCACTTTGTCATCGTGCGATTTCCTCAAACGTTTCCGATCTGACGGTACGTATTATTGGGTGACCCTACTCATGAGGAATAACACTCAAATGTTTAATTACAATACTCTTATCTCTGTCGCCGCGTCTCTAGCGGGCCTTTTGTTTGGCTTAGACATCGGACTGATTTCAGGCGCATTGCCTTTCATCACTAACGAGTGGAGCATTACCATTCACCAGCAAGAATGGATTGTGAGCACCATGATGCTTGGCGCCACTTTGGGCTCAATCTCTAACAACTGGTTATCAGCAAGTTTGGGGCGTAAACGGAGCTTGATGTGGGGCGGGATCATTTTCGCCATCGGCACCATAGGTTGTACTTTCTCGAGCAATATTGACGTCATGCTGTTTTTCCGCGTGATTCAAGGTTTTGCGATTGGTATTGCTTCGTTTGCTGCACCTCTTTATCTATCTGAAATGTCAGATAAAGCCGTGCGTGGTCGTCGTATCGCCACCTATCAATTGATGGTGACCGTGGGTATTTTGTTAGCATTCCTTTCTGATACTTGGTTTGCTCAAACTGGTAACTGGCGCATGATGTTTGCCGTATTACTCATCCCCACTCTTGTGTTGGTTATTGCTGTTTATTTCATGCCTCGTTCTCCTCGTTGGTTAGCGTCTCGTGGTTATGTGCAAGAAGCGCAAGAAGTGTTGCTCTCTTTGCGTATGGACGAACGTGCAGCGAGCACTGAATTCCAAGAAATTGTGGCCAGCTTGAAAGTAAAACAATCTGGTTTTGCATTGTTTAAAGCGAATAAAAACTTCCGTCGTAGTGTTGGTTTAGGTCTGGTACTGCAGTTTATGCAGCAATTTACGGGTATGAACATCCTGATGTACTACGCGCCTAAGATTTTTGAAATGGCCGGTTTTACCACCAATATGGAACAGATGTTTGGTACGGTATTAGTCGGTGTCGCTTTTGTGGCTGCGACCTTTATCGCAATTGGTATGGCAGACAGTTGGGGCCGTAAACCAGCGTTAAAAATTGGCTTTACCGTCATGGGGATTGGCATGTTCTGCCTAGGCCTACTGCTTAAATTTGTTCTTGCCGGAGAGGCGCCAGTTTACTTCTCATACCTTGCTGTGCTGACTTCTATCGTTTGTATCTGCGGTTATGCGATGAGTGCTGCACCTATGGTGTGGGTATTGTGTTCAGAAGTTCAGCCGCTAAAAGGTCGTGATTTTGGTATCGCTTGTTCAACCACCATGAACTGGATTTCTAACATGGTGTTAGGCGCCACTTTCTTGTCGCTATTGAATGGTATTGGTACAGCACCAACCTTCTGGCTGTATGCCGTGTTTAACATCGTGTTCGTGGCTGTGACGATTCTGTTTGTTCCAGAAACCAAAGGTGTAACACTCGAATCGATTGAAGCTAACTTGATGGCGGGTAAAAAACTACGTGATATTGGTATCCCTCATGACCAATTAGCGGGGAATGCTCAACCATTGCGTTCGCGTCATGCTCAATAACGAGTAGCGTTAAAAAAAGAGCCAGAATTTTCTGGCTCTTTTCGATCAATACACTGTCTGTTGTAGATTTAGAAACCGTGTTTAGAAATCATAGTTCAAGGATACCCAGTAGTTACGTCCTGGCGTGACATAACCTGAGGTTGAGCGAGATGTATCGAAGTAATCACCCGCATATTCTGAACCAAACAGTTCCATCTTAGTGAAGTCTTTATCCAATAGGTTGTACACCGCACCGTTGATCTTAAGATCTTTAGTGATGAGGTAGGTTGCACCCATGTTGATGACTGTCCACGCTTTTAGGTCGCCTTTCGCATCGTAGATAGCTTGTTGTGTCGTGCTTAGGTTGTCATAGTTGCTGGTGTAACGAGGCGTTTTGCCATGATATTCAGCACTTAACCAAGTATCCAACTCTTCTGTTGCTTGCCAACGAACCTTCGCATTCGCCATGTGTTTGGCCGTATTGCCAAATGGCGCGCCATCATTATCACCACCCACCTGCTCGCTATGAGTGTAGGTGTAGTTTAGGTTCATCGATACGCTATCGATAAAGAGAGGGAAGGACGTACCCACTTCAACGCCTTCAATTTTCGCTTTGCCCACGTTTTCATAGGAGCTTGTGCTACTGTCGATGGTGTAGGAGGAGATCGCATTTTTATAGTGGTTAACAAACAGGGTTACGTTTGCTTTGAAGTTGCTTTCATTTTCGTAGTACAAGCCGGTTTCGTAGTTAGTACTCTCTTCAGGTTTTAGGTCTGGATTACCGACCACACTGATTGAGCCACGACCACCCACGCCGCTGATACCATTGTGTAGGTTGCTTAGACTTGGTGTGCGATAACCTGTGCTGACCCCTCCTTTGACTGTCCAGTTGTCATTGGCCGTCCACACCACGTAGGCGCGCGGGCTAACGTGACTGCCAAATGAATCGTGATGCTCGTAACGGGCACCTAACGTCAACACAACCGGATCAAGAATTTGCCAATCGTCTTCTGCAAACAGTGAGTAAGAGGTTTGCTCGAAGGTTTCCCCCGTGGTGTTTAACACGATGCCATCTTTCATCTTAGCATTCCAATATTGGGCACCAAAGGTTGCGGCATGGTCTTCGCCAATATCGGTTAACAACTTGGTGTTAACAATGGTGTTAGTGTTTTCGAGTTTGCGGTCTTTACCTAAGTCACTGCCGCTAAAACCAGTACGAGAGGTAAGAATGCGTCCTTTCGCTTCGGTTGTCATGTACGAAGCGTCTGACATCCAACGACCCAATCCCAGTTGTGATTCGTGACCAATGATCACTTGGTCTTCGTTGTACTTCATTTCGTCTTTATAGCCGCCACCGCTCGTACCAATGTCACCAAGCTGCTCTTTGCTGTTATCGAATGTCTGACGTGCGATGTGTCCGTCAATGAATACGGTATGGTCTTCATTGACGTTGTAACTCAGTTTCCCGCCGACATTGTAGTTGTCGCTTTCTGTCGGGTAAGGGGTGCGTGTTACGCTGCCTGAGTCGCTTAACGAGGTAATGCTGGAACCTTGGCGATGTTTAAATGTGCCGCGCAGATTGAGATTCAGTTTATCCTGTATGAGAGGACCTGAGGTGTTAATACTGATAGTTGAGGTGTCACCCCATTTGTCATGCTCTTGCAGATTGTGTCCGGCATTGATGGTGCCCGCCCACTCTTTTTGATTCTTCTTCGTGATGATATTGACCACACCGCCAATCGCGTCAGAACCGTATAACGTCGACATTGGGCCGCGAATTACTTCGATATGATCGATGGCTGATAGTGGTGGGACAAACCCATTGCCCATTTCGCCAAAGCCGTTTGGTGTCGTGTCTGAGCTGGCTGTTTGACGAATGCCGTCAATCAACACTAAGGTGTGGCTACTGCCCATTCCGCGGATACTGATGTTCAGGCCGCCGGTTTTACCTGTGGTACTTCGAACATCGACCCCCTCTAAACCGCTCAGAGCTTCGCCTAAATCCATATAGTTTTTTTCGGCCAAATCTTGCTGACTAATAACGGAAATAGAAGCAGGGGCGTCAGTGATTTTTTTCTCTAAACCGGCGTTGGCAGTGACCACCATGGTTTCTGTTGCTGTTGCTGCCACACTAGGTAGCGAGCAAAGCCCAGAGAATACAGCGAGGGTAAGCGTTGAGTATTGAAATTTCACAAACGTAAATCCTTGTAAAGAAACCGTAAAGGAATGCATTATATTTGCAAATAAAAATAATTATCAATACCGTTAAGTTTTGTCTCTGTGCTATTTGGTTCTAAGCGTGATGATTTACCTGTGTTATTAACTGTGTTTACTTATTTTTAAAATAAATAACTTGTTAATTATTATTTTTATTTTGAATATATGTAACTAGGTTTTTATATGGAAAATACGGGGATAAATAGTCTCTATATGATGCCTTTTACATTGTAATGCATTGTTATTTTGAGGTTTTATTTATATCACTTGTGTGTTTGATATAAAGATGAGCGGGGAAGTGATGAAGGTGTATTTTGCATTAGTAGTGATTGAATCGTTCCAATGGAGAAAAGATTTTTGGTACTGCAAAAAGGAAAAGAGTTCCATTTACTGGCAGAACTGTTCCACGGATAGAACAATTTTTTTTACGCGCGTTATGAGATGAAGTGCGGGGTACAATTGTGGGTACAGGAAAAAATAAAAGCCACGCTGTTGATGGCGTGGCTTTTAAAATCAATGAATTAGAATTTCTTCTTAGTTCATGCCGTATTTTTTTAGTTTCTTACGAAGAGTACCGCGGTTGATACCCATCATAGTTGCTGCGCGAGTTTGGTTACCGCGAGTGTACTGCATGATGGTATCTAGTAGTGGCTGTTCAACTTCAGCTAGAACTAATTCGTAAAGTTCTGTTACTTCTTGGCCATTCAATTGAGCAAGATAGTTTTTAAGAGATGCTTTAACTGAATCACGTAGTGGCTTTTGCGTGATTTGGTCTTGTGAAGTTACTGTTGTTACTGTTAAAGCTTCTGAAGTCAGATTTTGTTCGAACATATTCGGTCTAGCTCTTCTCTTAATATTGTGCAACGTTATCAAAATAACCTTCGAGCGCCTCTAGTTGCAGCGGCGCTGACTCGATGGCGTTAAAGGTCCGACGAAACTCACTCGCCTGTTCATGTTCTTTGAGATACCACCCGACATGCTTACGCGCGATACGAGGGCCAAGATATTCACCATAAAATTGGTGCAGAGCTTGTACATGACCAAGCATGATGTCCTTCACTTCCGAATTCGGGAGCTCTGGCATCGTGGTGCCGGTTTCCAAAAAGTGTCGGATTTCCTGAAAAATCCATGGGCGTCCCTGGGCCGGACGTCCGATCATTAAAGCGTCTGCACCGGTGTACTCCAGTACTTGCTTGGCCTTCTCCGGACTATCGATATCACCATTAGCGATAACCGGTATATTGATGGCTGCCTTGACCGCTTTAATGCTGTCGTATTCCGCCTCACCTTTGTACATACAAGCGCGGGTTCTCCCGTGAAGGGCCAGAGCTTGGATGCCGCAGTCTTCGGCTAGTTTAGCGATATAGATACAGTTTTTATTGTCTGTATCCCAGCCCGTTCTGGTTTTCAGTGTTACAGGAACATTGACTGCATTCACTACCGTTTCCAAGATATCTTTAATGATCTCTGGGTAACGAAGCAAAGCAGAGCCAGCGAGCTTCTTATTCACCTTTTTTGCAGGGCAGCCCATGTTGATATCAATGATTTGCGCACCGTTTTCAACACTGAATTGAGCTGCTTCGGCCATAAGCTGTGGGTCACTTCCAGCAATCTGCACTGAGCGAATGCCCGATTCACCTTCATGCACCATGCGATTTTTTGACTTCGACGTTTTCCATAGTTCAGGATTTGAGGACATCATTTCACTGACGGCCATTCCTGCACCATAGCGTAGACACAACTCTCGAAACGGTCTGTCTGTAACTCCTGCCATAGGGGCAACGATGAGATTGTTCTTAAGTTGATAATTTCCGATTTTCAAAACGTCTTCACAGTTCTGTACCAGCAAGGGCGCGCATTTTACGCATTTTTTTACTGCGTGAAAAGACTAATATTTGAGCATTTACAAATTGTTTTTGTAAATTGCCGATTTTTCAGTCAATTAGCGTGCAAACCTTTCTCTAGCTGCGTTTGCGGCCAGTGATGCGACACCACTCTTGCATCTCAACAATTGGGTCGATATCCAGTTCATCGCGGTAAAAATCAGCAACACCTTCAGCTTGTACGTCTAGAACACCAGACATCGCAAGCTGACCTTGAGGTTTCATCAGGCTCTTAATGACTGGTGATAGCTCGCGCAATGGGCCAGCAAGAATGTTAGCGACAACCACATCAGCCACTAAACCTTCTGGTTGGTTCTGCGGTAGGTAGACTTCAATTTGGTCTGCTACGCCGTTGCGAGCAGCATTATCGCGAGAGGCTTGCAGTGCTTGTGGGTCGATATCGATACCCACGACTTTTGCTGCGCCAAGTTTAATTGCTGCAATCGCAAGGATGCCTGAACCACAACCGAAGTCGATAACGGTTTTACCCGCCAAATCCAAACTGTCTAGCCATTGTAGGCAGAGAGCTGTGGTTGGGTGAGTACCAGTACCGAACGCAAGACCTGGGTCAAGCATAACGTTGACGGCGGTTGGATCTGGGATTTCACGCCAGCTTGGACAAATCCACAGACGCTCACCAAATTTCATTGGGTGGAAGTTGTCCATCCACTCACGTTCCCAGTCTTTGTCTTCAATTTGTTCAACTTTGTAAGCAAAGTCTTTCGCTAGAAGAGGGCTTGCTTGGATCTGTGCCAGAACCGCTGCCGTATCGATTTCAGCATCGTAAAGTGCCAATACGTCAGTGTCGCCCCATAGGCGTGTTTCACCCGGAAGAGGCTCAAATACAGGCGTATCTTTCGCATCTAGAAACGTAATAGACAGTGCACCTGTCTCATCCATCAACATATCGCCAATGGCTTCGGCATTTTCATTCGTGGCATTCAGCTTAATTTGAATCCAAGGCATCTTACATGACTCTCATTAGGAATTTAGGGGCGAAGTTTAGCAGATCCCCTGCGTGATGACATCTTATCCACATCAAGAGTGATGAAGAAAAGAAAACGGAGCCAGTTGGCTCCGTTTGATTCAAGGTGTTAGGCGACTTCTGGTGTCGCTATTTTATTGGCATTCGGTTTTAGTAGACTACCGATAACAAAGACGATGAGACTGATGATTTGCGTTGGCACAATCGGATGCACTCCGCCGATATTCGGTTTTAGCCAGCTCAGTAAAATGAAGGTGACAAGGCCAACGACCATGGAACTTAATGCACCCGTTGCAGAGGCTTTTTTCCAGTATAGGCCAAGAACGAGCGGCCATAAGAAAGCGGCTTGTAATGCACCAAAAGCCATTAAGTTCAACCAAATAATCATATCTGGCGGGTTGGTAGCCGCACAAAATACTAATAGAGCAAAGATAGCGGTAACCCAAAGCGATAGGCGGTTTAAGCGTCGTTCACCATCACTTTTTTCAATCACTTGCGGATTGATGTAGTTGATATACAAATCCTTCAGTAGCGTCGCCGATGCTTGAATGAGCTGTGAATCAATAGTCGACATAATCGCCGCCATTGGCCCCGCTAAAAAGATACCTGCCACCAATGGCGGTAATACGGTCATCATCAATGTCGGCATGATTTGGTCTGGGCTGCCCACTTCCGGCACAATGGCCCTGCCGAGCGCGCCTGCTAGCGACGTCCCTAACATCAATAGTGCAACGACAATCGTGCCAATGATCATGCCCTTATGTACTGAGCGACTATCGCGATACGACATGCAGCGCACTGCAGCATGCGGTAACCCAATCACACCAAAGCAGACCAAGACCCAGAAACTCAGAATGAACGGTTGGCTAATAAAGTGATGAGGACCATAAGGCGTTACGAGTGAGGGGTCAATGTCATGCAACTTAGTCACCAATTCGCCAACACTACCACCGGCATGAATCACCCCCCAAAGGAGCGCTACGGTGCCAATTAACATCATGATCCCTTGCATCGCATCGGTAAGGACTACGGCACGGAAACCACCAATAGTGGTGTAAAGGCCAACGGTAAAGGCGAAGATGAAAAGGCCCTGCTCATAGGGCAGTCCCGTCACTGTTTGCAGCAAGCGAGCACCGCCAACAAACTGCACCACCATAGTGCCAAAGAAAGCAAGCAGCAGAGAGAGCGACGCTAAGATAACCACCGGGCGGCTTTTAAAGCGCGCGTACAAAATGTCGTTTACCGTAACGGCATTATGAATACGAGCTTCAATGGCGAATTTTTTCCCCAACACCCCTAAGGTTAACCACGCCACTGGCAATTGGATCATGGTAAGTAAAACCCAACCCAACCCCATCTTGTAGGCTGCGCCAGGGCCACCGATGAAACTACTGGCGCTGGCATAAGTGGCGGAAAGGGTCATGGCAAGCACAAAGCCACCCATGCTTCGGCCACCAACAAAATATTCATTTAAAAAGTGATTTTTGCTTTTGAAACGTCGAGTAAACGCCGCCAAAGCAAATACCGCTATTAGGTAAATAACGAGTGGAATCAGCAGTTCGCTATTCATGATTATCCTCATCAGCAGCGATATCCAGAGGGACGTCTTTATAGAACACTTTCACCATCACAAAACACAAAATGGTGAACAGCAGTGGACCTATGATGCATGAGAGCAGGAACCACAAAGGAAAGCCCCAATATAGCGTGGGCATGGCGTGATCGTCTGTCGTAGGCGACAATCCATAGGCAGTGGCATACCACCAGAGGAAGTACAGGACAGCAAGAGCAAAAGCCAAAAAGGCTTCTTTATGCGCCTGACGATAAATGCCTGAAAGCTTAGACATGCAGTCTCCCTTGTCTATTTACATAAATGAAAAGGCCACCCTTAGGTGACCTTTCTTATTTAGAGCTTCAACTGGAGGATTATTGCAGACCCAGTTTTTTCTCCAAATAGTGGATGTTAGTACCGCCATTCTGGAAGTTTTCATCCAGCATGATTGACTGTTGTAGAGGGATGTTGGTTTTAATCCCTTCAACAATCATCTCGTTAAGTGCGTTACGCATACGAGCGATAGCCACATCGCGGTTTTCACCGTAAGTGATCAATTTACCGATCATTGAATCGTAATATGCAGGAACGGTATAACCAGAGTAGATGTGCGATTCCCAACGAACGCCCATGCCGCCTGGAGCATGGAACATATCGATCTTACCAGGACATGGTAGGAAGCGCTCTGGATCTTCTGCGTTAATACGACATTCCATAGCATGGCCACGAATCTTAATATCATCTTGAGTAAATGACAAAGGTTGACCAGCAGCGATACGCAACTGTTCTTTGATGATGTCAACGCCAGTCACCATTTCAGTTACTGGGTGCTCAACTTGAACACGGGTGTTCATTTCGATGAAGTAGAATTCGCCGTTTTCGTATAGGAACTCAAAAGTACCTGCACCACGGTAGCCGATTTCCACACAAGCACGAGTACAACGTTCGCCGATGTACTTACGCATCTCTTCAGTGATGCCTGGTGCTGGAGCTTCTTCAACCACTTTTTGGTGACGACGTTGCATAGAACAGTCACGTTCACCAAGGTGAATTGCATTACCTTGACCATCAGCCAACACTTGCACTTCAACGTGACGAGGGTTTTCTAGGTATTTCTCCATGTAAACCATGTCGTTGTTGAATGCTGCTTTCGCTTCTGCACGAGTCATTGCGATAGCGTTAACCAATTCGCCTTCGTTACGAACCACACGCATACCACGACCGCCGCCGCCACCAGAGGCTTTGATGATCACTGGGTAGCCGATGCGTTTCGCATGAGCTTTGTTTTTCACTTCGTCGTTATCAAGTGGACCATCTGAACCAGGTACACAAGGAACGCCTGCTTTTTTCATCGCGTTGATTGCAGAAACTTTATCACCCATCATACGGATGGTATCTGCTTTCGGACCGATGAAGATAAAACCAGATTTTTCAACTTGTTCAGCGAAGTCTGCGTTTTCTGATAGGAAACCGTAGCCTGGGTGAACTGCCACTGCGCCAGTCACTTCTGCAGCAGAAATGATGCGAGGGATGTTTAGGTAGCTGTCGATACTGCGAGCAGGACCGATACAGATGGTTTCATCTGCTAATAGAACGTGTTTTAAATCACGGTCAGCTGTTGAGTGAACAGCGACAGTTTTAATACCAAGTTCTTTACAAGCGCGAAGGATACGAAGCGCAATTTCGCCTCGGTTCGCGATGACAATTTTGTCTAACATGATCTCAACTCCACTTATTCGATGATAACAAGTGGCTGGTCAAATTCTACAGGTTGGCCGTCGCTTAGAAGGATTGCAGTAACCACGCCTGCTTTATCAGCTTCGATTTGGTTCATCATTTTCATTGCTTCAACGATACATAGAGTGTCGCCAACTTTTACTGATTGACCCACTTCTACGAATGGTTTCGCTTCTGGGCTAGATGAACGGTAGAAAGTACCAACCATTGGAGAAAGTACTTTATGACCCGCAGGCTCTTGAGAAGCTGGAGCCGCTGCTGGTGCAGGAGCTGCTACTGGAGCCGCTGGTGCAGGAGCTGCTACTGGCGCTGGTGCTGCTGCGTATTGAATTGGAGCAGCAAATTGCGCAGGGCTGTTACGGCTGATACGTACCGATTCTTCGCCTTCAGAGATTTCTAGCTCAGCAATGCCAGACTCTTCAACTAGTTCGATAAGCTTCTTGATTTTACGAATATCCATTGTTTCTTTCTCTTTTATCTGTGAGTAAGACAGCCCCCAAAGGGACTGCAGAGTGATTTATTACTTCGCCTGCAGGTAATTCAGCGCTGCCGACAAAGCGAATTGATAACCTTGTGCTCCTAATCCGCAGATCACCCCTTGTGCTTTATCAGACAAGTATGAATGGTGACGGAATGGCTCACGTGCATGAATATTTGACAAGTGCACTTCAATAAACGGAATAGCTACACCAAGTAGCGCATCACGCAGAGCAACACTGGTATGAGTAAATGCTGCTGGGTTAATGACGATAAAATCTACTTTCCCGTAAGCTTGGTGAATGGCTTCTACCAATTCATATTCACGGTTGGACTGAAGATGTTCCAGCTCAATACCTGCGGTTGTTGCTTGTTCACGTAACATCGTGACAATTTGTTCTAAAGTCTGTGAACCGTAGTGTGCCGGTTCACGTAAACCTAATAAATTTAGGTTTGGTCCGTTGAGAACAAGAATGCGTGATTTTGCAGTCATTGTGCGGTTATCTTCCTTTATAGTAGATGAAATCGAAAATGTACCCTCATCATAGTGCATTTGACGCCAAATTTTTGTCAAAATTCCGCTGATTTTAAAAATTGCCCAAGATTATAGCTAATTCACAACAAATGGCAGCAATTTACTGGTCTAATCAGCTAGTTTAATTTTGAACGGGGAAATGTACGCCATACTAATTGTGGGGGTACTACTGAATAGAGTATTTTCTAAACGCACTTTAATACTATTGTTCATAATCTAGAAGAGTAAAGCCAATAAAAAACTCCGATTACAGGGTATTCGGAGTTTTTATGCGATCGACATAACTTTATTGATGAATGACTAAACGTAGTTTATTGAGAGTATTTGGCTTTCTCGGTAATCAAACGATCAACAACACTTGGGTCGGCAAGGGTAGAGGTGTCGCCCAGATTACCCGTGTCACCGGTGGCAATTTTACGCAAAATTCGCCGCATAATCTTACCTGAGCGGGTTTTAGGTAGCGCGTCTGTCCAATGTAATACATCGGGTGTCGCAATCGGGCCAATCTCTTTTCGTACCCAATCTTTCACTTCTTTGTGCAGCTGCGCATCGGGGTAGATCCCGTCATTTAGCGTGATATAGGCATAAATTGCTTGGCCTTTGATATCGTGAGGTACGCCAACCACTGCAGCTTCGGCAATTTTGTCAAACGCCACCAGTGCAGATTCAATCTCCGCCGTGCCCATGCGGTGTCCAGAGACGTTTAAGACATCGTCGACACGTCCGGTGATCCAGTAGTAACCATCTTCATCACGTCGTGCACCATCTCCGGTGAAATACATGCCTTTGAAGGTGGAAAAGTAAGTCTGTTCAAAACGCTCATGGTCGCCATACACAGTACGCATTTGCCCTGGCCATGAATCTAGGATGACCAAATTACCTTCGGTCGCACCGGAAAGAAGTTGTCCTTCGTTATCAACCAAGGCGGGTTGTACACCAAAGAATGGGCGAGTGGCCGAGCCTGGTTTGAGGTCAGTTGCTCCAGGTAACGGGGTGATCAATATGCCGCCTGTTTCGGTTTGCCACCAGGTGTCGACAATCGGTGACTGACTGTTACCGATGGTTTTGTAGTACCACTCCCACGCCTCTGGGTTAATGGGTTCCCCAACCGAGCCCATGATGCGTAAGCTGGAACGGGAAGTCCCTTTCACCGCTTCATCACCTTTCGCCATCAAGGCACGAATCGCAGTGGGAGCCGTATACAGTATGGTCACCTGATGTTTATCGACGACCTGGCTCATGCGATTAGTCGCTGGGTAATTGGGCACACCTTCAAACAAGATGGTCTGGGCACCATTCGATAATGGGCCATAAATCAGATAGGTATGTCCGGTAATCCAACCGACGTCAGCAGTACACCAGAACACGTCATTGGGTTGATAATCAAACACATACTTGAAGGTCATAGTCGCGTAAACCAGATAACCGCCAGTGGTATGTAACACGCCTTTAGGTTTACCCGTTGAACCGGAGGTATATAAGATGAAGAGTGGGTCTTCGGCATTCATTGGCTCTGGTGGACAAATATCACTGACTTTGGACACTGCGTCATGCCACCAAATATCACGTTGATTGTTCCATGCGACTTTTCCGCCAGTACGTTGAAATACGATTACGCTGTTAATCCCTTTGACGCTTGGGTTCGCCAGCGCTTCGTCGACGTTTTTCTTAAGTGGCACTGGACGTCCCGCGCGAATACCTTCATCGGCAGTGATCACTATTTTGGCGTTGGAATCAACGATACGCCCTGCTAGCGCTTCAGGAGAGAAACCACCGAACACCACAGTGTGTACGGCGCCGATACGTGTACAAGCGAGCATGGCGACTGCCGCTTCCGGCACCATTGGCATATATAGGCAAACCACATCGCCTTTTTTCACGCCATGTTCTTTCAGCGCATTAGCGAAACAACACACCTTTTGGTGCAGTTGGCTAAAGGTGATCTTTTCATCTTGGGTTGGATCATCTCCTTCCCAAATGATCGCGACGTCATCGCCACGATCCGCTAAATGACGATCGAGGCAGTTAGCTGAAACGTTAAGTTGGCCATCATCAAACCAACGAATATCAACATGGCCTGTATCAAATGAGGTGTGTTTGACTCGGGTGTAAGGTTTTATCCAATCAACAATTTTCCCATGTTCAGCCCAGAAAGCGTCCGGATTTTCTACGGATTGCTGATACATGTTCAAATAGGTGTCGTTATCGGCATGGGTATGCGCTTTTATTGTACTTTTGACGGGATAAACGTGCGATTCACTCATTGTCTTTCTCCTTGTGAAATCGTCAAATTTCCTTGTGGGCGTAGGGTGTAAAAGAAAATTTGTTCTGCCTATAACCTTTAGCCACAGGCCTTGATTGCACAATTAGACTTTAGGAGTAATCACGGCGAGTAAGGAATTGAACACACAGAGATGAAAGTACTGACGGCAGTTTATGGTTAAGGCTTAGCGAGCAAATCTGCCTTGGTCTAACGCTATCTTATTGAAATGTCGGAAGAGAGAGTTAGCTCACACATGCATCAAGTGGAGTAATGGACATCCACAGCATCGGGAGACTTAAGTGGAGGTAAATCACCGTGGGTTAAGCGCACAAAAATCAGTGCTGCAGCGATGGCGTCTTGTAATGCATCATGCTTTTCCTGCTGTGGTAGTTCAAGATGGCGGCAGATGGCATCTAGGCTCAAGTCGATGTACGCATTGGGTAACAGCTTTTCGAGTTGCTCTTGATAGAGTTGACTCACTTCAATTAGCGGATTGGGGAGTGGAAACCCCAGTTGTTTACGGCAGGCAATATCAAGAATTTTCTTGTCATAGCGAATGTGATAGCCCACTAGAGGTCGATTACCAATAAAAGCGATCAATTGCTTTAAGGCTTCTTTTTCGTTGAGTCCATCGTGAAGATCTTGATGGCGTAGTTGATGTATTTTGATGGATGTCGAATCAAGAGAGTGTGGGGCGGCTAGCCGAATTTCAAAGGGTTGGCTCAGTAATACTCGGTTGTCGTTGACTCTTACTGCAGCAATACTCACTAACTCTGCCCGTTCGGGATCAAGACTGGTGGTCTCGCAGTCGAGTGAGACGAACTCCTGCTTCGCTGGGGTAGTAAAGAGGTATTGATACGCTGACCCTTCTAATTTGTATGACCAGTAATTCCTAAGTAGCCAATTCATTTTGAGTTCCTTTTAATCACGAATTTGATAGTGATATGCGAGCCATTGTTTAAACTTTTTCACCACATGCAGGCTATGACGTAATAGGTCACGTTCGGCGCGATCGAGTTGTTTCACATCCAATTGATTGGAGTTTTGATGTTGCTGCAGCTGTTGGGCTAAACGCAGTTTAAAAAACAGTTTTAAGGCTTCGGATAAGTTATCGGCAGTCTGTTTTTCAAGAACTCTTCTTTGTTGGAGTGCGCTAATTCGTTCAAAGGTATTGGTCACTGTGATGCCATATTCCAAACTGAGCGTACGAATGCCATGTACGACAGGGAATATCCCGCCTTGTTTGATATCAAGACCATTTTTCCCCTGTTTCACTTGGCCAAAGAGTGTCAGTGGTGACGAGAATGCCAGTGCTGGGCGAACAAAGTCGGCCAAGAGCGCTTCTTGATGGAGCGTCAGACGGCTTAGGGTGTGTTTGATTGGGTCCATTAATGTGGCATCACCAGCAACACAGTGGGCATCAGCAACAATCGCCAATAGCATCAGATTGTCAGCACTACGGCTACGGCACCAGTGCTGTAAAGTGCTGTCCCAATCGTGCTGTGATTTTACCCATTGGCTGTTTTGCACCATTACTCCACCGGGGCAGAGTGGGTAACCCAATTGCACTAAGGTTTGGGTGAGTTGATGCATGGTTTGTCCATACTCAGGCCAATCGACATTATTGGCGATGATCAGCGCATTATCTTGATCGGTCTTGAGGATTTGTTCATGCCGGCCCTCTGAGCCGAGTACCATCAAACAGCACTGCTTTTGGCGCTCTGGTGGTACGAGTAGAGAGAAAGCTTTCTCCATAATCTGTTCATTGACTGCGGAGATAAGTTCCATGATAAAACGGGTTCTAACTCCTCGGTTATAGAGACTTTCCACCAAAATTCGTTGTTTGCTTGCTGCCTCGGCGAGGGCGTCTAAATTATCTGCTCGGGCAATCGCTAAGGTAATCACATGGGAATGGGTGGAAAAGACACTGAGAATCTGTGTCATATCCAACATACCCACCGCAGCACCATGATGAGTCACCATCAAGCGTTTCACTTTACGCCGAGTCATTTGCACCATGGCATCAAACAGATAGTCACCTTGTTCAACCGAAAGAACTGGCGCAGTAGCGATAGTATTAATTGGGGTGTTGAGGTCGTAACGTTGTAAAACCAACGCATGGAGCAGGTTGGTTTGCGTGACAATCGCATAGTGCTCGGATTCTTTATTATTTGGTGATAACAGTACTAAGGCGCAATCAACCGAGCGTTCGGTCATGGCAATGGTCGCCTCTTCAATGGTGGTCTCAGGCAACAATTGCAATGCAGGTTGAACAATCGAACTGTCTACTTTAGTCAGAATAAGTTCGGCGATGTTTTTCTGTTGATGCGCTTTTTCCAATAGGGCGCGTCGGGTGACAAGGCTGGTATCAAAGTAGGAAGCAAACTCTTCATTTTGTTGATATAGCTGTAAAAATACTGCTTTAGGTAAGAGATAGGTGAGCGTGTCTTCTAGTGCGATATAACGATGTTTTGTTAGTGGATCAAACAAGGCGCGCACATCGAATAGATCATCCTGAGTATAGTGCGCATAAATCTCGCCGCTCTCCGCTGATTTTTCTTCGACCAGCCCTTTGATTACGATGTAGAGCGAGTGGCTGGGTTGCTGCGCTTCAATCACCACTTGTTGGCCGCGGAAATAGGCAACATCAAGGGCGTTACGTAAGGTTTTTTGTTGACCTGTCGTTAAGCAAGCAAAGGGTGGGGACTGCATATCAAATTTGTCTGGCATGGTGATATCGTCCGAACTGAGGAAGGTTAGTACTAAGTGTGGCGTGTTTCTTTGCTCGCTCCAGACGACTTTGGTCTAATTCTTTGTCAAATGAGTCGGTGGTTTGCATGGCTGCTGGTGAATTTGCCTTAGTGAAGTGGTGGATTGTTCCTATTTGGACACAATAAGTTGAGGAAACATCACTTTAGCTACTATAGGGTTAGCGGCATAATAGGCGCTCTTTACATCGCCAAGACAAGGATTGCTACGTTGAACACTTCTCCCTACGGATGGATTTCGCAATATCTATTCGGCTTTTTCTTTGCTTATGGAGTTTATCTACCCTTTTGGGCTTTATGGTTTTCTTCACAAGGTATTCCAACGGCAGATATTGGTACATTAGTCGGGATTGGGTTTGCAACGCGATGTTTGTCCAACTTAGTGATTACCCCGCGGGTGCACAAAGTTGAGTTATTTATTCCGGTGTTACGTTGGCTCGCATTTGGCGGCATGGTGGCGGTCTCGCTCTACTTTGCCGCTGGTGGTAGTTTCTGGTTAATGGCGTTAATGACCGTCTTGTTTAACATCTGTATGGGGCCGATGATGCCGTTGCCCGATGCGATGGCCAATTATTACGCTAAACAGAAAATGCTCGATTATGGTTCGACGCGAGTGTGGGGTTCTATCTCGTTTATTGTCGGCTCGACTTTAGTGGGTTATTTGGCCTCTTCTTTTGGTAGTAATTGGATTTTGTATACCGCACTACTCGGTTTTGCTGGCACTTGGCTGGTCAGTTTGCGCCGTCCCAATCCAATGCCTGTGACCTTAGTAGAGGAAACCAAAACTGAGCGGCCGAAGCTGTTTGGCTTATTGCGTGAATGGTCGGTGGTGAAGTTTTTGCTGCTGGTAGCGTTAATCCAAGGCAGTCACGCGGCCTACTACAGCGTGAGTTCGCTCTATTGGAAAGAGTCGGGCTACTCTGAAAATATTATTGGCTACTTATGGAGCCTAGGTGTCGTTGCTGAAGTATTGCTGTTCGCCTTTAGTAAAAAGGCCTTCTCAGGTTTTGGTGTAAAAACCTTGTTCTACGTTTCTGCTGTGGCGGTTATTGTGCGTTGGAGTATTACTGCATCCACAACGGCTTTGATTCCTTTGGTGATCGTTCAACTGCTTCATAGTTTGACTTACGCGTTAGCTCATTTAGCTGCGATTCATTATATCCAATATGCTAATCAAAGCCGGATGGTCGCGTTGCAAGCGCTCTACAATGCCTTAGCGCAAGGGGCGAGTATCGCCATTATGACTTCGTTTAGTGGGTGGGGATTCTCTCATTGGGGAGCAAATGTATTTTGGGTGATGGCGGCGATGGGAGTGTTGGCGTTGTTCATTCGCTTAGATGTACCGCGCTCCCAAATTCACACAGTAGATGCAGAGAAAGAGACTGCTGTCGCACAGAAATCACTCTCTTAGATTGAGAGATAAAAATATCCTCGGTTTAATGAAAGCCTCTTCTACTCTTAGAAGAGGCTTTCTTTTAACTATCGGTTTTCTCTGGATTTGTTGGTTAAGTGGATTAACTAAGACGTGAGAATAGAGCGAGACAGGATGTGATATGCAAGATTGGTTAGTGATTCCAGTATCGTTGCTGTATCTCGGCACGCTGTTTTTGATTGCGTGGTATGGCGATCGGCAAGCTCACTGGTTAGCAAACTGGCGGCCTTGGATTTACAGTTTATCCATTTCAGTTTACTGCACGTCATGGACTTTCTACGGCACGGTAGGACAGGCCAGTGCCAATCCGTGGTCTTTTATCCCAATCTATCTCGCTCCTATCTTGGTTTTTGTGTTTGGTTGGCGCGTATTGGCGCGGCTGATTTTGATTGCTAAACGTGAGCATATTACGTCGATTGCCGATTTTATTGGGGCAAGATATGGCAAATCTCAGGGCTTGTCTGTCGTGGTGACTCTTATTGCGGTAGTGGGCATTTTGCCTTACATCGCTTTACAACTGCGCGCGATTACTACTGGGTTAAATGTAGTTGCTCCCAATCTCTTTTCCGAGTTTGGTTATGAAAACCAAAATGTCTCTTGGTTT
Source organism: Vibrio porteresiae DSM 19223 (assembly GCF_024347055.1). NCBI lineage: Bacteria > Pseudomonadati > Pseudomonadota > Gammaproteobacteria > Vibrionales > Vibrionaceae > Vibrio > Vibrio porteresiae. The sequence goes on from NZ_AP024895.1 coordinate 278,722, forward strand.
GTGGTTCTCGCGCTAGCGCTTTTTACCATGCTATTTGGCACTCGACAGGTAGATAACACTGAACATCATCGTGGGATGATGATGGCCGTGGCTTTTGAATCGATAGTCAAACTCGGCTGCTTTTTATTGGTGGGCGTGTTTATCTGTTATCTCTCGTGGAAAGAGCCTGACTTTTCGATGGGAGAGATAGCAGCGCAGAATTATCAGTCGCCGAACTGGCCAACACTTTTTATTCATTTGGTCATGACCATGGTCGCGGTGATTTGTTTGCCACGCCAGTTTCACACCGCGGTCGTAGAAAACGAGCAAGGACAAGATCTCCACACGGCGCGTTGGATGTTTCCTTGTTATTTATTGTTGATGAGCCTGTTTGTCTTGCCGATTGCTTGGGTTGGGCAGGGGCTCTTAACTGGCGTCTCTGCAGATACTTACCTTATTAGTATTCCCAAATTTGCTGGTGCTGATTTCATGGCACTACTGGCTTTTTTAGGTGGAACGTCTGCTGCTTCGGGCATGGTGATTGTCTCGACGATAGCATTAGCGATCATGGTGTCGAACGATTTGGTCATGCCGTTAATGCTACGCCGAATGAAGCTAAGCCAACGCAATCATCGGCATATCTCGAATGTGTTAGTCAATGTCCGCCGTACTCTGATTTTACTACTGCTGATCGGTGCATGGCTTTTCTACAAAGCACTGGATGCGATTCCTTCGTTATCTGCCATCGGTTTTCTCTCGTTTGCTGCGGTCACACAGTTTGCCCCCGCACTGCTAGGAGGCATGTATTGGCGAGAAGGAAATCGTAAAGGGGTTTATTCAGGCTTAGCCGTTGGGTTTATCTTGTGGCTGCTGACCTTGATGAGTGCGTCTGGTTTGCTGGCAGGGAATGAACAAAATAACGTCCTCATCTGGCTTATTACGCCACCACAATGGTTGCAAAGTATTGGCGTGGCAGCACCCGATTGGGGGATGTTGTTGAGTATCGTGCTCAATACCTTGTGTTATGTGGTGATCTCTTTACTCACTCGTTCGAGTTTAAGTGAGCGATTGCAATCAGCAGCGTTTGTAGGCACGCCATTACCAGATAATGACAACATGAGCATTTACCAAAGCCGAGTGACGGTCAGTGAATTAGAAATGCTGGCGTCACGGTTTGTGGGAAGGGCACGAGTTCGGACTGCGTTTAATCAGTATTGGAATTCGCAAGGCGAAACCTTACTGCCTGGGCAGCAAGCTCCGGCATCATTAATTCGCCATACCGAACGTGTATTGGCTGGGGTGTTTGGTGCTTCTTCCGCTAAGTTAGTGCTGACCTCTGCCTTACAGGGACGCAACATGTATTTGGAGGATGTTGCCACCATAGTGGATGAAGCTTCTGAACTCTATGATTTCAGCCGAGGTTTGTTGCAAGGCGCGATAGAGCACATCAGTCAAGGGTTAGCGGTAGTCGATAAACATCTGCGGCTGGTGGCGTGGAATCAACGTTACTTGGAGTTATTTAATTTTCCGCCAGGTTTGGTTCAAGTCGGTCGTCCTATCGAAAATATTATTCGGCATAACGCTCAGCAGGGGCTTTGTGGTCCTGGGGATGTGGAAGAGCATGTAGAAAAACGCTTACGCCATTTGGAAAAAGGCACTGCGCATACTTCAGCACGAGAAAGGCCTGATGGTCGAGTGATTGAAGTGCAAGGTAACCCGATGCCCGGCGGTGGGTTTGTGATGAGCTTTAACGATATCACGGCATTTCGCAGCGTAGAACAGAGCTTAAAAGAGGCAAATGAGCATCTAGAAGAGCGCGTTTTGCAACGTACTCATGAGTTGGAAACGTTGAACCGCCAGTTGGTCACCGCGACGCAACGCTCGGAGCATGAGTCGCAATCTAAGTCGCGCTTTTTAGCAGCGGTGAGTCATGACTTAATGCAACCACTTAATGCCGCACGCCTATTTTCCTCCTCTCTTGGTGAGTTGACGTTAGATGCAGAATCGAAACGTTTGGCACATCATATCGAGAGTGCTCTTGGCGCTGCAGAAGATCTGATTGGCGATTTGCTCGATATTTCACGATTGGAATCCGGTAAGTTGGAAGTCTATCCTCAACCTTTTGCCGTGCGCGATATTCTGGATAACTTAGCCGCTGAATTTCGTGCGTTAGCTAAGCAGCAACATATTGAGTTTCGCGTGGTGCCTTCTTCTCTCTACATTATTTCAGACCCTAAACTGCTACGTCGTGTTATCCAAAACTTTCTTACTAATGCGTTTCGTTACTGCCCGAATGGCAAAGTAGTGCTCGGCGTTCGGCATGTACATGACAGTGTGCGAGTTGAAGTTTGGGATAATGGTGTTGGTATTGAAGAAGAGAAACAGCAGGAGATTTTTGAGGAATTTACTCGAGGTTCGCAAGTTCGCTCTGATCAAGGTTTGGGATTAGGATTGGCCATATCCAAAGGGATTGCGCAAGTTCTCGGCCATGAGATAGGCATGCGATCTTGGCATGGTGAGGGGAGTGTTTTTTCGGTCTCCATTCCTAGAGCGAATAAGCCTGTTGCGGCAATGATTTATTCTCCGGTCAGTGAAACTGTTCATCAAGTAGAGCATCTACGGGTGCTGTGCGTCGATAACGAGGAGAGCATCTTGGTTGGCATGCGAGAATTGCTCGAGCGTTGGGGCTGTGATGTGCAGACGTCGGTTGACCTTGTTTCTAGCTTGAAAGTTCTAGAACAAGGGTGGCGTCCGGATGTGATCTTATCCGACTATCGTCTAGAACAAGGGCGCACTGGATTAGAAGTCCTGCAACAATTTCGCTTACGGATGCAAGATGACTTCATCGGTGTGATCATCAGTGCGGATAGAACCGCGGAAATTGTCGATGCGGTGAAATCGAATGGTTTTCGCTTTTTACCTAAGCCAGTTAAACCCCTTAAGCTGCGCGCAATGTTGCAGCAGTCATAATAGAAACGCCCTCAATGAGGGCGTTAACATTCACTTATTATCCACTTCGCATCGTGGGACTTGGTTGCTTTACTTAGCCACCACAGTCAATGGCCAGCCGATATCCGTTTGACGGTTCGCTTCTAGCTCTAATTCGGTGCGAGTTAATGGATTGTCGTGTAACCACTGAGCATCAAGTGTTAACGTCAGTACATCTCCATCGGCTTCGAGCGTGAATTCAGGTTCCAGCTCAGCTTGACGACGATGACTAAGTAGCACAGCTAAACGCAATATCCGCAAAATTCGTTTGGCACTCGTGCCAGACAAAGCATGCTGCTCTGGTAATGAGGTTAACTGCTCACGATAACGTCGTGCTAATTCACCCAGATAGAATTTTTGCGCTCGGGTATAGCCGGGTAAGTCCAGATGTTGCAATAGATATGCACTATGCTCTCCGCCTTTTTTGAAATCGATACTCAGCCCGATTTCATGCAGTTGGGCTGCGCTGCACAGCAACATTTCAGCTTGGCTCTCTTCAACCCACTTGTGCCCCCCACATTGTTGGAGCAATTTGCTCGCAAGATTGGCGACTTGCAGAGCATAGTGTTGATCAATTTGATAACGGCGTTGAATGCTGCACAGGGTTCGTGCGCGGATATCATCTTGACGTAACCCTTCGACCATCTCATACACGAGACCTTCACGCAAAGCGCCACCGGCTAATGTCATCTCTTCAATCTGGAAGGATTCGAAAATCGCGATAAGAATCGATAGTCCACTTGGGAATACCAATGCTCGCTCGAGAGTTAACCCCTCGATTTCCAACTCTTCCAGATGATCTGACATCATCGCCTGCTTTTGCAGGCGTTTTAGCTTTGGCAGAGTGATGATTTCATCCATCCCTTGAGCCAGCATGATCTCTTGTAATGCCTGTACGGTACCACTTGCACCTACACAGACGTTCCAACCCAGTTCGCAATACTGTTTTAAAATCGGCTCAAGGGTCTGTTTGGCTGCCGCAATCGCATTATTGAAGTTGGTGGTGTTGAGTTGACGATCTCTAAAGTGTCGTTCAAGCCAAGTCACACAACCCATTTTGAGACTGGTTAACGCTTTGGCTTCGAAACCTTCACCAATAATAAACTCTGTACTTGCTCCACCGATATCGACGACTAAGCGACGTCCCATTCCGCCCGAAGTATGCGCCACACCTTTATATATAGTGGCTGCTTCTTCTTCTCCGGGAATCACTTCTATGGGGTGTCCTAGGATCTGATTAGCTTTAACAAGAAACTCATTAACGTTGGTCGCTGTCCGTAAAGTTGCGGTACCAACGATGCGGATATTCTCTTTAGGAATATCTTGAAGTCGCTCGGCAAAGAGGCTCAAACAGTCCCAGCCGCGCTGCATCGCTTCTAGACTCAATGCGTTGTTCTCATCAAGTCCAGCGGCTAAGCGCACTTTGCGCTTAATTTTCGCCATCGTTTGCACGCTACCGTCGATGTGCCGAACCACCAACATATGGAAGCTGTTGGAGCCCAAATCGATTGCAGCGTATAGCGGTGAAGATACATCGTGACTCATGAGTGAATTACGAATCCTTTTTCTGATTAGGATGTGAACGACGTTGTGGTTTACGTTTACCCGAGTTGCGTGCGCCGCCGGTGTTGGTACGACGTTGTTGTGGGTTCTTACGTAGAATAATCGGTTTTGGCAAATCAGTGAGCAGGGCAGTTGCATCATACTCAGACATAGGAATTGAGTGCTCGATGTACTCTTCGATGCCTGGTAGGTTTACTGCGTATTGTTCACAAGCAAAACTGATTGAGTTACCACTTGCGCCTGCGCGACCTGTACGACCAATGCGGTGTACGTAATCTTCACAATCGTCAGGTAAGTCATAGTTAAAGACGTGAGTTACTTGTGGAATGTGCAGGCCACGAGCAGCAACGTCGGTTGCAACCAAAATGTCCAATTCGCCGCGAGTGAATTCTTCAAGAATACGCTCACGTTTCTTCTGTGGTACATCGCCAGTTAATAGGCCAACACGGTGTTGGTCTGCTGCAAGATGACCCCAAATTTTTTCGCATTGGTGTTTGGTATTCGCAAAAATAATCGCGCGATCTGGCCACTCTTCTTCGATAAGAGTTTGTAGTAGCGCCATTTTGTGTTCGTTAGACGGATAGAACAATTCTTCTTTAATCAGAGCACCGGTTTTTTGCGATGGTTCCACCACCACATGTTCAGGGGTGTTCATGTGTTCAAACGCCAATTCTTGCACTCGGTAAGACAGAGTGGCTGAAAACAGCATATTGAGACGATCTTTCGGCTCCGGCATACGACGGAATAGGAAACGGATGTCTTTAATAAAGCCAAGGTCAAACATACGGTCTGCTTCATCCAATACAACCGCTTGAATGTTGTTTAGATTAAACGCACGTTGTTTGTAAAAATCGATGATACGACCGGTGGTACCGATCAGAACATCAACACCTTCTTGAAGCTTGGCTAACTGTTTATCGTAGCTTTCACCTCCATAGGCGAGCGCTGCTTTGAGGCCTGTGCTCTCAATTAGACACTCTGCGTCATGATAGATCTGAATCGCCAATTCGCGGGTCGGAGCCATAATGATGGCGCGAGGTTGAGTTGGCTGACGACCTTCATGTTCAGGTGTCACTAGCAAATGGTTAAAGGTAGCAGTAAGAAACGCAAGCGTCTTACCAGTCCCCGTTTGGGCCTGGCCTGCAATGTCTTGGCCGGCGAGCAGTACCGGCAACGCCATGGCCTGAATCGGGGTGCAATATTCGAACCCTTTTTTATTCAGTCCATCAATGACTTGCGGGTGTAAACCGAAGTCGGCGAATTTTTGCTCTGTGATATGCGTCTTTTTCATAGCTATAGAATATCAGCCTAGGCTTGCAATATGGAAGTAAATACATTCCAATAGAGCATCTATTTACTGGTTAGTATGCAACCAGTTCAGAAAAACACAGTGGAGTGGAAGATGAGTGATAAATTTTTGCAGCTAACAGATGATAGTTTTGAAGCTGATGTAATCAATGCTGCAGGCCCTGTTCTTGTTGATTTTTGGGCAGAATGGTGTGGTCCTTGTAAAATGATTGCTCCAATTCTTGACGAAGTCGCAGAAGAATACGAAGGCAAGCTCACTATCGGTAAACTAAACATCGACCAAAACGCAGGTACACCACCTAAATATGGTATTCGTGGTATTCCAACGCTTCTTTTGTTTAAAGATGGTAGTGTTGCTGCAACAAAAGTAGGTGCATTGTCGAAGACTCAACTTAAAGAATTCCTAGACGCAAACCTATAATTCACATTTACATAAACCGTACATAGAAATATGTGCGGTTTGTTTTTTGAAAAAAACAATTTCTAGACTAGGCTATGTTTTAGTGCTAGTTTATCGCACGTTAATTAAACAAGTGTTCACTTCTTGGTCAATCCTGAGACCAAATCCTTCTTACTTAACTAGAAAACAGATCCTATTTTGACTAAACAAGTATCCACCACAATGAATCTAACTGAATTGAAGAACAGACCTGTGTCTGATCTTGTGAAACTTGGTGAAAGCCTAGGCCTTGAAAATCTAGCACGCCTGAGAAAACAAGATATCATCTTCGCCATCCTTAAAGCGCACGCAAAAAGTGGTGAAGATATCTTTGGCGACGGGGTGCTGGAAATTCTGCAAGACGGTTTTGGTTTCCTACGCAGCGCAGACAGCTCATATCTGGCCGGTCCAGATGATATTTATGTGTCTCCAAGCCAGATCCGCCGCTTTAACTTGCGTACAGGCGACTCAATCGCTGGGAAAATCCGTCCGCCTAAAGAAGGTGAGCGTTACTTTGCACTTCTAAAAGTGAACACTGTTAACGATGACAAACCTGATAACGCCCGCAATAAAATCCTCTTTGAAAACTTAACTCCTCTACATGCCAATGAACGTATGGTTATGGAACGTGGTAACGGTTCAACAGAAGATATTACTGCGCGTGTTCTTGATTTAGCTGCTCCAATTGGTAAAGGTCAACGTGGTCTAATCGTTGCTCCGCCAAAAGCAGGTAAAACAATGCTGTTGCAAAACATTGCACAAAGCATTGCCAGCAACCATCCTGAATGTGTGCTTATGGTACTTCTTATCGACGAACGTCCTGAAGAAGTAACTGAGATGCAACGCCTAGTTAAAGGTGAAGTCGTTGCGTCTACATTCGATGAGCCAGCTTCTCGTCACGTACAAGTGGCTGAAATGGTTATCGAAAAAGCTAAGCGTTTAGTAGAGCACAAAAAAGACGTTGTTATTCTTCTCGACTCTATCACTCGTCTTGCTCGTGCATACAACACCGTTGTGCCTTCTTCAGGTAAAGTCCTGACCGGTGGTGTGGATGCCAACGCGTTACATCGTCCAAAACGTTTCTTCGGTGCTGCTCGTAATGTTGAAGAAGGTGGTAGCTTAACTATCATCGCAACAGCACTAGTAGATACGGGTTCTAAAATGGATGAAGTTATTTACGAAGAGTTCAAAGGTACAGGTAACATGGAACTGCACTTGAACCGTAAGATTGCTGAGAAACGTGTTTTCCCTGCAATTGACTTCAACCGTTCTGGTACTCGTCGCGAAGAGTTGTTGACTAAGACTGATGAGCTACAAAAAATGTGGATTCTACGTAAGATCGTGCACCCAATGGGCGAATCTGATGCAATGGAATTCCTCATCGACAAATTGGCGATGACTAAAACCAACGACGAATTCTTCGACGCGATGCGTCGTCAATAAGTCAGATTGGTAGAAAAACACCACCTTTTAGGGTGGTGTTTTTGTTTGCATTCTGGTGAGTGTCCAGCCACACTTAACGAGAATGAAAATAAGGAGTAATTATGCAACAAGGAATGTTGTGCTCGCTTCTTTTATCGTTAGCGCTTTACACTGGCTCCGCCTCTGCGGTGGACATGTCGACTACTGAGCAGCAGTATTTACTACAGGACGTAACACTGCAGCATAAAGTGGATCAGTTGTATGACTACGCGATTCAAGACAATATAGATGCACTTAATTTTGCTTTGCAGCGTCTCGCGTTGCCTCAGCAAGAAGCCGCTCGTTTTTTGCTATTTCAAAAAATGGAGCAGCAAGGTTTGTCGCTCTCATCCTCTTTAGTTGATTTTGTTCAACTGCAAAACCGTATTCTTCCTGTTTACCAAATCACAGAAAAAGGCGATGGCTATGAGTTTTCTGTGCCTGCATTTAACTATTCTTCAATTGGTTTAAGGCTGCTAAAACATTGGAAACAAGATCAGCGTGCTGTCGATTTTGTATTAAGGGCAGAATTGAAAGAGCTGAATTTGAAAGAGTGGTTGTCTGGGTCAGAGAGTTTGTCACACGAAAAACTGTTGATTCAGGAGTTGGATCGATTGTCTGTCGGGGCTATTCAAGCGTTAGTGAACCAACTGACCAATGTTAAGGTGACGAGTTGGTTACCTTCTTCTGCTGTCATGGTGCGTTTGGCTCAAATTAGCCAAAACCAAGAGATCTATAAGTTGTTATGGTTGATGCGAGCGGATTCGGCGATTGAATCAGAACTGGATAGATTATCTAAGCGTCATGATAAATTCGCCATTTCTCAATTAATGCTCGCAGCTCAAAATCCTCGTTTAAAGGATCAAGCCATTCGTGATTTAGCACAAATTAATCCGATGAGTGAAGAAGTCAAAACCTTCCTAGTTGGCCGACTGTCTGACGATGATGATGTAGTGAGCGTCGCTAGTACGTTAGTCGAGCAGGGACAGCAATCGTGGTTACAAGAGTTGCTCGACTCCAATAAGCAAGTAAAAGCCAATGCAATTATGCAGGTGTTAAATCGTTAGTAATGAAACGCGAAGGCAAGATCTTCTAATCCAGTTTGGGTTTTTGTGAAAAAGAAGAAACGAGCAATCGGACTTTTTGTTATACTGCTTTCATCCTAAATAGCGTTGAAACACCCATGATTTTTAAGGACTTACCCGAATTTATAGCTTATTTGGAAAAAAATCGGCTATTAAAACGCATAGCTCATCCTATTGATCCTCATTATGAAATGACAGAGATCAGCGATCGCACCTTGCGTGCTGGTGGCCCTGCTTTGTTATTTGAAAATCCTATTGGTTATGATATGCCGGTACTCACCAACCTCTTTGGTACACCAGAGCGTGTGGCGTTAGGTATGGGAAGAGAGGATGTGCAAGGCTTGCGTGAAGTGGGTAAGTGGCTTGCTTATCTAAAAGAGCCTGAGCCACCACGTGGTTTAAAAGAGGCATTTGAAAAATTACCTGTATTTAAACAGGTACTGAATATGCCGGCTAAGCGTGTGCGTCGTGCTCCATGTCAGGAAGTGATCTGGCAAGGTGACGAAGTCGATCTCGATAAAATCCCGGTAATGAGCTGTTGGGCTGATGATGTCGCACCGTTAATGACTTGGGGGCTCACCGTCACCAAGGGACCAACTAAAAAGCGACAAAACATCGGCATTTATCGCCAGCAAAAAATTGGGAAGAATAAAATCATAATGCGTTGGCTTGCTCATCGCGGTGGGGCATTGGATTTTCAAGACTGGCAAGAAGCAAACCCCGGTAAGCCATTTCCTGTTTCTGTCGCGTTTGGTGCTGACCCTGCTACGATTCTTGCTGCCGTCACGCCTATTCCTGATACCTTGTCTGAATATGCCTTTGCTGGGCTTCTACGTGGCAGCCGATCTGAAGTCACCAAATCGTTAAGTAATGATCTCGATATTCCTGCCAGTGCTGAGTTGGTATTAGAAGGTTACATCGACCCAAATGAGTATGCTCAAGAGGGGCCTTATGGCGATCATACCGGTTACTACAATGAAGTAGAGATGCATCGTGTCTTCACGGTGACCCATGTCTCTATGCGCAACAAACCCATTTATCACAGTACTTATACTGGTCGTCCACCAGATGAGCCTGCCGTTCTTGGTGTGGCATTGAATGAAGTCTTTGTTCCTATTCTACAAAAGCAATTTCCTGAGATTGCTGATTTTTATTTACCGCCAGAAGGTTGTTCTTACCGATTGGCAGTAGTGACTATGAAGAAGCAGTATCCGGGACATGCGAAGCGAGTGATGATGGGTGTGTGGTCTTTCTTGCGCCAATTTATGTACACCAAGTATGTCATTGTCTGTGATGAGAGTGTTGACCCTCGTAACTGGGATGACGTTATTAAAGCAATGACGGATAACATGGCGCCGGTTGCTGACTCACTCTTTATTGAAAATACTCCCATCGATTCGCTTGATTTTGCTTCGCCAGTGGTTGGCCTTGGTTCAAAGTTGGGGATGGATGCCACTATTAAGTGGGAGCCTGAATTGGCGATGACCCAAATGAATGCGGTGTCCTCGAAAACAGGTGCTGAGAGGTCTTTAATAGACGCTGTGAAATTGCAATATCCGCGAATCCGAGATATTCACTTACCAGAGTCAGCACAAGGACGCTTTGTCTTAATCAATATGGAAAAAGATGAGGCGGGACAATCTGAGGACGTATTGCAGGCGGTAATCAATGCATTATCGGAATGTCACGATGTGAAGTTTATTGCCCTGTTCGATTTGGATGTGAATATTCACGATTGGAAAGACGTGATCTGGGCAATCACGACGCGAATGGATCCTGAACGGGATTCGTTGCGTGTTAAAGCTGCTGGTGGGCGTAGCTCTCTATTAGCAATGGATGCCACCAATAAATTTAATGGTGAAGTTCAGCGTGAGTGGGGGACGCCAATTAAGAAAGATCCTAAACTGGTAGCTAAGATTGATGAATTATGGGATGAGTTAGATATCCTATGACCCATACTGTTATATTACTTCCTAGTAACATCCAGTTTGAGGTTGAACCTGGGCAAACGGTGTTAGAGGCTGCGCTCAACCAGCAGATTTCCTTTCCACATCGTTGTCAGGTTGGTGCATGTGCTGCATGCCTATGTCGAAAAGTAGAAGGTGAAGTGAGTTATCAACTTGAGCCCATGCTGACAGAAAAAGAGCAGCAGTTAGGTTGGGTGTTTGCGTGCCAAGCTTCCCCTGAAAGTGATTTAGTACTTACTTTTGAAGAGTAAGTTTAGAGGAACACCATGATTGTAAATTGTAAAGTAAAGTCGATAGATGCTTTGGCAAGTAATACTTATAAAATTCTTTTGCAGCCAGAAAGCACTGTTACCTTCAAAGCCGGTCAATACCTAATGGTCGTGATGGGTCTAAAAGATAAGCGTCCATTTTCTATTGCTAATTCGCCCACGAGAGCAGGGGAATTGGAACTGCACATCGGCGCGGCTGAGCATAATGCTTATGCGGGCGAAGTGGTGGAAAAAATGCGTAATGCTTTGACAACTCAAGATAGCGTGGAAATTGATGTTCCCCATGGCAAAGCCTCTCTTCAAGAAAGCGAACGTCCTTTACTTCTGATTGCTGGTGGTACTGGCTTTAGTTACGTTCGTTCAATCCTTGACGATGTGATCGCTCATCAATGGTCACAGCCTACCTATCTATATTGGGGTGCTAAGGACAAATCGCAGCTTTATGCATTTGATGAGCTCGTGGCTCTTGCTAGCACTCATGCCAATATTCACTTTGTTCCAGTCGTTGAACACCAAGATGAGAGTTGGACTGGTAAAGTAGGTAATGTTCTTCAAGCTGTGAGTCAAGATTTTGCAACGTTAGAAGAATTTGATATCTATCTAGCAGGTCGTTTTGAAATGGCGGGTGCTGCTCGTGACCAGTTTGTTCTAAATAAACAAGCGAATTCAGATCGGATGTTTGCAGACGCTTACGCATTTATTTAAGTTTTCTTCATCAGTCAGATCATCTAAAAAGGGCAAAAATGCCCTTTTTTTCGCCTATTTGTACACACAAGCAGCGAACGCTCCATTTTTATCGTTTTTTTGCAAAAATCGCTTGCGGCTTTTTAATTACTCCCTATAATGCGCCCTCACTGACACGGCAGACGCCACAAGGCTTCAGCAGTATCAGTAAGAGGATAAGACGCTCGAATGAGAAAGTTGAAAAAAGTGTTTGACACTGACAACGAAATCGCTAGAATGCACCTCCGCTTCGAAAGAAAAGTTCTTGAAAAGCAAGCTCTTTAACAATTTAAACCTATCAATCTGTGTGGGCACTCGTTGATGATAATCATAGCTTCTTAGGAAGCACAATGGTTTCAATGAACTGAGTGACCAATTAAGTCTTCGGACTTAGCACAGTCAATTTATTCAGTATTCATTGAGCCGAAAAAACTTTTAATTGAAGAGTTTGATCATGGCTCAGATTGAACGCTGGCGGCAGGCCTAACACATGCAAGTCGAGCGGCAGCACAGAGGAACTTGTTCCTTGGGTGGCGAGCGGCGGACGGGTGAGTAATGTCTGGGAAGTTGCCCGATAGAGGGGGATAACCATTGGAAACGATGGCTAATACCGCATAACCTCGCAAGAGCAAAGAAGGGGATCTTCGGACCTTTCGCTATCGGATACGCCCAGATGGGATTAGCTAGTTGGTGAGGTAAGGGCTCACCAAGGCGACGATCCCTAGCTGGTCTGAGAGGATGATCAGCCACACTGGAACTGAGACACGGTCCAGACTCCTACGGGAGGCAGCAGTGGGGAATATTGCACAATGGGCGCAAGCCTGATGCAGCCATGCCGCGTGTATGAAGAAGGCCTTCGGGTTGTAAAGTACTTTCAGCAGTGAGGAAGATGGTGAGATTAATACTCTCATCATTTGACGTTAGCTGCAGAAGAAGCACCGGCTAACTCCGTGCCAGCAGCCGCGGTAATACGGAGGGTGCGAGCGTTAATCGGAATTACTGGGCGTAAAGCGCATGCAGGTGGTCTGTTAAGTCAGATGTGAAAGCCCGGGGCTTAACCTCGGAATCGCATTTGAAACTGGCAGGCTAGAGTGCTGTAGAGGGGGGTAGAATTCCAGGTGTAGCGGTGAAATGCGTAGAGATCTGGAGGAATACCGGTGGCGAAGGCGGCCCCCTGGACAGACACTGACACTCAGATGCGAAAGCGTGGGGAGCAAACAGGATTAGATACCCTGGTAGTCCACGCCGTAAACGATGTCTACTTGGAGGTTGTGGCCTTGAGCCGTGGCTTTCGGAGCTAACGCGTTAAGTAGACCGCCTGGGGAGTACGGTCGCAAGATTAAAACTCAAATGAATTGACGGGGGCCCGCACAAGCGGTGGAGCATGTGGTTTAATTCGATGCAACGCGAAGAACCTTACCTACTCTTGACATCCAGAGAACTTAGCAGAGATGCTTTGGTGCCTTCGGGAACTCTGAGACAGGTGCTGCATGGCTGTCGTCAGCTCGTGTTGTGAAATGTTGGGTTAAGTCCCGCAACGAGCGCAACCCTTATCCTTGTTTGCCAGCGAGTAATGTCGGGAACTCCAGGGAGACTGCCGGTGATAAACCGGAGGAAGGTGGGGACGACGTCAAGTCATCATGGCCCTTACGAGTAGGGCTACACACGTGCTACAATGGCATATACAGAGGGCGGCTAACTTGCGAAAGTGTGCGAATCCCAAAAAGTATGTCGTAGTCCGGATTGGAGTCTGCAACTCGACTCCATGAAGTCGGAATCGCTAGTAATCGTGGATCAGAATGCCACGGTGAATACGTTCCCGGGCCTTGTACACACCGCCCGTCACACCATGGGAGTGGGCTGCAAAAGAAGCAGGTAGTTTAACCTTCGGGAGGACGCTTGCCACTTTGTGGTTCATGACTGGGGTGAAGTCGTAACAAGGTAGCGCTAGGGGAACCTGGCGCTGGATCACCTCCTTAATACGAAGATTATTGCGATGAGTGTTCACACAGATTGATACGGTTTAATAAAAGAGAGCACCGCGTTAGATTCCTCTGCCCTCAGCCAATTGGCGCAGAGTATATTGTGTCCCGTTCGTCTAGAGGCCTAGGACACCGCCCTTTCACGGCGGTAACAGGGGTTCGACTCCCCTACGGGATACCATCTTTAAGCACATTTGCTTAAGTGTTCTTAAAAATGGTTTTACTTTCGTAATGAAAGAAAATCTTTGCTCTTTAACAATTTGGAAAGCTGACAAAACAATGTTTTATTTCAATGAAATAGAAGATTGTTTGTAAAGTTCTCAATTGTCTTCGTTATGAAGACAAACAAAAACACATTCAAGTGTTCTTGGATTTACTTTTTAAGTAAACCTTTTGCTTCTGCTTTTTCAAAGCGGAGATAAGAGGAAAATTGAGTTCGGCAATATCGAGTCTGCAACATGTATAAAAATGCAGACAACCTTGGTGACTTGTTCATCAACTCGAAACTTTTTTGGGTTGTATGGTTAAGTGACTAAGCGTACACGGTGGATGCCTTGGCAGTCAGAGGCGATGAAGGACGTACTAACTTGCGATAAGCGTAGATGAGGCAGTAAGAGCCACTTGAGTCTACGATTTCCGAATGGGGAAACCCAACTGCATAAGCAGTTATCTTTAACTGAATACATAGGTTAAAGAAGCGAACCGGGAGAACTGAAACATCTAAGTACCCCGAGGAAAAGAAATCAACCGAGATTCCGAAAGTAGCGGCGAGCGAAATTGGATTAGCCCTTAAGCTTATTATGCGTCAGGCGAAGGCTCTGGAAAGGGCCGCGATACAGGGTGATAGCCCCGTAGCTGATAACGCATAGTAAGTGAAAACGAGTAAGGCGGGACACGTGTTATCCTGTCTGAACATGGGGGGACCATCCTCCAAGGCTAAATACTCCTGACTGACCGATAGTGAACCAGTACCGTGAGGGAAAGGCGAAAAGAACCCCTGTGAGGGGAGTGAAATAGAACCTGAAACCGTGTACGTACAAGCAGTAGGAGCCTCCTTTGTGGGGTGACTGCGTACCTTTTGTATAATGGGTCAGCGACTTATATTCAGTGGCAAGGTTAACCGTTTAGGGGAGCCGTAGGGAAACCGAGTCTTAACTGGGCGCACAGTCTCTGGATATAGACCCGAAACCGAGTGATCTAGCCATGGGCAGGTTGAAGGTTGAGTAACATCAACTGGAGGACCGAACCGACTAATGTTGAAAAATTAGCGGATGACTTGTGGCTAGGGGTGAAAGGCCAATCAAACTCGGAGATAGCTGGTTCTCCCCGAAAGCTATTTAGGTAGCGCCTCGGACGAATACTACTGGGGGTAGAGCACTGTTAAGGCTAGGGGGTCATCCCGACTTACCAACCCTTTGCAAACTCCGAATACCAGTAAGTACTATCCGGGAGACACACGGCGGGTGCTAACGTCCGTCGTGAAGAGGGAAACAACCCAGACCGCCAGCTAAGGTCCCAAATTATAGCTAAGTGGGAAACGATGTGGGAAGGCTTAGACAGCTAGGATGTTGGCTTAGAAGCAGCCATCATTTAAAGAAAGCGTAATAGCTCACTAGTCGAGTCGGCCTGCGCGGAAGATGTAACGGGGCTAAGCTATAAACCGAAGCTGCGGCAATGCAATTTATTGTATTGGGTAGGGGAGCGTTCTGTAAGCCGTTGAAGGTGAGTTGTAAAGCTTGCTGGAGGTATCAGAAGTGCGAATGCTGACATGAGTAACGATAATGGGGGTGAAAAACCTCCACGCCGGAAGACCAAGGGTTCCTGTCCAACGTTAATCGGGGCAGGGTAAGTCGACCCCTAAGGCGAGGCAGAAATGCGTAGTCGATGGGAAACGGGTTAATATTCCCGTACTTCTTACAATTGCGATGGGGGGACGGAGAAGGCTAGGTGGGCTTGGCGACGGTCGTCCAAGTTCAAGTGTGTAGGTTGGGTGTTTAGGCAAATCCGGACACCTAAGACTGAGACACGATGTCGAGCACCCAAGGGTGTGAAGTCATTGATGCCATGCTTCCAGGAAAAGCCTCTAAGCTTCAGATTGTAAGGAATCGTACCCCAAACCGACACAGGTGGTCGGGTAGAGAATACCAAGGCGCTTGAGAGAACTCGGGTGAAGGAACTAGGCAAAATGGTACCGTAACTTCGGGAGAAGGTACGCTCTCGACGGTGAAGTCCCTCGCGGATGGAGCTATTGAGAGTCGCAGATACCAGGTGGCTGCAACTGTTTATTAAAAACACAGCACTGTGCAAAATCGTAAGATGACGTATACGGTGTGACGCCTGCCCGGTGCCGGAAGGTTAATTGATGGGGTTAGCGCAAGCGAAGCTCTTGATCGAAGCCCCGGTAAACGGCGGCCGTAACTATAACGGTCCTAAGGTAGCGAAATTCCTTGTCGGGTAAGTTCCGACCTGCACGAATGGCGTAATGATGGCCACGCTGTCTCCACCCGAGACTCAGTGAAATTGAAATCGCTGTGAAGATGCAGTGTACCCGCGGCTAGACGGAAAGACCCCGTGAACCTTTACTACAGCTTGGCACTGAACATTGAGCCTACATGTGTAGGATAGGTGGGAGGCTATGAAGCGAAGACGCCAGTTTTCGTGGAGTCGACCTTGAAATACCACCCTTGTATGTTTGATGTTCTAACTTAGTCCCATTATCTGGGACAAGGACAGTGCCTGGTGGGTAGTTTGACTGGGGCGGTCTCCTCCCAAAGAGTAACGGAGGAGCACGAAGGTGGGCTAATCACGGTTGGACATCGTGAGGTTAGTGCAATGGCATAAGCCCGCTTAACTGCGAGAATGACGGTTCGAGCAGGTGCGAAAGCAGGTCATAGTGATCCGGTGGTTCTGAATGGAAGGGCCATCGCTCAACGGATAAAAGGTACTCCGGGGATAACAGGCTGATACCGCCCAAGAGTTCATATCGACGGCGGTGTTTGGCACCTCGATGTCGGCTCATCACATCCTGGGGCTGAAGTCGGTCCCAAGGGTATGGCTGTTCGCCATTTAAAGTGGTACGCGAGCTGGGTTTAGAACGTCGTGAGACAGTTCGGTCCCTATCTGCCGTGGGCGTTGGAGAATTGAAAGGGGCTGCTCCTAGTACGAGAGGACCGGAGTGGACGAACCTCTGGTGTTCGGGTTGTGTCGCCAGACGCATTGCCCGGTAGCTAAGTTCGGAATCGATAACCGCTGAAAGCATCTAAGCGGGAAGCGAGCCTTGAGATGAGTTCTCCCTGGCGCTATAAGCGTCCTAAAGGGTTGTTCGAGACTAGAACGTTGATAGGCAGGGTGTGTAAGCGTTGTGAGGCGTTGAGCTAACCTGTACTAATTGCCCGTGAGACTTAACCATACAACACCAAAAGGGTTTTGTAGGACTCGATTAAGACACTTGAATTGTGTTGAGACTTGAAACAGCTTTCTAAATTAAAGAATTTGCTTGGCGACCATAGCGATTTGGACCCACCTGATTCCATGCCGAACTCAGAAGTGAAACAAATTAGCGCCGATGGTAGTGTGGGGTTTCCCCATGTGAGAGTAGGACATCGCCAGGCTTTAAATTGCATTAGCGAGATGGATATCTTGTTAATAAGAATACAGCGGAGCGGTAGTTCAGTTGGTTAGAATATCGGCCTGTCACGCCGAGGGTCGCGGGTTCGAGTCCCGTCCGTTCCGCCACTAATTAAAGAAGCCTCAGTCGAAAGACTGAGGCTTTTTTGCTTTGGATTTTAGCAATATCCACAGATTTCTCTTCTTCTTTTCATCGTTGTAGCTTGTAGCTTTGAATTGCTTCTAGCTAGCGTTTCTGTGATGGAACGTTTCCAACATTCGCAAGTCCAGACTTTGTTTCCTGACGTCATGTCGTAGTATCACGATACAAAAAAAAGCCACTCGTGAAGGAGTGGCTTAGTAATGATTTCAATGAGTTACAGAATTTGTTTTAACACTCGGTCTGCGCTGACTCGAGTGATTCTACGAATCAGGCGCTGAACAGGGGCTGGATAATTTTCCATCTGTTCAATTTGCATATAACTGCCAATCAAATGCGTATGCTGCAGGATATTCGCTTTCTCTTTTTCAAATTGATCTTGAAGGAGCTGATTTTCATCACGTACTAACAGTGCATTCTCTAAGTCCAATTTCCACGCTCTAGGATTTAGGTTATTACCCGTTAGTAACATATAACGTTTATCCACCGAAATTCCTTTCAGGTGAAAACTATTTTCTTCATGTTTCCACAGGTGGATAGAAAGCTTACGTCCAGCGATGTTCGCTTCATTGATACGAGCAAAGCGACGAAGATTTAATTCATATAGGTAGGGTAACCCACCAATCGTTTTAAACTCTTGCTCTGGAGAGATATAGAAATCGTTCGCGGTTTTATCGCCAATCACGATATCTACTTTAACCCCACGGCGTATCGCCCTTTTCACTTCTTTAGCAACGCTTTTAGGGAAGTTAAAGTAAGGCGTACAAATGAAAATCTCTTCTTTCGCTTGAGCAATCATTTGAATAATGGTCTGATTTAAAAAATTACGTCTTTTACCGATGCCAACCAGCGGGGTAATCCCCACCTTATCAGAAGCAATTTTTTGTGGTTCAAACTGATAGAGAGATTGTGTCAATGATGCACGGAACTGACGAATGTCGATTCTAATTTCTTTCGTCTTCGGTTTATCACTGGCTGATAGGTCATAGACAGCAGGATGGGCAATCATTGAGTTTTGTACGTAATTCACCATAGAGTTGGCAAGGTCGGTACTTTCAATCGTATGGTATCGGTCGAAACGATAACGTTCTTTGTAGTGTAGATATACGTTGTTGAGACTTGCGCCACTATAAATCACTTTGTCATCGATAATGAAACCTTTAAGGTGCAGTACACCAAAAACTTCTCGACCGCGCACTGGAATGCCATATACCGGAACGGCATGCTCATATTTTTGAGCATACTCAGCGTACATAGCTGAATTACCTTGTGAAGATGCCGCACCAATCAGACCGCGTTGGGCACGATGCCAGTCAACACAGATGTTGATATCTAAACCTGGGTTACGCTGTTTTGCTTCATATATTTCTGTCAGTATCTCACGTCCTGCCTCATCATTTTCTAGATACAGTGCGACGATATAAATACGTTTTGTTGCATGACGTATTGATTCGATCAACTGGGCGCGAAATTCTTTAGCAGAGAACAGGACATTAAAATTCTCTGGAGATAGCGCAATCGCTGGCAGCTTTTTGACAGGGTGTCTACGAGCAATCATAGGGATGCTTTACCTTTATATGTGCAAAATTGCGGACTAAGTATTCTACCAAATTCGCTAGTTAGATGGCTAGGAATGGTGTCCATTCTACGTCTCATCCTGAAGAAAATGCATAGGAATGAGATTCTTACCATGCTGAGTGTAGCGCTGGAATAGCATTTTTAAGTCCGGTGGGAGCTCATTTTCATCAATCGATACAAAATAACTCTGTTGATAGAAACGATCCAGATGTGAATAAGCAAAACAGTAATCTTGAGGCGTCAGAACATGTTGAACACAATAAGCGAGTAGTTGTTGTCCAATGCCTTGATTGCGAAGATTATCTGCTACCGCCATGCCAGTTAAAAGACGAAATTGGCCGACGGTTCTAAAGCGGACAAGTGCTACCATTTCTGCCTCTTGATAAGCGACAATAATAAGCTCATCACTTTTAGGCTTGGCTCCTGGATAATGTTGCTTATAGAAGCGCTTAATTAACGGAATCTTGATGGGATCAAGAGTTTCAAACTGTAGAGTAGGCATTTGTTCTGTTCTGCATCGGTATCTGTTGTAGAATGCTTAGAGTTTAATAGATTACAAGAAAGCCATGCAATTTCATCTCGATATATCATTAAAGCCTTACCACACGTTTGGTATTGATCAACAGTGTGAACAATTGGCGATCGCTGAATCCGTTGATGATCTCAAATGGATCTATCGTCACCCTGATTGGCAAGAGAAAACCAAACTCATCATTGGTAAGGGCAGTAATATGTTGTTTACTCAACCTTACCAAGGATTGGTGATTGTTAACCGTATTATGGGTATTACTCACACTGAAGACTCGGACGCTTTTTACTTACACGTAGGGGCGGGTGAGGATTGGCCAGATTTGGTGCAATGGAGCGTGAGTCACTCAATGCCTGGTTTGGAAAATCTTGCGCTCATACCTGGATGCGCAGGCTCTGCACCTGTCCAGAATATCGGTGCTTATGGTGTTGAATTCAAAGATGTCTGCCAATATGTCGACTATCTCTGCTTAGAGAGTTTTGAAGTAAAGCGCTTAACTCTTGCTGAATGCCAATTTGGCTATCGTGATTCTGTATTTAAACATCGCTTATTTAACAAGGCAGTTGTAGTCGCTGTCGGCCTTAAATTGACAAAAGCATGGCAACCTCGCTTGCAATATGGACCGTTAAAAGTGCTTGAACATGACAGTTCTGCGCAAACCATTTATGACACTGTGTGCCATATTCGCCAAGAAAAATTGCCAGATCCAGCAAAGCAGGGAAATGCAGGCAGCTTCTTTAAAAATCCTGTCATATCTCAAGAGCAGTACCAAAGCTTATTGAATCAATTCCCGGATATAGTCGCCTACCCCGCAGGGGATGAGATGAAGGTCGCGGCGGGATGGTTAATTGATAAAGCTGGTCTGAAAGGCATTAGTATCGGTGGAGCTCGTGTCCATCCAAACCAAGCATTGGTTATCGTTAACCAAACGGGTGATGCGACCGCGCAAGATGTAATTGAATTGGCTGCTCATGTGTATAACACGGTTTATCAGCTATATCAGATTAAGCTAGAACATGAAGTTCGCTTTATGGCGGCAGACAGAGAAGTATACCTATCACAATTAATGGAGAACCCTGAGTGAAAGATCATAGTGTGAAATTGAGTTTACTAAACACCTTGTCCGATGGTGTATTTCACTCTGGTGAGTCCTTAGGTCAACAACTTGGTATAACTCGTGCTGCAATTAGTAAGCACATCCAAGGGATCCAAGAGTGGGGTGTCGATATATTTCGTGTGCAGGGGAAAGGTTATCAATTAGCACAGCCTTTCATTATGCTAAGTCACGATCTTATTCAAAGCCAAGTCAGTAACCCTGTTGAGTTACACCCGATTATTGATTCAACCAACCAGTTTCTTTTAGACCGAACCGAGACGCTCGCCTCTGGTACAGTGTGTGTCGCAGAGTATCAATCGCAAGGTCGAGGTCGTCGTGGACGTCAATGGGTATCGCCATTTGGTACCAACCTGTATTTTTCGATCTTTTGGCGTCTAGAAGCCGGAATGGCGGCAGCGATGGGACTGAGTTTAGTCGTTGGTGTCGCAATTGCAGAGGCGATTGAAAGCCT
The DNA here is from genome assembly GCF_024347055.1 of Vibrio porteresiae DSM 19223. NCBI lineage: Bacteria > Pseudomonadati > Pseudomonadota > Gammaproteobacteria > Vibrionales > Vibrionaceae > Vibrio > Vibrio porteresiae. Next base: position 299,927 of record NZ_AP024895.1, read on the forward strand.
TGGTATTGAGGGTGTCAAACTGAAATGGCCAAATGACTTGTATCACAATGATAAGAAGCTCGCTGGGATTCTGGTTGAGATGTCTGGACAGGCCGGAGGTGCAGCTAACTTGGTTATTGGCATGGGGATGAACTTAGCGATGCAAGATAAAAAGGGCACGATAGATCAACCTTGGACAAGTTTGGCTGAAGTGATCGGTAACGATCAGCTGGATCGTAACCAATTAGTGGTCTCTTTTATTAAGACGCTCGATAAAGCATTAAAAAATTACGAAGTTCATGGCATGCAAGACTTCGTTACTCGTTGGAATCGCTTAGATAACTTTCTCGATCGTCCCATTCGTTTAATCATGGGAAATAATGAAGTGACGGGTATCGAACGAGGTATAGATTCACATGGTGGCGTTCTGCTTGAAACAAATGAAGGATTAAAAAGCTTTATTGGTGGTGAAATATCTTTACGTCGTAATGATTAGCGGTCAACCAATCAGCCTTCCTACTCATAAAAAAAGAGACCCATCGGTCTCTTTTTTGTCGAATTATTAACGCTATTTACGTAAAAGAATTTCTTCTACCGTATGATTGTCGCCTTTGCGCAAGATGAGTTGGGCGCGAAATTTTGTCGGTAGAATGTTTTGCTGCAAGTTTTTACCATTAATGGTGTGCCAAATGGTCTGTGCTTTTTCAACTGCCGCTTCTTCGGATAGCTGTGTGTAATGGCTAAAGTAAGAGCCAGGTTTGGTAAACGCGCTAAAGCGGAATGACATAAAGCGGTCAACATACCACTCTTCGATTAAACGAGTATCCGCATCGACATAAATCGAAAAATCGAGAAAATCAGAAATAAACACGGTATGAGGTGCATGAGGGTAGTCCATACCACTTTGCAGTACGTTTAACCCTTCAATAATCAGCACATCAGGGCAATCCACCACTTTTTGCTCGTCGGTAATATCATAAGTGACGTGTGAATAGACGGGAGCAACCACATGGCGTTCCCCTGCTTTTACATCCGAAACAAATTGTACGAGCTTACGAATATCATAGGATTCAGGAAATCCCTTTTTGTGCATGATATTTTTTGCTTGCAACACTTTATTTGGATAAAGAAAACCATCAGTGGTGATGAGTTCCACTTTAGGATGGTTTCCCCAGCGAGAAAGCAGTGCTCTGAGCAAGCGAGCTGTTGTGCTTTTACCTACCGCAACGCTACCTGCGATACCGATAATAAAAGGGGGCGCTTTCTCTTTGTTGCCTAAGAATTGCTCGAGGACCGTATTGCGGTTCTGTCTTGCAGCAACATACAGATTCAATAAACGAGCAAGCGGTAGATAGATCTCTACTGCCTCTTTCATCGTCAATTTTTCATTGATACCTTGTAGCTCTTTCAGATCACTCTCTGATAGCGTCATTGGGACGGTATTACGTAGATTAGCCCACTGTTCGCGATCAAAAGACAAGTACGGACTCATAGTATTCTCGACAATCTCACACATGCGAGAAAGGAACATACAATACGTGGCGAAGAATGCAAACGACAATCGCGCCATATTTCATAATTGAATAAAAAATAGCGTAAAAAGTAGTCATCCAGAGCGAATTGATTCAATTTAAGAGATTTTTTTTGAAAATAGGGCTTGCAAGGTATGAAATCATTCAATAGAATGCGCCCCACTTATGCCGACTTAGCTCAGTAGGTAGAGCAACTGACTTGTAATCAGTAGGTCACCAGTTCGATTCCGGTAGTCGGCACCATTTTCTCCAAGTAGTGAAAATGGAAATGTATTTTTGGAGGGGTTCCCGAGTGGCCAAAGGGAGCAGACTGTAAATCTGCCGGCTCCGCCTTCGATGGTTCGAATCCGTCCCCCTCCACCATATTGAATAGGAAATAGCACAAAGAGTTACGTGTTGCGGGCATCGTATAATGGCTATTACCTCAGCCTTCCAAGCTGATGATGCGGGTTCGATTCCCGCTGCCCGCTCCACTCATTTAAGTGTGCTGATATAGCTCAGTCGGTAGAGCGCATCCTTGGTAAGGATGAGGTCGGCAGTTCGATTCTGCCTATCAGCACCAGCTCTAAGCAAACTTTTCCTTTTCATATATACTTTCTACCGATAATTATTGGTTACGTGGTCATACTTTTTGAACCACCTAAATCCGTACCTAGAGGGACAAGTCATGTCTAAAGAAAAATTTGAACGTACGAAACCGCACGTAAACGTTGGTACTATCGGCCACGTTGACCACGGTAAAACAACTCTAACTGCAGCAATCTGTACTGTACTTTCTAAAGTATACGGCGGTGCAGCTCGTGACTTCGCGTCAATCGACAACGCTCCAGAAGAACGTGAACGTGGTATCACAATCAATACCTCTCACGTAGAATACGACACACCAACTCGTCACTACGCACACGTAGACTGCCCAGGACACGCTGACTATGTTAAAAACATGATCACTGGTGCTGCGCAAATGGACGGCGGTATCCTAGTTGTTGCTGCGACAGATGGCCCAATGCCACAAACTCGTGAGCACATCCTACTAGGCCGTCAGGTTGGTATTCCTTACATCATCGTATTCATGAACAAATGTGACATGGTTGACGATGAAGAGCTACTAGAACTAGTAGAAATGGAAGTTCGTGAACTTCTATCTGAATACGACTTCCCAGGCGATGACCTACCAGTAATCCAAGGTTCAGCACTAGGCGCGCTAAACGGCGAAGCACAGTGGGAAGAGAAAATCGTTGAACTAGCGAAAGCTCTAGACGAATACATTCCAGAACCAGAACGTGCAATCGATCTGCCATTCCTAATGCCAATCGAAGACGTATTCTCAATCCAAGGTCGTGGTACAGTAGTAACTGGCCGTATCGAACGTGGTATTTTGAAAGTAGGTGATGAAGTTGCAATCGTTGGTATCCACGATACAACAACAACTACTTGTACTGGTGTTGAAATGTTCCGTAAACTTCTAGACGAAGGTCGTGCGGGTGAGAACGTTGGTGCACTACTACGTGGTACTAAACGTGATGAAGTTGAACGTGGTCAAGTACTAGCTAAACCAGGTTCAATCACTCCACACACTAAATTCGAATCAGAAGTGTACGTACTGTCTAAAGATGAAGGTGGTCGTCACACTCCATTCTTCAAAGGCTACCGTCCACAGTTCTACTTCCGTACAACTGACGTAACTGGTAACATCCAGCTACCAGAAGGCGTAGAAATGGTAATGCCAGGCGACAACATTCGCATGTCAGTAGAACTAATTCACCCAATCGCGATGGACGAAGGTCTACGTTTCGCGATTCGTGAAGGTGGTCGTACAGTAGGTGCTGGTGTTGTAGCTAAGATCGTTGCTTAATTGCAATAATCGTTTGACGAAACACTAGTAAAAAGGGCATCATTTGATGCCCTTTTTAACTGCTATCGAATGGTTTGTCGAATTGTTAATCAATCGAAAGCAGTATATTTGTAGGGCTAAGAGCATTTCTTAGTCTGAAGTGTTATGATTCAGCATTCAAAATGTTGAAAATGGATTTGCCCTGCAACAGCGGGGTTGTTGTCGTCTGAAGTAAGACTTGTGACAGGTTGGTTTATGAAAGCAAAAACTGCTGAAACTCCTGATAGCTCAAGTGCGGCAGAGATCTTCAAGTGGGTTGTCACTTTTGCTCTGCTAGCTGTCGCTGTTGTGGGTAATTACCTATACAAAGATATGTCCGTTGTGATTCGTGCTGCTGGCGTGATCGTTTTGATCGCTGCTGCCCTTGGCATTGCTGCTATTACTAGTAAAGGTAAAGCTGCAGTAATTTTTGCTCGTGAATCTCGCATGGAAATTCGCAAAGTAGTTTGGCCTACACGCCAAGAAACTATGCAAACTACACTAATTGTTCTTGCTGTTAGCATCGTTATGGCCTTAGCGCTGTGGGGTATTGACGGCATTATGGTACGCCTAGTTGCTTTTGCGACTGGTATTTAATTGAGAGAGGGTAAGATACATGAGTGAAGCACCAAAAAAACGCTGGTACGTAGTTCAAGCCTTCTCAGGATTTGAAGGTCGTGTTGCTCAGTCTCTACGCGAACACATCAAGATCCACGGTATGGAAGAGCACTTCGGTGAAGTTCTTGTTCCTACTGAAGAAGTGGTTGAGATGCGTGCTGGTCAACGCCGTAAGAGTGAACGCAAATTCTTCCCTGGCTATGTGCTTGTGCAAATGGTTATGAACGATGAATCATGGCACTTAGTACGTAGCGTGCCACGTGTGATGGGTTTCATCGGTGGTACTTCTGATCGTCCAGCACCAATTACTGATAAAGAAGCTGACGCGATTCTGAACCGTCTTGAAAAAGCAAGTGAAGCTCCTCGTCCTAAAACTATGTTTGAAGCGGGTGAAGTGGTTCGTGTTAACGAAGGTCCATTTGCTGACTTTAACGGTACAGTTGAAGAAGTTGACTACGAGAAAAGCCGCCTGAAAGTATCGGTATCGATCTTTGGCCGTGCAACTCCTGTTGAGCTTGAATTTGGTCAAGTTGAAAAACTTGATTAAAAAAACATCTTTTAGTCTTGTTTAAGGCGCGAAATCTGATTATAATTTCGCGCCTTTTTACAGGTCTCTATTGTAAATCGGGGAGCTGATCATAGATTAGCGTTTGAACCCAAATTTTAGGAAATATCATGGCTAAGAAAGTTGAAGCTTATATCAAGCTGCAAGTTGCAGCTGGTATGGCAAACCCAAGTCCACCAGTTGGTCCTGCTCTAGGTCAACGTGGTGTGAACATCATGGAATTCTGTAAAGCGTTCAACGCACGTACAGAATCTCTAGAAAAAGGTCTACCAACTCCAGTTGTTATCACTGTATACAGTGACCGTTCGTTCACATTCGAAACTAAGACTCCACCAGCAGCAGTTCTTCTTAAGAAAGCAGCAGGCATCAAGTCTGGTTCAGGTCGCCCTAACACTAACAAAGTGGGTACAGTAACTGAAGCTCAAATCCAAGAAATCGCAGAAACTAAAGCTGCTGATATGACTGGTGCAGACGTTGAAGCTATGAAGCGTTCTATTGCGGGTACTGCTCGTTCAATGGGCCTAGTGGTAGAGGGTTAATACAATGGCTAAACTAACTAAACGCATGCGTACTATCCGCGAAAAAGTGGATGTAACTAAAGAGTACGACATCAACGAAGCTGTTGCTCTTCTTAAAGAACTAGCTACTGCTAAATTCGTTGAATCTGTTGACGTTGCTGTTAACCTAGGTATCGACGCTCGTAAATCTGACCAAAACGTTCGTGGCGCAACTGTGCTACCACACGGTACTGGTCGTGATGTACGTGTTGCTGTATTTACTCAAGGTGCAAACGCTGAAGCTGCTAAAGCTGCAGGCGCTGACCTAGTAGGTATGGAAGATCTAGCTGACCAAGTTAAGAAAGGCGAGATGAACTTCGACGTAGTTATCGCATCTCCAGATGCAATGCGCGTTGTAGGTCAACTTGGTACCATCCTTGGTCCACGTGGTCTTATGCCAAACCCTAAAGTTGGTACTGTAACTCCTAACGTTGCTGAAGCTGTTAAGAACGCTAAAGCTGGTCAGGTTCGTTACCGTAACGACAAGAACGGTATCGTTCATACTACGATTGGTAAAGTGTCTTTCGACGCTGCACAAATCAAAGAAAACCTAGAAGCTCTTCTAGTTGCTCTTAAAAAAGCAAAACCATCAGCAGCAAAAGGTGTTTACGTTAAGAAAGTAAGCATCTCTACCACTATGGGTGCTGGTGTATCAGTAGATCAAGCAACACTATCTGCTGCTATTTAATGCATTTGCTTAGGCGCAAAATTAGTGTATAATTCTGCGCCTAATATTTGTGGTTGGGGCTGAGTTCAGTTCTTACTGAAACGCAGTCTCCGTCCAAGACCGTAGGCGTTATCGCAAGATAACTTAATCGTTCCTACGTAGATGGTGCCCGAACCTGACGAAAGCTCTATTTAATATCTTTCTTCTGGGAATGCACCTCAATAACTCTCACTGTTGTGATAATAGTGAGTGGTGTAACGACAACCAGGAGTTAATCCAACATGGCATTAAATCTTCAAGACAAAAAAGCAATTGTTGCTGAAGTCAACGAAGCGGCCAGTGGTGCACTTTCTGCAGTTGTTGCTGACTCTCGTGGCGTTCAAGTTGCTGCAATGACAACTCTACGTAAACAAGCTCGTGAAGCTGGTGTTTACCTAAAAGTTGTTCGCAACACTCTAGCTCGTCGCGCAGTAGAAGGCACGTCTTACGAATGTCTACAAGACGTATTCGTAGGTCCAACTTTGATCGGCTTCTCTAACGAGCACCCAGGTGCTGCAGCGCGTCTTTTCAAAGACTTCGCTAAAGAGAACAAAGCATTTGAGATCAAAGCTGCTGCATTTGAAGGCGCTTTAGCTGACGTAGAAGTACTAGCTACACTACCAACTTACAACGAAGCAATCGCACGTTTGATGATGTGCATGAAAGAAGCTTCTGCTGGCAAATTGGTACGTACTATTGCTGCTGTTCGCGACCAGAAACAAGAAGCTGTTGCTTAATAAAGCTTGCTTTTTATTGGTTGCAAAATAAACTTATTGTTGACTTAAAAGAGAATTGTTATGTCTATTACTAACGAGCAAATCCTAGACGCAGTTGCAGAAATGTCTGTAATGCAAGTTGTTGAACTAATCGAAGCAATGGAAGAGAAATTCGGTGTTTCTGCTGCTGCTGCTGTAGTTGCTGGTGGTCCAGCTGCTGCTGCTGTTGAAGAGCAAACTGAATTCAACGTTATCCTAGCTTCTGCTGGTGCGAACAAAGTTTCTGTTATCAAAGCAGTACGTGGCGCAACTGGCCTAGGTCTTAAAGAAGCTAAAGCTCTAGTTGACGGCGCTCCAGCTGCTGTTAAAGAAGCTGTTTCTAAAGAAGAAGCTGAAGCTCTTAAGAAAGAACTAGAAGAAGCTGGTGCGACTGTTGAAGTTAAGTAATTTCTTAATTTCATAGCCGTAATGGCTAATGGCTGGTGGTTTAATGACCACCGGCCTTTTTGCGCTGTAGGGTCTCGACGAGTTTTCCCGCTGTTTAGACGTCGATTTCCGTGCAAAACACGACCTATTCTTTCGTAGTAAGTCGTCACTACAGTAAACAGCTATTAGTCACTGTCCTAACCCTTCGTTATTGAAATGACCAAGGCGGGCAGTTTGGGTCACTTATCAGCGAGCTGAGGAACCCCATGGTTTACTCTTATACCGAGAAAAAGCGCATCCGTAAGGACTTTGGTACTCGTCCACAAGTGTTGGACATTCCATACCTGCTATCGATCCAGCTCGATTCGTTCGAAAAGTTTATCGAACAGGATCCTGAAGGACAATACGGTCTTGAAGCCGCTTTTCGTTCTGTATTTCCTATTCAGAGCTACAACGGCAATTCAGAGCTGCAATACGTTAGCTACCGTCTTGGTGAGCCAGTATTTGACGTTAAAGAATGTCAAATCCGTGGCGTAACTTATTCAAAACCACTACGCGTAAAACTACGCCTTGTGATTTTTGATAAAGACGCGCCAGCAGGTACTGTCAAGGATATTAAAGAACAAGAAGTCTACATGGGTGAAATTCCACTCATGACTGAAAATGGTACCTTCGTAATCAATGGTACCGAGAGGGTTATCGTATCCCAGCTGCACCGAAGCCCCGGCGTGTTCTTCGACAGCGATAAGGGTAAGACTCACTCATCAGGTAAAGTTCTTTATAACGCACGTATCATTCCTTACCGTGGTTCATGGTTGGATTTCGAATTCGATCCGAAAGACAACTTGTACGTACGTATTGACCGTCGTCGTAAACTACCTGCTTCTATCATTCTGCGTGCCCTAGGCAAAACGACAGAAGAGATCCTAGATATTTTCTTCGAAAAAATTCATTTCGAAGTAAAAGATCAGACTCTTTACATGGAGTTAGAGCCAGAGCGTCTACGAGGCGAAACTGCATCGTTTGACATCGAAGCTGATGGTAAGATCTACGTAGAAAAAGGCCGTCGCGTTACTGCACGTCACATTCGTCAATTAGAAAAAGACGCTGTGAAATTCATCGATGTTCCTGTGGAATACATCGTTGGCAAAGTATCGTCTAAAGATTATATCGACGAAGCGACTGGCGAAGTTATCGTAGCGGCTAACCAAGAGATCAGCCTAGAAGCGCTAGCTAACCTATCTCAAGCAGGTTACAAAAAGCTAGAAGTTCTATTTACGAACGATCTAGACCATGGCCCATTCATGTCAGAAACTCTACGTGTCGACAGTTCGTCTGACCGTATTTCTGCATTGGTAGAAATCTACCGCATGATGCGCCCTGGCGAGCCGCCAACAAAAGAAGCGGCTGAAGCCCTATTTGAAAGCCTATTCTTCTCTGAAGAACGTTACGACCTATCAACTGTAGGCCGTATGAAGTTCAACAGCTCTATCGGTCGCGAAGATGCTGGCGAACAAGGCACACTCGATGAGCTAGACATCATCGAAGTGATGAAAAAACTGATCTCTATCCGTAACGGTAAAGGCGAAGTGGACGATATCGACCACCTAGGTAACCGCCGTATCCGTAGCGTGGGTGAGATGGCAGAAAACCAATTCCGTGTTGGTCTTGTACGTGTAGAACGCGCTGTTAAAGAACGTCTAAGCCTAGGCGATCTAGACAACGTGATGCCACAAGATCTGATCAACGCGAAACCTATTTCTGCAGCAGTTAAAGAATTCTTTGGCTCTTCACAACTTTCACAGTTCATGGACCAAAACAACCCATTGTCAGAAGTGACGCACAAACGTCGTATCTCTGCATTAGGTCCTGGTGGTTTGACTCGTGAACGTGCAGGCTTCGAAGTTCGTGACGTACACGTAACTCACTACGGTCGTCTATGTCCTATCGAAACTCCTGAAGGTCCAAACATCGGTTTGATCAACTCTCTATCAGCGTTTGCACGTTGTAACGAGTACGGTTTCCTAGAAACTCCGTACCGTCGTGTTGTTGATGGCGTTGTAACTGATGAAGTAGATTACTTGTCTGCGATTGAAGAAGGTCAATTCGTTATCGCTCAGGCGAACGCGAAACTGACTGAAGAAAGCACTTTTGCTGATGAGCTAATCACTGCTCGTCAAAAAGGTGAATCTGGTCTTCACCCTCGTGAACACGTTAACTATATGGACGTTGCAACTAACCAAGTTGTATCGATTGCAGCATCGCTAATCCCATTCCTAGAACACGATGACGCGAACCGCGCATTGATGGGTGCGAACATGCAACGTCAGGCTGTTCCAACACTGAAATCAGATAAACCTCTAGTAGGTACTGGTATCGAACGTAACGTAGCGGTTGACTCAGGTGTAACTGCAGTTGCGAAACGTGGTGGTATGATTCAGTCAGTTGACGCTTCACGTATCGTAGTTAAGGTTAATGAAGAAGAATTGGTCCCTGGCGAAGCGGGTATCGATATCTACAACCTGACTAAATACACTCGTTCTAACCAGAACACTTGTATCAACCAGCGTCCATGTGTGATGCCGGGTGAACCTGTGTCTCGTGGGGACGTTCTAGCTGATGGTCCTTCTACTGACCTTGGTGAACTTGCGCTTGGTCAAAACATGCGTATCGCGTTCATGCCTTGGAACGGTTACAACTTCGAAGACTCAATCTTAGTGTCTGAAAAAGTTGTTCAAGACGACCGCTTTACCACTATCCACATTCAAGAACTTTCTTGTGTGGCTCGTGATACTAAGTTGGGCGCAGAAGAGATTACTGCTGATATTCCAAACGTAGGTGAAGCTGCTCTGTCTAAACTAGACGAGTCAGGTATCGTTTACATTGGTGCTGAAGTGAAGGGTGGCGACATCCTAGTTGGTAAAGTAACACCTAAAGGTGAAACTCAGCTAACTCCTGAAGAAAAACTGCTACGTGCAATCTTCGGTGAAAAAGCATCAGACGTTAAAGATACTTCTCTACGTGTACCTGGCTCAGTAACTGGTACGGTTATCGACGTACAAGTCTTTACTCGCGATGGCGTAGAAAAAGACAAACGTGCGCTTGAAATCGAACAGATGCAGTTGAAAGAAGCGAAGAAAGACTTGACCGAAGAATTCCAAATTTTGGAAGGCGGTCTACTTGCTCGTGTTCGTACTCTACTGCTATCTGCTGGTTACAGCGAAGCGAAACTAGATAGCCTAGATCGTAAGCAATGGTTAGCACAGACTCTTGAGAATGATGATCAGCAAAACCAACTAGAACAGTTGGCAGAGCAGTTCGACGAGCTAAAAGCTGAATTCGATAAGAAATTCGAAGCTAAGCGTCGTAAGATCACTCAAGGTGATGATCTAGCTCCTGGTGTACTGAAGATCGTTAAGGTTTACCTAGCGGTTAAACGTCGTATCCAGCCTGGTGATAAGATGGCGGGTCGTCACGGTAACAAAGGTGTAATTTCTAAGATTAACCCAATCGAAGATATGCCTTACGATGAAACCGGTCGTCCTGTAGACATCGTACTAAACCCACTGGGCGTACCGTCTCGTATGAACATCGGTCAGATCCTTGAAGTTCACTTAGGTGCTGCAGCAAAAGGCATCGGTGACAAGATCAATGCGATGGTTAAAGAGCAACAAGAACTTGCGAAGATTCGTGAATTCTTGCAACGCGTTTACGACCTAGGCAACACTCGTCAGCAAGTAGACATTGCTAGTCTATCTGATGAAGAAGTACGTACTCTAGCGAATAACTTGCGTAATGGTTTACCTATTGCGACTCCAGTATTCGATGGTGCATCTGAGAAGAACATCAAAGCGTTGCTGAGCCTGGCAGACCTGCCAGAATCTGGTCAGCTAACACTGTTTGATGGTCGTACAGGTGATGCGTTTGAGCGTCAAGTAACTGTAGGTTACATGTACATGCTTAAACTGAACCACCTTGTTGATGACAAGATGCACGCTCGTTCAACCGGTTCTTACAGCCTTGTTACTCAGCAACCACTTGGTGGTAAAGCTCAGTTCGGTGGCCAGCGTTTCGGTGAGATGGAAGTATGGGCACTTGAAGCTTATGGTGCTGCATATACTCTACAAGAAATGTTGACTGTTAAATCGGATGATGTGAATGGCCGTACTAAGATGTATAAGAACATCGTAGACGGTAACCACTCTATGGAACCTGGTATGCCAGAATCGTTCAACGTATTGTTGAAAGAGATTCGCTCACTAGGTATCAACATCGAGCTAGAAGACGAAGAGTAAACCCTATAGCAGTCCCTTCGGGGGCTGCTTGACTGGTTTTCGGTAGGAAGGTGCTTACGTAAGTAGGCCCCTTTTAACTCCTTACAGGAGCTGATTGTGAAAGACTTATTAAACTTTCTAAAAGCACAGCACAAGACTGAAGAATTTGACGCGATCAAAATCGGTCTTTCTTCGCCAGACATGATTCGTTCATGGTCTTTCGGTGAAGTTAAAAAACCTGAGACCATCAACTATCGTACGTTCAAACCTGAGCGCGATGGTCTGTTCTGTGCGCGTATCTTTGGTCCAGTAAAAGACTACGAATGTCTTTGTGGCAAATATAAGCGTCTGAAACACCGTGGTGTAATCTGTGAAAAGTGTGGCGTTGAAGTAACCCAAACTAAAGTTCGTCGTGAACGTATGGGTCACATCGAGCTGGCTTCTCCTGTTGCTCACATCTGGTTCCTAAAATCACTACCATCTCGTATCGGTCTATTAATGGATATGCCGCTACGTGACATCGAACGTGTACTTTACTTCGAAATGTACGTAGTGACTGAGCCAGGCATGACTGATCTTGAAAAAGGTCAAATGCTGACTGAAGAAGAATACCTAGACCGCCTAGAAGAGTGGGGTGATGAATTCACCGCTAAGATGGGTGCTGAAGCGATCAAAGATCTGCTTCAATCTATGGATCTTCCTGCAGAAGCAGAAATGATGCGTGAAGAGTTACAAACCACTAACTCTGAAACAAAGCGCAAAAAACTGACTAAGCGTTTGAAATTGGTTGAAGCGTTCGTTACTTCTGGCAACAAACCAGAATGGATGATCCTAACTGTTCTTCCAGTTCTTCCGCCAGATCTTCGTCCTCTAGTACCACTAGATGGCGGTCGCTTTGCGACTTCTGATCTGAACGATCTATACCGTCGTGTGATCAACCGTAACAACCGTTTGAAACGTCTACTTGAGCTTGCTGCTCCAGACATCATCGTACGCAACGAAAAACGTATGCTGCAAGAGTCTGTTGATGCGCTGCTAGACAACGGTCGTCGTGGTCGTGCGATCACTGGTTCTAACAAACGTCCTCTGAAATCTCTTGCTGATATGATCAAGGGTAAACAAGGTCGTTTCCGTCAGAACCTTCTTGGTAAACGTGTAGACTACTCAGGCCGTTCTGTAATCACAGTTGGTCCATACCTACACCTGCACCAATGTGGTCTGCCTAAGAAAATGGCACTTGAGCTGTTCAAACCATTCATTTACAGCAAGCTAGAGACTCGTGGTCTTGCGACTACAATCAAAGCAGCTAAGAAAATGGTTGAACGTGAAGAATCAGTAGTTTGGGATATCCTAGACGAAGTGATTCGCGAACACCCTGTTATGCTTAACCGTGCACCAACACTGCACCGTTTGGGTATCCAGGCATTTGAACCTGTACTGATCGAAGGTAAAGCTATTCAGCTACACCCTCTGGTTTGTGCGGCGTACAACGCGGACTTCGATGGTGACCAAATGGCGGTACACGTACCGCTAACACTTGAAGCTCAACTTGAAGCTCGTACTCTGATGATGTCGACAAACAACATTCTGTCGCCAGCGTCAGGTGATCCTATCATCGTACCTTCTCAGGACGTTGTATTGGGTCTGTACTACATGACTCGTTCGAAAATCAACGACAAAGGCGAAGGCATGTACCTTGCTGGCCCTAAAGAGGCTGAGAAAGCGTACCGCACTAAGACCGCAACGTTGCACGCTCGAGTTAAAGTACGTATTACCGAGACTGTAATTGATGACGATGGCAACACCACGACTGAAACTAAGATGGTAGATACTACCGTTGGTCGTGCAATGCTATGGCAAATCGTACCGAAAGGTCTGCCATTCTCTGTTATCAACCAAAAACTTGGTAAGAAACAGATTTCTAACCTGTTGAACGTGGCTTACCGTAAGCTAGGTCTGAAAGATACTGTTATCTTTGCTGACCAAATCATGTACACAGGTTTTGCTTACGCAGCACTTTCTGGTGTTTCTGTTGGTATCGACGACATGGTTGTTCCACCAGCGAAATACACTGAGATCGCAGCAGCGGAAGAAGAAGTTCGCGAAATTCAAGAACAGTTCCAATCTGGTCTTGTAACTGCGGGCGAACGTTACAACAAAGTGATCGATATTTGGGCTTCTACCAACGACCGCGTTGCTAAAGCGATGATGGCTAACTTGTCATCTGAAACTGTTATCAACCGTGACGGTGAAGAAGAACAACAAGAATCGTTCAACAGCATCTACATGATGGCCGACTCTGGTGCGCGTGGTTCTGCAGCTCAGATTCGTCAGCTTGCTGGTATGCGTGGTCTGATGGCTCGTCCAGATGGTTCAATCATCGAAACGCCTATCACCGCGAACTTTAAAGAAGGTCTAAACGTACTTCAGTACTTTATCTCAACGCACGGTGCTCGTAAGGGTCTTGCGGATACAGCATTGAAGACAGCGAACTCAGGTTACTTGACTCGTCGTCTAGTTGACGTTGCACAAGACGTGGTTGTTACTGAACACGACTGTGGCACGCACGAAGGCGTTGTTATGACTCCTCACATCGAGGGTGGTGACGTTAAAGTAGCACTGACTGAACTTGTTCTTGGTCGTGTGGTTGCAGAAGATGTTCTGAAACCTGGTACTGAAGAAGTTCTTGTTCCTCGTAACACACTGATCGACGAAAAATGGTGTCAAATCCTGAATGAAAATTCAGTTGACCAAGTATTTGTACGTTCAGTAGTAACGTGTGACTCTGACTTCGGTTGTTGTTCACTATGTTACGGCCGTGACCTAGCTCGTGGTCACCTAGTTAACCAAGGTGAAGCAGTAGGTGTTATCGCTGCACAGTCAATCGGTGAACCAGGTACACAGCTAACGATGCGTACGTTCCACATCGGTGGTGCGGCATCGACAGCAGCAGCAGAAAACAGCATCAAAGCGAAAAACAAAGGTTCTGTTAAACTGCACAATGCTAAATTCGTAGTAAACAAAGAAGGTAAGCTAGTAATCACATCTCGTGCTTCTGAGCTAACCATCATTGACGAATTCGGTCGTACTAAAGAGAAACACAAACTGCCTTACGGTTCTCACCTAAGCAAACACGACAACGATGGTGTTGAAGTAGGTGACGTAGTTGCTAACTGGGAAGCACACACACTGCCAATCATCACTGAAGTGGCAGGTCGCATCCAGTTCGTTGACATGATCGACGGCGTAACTGTTTCTCGCCAGACAGATGACCTAACTGGTCTATCTTCTAGCGAAGTAACTGATGCAGCAGCTCGTCCATCAGCAGGTAAAGATATGCGTCCAGCTATCAAACTTGTTGATGAGAAAGGTAAAGATGTATTGATCCCTGGTACTGATATGCCAGCACAATACTTCCTACCTGGTAAAGCGATTGTGAACATCGAAGATGGCGCAGAAGTAAACGTGGGTGATACGCTTGCACGTATTCCACAAAAATCTGGCGGTAACAAAGACATCACCGGTGGTCTACCACGCGTTGCTGACTTGTTTGAAGCTCGTAAGCCTAAAGAGCCTGCAATTCTTGCTGAGTACACAGGTACTGTGTCATTCGGTAAAGAAACGAAAGGTAAACGTCGTCTAGTGATTACACGTGACGGTGGTGATGCTTACGAAGAGATGATTCCTAAACATCGTCAGTTGAACGTGTTCGAAGGTGAACGCGTTGAACGTGGTGACGTGATTGCGGATGGTCCAGAGTCTCCACATGACATTCTACGTCTACGTGGTATTCACGCTGTGACTCAGTACATCACTAACGAAGTGCAGGAAGTATACCGTCTACAAGGCGTTAAGATTAACGATAAGCACATTGAAACTATCGTTCGTCAAATGCTACGTAAGTGTACTATCACTCACGCTGGGGATTCTGAATTCCTACCGGGTGAACAAGTTGAATACGCTCAAGTTAAAGTGGCAAACCGTAAACTAGAAGCTGAAGGCAAAGAGCCTGCACGTATTGAACGTGAGCTACTAGGTATTACTAAAGCGTCTCTTGCAACTGAGTCATTCATCTCTGCTGCATCGTTCCAAGAAACAACTCGCGTTCTTACTGAAGCAGCTGTATCTGGTAAACGTGATGAGCTACGTGGTCTGAAAGAGAACGTAATTGTTGGTCGTCTGATCCCAGCTGGTACTGGTTTCGCATACCACCAAGAGCGTCAAGCGAAACGCGAAGCACAAAAAGAAGGTCCATCTGTTGAACAAGCAACAGATAACCTTGCTGCTCTGCTAAACGCTGGTTTCTCTTCTGACGAGTAATCGATAGCGCTAAAAAAAAGGCACCCTCGGGTGCCTTTTTTGTTGCTTGTCGTTTACGAAGTGTTGTCAACGCAAGTTTAATCAGCCGCTGGTTTAAGCGCCTGGAGGCACCGCAAGACTGTCAGCAATTAACTGAATTAAGGAATCTTCAATACCAAAACGTTGTTCGAGCACTTCTCCCACTTCAGAGAGATCGTGGTCGAGATCCTCTAAGTCTTCGTCATCTGTAATGGTGGCGTACTTATCAGTGAAACTGAGCAAAGGCTCGTTAGTTTCAATGATATCTCCGTATGTTGCATTAATATCATCCGTTGCATGGAATCCAGTGGCATGCCACTTGTTCATTACCATGTCATAGATTTTGAAGTGGCCTTCAGAAATGTAATCGACGAGATCTTGGCAAAACACTTGTAGCTCAATAGGTGATGGAAGTTCTTCTATCGTTGCTTTAGCAGCACTCGGCTGCATATTAGCTAGCTTACAATAGGCGACGATCAGCACTTGTCTCTTGTTTAACCAATGGTCAATAACGTCGCTGGAGCCACCCCACTGTTCTTGAGTTTTTTTCAGTTTTTTTAGCATGACAATGCCCTCATGGCTCATCATCAAATGATGATTATTCTTGGCTCATAGGTATTAAAGGTGGAAAAAAACCTATTGGGTATACAAGAATTTATAGAACATTTAATCGACAACTACAAACTCTGGTATGAAATCAGATTGCCAGTAAAATGGTGTAACTTCAAGAAGTGAGGATTGGATATGTTAAAGAATAGTGACGAGAAAACCGCTTATTGGTGTGTTGTTTCAGGAACTGATGTGTGGAGTATTGATGGAGATATCCCTTTTGGCAGTGCGGAGCAGTTCCAACTTCCTGTATCACAAGCGGTTCAGATCGGTAGTTACCAAGATTCACCGGTGTACTGGCTTAATGCTGACGAACTTGAAACGATTCCTGAATTGGTTTCGCTACGGAGCTTATTAGGGCTTGATACCACAAGGTTTCATCTACTTAGCAAAGCTGTGCAATATGGGCATATGACTCAATCGCAACGTTTTTGTCCAAATTGTGGCGGACGTAACTATTTCAATCATAGCCAAAATGCAATGCAGTGCCAGGATTGCCGTACGCTGCATTACCCTCGTATTTCTCCTTGTGTGATTGTTGCGGTACGTAAAGAGAATCAAATTTTACTCGCTCAGCATCCACGCCATAAAACAGGTATGTATACCGTGATTGCGGGTTTTGTCGAATCGGGTGAGACGCTAGAAGAGTGTGTTGCGCGCGAAGTTAAGGAAGAGACTGGCCTTGAGATTACCAATATCCGCTATTTTGGCAGTCAACCTTGGGCGTTCCCTTCCAATATGATGATGGGTTTCCTTGCAGACTATGCTGGTGGCGAGGTTAAGCCTGATTATAGTGAGCTAAGTGATGCTCAATGGTTTAGTCCTGATACGTTGCCTGAATTGGCACCTAAGGGAACCATTGCTCGTGAATTAATCGAACATACCGTCACAACCATACTTGAGCAAAACAGATAAAAAAAGCCCTCCAGAAGGAGGGGGTAAGTAATATGTCGTTATGAGATGTCGGTAGTTTGAGTACCTGCTACTTTTATTATTATGTAGTGAGCGAACAAATTTGTAACATTGTGCTAAAAAGTAAGCAAAGTATTTATTGATTTATCGCTTAATTACTTGAACTGGATAACAAAGCTAAGCGGTTTTCCTCATAGATCGATGTTAGAATACCTGCCCAGTAAATCAGCTAATACAATAATAATTGGAAGACGGAATGACAGAACTAAAGAACGATCGTTATTTACGCGCCTTGCTCAAACAACCAGTCGATTGCACTCCAGTATGGATGATGCGTCAGGCCGGTCGCTATTTACCTGAGTATCGTGAAACGCGCGCGAAAGCAGGCGATTTTATGTCCTTGTGCCGTAACGCCGAGCTTGCTTCTGAAGTGACTTTACAGCCGCTGCGTCGTTTCCCTTTGGATGCTGCTATTCTGTTCTCAGATATTTTGACGATTCCAGATGCAATGGGATTAGGTTTACGCTTTGAAGCGGGTGAAGGTCCAGTGTTCGATAAACCGATCACTTGTCGCGCCGATGTGGATCGTATTGGTATCCCTGATCCGGAAGGTGAATTGCAATACGTTATGAATGCAGTGCGTCAAATCCGTAAAGACCTGCAAGGTGAGGTACCCCTGATTGGTTTTTCTGGTAGCCCTTGGACACTGGCAACCTATATGGTTGAAGGTGGCAGTTCAAAAGCGTTTACTAAAATCAAAAAGATGATGTATAGCGACACAACAACATTGCACTTGTTGTTGGATAAGTTAGCAGACAGCGTGATTGAATACTTGAATGCTCAAATCAAAGCGGGTGCTCAATCGGTGATGGTATTCGATACTTGGGGTGGTGTACTGACTCCTCGTGATTACCAAGCATTCTCTTTGCATTACATGCATAAAATCGTCGATGGTTTAATTCGTGAAAACGAGGGGCGTCGCGTTCCTGTGACCTTGTTTACCAAAAATGGTGGCATGTGGTTAGAGCAGATTGCAGCAACAGGTTGTGATGCCGTTGGTTTGGATTGGACGATTGATATTGCTGAAGCGAAAGCAAGAGTCGGCGATAAAGTGGCACTGCAAGGCAATATGGATCCTTCTATGCTTTACGCTCCACACGAGCGTATTCGCGAGGAAGTGTCTTCTATTTTGAGTGGCTTTGGGGATGGTACAGGTCATGTGTTTAACTTAGGTCACGGTATTCATTTGGATGTACCACCGGAAAATGCTGGCGTGTTTGTTAATGCGGTTCATGAACTGTCTAAGCCTTATCACTTTAATAAATAGTCACTAATTGGCGCTGTATTACAGCGCCAACCTTACAAAACGAACTTGGTAAACTGCTGATACGCAGTGAGGGAATCCTCTTCGATGAAAACGAAAGACCGAATTGTTTATGCTGCATTAGAGCTGTTTAATGAAAATGGTGAGCGTAGTATTACGACTAACCATATTGCCGCGCATATCGATATTAGCCCAGGTAACTTGTACTATCACTTTCGCAATAAACAAGAGATTGTGCGCGAGATCTTCAAATTGTACTCGGCAGAATTGATTGAGCGTTTCACCCCTTTGCAGGGGCAGTATGAGAGCCTAACTTTGCTCAAGCATTACCTCGATTCGATCTTCACTTTGATGTGGCGCTATCGTTTCTTCTACGCCAATTTGCCTGATATTTTGCAACGCGACGATCAATTGCATGCAGATTATATTGCGGTGCAGGATAAGCTTCAGGCTAACCTCATCAATATTATCCGTGCCTTTGTTGAGATGAATTTGCTCGATATCGCAGAGCAAGATATGCAAAAAACCGCAACTACACTGCATATTGTGGCCTCTTCTTGGTTGGCTTATCGCTCGGCAATGTCACCAAAAACGCAGATTACTGAAGCCGTGATTCATCAGGGCGTACTGCAGATTATCTCAATTGTAAAACCGACCGCGACCTCGACTGGTTATGAACAGCTTCAGTTGTTGGAAGAGGGCGTGCGTGCTATGCATGCCTAAAAGGGATGAGATATAACCTTTCTGTCTTGGGCAATTCAAACTAATGCTGGTAACGTAATTGAGTGAAATAAACTCAGTGACCGATTTGATATGCATTACGATATTTTTAACGGTGATGCCGATGGCATCATCGCTCTTCTCCAACTTCGCTTAGCTCATCCGATCGCCAGTACCTTGGTTACTGGAATTAAGCGCGATATTGAGTTGGTTCATCAAGTTAGCTGCCAACCCGATGATTCCGTGACGGTATTGGATATCTCAATGGCGAAAAATCAGACTGCGCTTAACCAGATATTGGAACAGGGCGTCTCAGTCTTTTATGCTGATCACCATCTTCCTGGTGCTATTCCTGAACACGCCAATCTAGATGCCCACATCGATACGGATGCGAATATGTGCACTGGATTGATCATTGACCGCTATTTACAAGGGCAATTTCATGCGTGGGCCATTACGGCTGCTTATGGTGACAATCTTATTGCGAAGGCGACTGAATTGGCTGAGAGGGCTGGCTATTCTAAAGTTCAGCAACAACAGCTTTGTGAACTCGGTACGTTGATCAACTACAACGGTTATGGCCGAAATGTGGAAGAGCTTCATTACCATCCGGCTGCGTTATTTCGCATGCTGTCTCAGTACGATTCACCGTTTGCTGTTATCGCTGATAAGCAATCGCCGTATTACTATCTAAAACGGGGTTACGAGCAAGATATCGCGCTAGCTCAATCCGTCAGCCCTTATTGGGAAGATGAGCACTTGCGTGTATTTCTGTTACCCGCTGAGCCTGCGTCTTACCGCATCAGTGGCGTCTTCGGCAACTTGATTGCCAATCAGTCGCCAGAGCAGGCGCATCTGGTACTGACAGAAATCAATGATGGGCAAGCTTATACCGTATCGTTACGGGCACCGCTATCCAACAAGCAAGGGGCGGGTGGTTTATGCAGTGAATTTGCAACGGGTGGTGGTCGAGAAGGGGCGGGAGGAATTAACTCTCTACCTAAACATGCACTTGATGAACTGATTACCAAGGTTGCTAGCTACTACCGACATTAGTGGGTTTGCATTGAAAATGATTAAGAGAAAGGCCCGCTAGCGGTATTAGCGGGCCTTTTTATTCATCGGTTAGTCTCTGCGCTGTTACTTAGGTGATTAGCGGCTTAACCAAGAGAGAGGGTTTTCTGCTTGGCTGTTACGGCGCACTTCAAAGTAAACGGCTGGTTGAGGCTGACCGCCTGTATCACCGGCTAGGGCAATCGTCTCGCCTGCCGATACTTTATCCCCCTCTTTTTTGGTGAGGGCTTGGTTGAAACCGTAAAGGGTCATATCACCGCGACCATGGTCGATCAGCACCATCAGACCATAACCACGTAAATAGTCAGAGAAAACCACAGTGCCCGGATAGATAGCTTTGACCGGTTCTCCGTAATTGGCACTGATCACAATCCCTTTCCAGTTGATTTGACCGCCTTGATAATCGCCATAACGATGCAGTAATGAACCTTTGATTGGCCAAGGCAGTTTGCCTTTTTGTCTTGCTAAACCATCCATAGGGACGGCGTTTCGTTTCGCTGCTTTGGCAATTTCCGCTTTTAAGCGTGTTTCATTACGCTGCAGCTCAGCTAGATAAACCTTATCTCCAGAAATGCCTTTTTGAATTTTACTGATAGTGCTATGACGTTGTTGTTGGCTATTGGCCAGTTCTTGGTATTTCTTGGTTTGTTGTTCTAAGAGCGAGGTGATTTGATCCCGTTCCAACTTTAACTGGTGTTCACTATCATCCAGCTCTTGATGAGTTTGCTCGAGTGTCTGGATCGCTTGGGTACGTGATTTGGCTAAATGTTGGTAGTACTGACTAATGCGATCTTCTTCAACGCCGGTATTTAACAAGTTGCCACTGGCGGTTGCGCGTTTTGTGATGTAATAGGTTTGCATCAGCTTGGTAAGAATATCGGTTTGCTTTTTACGCTGAGTCTCTAACTGCGCGATTTTTTTTTGCAGCTGAGCGATATTCTGGTTGGCTTTGTTTTGCTGCTGCTTAGTCTCTTCAATTTGCTTTTTTTGACTCGCGATATCGAGCTCTTGCTTTTTCAATGCTTGTTGCAGTTCATCGAGCTCTTTTTGTTGCTGCGATAGCGATTGTTTTTGACGTTGAATTTCACTGGTTACGCCTTTTAACTCTTGCTGAGAGGCTGCGTATGTATCGATAGAAAAAAGCAGGCTCAAAGTGAGTACAGTCGCGGATGTAGTTAGGCTGAATAAGCGAGAACGGTGAGTCTTAAACGTCATAGTGATTAGTTTTATTTACCATTTATAGCGAGACAGTATTACCTAAAGCGTTGATTGAGGCGAGCGTGCCATGCAAAAAGTTTGTCATTCTATGCACAATAAACGCTGAAATAGAAAAAGGCCTCCATCAGGAGGCCTTTGTATCGAGAGTCAAAGAGACTTATTTGAACAGCACTTTACCAGTCATTTCTGCTGGAATTTCAGTATCTGTTAGCGCCAACATGGTTGGAGCTAGGTCAGACAGTTTGCCGCCTTCTTTGAATTCAAAATCTTTGTTACCAACATAGATTAGAGGTACAGGAAGGTTAGTGTGTGCTGTGTGGATGCCACCAGTTTCAGGGTTGACCATCATTTCAGCGTTACCGTGGTCAGCAGTGATAAGTAGTTGACCATCAGCTTCTTTAATCGCTTCAACAACACGACCAATACAAGCGTCAACGGCTTCACATGCTTTGACCGCAGCATCATAAACACCAGTGTGACCAACCATGTCGCCGTTAGGGTAGTTACAGATGATCGCATCGTATTTACCAGACTTAATCGCAGCAACGAGTTTGTCAGTCAGCTCAGTTGAGCTCATTTCTGGTTGTAGGTCGTAAGTCGCAACTTTTGGAGAAGCAACGATTTGACGATCTTCACCATTAAATTCAGTTTCAACGCCACCGTTGAAGAAGAACGTTACGTGAGCGTATTTTTCGGTTTCAGAAATACGTAGCTGAGTTTTACCTGCTTTCGCTAACCATTCACCGTAAGTGTTTGTTAGAGACGCTGGTGGGTAAGCGCAAGCTAGAGGAATATCTGCAGCGTATTGAGTCAGCATAACGAAATCAATTGCTGGGAACTTAGCGCGTTCAAAGCCGGCAAAATCTGTAACGAAAGTACGAGTGATTTCACGAGCACGGTCGGCACGGTAGTTCATGAACACAACAGTGTCGCCATCTTCAATCGCTGAAGACTCTTGGCCTGCTGCACAAACCACAGTCGCTTTCACGAATTCATCGTTTTCTTCACGAGCGTAAGCTGCTTCAAGACCAGCAACGGCAGAATCGACAGTGAACTCGCCTTTTGCTTCAACAAGAAGGTCGTAAGCTTTTTGTACGCGATCCCAGTTGTTGTCACGGTCCATTGCGTAGTAACGACCGATCAAAGATGCAGTGCGACCTTTGCCTAATTTCGCAAATAGTTCGTCAAAGCGTTTTAGTGATGCTTCGGCACTGCGTGGTGGAGTGTCACGTCCATCAAGGAAACAGTGTAGGAAGATTTTTTCAGCGCCACGAGCTGCTGCAAGTTCAACGGCTGCGTAGATGTGATCTTCGTGAGAATGAACACCACCTGGAGACATCAGACCCATGATGTGTACAGCTTTACCGCCTTTTACCGCTTTATCGATAGCTGACACAAGCACTTCGTTAGTTTGGAATTCACCGTCTTGGATAGCTTTAGTGATACGAGTTAGGTCTTGATAAACGATACGACCTGCGCCGATGTTTGTATGACCTACTTCAGAGTTACCCATTTGACCGTCAGGTAGACCTACGTCTAGACCAGAGGCTGAAATCAGGGTATGTGGATTGTTTGCTACCAGACCATCCAGAACAGGGGTATTTGCGTTGTTAATCGCATTGTTGCTGTTGTCTTCACGGTAACCCCACCCGTCAAGAATGACTAGAGCCATAGGCTTCTTAGCTGACATAGTATTGACCTCGTCAAATTCAAAGTAACTGAAATTAGCGTAATTTTACTACACTTTTTCCCCTTTGCAGTAGGTTAAGATCAATGATTCTACCTATCAATGTGATTAACCCCTACTTAGAGTAGCAAGTGGTAAATTAGTAACCTTTTTAGGTGTAAGGATATTACGTACCCTAGTACACCAATATTCCAGTGCCCAGCACAGCGACAAAAGCGCCTGACCAAGCATACCGGTTTGGACATTGCTTCGTGTACAACCAGATAATTGGTAATAACATAATTGGCGTGGTAGAAGACAATAACGCAACCATGCCGACATTTCCATCTCGTAACGCGTACATGATAAGCGTCATGCCAAGAGCCATTGCCAGAAAACCGTTAACAAAAGTGATGGCAAAAATAGTAGGTGTAATTCTTTGTGTGGCGACCGCTAAGCGATGCCCTGTGAATCGAAAGAGGCAATGTGCGCAGAAAGCGGTGATCATACGGATAGCTGAGGCTGCTACAGGATCGATCTCGGTGACCATGACGGGCTTTGCCAATATACCGCCTAAGGCTTGGCAAATTGCAGCTGTTATACCTAGGGCAATACCTGCGCCAATATGACCATTGATACTATCGAGTTGATGGCTTTTCTTACCGCGACGGCCAAAAAATATGGCGCTCAATACACCAGTAAAGACGAGAGTTGAGCCTAATAATTCCCCACTGCTCATGGTTTCGCTAAAGAGAAAGTAGCCCAATACGGCAGAAAATACGGCATGGCATGAAAAGAGCAAGCCCGATTGGCGAGGCCCCATGCGATTTAAGCAGGCAAACAAAGCCGTATCGCCGATAAAAATACCAATCAAGCCAGAGAGTGCCATGGGTAAGATATCGCTGGTGGTAACAGAGTCCCAGCCGCCAGTGAAAAGCGCGAATAGCGTCAAAATGATCGAGGTGCAGCCCATTCGCCAACGGCTATAAGCAAAAGATCCCAGATGTTTGGATGGTGCTACCGACATTAAGCTTGATATTGCCCAAAGCAGGGCAGCGCCTAAGGCCAGCCATTCGTAACCCATGAAGTTTATCCGTAACGTGAAAGGGTAAAGAGGAGTGCTAATATGCCATTTAGCCAAACGAAAGCAATGACTATTTTCTTGGTCGATTGAGTGTTGAGAGCGCTGGAAGATAAAAAGAAAAATCCCGGCAGCGCCGGGATTTATTTATGCTTTGTGTGCGTACGCAGAACCTAAACGAGTCGGCGTATTAACGCGCATCGAATCATCAAAACGAATCGCGTCTTTGGCAAATAGGTTAATCACTGTTGAACCTAGCTTGAAGCGACCCATCTCTTCCCCTTTTTTAAAGTGGATAGCTTTTTCGCCTTCGGCTGGGTAGTTCCAGCGATAAATGGTATTGCCTCTTGGTGGTGTAATTGTACCTGCCCAAACAACTTCAATACTACCAACGATGGTTGCACCGACGAGTACCTGAGCGAGTGGTCCAAATGGCGTGTCGAAGATACACACAACACGTTCATTACGCGCAAAAAGATTAGGCACGTTCTCAGCAGTTAATGGATTCACTGAGAATAGGTCCCCCGGTACATAAATCATTTGACGTAACGTGCCATCACAAGGCATGTGCACGCGATGGTAGTCACTTGGTGATAAGTAAAGTGTGGCAAAATCACCATCAATAAACTCGTTTGCCAAAGTAGCATCGCCACCCAATAGTTCCTGAGCGGAAAAGTCATGGCCTTTTGCTTGAATCAGCTTACCGTCATTGATGTAACCAAACTGACTTACGCATGCATCTGCAGGGTGAACTAATGTTTCCTCACCTTCGGCTAGTGGACGTACACCTGGTTTGAGTTCGCGAACAAAAAACTCATTAAACGTACTAAAGTGTTTTGGATCTGAGTGCAACGCCTCATCCATGTTCACTTTGTACTGTTTGATAAACAAACGAATAACCGCTGTGGTTAGACCGCCTGCTTTGGCTGAAGCCAGTTTCCCTACCAAGCGGGTTAAACCATGCTGAGGGATCCAGTACTGCAGTCCAACTTTAATTTTATCCATTGTCGATAATTCCAATGTCTATTTATCATTTGGGCGCGAAATGTTACTGAAAAATTGTAATGATGTCAGTATTTGTGCACTTCTAGCCCACAAAATTCGATCAAAGATCGGCTTTCTTATTCTTTGAATATTGTCGGTTGGCTTTATTTTCCGCCATGCTTTCAATAATTCGGTGATAGTTGTCGAAACGAATTTCACTGATTTCGCCCTTGCTGACGGCTTCACGTAATAAACAACCAGGATCATCACCGTGTTTGCAATCGCGGAACTTACAGCCACCAAGATAAGGACGAAACTCTCGATAAGCTTGAGTAATGTCATCAGCTTCTAGGTGCCATAAACCAAATTCACGAACCCCAGGGGAGTCAATCAGATCGCCACCTGTTGGAATATGGTATAAACGAGCCGCCGTTGTGGTATGTTGGCCTAAACCTGAGTTTTCGGAGATTTCTCCCTCCTCAGCAATTAAGTCACAATCAGGCATTAACGCATTGACTAAGCTTGATTTCCCCACCCCTGATTGACCAACAAAAATGTTGATTTTGTTGCGCAGCAGAGCCTCGAGTTCTTCAATCCCTTCGCCGGTTTGCTTACTCACATACAGCACTTGAAAGCCAATACCACGATAGATATCTAGCCATTGGTCATACTGTTGGCGTAGTTCATCTGTCAGTAGATCGATTTTATTCAATACTAACAGTGGTGCGATATCTAACGTTTCCGAGGCAATTAGATAACGGTCTATAATGTTGAGTGACAGCTCTGGTAGCACAGAAGATATGATCACCATCTGATCAACGTTGGCTGCAACAGGTTTTAAACCGTCATAGTAATCTGGACGAGTCAAAACGGATTTGCGTGGTTCGACAGCTTCCACGACACCTGAAATGCCAGCGAGCGTTTCGATACCTGGACGCCAAGTAACACGATCACCAGAGACAAGAGTTTCAATTCCCCGGCGCATATTGCAACGGTGAATTTCACCTGTTTCAACATCTTCGATGTCAGCATGCTGACCAAAACGGGTAATCACTAGCCCATTTTTGGCACCTTCTAGCATGGATTCGTCCCATTGAATGGTCTCTTCCTGGGTGAGTCGTTTACTTTGATTGCTTCTTACTCGCCTTACTTGGCCTTTAGTCAGCTTATTTCTTTTTGCCACTATGCGTTTCTTTATTCTAAGTTAGAGAATGTCGGCTGCATGTATACCAGCAGATGCTATGAAATCCAAGAGAGTGCGGTATCTTGGTTTTCTGATTTTAGGTATAGTACCTTTTTTCCAGACAATCCCATATAGGCACCTATCTATGTCTTTTAACGAACAGAATCTTATCTGGGTCGATTTAGAGATGACGGGTTTAGATCCAGAAACCCACAAAATTATCGAAATCGCCACTATTGTGACGGACAGTGAACTGAATATTTTGGCTGAAGGCCCTGTGCTTGCGATTCATCAACCAGAGTCTGAGCTAGCTAAAATGGACGATTGGTGTACCAACACCCATACCGCAAGTGGATTGGTTGATCGAATTCGTGCAAGTAAGATCACTGAAGATGACGCGGTGGCACAAACTATCGAATTTTTAGAGAAATGGGTACCAAAAGGTAAATCTCCGATTTGCGGTAACAGTATTGGTCAGGATCGCCGTTTTCTATATAAACACATGCCAACGCTTGAAGAGTACTTCCATTACCGTTACATCGATGTCAGCACGATTAAAGAGTTGACTCGTCGTTGGAAACCAGAAGTTCTATCGGGATTTACTAAACAAGGTAGCCATTTAGCACTCGATGACATTCGTGAATCTATTGCTGAGTTGCAGTTTTATCGTCAACACGTGTTCTCGATTTAAGTGACCCAATAGCGGTTATGTCAGGGTCGAGCAGCAGAGAGATTAAGGAAATGATTCTTTTTGTATGCTTTTTCAGCGTTTAAGATTATTTTTTTCTTTTTTTTGATGAAGTTCTTGCATCAAAAAAAAATGCTCTTATAATTCGCAGCCCTGACAACGGGAAACCGAAAGTCAATGCGACACTAGCTCAGTTGGTAGAGCGCAACCTTGCCAAGGTTGAGGTCACGAGTTCGAACCTCGTGTGTCGCTCCAATCTTTCTTTAAGATTGAAAGCAAAACGTTTAAACGTCGTATGATGCGACACTAGCTCAGTTGGTAGAGCGCAACCTTGCCAAGGTTGAGGTCACGAGTTCGAACCTCGTGTGTCGCTCCAATCTCCCTTTACGGTTGAGAGCACCAACGTTTAAACGACATACGATGCGACACTAGCTCAGTTGGTAGAGCGCAACCTTGCCAAGGTTGAGGTCACGAGTTCGAACCTCGTGTGTCGCTCCAATCTTTCTTTAAGATTGAAGCACTAACGTTTAACGACGTATGATGCGACACTAGCTCAGTTGGTAGAGCGCAACCTTGCCAAGGTTGAGGTCACGAGTTCGAACCTCGTGTGTCGCTCCAGTTTCCTTCTCGTAGAGAAGAAAGTCTTCATCGTACTTTAACGGTGACACAATACGGACGCGGGGTGGAGCAGTTTGGTAGCTCGTCGGGCTCATAACCCGAAGGCCGTCGGTTCAAATCCGGCCCCCGCAACCAAATTCTAATAATTTGTTGAAAAACAAGTTGTTATGCGACACTAGCTCAGTTGGTAGAGCGCAACCTTGCCAAGGTTGAGGTCACGAGTTCGAACCTCGTGTGTCGCTCCAGTTTCCTTCTCATTAGAGAAGAAAGTCTTCATCGTACTTTAACGGTGACACAATACGGACGCGGGGTGGAGCAGCTTGGTAGCTCGTCGGGCTCATAACCCGAAGGTCGTTGGTTCAAATCCAGCCCCCGCAACCAAATTCTAATAATTTGTTGAAAAACAAGTTGTTATGCGACACTAGCTCAGTTGGTAGAGCGCAACCTTGCCAAGGTTGAGGTCACGAGTTCGAACCTCGTGTGTCGCTCCAGTTTCCTTCTCATTAGAGAAGAAAGTCTTCATCGTACTTTAACGGTGACACAATACGGACGCGGGGTGGAGCAGCTTGGTAGCTCGTCGGGCTCATAACCCGAAGGTCGTCGGTTCAAATCCGGCCCCCGCAACCAAATTCTAATAATTTGTTGAAAAACAAGTTGTTATGCGACACTAGCTCAGTTGGTAGAGCGCAACCTTGCCAAGGTTGAGGTCACGAGTTCGAACCTCGTGTGTCGCTCCAGTTTCCTTCTCATTAGAGAAGAAAGTCTTCATCGTACTTCAACGGTGACACAATACGGACGCGGGGTGGAGCAGCTTGGTAGCTCGTCGGGCTCATAACCCGAAGGTCGTTGGTTCAAATCCGGCCCCCGCAACCAAATTTAGATAATTTGATTCGTTCGAGTTATCACATCTCAGATGCGACACTAGCTCAGTTGGTAGAGCGCAACCTTGCCAAGGTTGAGGTCACGAGTTCGAACCTCGTGTGTCGCTCCAGTTTCCTTCTCATTAGAGAAGAGAGTCCTCATCGTACTTCAACGGTGACACAATACGGACGCGGGGTGGAGCAGCTTGGTAGCTCGTCGGGCTCATAACCCGAAGGTCGTCGGTTCAAATCCGGCCCCCGCAACCAAATTTCGCTTTGAGTACTGACTCTCAGCCCATAGCTTGAATTGAGTAGCATGAGTGTTATTCATTCAAGTTATTTTCATTATTCGTACTGTACCGGTTCGATAAATGAAGCTAACTCATTGAATATGCTCATTAAGAGCCCTTAATGATTAGTAAGATAGCAGTAAAGGATTAGAACTGTTATTTAGGTCACATATTAAGCGCTAGCGAACTAGCTGTTTGTGCTAGGCTTAAGGTCTCTTCGGTACGTGCTCTTTTGTTAATGCTGAGAAGCATTACTCCCAAATAATGACAAAGTGGTAGGCCGGAGCTGTTATGACTCTTGGTTTATATCCTGTCATTTCAATATGTTTTCCCAAACTTCTGAACTATTCGTTCACAGACTTATCCACAATTTTTCCTTGTGGATAACTTGGTGTATAAAGTGTTTTTGAGGTGAAAAAATACGGGAGTAGAGAGGATCTTTATTGGTATGTCAGATTTTTATAACTGAACGGTCTTTATTTAACTGATTGTTTTTAAATGATTTTTTGTGTTTTTCCTATTTAATGAAATAACCATAAAAAGATCATTAACTACAAAATCCTTGATCCTAGTCATTTCCTGCTATTGTGACTAACTTTATTTGAAGTTAGAAAACGTTGTCTCATTATTTTTTTTTCCACACTTCCTTTTTGTGAGTGATGTCAAGCCAGAAGTGAAAAGTTTATCTCGGCCTATGCATCTCTAGGCAACCCTTTTTGTACTATTCGAATGAGACGTTCTTTCTTTCGGTCCTCAAAAGGCAGTTGTTTAAGTTGCTGAGCAAGCGCCCACTCAATATGAGCGTCTAAAAGGTCTGATTTCCCTTTGGCATCTTCTAATGTCGCTATTATTGCTTGGGAATAGGGGGCGTTACCCATGGCGATAATCAGATTACGCTGCCATTGCTCATGTCCAATACGGCGGATGGCTGAACCTTCCATATTCCTTAGAAATGTTGCTTCATCCCATGCAAACAATGCGAGCAGATCGGGGTTCATGAACGCTTTTCGACGATGAAAGTCTGGCTCTTGGGTTATTTCGGCAAAGCGATTCCATGGGCATACCAGTTGGCAGTCATCGCAGCCATAAATGCGATTACCCATGAGTGGCCGAAACTCTTCCGGAATGATGCCAGCAAATTCGATGGTGAGATAAGAAATGCAGCGGCGTGCATCAATGACGCCTTCTGCGACGATCGCTTGGGTAGGGCATGACGTCATGCAGGCAGTACATTTACCGCATTGATTCTCTTGAGGAGTATCGATGGGTAATGGAATATCAATCAGCAGTTCGCCTAGAAAGAACCATGACCCAGCCTGTTTATCGAGAATGAGCGAATGTTTGCCTGTCCAACCTAGGCCAGCCTTTTGTGCTAGAGGGCGCTCAAGAATCGGAGCTGAGTCGACAAATGGACGGTATCCCAATTCTCCAGTCACTTCTTTTATTTTGTCGCCGAGCTTTTTAAGTTGGTTGCGTACTAGCTTATGGTAGTCGCGACCTAGAGCATAGCGACTGATGTAGGCTTGTGACCCATCTTCTAGATTGGAGGCAAAGTGAGCCTCTGGAGGAAGGTAGTCCATACGAACACTAATCACACGAATGGTGCCTGGTAAGAGCTCAGCGGGTCTCGCACGCATCATGCCATGGCGCGCCATCCAATCCATGTCACCATGATACCCAGCGTCTAACCACCGCTGTAGAGCTTCTTCGTGTTCAGAGAGATCGACATCGCAGATACCAGCTTGGCTAAAGCCTAGCTCTTGAGCCCAAATTTTGATGTTATCTGCCAGAGCTTGATAGTTCATATCATATCTACGATCCAAAAGGGGCGAGGATCTTAACGGATCTAATCGGTGGGATCTAGTGTGTGAGTCCTAGCAATTTAACATGAAACTGAGCATGTTTTTCTGTTTGCTTACAGAAGAGATCTTGTTAATCAAATCAACTACAGTTTACTATTCCTGTTCTATAAGCATATTTTGCGCCGTTAAGGCGATCCTTTTTGAGATAGTATTTCATGAACACCAAGACTTTTACTCTGAAGAACGAACAAGATACCGTTGCTTTGGGCACTGCGTTGTCCAGCTTGTGTCGTCAGCAAACGACGATCTTTTTGTACGGAGATCTTGGCGCAGGTAAGACAACGTTTAGCCGTGGTTTTATTCGTGCGTTGGGGCATCAGGGGAATGTAAAAAGTCCTACGTATACTTTGGTGGAGCCTTATCAGCTAGACAATTGGCAGGTATATCATTTTGATTTATACCGCCTTGCCGATCCTGAAGAACTCGAGTTCATGGGCATTCGTGATTACTTTACCAGTGATGCTATCTGTTTGGTCGAGTGGCCAGAAAAAGGCAAGGGGTTATTGCCTCAGCCAAATTTGACTATCGATATTCGCTATGATGGGCAGCAGCGTCAAGTTGCTATTACCGCGAATGACGAGTATGGACGTACCTTATTGAGCCAGTTGGAGTTATGTTGATTGTTAACCGTTTTCGTGTCGTAGTTTATCTCTTTGGGCTCTTTTCATGTGTGGTGTCAACGCTTGCTCAAGCAAACGTATTGGAAGGCATCCGTGTTTGGCCTTCTCCTGATGAAACGCGTATTGTGATGGATGTGAAGTCTGAAGTGGAATTCAGCTACTTCACCTTATCCAGTCCTAATCGCCTCGTGATTGATCTTAAATCCACATCATCACAAGCCAAGTTGCCAATCAAGGTTACTGACAGCGCAATTATAAAGCAGATTCGTGCCAGTTCTCCTCCAGAGAAGGGCACATTTCGTTTGGTCATGGAGCTGAGTAAGCATATCTCTCCACAGCTTTTTACCTTGCCGCCGACCCCTGGTGGGCAATATGGTCATAGGTTAGTAGTCGATTTGCCGAATGAAACACCAAAAGAAGCTGCGAGTAATTCGATTGCGAAGTTAAAAGCCAGTCGTGATATTTCACAACTATCGGGAAATGACGATATCATCGTCGCTGTCGACCCTGGTCATGGTGGGGAAGATCCAGGTTCTATTGGACCTGGCCATCGTTTTGAAAAAAATGTCACTATCAGTGTGGCGAAAAAACTCGCTGATTTAATTAACCAAGTCCCTGGTATGAAAGCGATTTTGACTCGTTCTGGGGATTATTATGTTAGTTTGAATAAGCGTACTGAAATTGCTCGAGAACAAAAAGCACATTTGCTGGTATCAATCCATGCGGATGCGTTTAATTCACCTGGTCCAAGAGGGGCGTCGGTGTTTGTGCTCAATACTCGTCGAGCGAATACTGAAATAGCGCGTTGGGTAGAAAACCATGAAGAGCAATCAGAGCTCCTCGGTGGCGCAGGCGCTGTCTTAGCGAAAAACAACAGTGACAAGAACATCAGTCAAACATTGCTTGATCTGCAATTTAGTCATTCGCAAAAAGAGGGGTATACCCTTGCCAGTGACATTATTAGTCAATTAAGCAAAGTGGCTTACCTGCACCGTTCGAAACCCGTGAATGCTAGTCTAGCGGTGTTGAAGTCACCGGATATTCCATCGGTGTTAATTGAGACGGGCTTTATTTCAAACCCATCGGAAGAGAAGCTGTTATTCCAACGTAGTCATCAAGATAAGTTGGCTCGCGCCATTGCAACGGCAGTAGTCCAGTATTTTAAAGATAATCCGCCTGAAGGTACGTTGTTTGCCAATCGTAATAAAACTCATAGCTATCGAGTTCAAAGCGGTGAATCGTTATCGACCATAGCGCATCGTTTTGGTATGTCTGTGGATGATATTAAAAAGGAAAATGGACTTAAGGATGACACTTTAAGTGTTGGGCAAGTACTGCGTATTCCCGGCGGGCATACTTCTATCGATGTGCCTCAAGAAAGTAACCCTGTAGAAACTCAAGTTGTGACTCACGTGGTGAAATCCGGAGAGTATTTGGGCCAAATTGCCAGTCGTTATAAAGTGGCCGTCGCTGACATTAAAAAAGAGAATAGCCTGAAATCCAATACCTTGTGGGTGGGGCAAAAACTGAAAATGACGGTGTCGTTGAAAGACAGCCCAATCCGTAAGCATACTGTGGCTCGAGGTGAATTCTTGGGTAAGATTGCCGATAAATACGATGTGGGTGTGAAGAGTATCCGCGAGGCAAATCACCTTAAGTCTGATAATCTGGCCATTGGTCAAGTACTCATTATTCCAAATAAATAAGTAAATCATGGCGATCCAAATTTTACCTGCTCGCCTTGCCAACCAAATTGCGGCTGGTGAGGTGGTTGAAAGACCAGCCTCCGTTGTGAAAGAGCTGGTGGAAAACAGCTTGGACTCAGGCGCGACCCGAATCGATATTGATATTGAGAAAGGGGGCGCGAAGCTAATCCGTATTCGTGACAACGGTTCGGGGATCCCAAAAGATGAATTGTCTTTGGCTTTAAGTCGCCATGCGACGTCGAAGATCCATAACCTTGATGATCTAGAAGCGATCATGAGCCTTGGCTTTCGTGGTGAAGCGCTAGCGAGTATCAGTTCAGTCTCTCGCTTAACGCTGACTTCGAGAACACCTGCTCAAGAAGAAGCATGGTCTGCCTACAGCGAAGGTCGTGATATGGCGGTACAGCTTCAACCTGCCGCACATCCTGTTGGAACGTCAGTCGAAGTATTGGATCTCTTTTTTAATACGCCAGCGCGCCGCAAGTTTTTGCGTACCGAAAAAACGGAATTTGCTCATATTGATGAGTTAGTGAAACGTATCGCTTTAAGCCGTTTTGATGTGACATTTTCTTTGCGCCATAACGGGGCCGTCGTCAGGCAGTACCGAGCCGCCCAAACTCGTGCTCAAGAAGAGAAGCGTGTTGGGGCCGTATGCGGTAGTGCTTTTGCCCGAGAAATGTTACGAGTTGATCTGGAGCACCAAGGATTAAAGCTATCCGGTTGGATTACCACCCCAGAAGGTGCTCGGCAACAGAGTGATTTACAGTTCTGCTATGTGAATGGGCGCATGATGAAAGATAAGTTGATCAATCATGCGATCCGCCAAAGTTATGAAACTAGCTTACGTGCTGATCAATACGCTACTTATGTTCTGTTTATCGAGATCGATCCACATCAAGTGGATGTGAATGTTCATCCAGCCAAGCATGAAGTTCGCTTTCATCAAGCGCGCTTGGTTCACGATTTTATCTATCAAGCTGTGAGTAGTGCCTTGTCACAAGCTTGCCATATTGATACGCCAGCGCTCAATGACGCTGCATTTCATATTACAAATGATGAAGAACAGGATGAAAGTGCCGAAGCATCAACCTCTTCGGTACCTGAACGTATTTGGCAGGCGATTGAACAAACGCCCGCGTATCCCGGACGCACCGGATACGAAAAACCAGACAGCGACAGTCGATCGTCGCAAAAGGATCATCAAGTTAAGGAAGCGACGCCAAGTCTGCGTGAATGGCAGCCATCGAGTCGTCAGGCAGAGCGTAAGAGAACGAATGATAAAGGCGATAACGCTCCAACTGCTGCTCAGGTGCGTGTTTATCAGCAACTGATGCAAACGCCCCCAATGCATGATCAGCCACATCTCTCTGTTCATCCTGAAAAAAATGAGTCGGTTGACTTTGCCGAGCCTATCGAAAAATTAGGTAAAGCGGTGGCTGTTATTCAAGGGCAATATCTGGTGATGGGGTCGGCACAAGGTTGTGTGTTGGTGTCACTTAAGCAAGCCGAGCATTTGAAGCTCCTTGGACAGTTAGATGCCTCACATCAAGCGTTAAAAAGTCAGCCGTTACTGGTGCCTCTGTCAGTTAAAGTTTCGCCAAGTGAGCAAGTGGCGGTTGAACGTTACCATGATCTATTTTTGCAATTTGGCTTAGATTTGCAGCCTAGAACTAAGCAGATGGTTATGGTGATGGGGGTTCCTCAGCCAATAAGACAGCAAAACTTACAACTTCTTGTGCCAGATCTGTTATCTTATGCGGCCTTAACTTTGGACGAAGATGCCCCATGTTTGGATCATACTCAATTGACCCTATGGTTAAGTGAGCGTGTTAAATCCGCAAAAACTGACTACACTCTATCTGAGGCGATACAGTTGATCTCAGAAATAGAGCAGTTGTGGCAGGGGAAACTTCCTTTGCAAGATGGACACTTTGTTCGACCTATAGACTTTTCAGCGACTATTGCAGCATTGACTTCATGACCAAACAACTACCTCTTGCCCTCTTTTTGATGGGACCAACTGCGTCTGGTAAAACAGACCTCGCTATTCGACTGCGTCAAAAATATCCTGTTGATATCATTAGTGTAGATTCAGCATTGATCTACAAAGGGATGGATATTGGTACGGCTAAGCCTACAGCGCAAGAGTTAGCGCAAGCGCCTCATGAATTGATAGACATTTTGGATCCTAGTGAGTCTTACTCAGCGGCGGATTTTCGTCGTGATGCGTTAAACGAGATGAATGATATCGTTTCGCGCGGCAGAATTCCCCTTTTAGTGGGCGGAACTATGTTGTATTACAAGGCCTTACTAGAGGGATTATCTCCGTTACCGGCAGCAGATCCCAAAATTCGTCAACAAATCGAGCAAGAGGCATTGACTAAGGGTTGGTCATTCCTGCACGATGAGCTGAAGATGATTGATCCAGTGTCGGCTGAGCGGATTCATCCTAATGATCCACAAAGATTATCAAGGGCATTGGAAGTTTATCGAATTTCGGGTAAAACTTTAACTGAACTGACCGAAACGAAAGGGGAAGCAATTCCTTTTCGAGTTAAACAGTTCGCAATTGCTCCCAAGGAAAGGGCAGAACTGCATAGACGTATTGAACTGCGGTTTGAAAAAATGGTCGAAGCAGGGTTTGAAGATGAGGTGAAAGCCCTCTATGCTCGAAAAGATCTTCATCCTGATTTGCCATCGATCCGTTGTGTTGGATATCGTCAAATGTGGGACTACTTAGACGGGAATTGCAATTTGGATGAGGCGATTTTTCGTGGCATCTGTGCAACTCGTCAATTGGCCAAGCGGCAGATCACCTGGTTACGCAGCTGGGATGATTTAACTTGGTTAGATAGTGAGAACATTGAACACGCCTTAGAAACTCTCTCAAATGCCATAGCATCTGATTGAGTAAGCTGTGTATAATGGGATCGCTTTTGCGTAATGTGCCCTGTAAAGGATCCGTTACTTGAACTTGGCTATGTGTGCCCCAATAACGGATCAGGGTGTTTTCATTCGTTTAGCTCAGATGTAAAGGCCGCACAGAACTCTAGTGCACCGCTAGCTAAATAATTACTACAAAATACAAATAAGGAAAATAAAATGGCTAAGGGGCAATCTCTACAAGACCCATTCTTAAATGCACTACGTCGCGAGCGTATCCCTGTATCAATCTACCTAGTGAACGGTATCAAACTACAAGGCCAAATTGAGTCTTTCGATCAGTTTGTGATCCTTTTGAAAAACACCGTTAACCAAATGGTATACAAACACGCGATTTCTACAGTCGTTCCTGCTCGTCCAGTTAGTCACCACACTGGTGATCGTCCAGCGCAGGATCGTCCTTCTGACAAAGCGGAAGATTAATTAATAAGTTTATTTATAAGGAGTTGATAGCTTGTTTGACCGTTATGAATCCGGGGAGCGAGCCGTACTTGTTCATATCAACTTCACGCAAGAGGGTGAATGGGCTGATCTCAGCGAATGTAAAATGCTGATATCATCCGCCGGAGTGTCGACATTACGAGTGGTTACTGGTAGTCGACAAACTCCGCACCCTAAATATTACGTAGGTGAAGGTAAAGCCCAAGAAATCGCCGATGCAGTTCGAGATGTGTCTGCAGACGTGGTGATTTTCAACCATGCCCTTTCTCCAGCCCAAGAGCGTAACCTTGAACGGTTATGTCAATGTCGAGTGATTGATCGCACAGGATTGATCTTAGATATCTTTGCGCAGCGAGCGCGTACTCACGAAGGTAAATTACAAGTTGAACTGGCACAGTTGCGCCATTTGTCGACTCGACTTATTCGTGGTTGGACGCACTTGGAGCGTCAAAAAGGCGGGATTGGTTTACGTGGCCCAGGTGAAACCCAGCTAGAAACTGACCGACGTTTATTGCGTGAACGTATTAAAGCGATTTTGCGTCGCCTAGAGAAAGTGGCGAAGCAACGTGAACAGGGGCGTCGTGCGCGAAACCGTGCTGATATTCCAACAGTATCACTGGTTGGTTATACCAACGCGGGTAAATCTACCCTATTTAACCGCATTACTGAGGCGGGGGTTTATGCAGCCGATCAGCTGTTTGCCACACTAGATCCTACATTAAGAAAGATCGAGCTGGCAGATGTCGGTCCTGCGATCTTGGCCGACACAGTAGGGTTTATTCGTCATCTTCCACATGATCTTGTTGCCGCTTTTAAAGCGACGTTACAAGAAACTCAAGAAGCTGACATTTTGTTACATGTTATCGATGCGACTGATGAGCGCTTTCGTGAGAATATTGATGCGGTTAATGGCGTGTTATTAGAAATCGACGCAAATGAAGTGCCGACTCTACTCGTCATGAACAAAATCGATAACCTAGAAGATCCTCAACCACGCATTGAGCGTGATGACGAGGGGATGCCAAAAGTTGTCTGGTTATCAGCAATGGAAGGTATCGGAATTGATCTTCTGTTTGATGCATTGACTGAACGCTTAGCAAGTCAAATAGTTGAATATACTTTGCGTATTCCACCACAACATTTAGGTCGAATTCGCAGTATTTTCTTCCAAATGAACTGTATTAAGCAGGAAGAATATGATCCAGAAGGCAATTTATTGATCACAGTTCGTCTCCAGCAGGTGGATTGGTCTAGACTAGAAAAAAGAGAACCAGCAGTTTTGCGTGACTTTATAGTTACTTAAATGACTGCTAGAGTATAACGTCATATCAAATGATGGAGCTTTCTAATGGCGTGGAATGAGCCTGGTAATAACAACGGCAACAATGGCCGCGATAATGACCCTTGGGGTAATAATAATCGTGGTAACAATGGTGGCCGCGAGCAAGGTCCTCCGGATTTAGACGAAGTCTTTAACAAGCTGAGTCAAAAGCTTGGAGGCAAGTTTGGCAAGAAGGGTGGTGGTAAAGGTCCTTCTTTTACAAATGGCGGAGTCATCGGTATCGGTGTCATTGCGCTTATCGCCGTTGTCATTTGGGTCTTTGCCGGTTTCTATACCATAGGTGAAGCTGAACGTGGTGTTGTCCTGCGTTTAGGTAAATACGATCGTATCGTTGATCCTGGTTTGAACTGGCGTCCGCGCTTTATTGACCAAGTTACCCCGGTCAACGTACAAGCGATTCGTTCACTGCGCGCCTCTGGTTTGATGTTAACCAAAGACGAAAACGTAGTGACGGTGTCAATGGATGTGCAATATCGCGTTTCTGACCCATACAAGTATTTGTATGTAGTAACCAATGCTGACGACAGCCTTCGTCAAGCAACGGATTCTGCACTGCGTGCTGTTATTGGTGACTCTTTGATGGACAGCATCCTAACCAGTGGTCGTCAACAGATTCGTCAGACTACCCAACAAACGCTAAACCAGATTATCGATTCTTACGATATGGGTATTTCGATTGTTGATGTGAACTTCCAATCAGCTCGCCCACCAGAGCAAGTCAAAGACGCCTTTGATGATGCGATTGCGGCTCGAGAAGATGAAGAACGTTTCATTCGTGAAGCAGAAGCGTATAAAAACGAAATTCTGCCAAAAGCGACTGGTCGTGCTGAACGTCTGAAGAAAGAAGCTCAGGGTTACAGTGAAAGAACGATTAACGAAGCTTTAGGTCAAGTAGCTCAGTTTGAGAAACTATTGCCAGAATATGAGGCAGCACCAAAAGTGACTCGTGATCGTCTCTACTTGGATACAATGCAGAAAGTTTACTCTAGTACTTCTAAAGTGCTGATTGATTCGAAATCTAGCGGTAACTTGTTGTATTTGCCTTTAGATAAACTGACTGGTAAAGCTGCCTCTTCTAAGTCACAAGATAGCAGTCAATCTGACTCGTCTTCTATCTACGACTCAGTAACGGTGGATTCACCAAATTCAGACAGTAAAAAGAGCACCACAGATACTCAATCACGCACTAACGATTCACGTCAAGGGAGATACTAAGCATGCGTAAGTTAATGATCCCAGCGGTTGTCGTTGTTCTGGCGTTACTGCTCATGTCGATGTTTGTTATCCCTGAAGGTGAACGTGGTATCGTTATTCGTTTCGGTAAGGTAATGAAAAACGAACAAGATTTGTCAAAAATCTATGAGCCTGGACTGCACTTTAAAATGCCTATGTTTGACCGAGTTAAAACCTTAGATGCTCGTATTCAAACCATGGATGGCCGTTCAGACCGTTTCGTTACCTCTGAGAAGAAAGACGTTATCATCGATTCTTATGTGAAATGGCGTATTCAAGACTTTGGCCGTTACTACCTTGCTACAGGTGGTGGTAACACTCTTACCGCTGAAGCGCTATTGGAACGTAAAGTGACTGACGTACTGCGTGCAGAAATCGGTTCACGTGAAATTAAGCAGATCGTTTCTGGTCCGCGTAATGATGATGTATTGCCTGATAGTACTGATGCTGATGTAGTGACCACCGAAGCGGCAAAAGAAGCGTTAGAAGTTGATGGTCAGCGTGACCAAATCATGGCTAACGTTTTGAAAGATACACAACTAAGCGCAGCGAAAGATTTAGGTGTCTATGTAGTTGATTTCCGTATGAAGAAAATCAACTTACCTGATGAAATCAGTGAATCTATCTATCGTCGTATGCGCGCTGAACGTGAATCTGTTGCACGTAAGCACCGTTCTCAAGGTCGTGAAAAAGCAGAAGTCATTCGTGCTCAAGCGGAACTTGAAGTGGCAACTATCTTAGCAGAAGCGGATAAGACAGCCCGTGTAACGCGCGGTGACGCTGACGCTAAAGCGGCTAAGATTTATGCAAAAGCTTACAACGAAGATCCTGAATTCTTTAGCTTCCTTCGTTCTTTGCAAGCATATGAAAAATCATTTGATAGTAAGAGCGATATCCTAGTTCTTGATCCTAAGAGTGATTTCTTCAAGTACATGAACGATGCGAAAGGTTCTGTGAAGTCTAAGTAAGGCGTTGATGTCGAACAGTATTAAGAAGGTCCCGCAAGGGACCTTTTTTTGTCTGCTATTAGGAGTATCGACAGTGATGCGTTATCTTGGGAAACCTTATAAACAGATAATATTGTGAGAAGAGGGCGTTAGTGAAAACCTTATTTGGTGTACTAGGCGTAGTACTTATTATTGAAGGAATTGGTCCCTTGTTGGCCCCACAAGGCTGGCGGGCGATGATCGCTCAACTAAGCCAACAACCTGACCAACAATTGCGCCGCATGGGCGGTTGCCTAGTGGTTGCAGGCCTCGTTATTGCTCATTTCTTTCTGTAAGCAATTATTCTTTAAAATCAATAATGTGGTGGAGGTGTTTCCTCGGAAGGGTCGGCGATATTCGAAGTACTCATATTTTTGACTTTCCCCACCACGTATCTCATTTGATCCTGCATTTTACTGATCAGCAGCTGCTGCTGGCTCAATGCATCATTGAGTTCGCTAATGGTCTGCTCTTGAAAGGCGAGTTGGCATTCTAAATCGTCAATGCGTTGCTGCAGTTTTGTGGTTGATGCGTCTGTCATGGTTACTCTTCGAATTTCCAAGCTTGAGCAATCCCAGCAGAAGAGGCTGAGATAATGCGTTGTTGTTTATCTAGTGTGGCATCATACACTACCGCTCGAGGAGGTCGCGCATCTTTTCTTGGTTTGGTGTCAAAAGAGTCTAGGTGTTTTCCGGTGTGCGTATTC
Source organism: Vibrio porteresiae DSM 19223 (assembly GCF_024347055.1). Classification (NCBI taxonomy): domain Bacteria; kingdom Pseudomonadati; phylum Pseudomonadota; class Gammaproteobacteria; order Vibrionales; family Vibrionaceae; genus Vibrio; species Vibrio porteresiae. The sequence goes on from NZ_AP024895.1 coordinate 340,574, forward strand.
CATACGTCAATACGGCTAGAAGGTGTACCAGTAATCAGATAGCGACCGTCATCACTAAAACGTGCACTAGTAAAGATAAGCTGGCGCGAGAAGCTGCGTAATGTTGCCTGCTTTTTCCCTGTTTTTAAATTCCATATCACAGCATCATTTGTATCGTCAGAGGTAAATGCGAGTTCACCATCACGTTGCAAAGCGACTCTATTCACTCTGTGTTCATGTTTAAACGTTAAGATGATTTGAGCGGTTTGGGTATCCCAGAGATAAGCATTGTAATCATTGCCCCCAGTTAAGGCGTATCGACCGTTTGGAGAAAGGGCAACTGTGTTGACTTTTTCATAATGGGCAAGGAACTCTATACGTCTACCGCTGACTAAGTCGACGTAGATAGCTTTTCCATTGGATAACCCCAATAGGACTTGCTGTCCGTCACTAGAGATATCAATATCGCGAATTAGGCCATCAGAAATTGACCACAGTCCTTTTGCCTGTGCCATGCCTAAATCCCAAACAGCGAAGTCGGTCTGAGTGGCTGTCACCGCGTAGCGATCGTTATCTGAGATACGTATGTTAATCACGGTATTGGCATCAGGATCTTGAGCACCTAAGTCTGCTAGACGTTTACGCTCTGTGAGATCCCACAATATTAACTGATGTTCTTTTGAGTAAATTAAGGCAAATCGCCCGTCGCGACTTAAACCAAAAGCGGTGGAACCGTTGGGCTCAAGATCCCATTCTTCAACGGAATTACTCGTGAAAAAACACCCAGTTAACGTCATGATGACACACGTACATAGGATGAAATGAGAAATTATTGGTTTCACGTTTAATATTCCACTTAGTATAAAGACAATCGCATAACATAAAGCTATATTGGTACAATTGTGCGTTGTGCACCAATGGAAAACTCAGTTTTGTGCACAATCCAATAGGACTGCCGAATAATTGGAGAATTTGATGAAATCATTATTTAAAGTGTCACTGCTTGCTGCTACTGTCATGTTAGCTGTTGGCTGCCAGAAAGATGAACCTAAAAAAGCGGACACTAAACCTGCAGCTGAGCAATCACAAAGCGCAGTAAACTTTAAATCAGACGATGACAAAGCAGCTTACGCTATTGGTGTGTCATTTGCGAACTACCTATCGACTAGCCTAGAAAAACCAAAAGAAATTGGTATTGAGCTTAAGAAAGATATCGTTCTGCAAGGTATCGAAGACGCATTTGCTGGCAAAGCAGGCATGAAAGATGACGAGACTCGTGAAGTTCTTCAAGGTCTTGATAAACGCGTTGCTGAAAAAATGAAAGCTCAGCAAGAAGAGAAAGCAGCTGCAAACCAAAAAGCAGGTGAAGATTTCCGCGCGAAATTTGCTAAAGAGAAAGGTGTTAAAACCACTAAATCTGGTTTGATGTACCAAGTAGAGAAAGAAGGTACTGGTGAATCACCTAAAGCAACAGATACAGTAGAAGTTCACTACAAAGGAACTCTAGTTGATGGTACTCAATTCGATAGTTCATACGATCGTGGTGAACCAGCAACATTCCCACTAAACCGCGTTATCCCTGGTTGGACTGAAGGTGTTCAGCTAATGAAAGTGGGTGCGAAATACAAGTTTGTTATTCCACCACAATTGGCTTACGGCGAACAAGCCACACCAACCATCCCTGGTAATTCAACACTCGTATTTGAAGTTGAGCTGTTGAAAGTTGAAAAACCAGATGCAAAAGCTGCTGACAAGCCTCAGGCTAAAAAATAATCGAGCAGTTGATTAAATGATGAAAAAGGGCCTGTATTACAGGCCCTTTTTGTATCAGTAACAAGATATAAATTGTTCTACGTCACTTGTTGATAATATAGAGCAAACCAATATTAAAATTTTCTGATAAACTTACCCCAATTTGTTGAATTATTGTTCTAAGGTCAAAAACAGTGACAACCACAGAAACCATTAATCCTGATCTGCTATTGGAGATGGAATCCGTGCATGTGAAGCCTTTTACTCAACATGACAAAGTGATTCTTAAATCTTATGAAGCAGTGGTAGACGGTATCGCCAGTTTGATTGGTCCCTTTTGTGAAATCGTTTTGCATTCACTGGAAGATCTCAATACCTCTGCTGTGAAGATCGCGAACGGAGAGAACACAGGACGCCAAGTTGGGTCACCAATTACCGATTTAGCTCTTAAGATGTTGAAAGACATAGAGGGTTCAGAGCGTAATTTTTCACGTTCTTATTTTACTCGGGCAAAAGGTGGGGTTTTGATGAAGTCGATTACCGTTGCAATTCGCAATGGTGATAATCGTGTCATCGGATTACTTTGTATTAACGTGAACTTGGATGCGCCATTTTCCCAAATTCTCAATTCATTTTTGCCTACACCTGAGGCTCAAGCTGCTGCATCAAATGTTAACTTTGCTAGCGATGTTGAAGAGCTGGTGGATCAGACCGTTGAGCGTACGATAGAAGAGATTAACGCCGATAAGTCGGTATCGAATAATACTAAGAACCGCCAGATTGTGATGGAGTTATTCGATAAAGGCATTTTCGATATTAAAGATGCGATTAACCGTGTTGCGGATCGCCTTAACATATCGAAACATACGGTTTATCTCTATATTCGCCAACGTAAAACCGAGGAAGACGAGAAGTGAGTTCTATGGCTACGCCACTAACTTATACATTGCTCGTTAATGGGCCAGCTTATGGTACACAGTCGGCTCGCAATGCCTATTTGTTTGCTCAAGCTCTCATCGCCAAAGGTCACACCCTTGTGAGCGTCTTCTTTTATCAAGAAGGGGTGCACAATGGCTCAGCCCTAACTTTGCCTGCGAATGACGAATTTGATTTAGTTAAAGCTTGGCAAGCATTGTCACTTGAACATCACGTGCGTTTAGAAACTTGTGTCGCTGCCTCTTTGAGACGCGGGGTGATTGGTGACCAGGAAGCCCAGCAACATCATCTAAAACAGACTAGTTTGGCTAAAGGCTTTGACCAGAGTGGTTTAGGCAGTTTAGCTGAAGCGTTATTAACGCAGGATCGAGTGGTGCAGTTTTGAGTAAATTAGCTTTTGTTTTTCATACCGCTCCACACCAAACTTCGGCAGGTCGAGAAGCTCTCGATGCTGTCTTGGCCGCATCTGCCTACAGTGAAGAGATTGGTGTTTTCTTCATCGGTGAGGGCGTGTTACAACTTTTACAGAGCCAACAACCCGATCTTATTCTGAGTCGTAATTACATCAGTGCGTTTAAGTTACTGGATCTCTACGATATCGAAGCGCGTTTTATCTGCCAAGATAGCTTAAATGCATGGGGTATCGATGTAAGTGAATTGATCATCGATGGCGAAGTTATTCCACGTAAAAATGTGGCTGAGCAATTGGCCAGTTTCGATAAAATCGTCAATTATTAGGAGGGAATGAGATGTTACATATCGTGAAAAACATCGACAAGTTGCCTCTAGTGATGTCTTTGTATCAAGAAGAGGATGCATTGCTTCTTGTTGAAGGAGCTGTGTATGGCTTTAGCCAACATTCAGCGACCTTTTCGCTTTTGTCTGAGCAAGGATCGATCTACGCATTGCTAGAGGATCTCAACGCTCGAGGTTGGAGAGAAAAAGTCTCCCCATTAGTTCATGTGGTTGATATGTTGGGATTCGTAGAGCTTACTGAACAATACAAGCAATCAATTACTTGGTGATATTGGCCACGTTTGGACTCTTTTCTAATCAAGTTTATCTTTCCCAATCGGTGAAAAAAGATCTGTATATTTCTTGACACACCACCATCGGCTGCATAGAATTTTGCGTCCCTATTTATGTAGGGATAGATTTTTCACAAAGCTTACTTTCAGTAAATCAGGAGCTAGTTAATGGCAACTATTAACCAGTTGGTACGTAAACCTCGTGTAAAGCAAGTTGTTAAAAGCAACGTGCCTGCACTAGAAGCGTGCCCACAAAAACGTGGTGTTTGTACTCGTGTTTACACTACTACACCTAAAAAACCTAACTCAGCACTTCGTAAAGTTTGTCGTGTACGTCTGACAAACGGCTTCGAAGTAACATCGTACATCGGCGGTGAAGGCCATAACCTTCAAGAGCACTCAGTTGTTCTTATCCGTGGTGGTCGTGTTAAAGACCTTCCAGGTGTGCGTTACCACACTGTTCGCGGTGCACTTGACTGTTCTGGTGTTAACAACCGTAAACAAGCTCGTTCTAAGTACGGTGTGAAACGTCCTAAGTCTTAATGGAATCCGTTAAGTAAGGCCAAACACTAAATTATTTTGAATTTTTTGAAAAAACTGCAAAGTTTTGGATAAAACCTGAAAAAGACAACGGAGAAAATCCATGCCACGTCGTCGCGTTATTGGTCAGCGTAAGATCCTTCCAGATCCAAAGTTCAAATCTGAACTGCTGGCAAAATTCGTTAACATTCTTATGGTTGACGGTAAGAAATCAGTTGCAGAGAAAATTGTTTACACTGCACTAGATACTATGGCTGAGAAATCTGGTAAAGATCACTTAGCTGTATTTGAAGAAGCTCTTGAAAACGTTCGCCCAGCGGTAGAAGTTAAATCTCGCCGTGTGGGTGGTTCAACTTACCAAGTTCCAGTAGAAGTACGTCCGGTTCGCCGTAACGCACTTGCTATGCGTTGGTTGGTTGAAGCTGCGCGTAAGCGTGGTGAAAAATCTATGGCTGGCCGTCTAGCTGCTGAAATGCTAGAAGCTGCTGAAAACAAAGGTACTGCTGTTAAGAAACGTGAAGACGTTCACCGTATGGCAGAAGCGAACAAAGCGTTCGCACATTACCGCTGGTAATGCCTTCTGTGCTGCGAGGTTCTCTCGCAGCACATTTCTACAATCTAAGGTTAACCTTAGTAAGAGGATACAATCGTGGCTAGGAAAACTCCTATTGAGCTCTATCGTAATATCGGTATTTGTGCTCACGTAGATGCAGGAAAAACAACCACAACTGAGCGTATTCTGTTCTACACTGGCCTTTCCCATAAAATTGGCGAAGTTCACGATGGTGCTGCAACCATGGACTGGATGGAGCAGGAGCAAGAACGTGGTATTACTATCACTTCCGCTGCGACTACGACATTCTGGCGTGGTATGGATGCACAGTTTGAACCACACCGTATTAACATTATCGATACCCCTGGACACGTTGACTTTACTATCGAAGTAGAGCGTTCACTACGCGTGCTTGATGGTGCTGTTGTAGTGTTCTGTGGTGCATCAGGTGTTGAACCTCAGTCAGAAACTGTATGGCGCCAAGCTGACAAATACCACGTTCCACGTATGGTATTCGTTAACAAAATGGACCGTGCAGGTGCAGACTTCTTACGCGTTGTAGACCAAATTAAACATCGTCTTGGTGCAAACCCAGTTCCTATCCAATTAAACATTGGTGCCGAGGAATCGTTTACAGGTGTCATCGACCTGATCAAGATGAAAGCCATCAACTGGAATGACGCGGATCAGGGTATGACTTATACCCATGAAGAGATCCCTGCTGATCTAGTCGAATTAGCTGAAGAATGGCGCAACCACATGGTGGAATCTGCTGCTGAAGCTAACGAAGAGTTGATGGATAAATACCTTGAAGAAGGTGAGCTAACTGAAGAAGAGATCAAAGCGGGTCTTCGTCAGCGTACGCTTAATAATGAAATCGTATTGGCAACATGCGGTAGTGCATTTAAGAACAAAGGTGTTCAGGCTGTCCTGGATGCTGTTGTTGATTTCCTACCAGCGCCAGTCGATGTCCCTGCTATCAAAGGTATCGATGAAGACGGCAATGAAGTTGAGCGCCATGCGAGCGACGACGAGCCGTTCTCTGCATTAGCGTTTAAGATTGCGACCGACCCATTTGTGGGCTCACTTGCGTTTATGCGCGTTTATTCCGGTGTGGTTAACTCTGGTGACGCTGTATATAACTCAGTGAAAGAAAAACGTGAACGTTTTGGTCGTATCGTGCAAATGCACTCAAACAAACGTGAAGAAATTAAAGAAGTTCGCGCTGGTGATATCGCTGCGGCCATCGGCCTCAAAGATGTGACTACGGGTGACACTCTTTGCGATCCAAACCACAAAGTGATTTTGGAACGTATGGAGTTCCCAGAACCTGTTATTCAGATTGCTGTAGAACCTCGTTCTAAAGCAGACCAAGAAAAAATGGGTATCGCTCTGGGCAAACTAGCGTCAGAGGACCCTTCATTCCGTGTTGAAACGGATAATGAAACTGGTCAAACTCTGATCTCTGGTATGGGTGAACTACACCTTGATATCATCGTTGACCGTATGAAACGTGAATTCAGCGTTGATTGTAACGTAGGTAAACCTCAGGTTGCTTACCGTGAAACCATTCGTGGTAAATCGGAAGTTGAAGGTAAGTTTGTTCGTCAGTCAGGCGGTCGTGGTCAATATGGTCACGTTTGGCTGAAAATCGAACCTTCTGAACCTGGTGAAGGCTTTGTCTTCGTTGACCAAATCGTGGGTGGTGCAATTCCTAAAGAATTCATCGGCCCGGTAGCGAAAGGTATCGAGGAGCAAATGAACAACGGTGTGTTGGCTGGATATCCGGTATTGGATGTTAAAGCGACATTATTCGACGGTTCATTCCACGATGTCGATTCAAGTGAGATGGCGTTTAAGATCGCTGGCTCAATGGCATTCAGGAAAGGTGCGCTTGAAGCAAATCCTGTCATTCTTGAACCGCTAATGAAAGTTGAAGTAACCACTCCAGAAGATTGGATGGGTGATGTTGTTGGCGACTTAAACCGTCGTCGTGGCCTCATTGAAGGTATGGATGAAGGTCCAGTAGGACTAAAAATCATTCATGCTAAAGTCCCTCTATCTGAAATGTTCGGTTACGCAACTGACCTTCGTTCAGCAACTCAAGGCCGTGCTTCGTACTCAATGGAGTTCTCCGAGTACGCAGAAGTGCCTAAAAATATTGCAGATGCAATCGTTGCAGAGCGCGGTTAATAATGAATCTATTGCGCTAACGAGCGTTGGCGCATAAAATAGCAATTTCTGGCGCGCCTTAAGTATATACGTTGCTTGAGGCGAATCATAACTAGGAAGGAACACGATCGTGTCTAAAGAAAAATTTGAACGTACGAAACCGCACGTAAACGTTGGTACTATCGGCCACGTTGACCACGGTAAAACAACTCTAACTGCAGCAATCTGTACTGTACTTTCTAAAGTATACGGCGGTGCAGCTCGTGACTTCGCGTCAATCGACAACGCTCCAGAAGAACGTGAACGTGGTATCACAATCAATACCTCTCACGTAGAATACGACACACCAACTCGTCACTACGCACACGTAGACTGCCCAGGACACGCTGACTATGTTAAAAACATGATCACTGGTGCTGCGCAAATGGACGGTGGTATCCTAGTTGTTGCAGCGACAGATGGCCCAATGCCACAAACTCGTGAGCACATCCTACTAGGCCGTCAGGTTGGTATTCCTTACATCATCGTATTCATGAACAAATGTGACATGGTTGACGATGAAGAGCTACTAGAACTAGTAGAAATGGAAGTTCGTGAACTTCTATCTGAATACGATTTCCCAGGCGATGACCTACCAGTAATCCAAGGTTCAGCACTAGGCGCGCTAAACGGCGAAGCACAGTGGGAAGAGAAAATCGTTGAACTAGCGAAAGCTCTAGACGAATACATTCCAGAACCAGAACGTGCAATCGATCTGCCATTCCTAATGCCAATCGAAGACGTATTCTCAATCCAAGGTCGTGGTACAGTAGTAACTGGCCGTATCGAACGCGGTATCCTAAAAGTAGGTGATGAAGTTGCAATCGTTGGTATCCACGATACAACAACTACTACTTGTACTGGTGTTGAAATGTTCCGTAAACTTCTAGACGAAGGTCGTGCGGGTGAGAACGTTGGTGCACTACTACGTGGTACTAAACGTGATGAAGTTGAACGTGGTCAAGTACTAGCTAAACCAGGTTCAATCACTCCACACACTAAATTCGAATCAGAAGTGTACGTACTGTCTAAAGATGAAGGTGGTCGTCACACTCCATTCTTCAAAGGCTACCGTCCACAGTTCTACTTCCGTACAACTGACGTAACTGGTAACATCCAACTACCAGAAGGCGTAGAAATGGTAATGCCAGGCGACAACATTCGCATGTCAGTAGAACTAATTCACCCAATCGCGATGGACGAAGGTCTACGTTTCGCGATTCGTGAAGGTGGTCGTACAGTAGGTGCTGGTGTTGTAGCTAAGATCGTTGCTTAATTGCAATAATCTTTCTGCGAACCTCGCATAGAAAAGGGAAGCTTCGGCTTCCCTTTTTGCTTTTTTAGTAACCTATTGATAATAATATATATAATTTATTGGAATATATTTTGTTCAATAAATTATGGAAATAAGAATAGTTATTGTTTATATTGTCTTTAGTTTTTATGCGAAGAAGATGTTATGTACGTTTGCCTCTGCCACGGTGTATCAGACAAGAAGATTAAACAATTAGCCATCGAGCATGGCGTGACTGATATTCGTGGAATAAAAAAATGTACTGCTTTGGGGAGCCAATGTGGTCGTTGTGTTCGCCAAGCAAAAGAGATCTTAGAGCAGGTAAAACCACTGGAACTGCAAAAAGCCAGTTGATTATTTTATCGTCTTTTTTTGACACTCTAGATATTGGTTCTTAAAGTTAATAGAACCAACTGGAGGGTATATCAATGAAAGGCGATCCAATCATTATTCAACATCTCAATAAAATTCTTGGCAATGAGCTTATTGCTATCAACCAATATTTCCTTCATGCCCGCATGTACAAAGACTGGGGGCTAAAACATCTTGCTGACAAGGAATATCACGAGTCTATTGACGAGATGAAGCATGCAGACCATATCATCGAGCGTATTCTCTTTCTAGAAGGGCTACCTAATCTTCAGGACCTCGGGAAATTGATGATTGGTGAAGATACCAAAGAAATGCTCGAGAGTGACCTTAAATTGGAAATGGCAGCGATTCCAGACCTACGTGATGCTATCGCTTACGCAGAAGATATTCGAGATTATGTCTCGCGAGATTTGTTCCAAGAGATTCTCGAAGACGAAGAAGAGCATGTTGATTGGCTGGAAACTCAGCTTGGTTTAATCGATATGACAGGGTTGGAAAATTATCTTCAAGCACAATTTGTTGATGAAGATTAAGAACATAGACTTTCTATTATTCAGCCCAGACATGGATCTGGGCTTTGTCTTTTTTAAGCTTGCTCTACCTCACAATTCCCTTGCTTACTCCATAGCGATTCTGTACAATTCGTGCTCCTTTATTCTCGGTCAATTATCATTCGTTCCTTGCTTCCTCTGGATGACCGGGCCAACTTGGGAAGCTGAATAATCCGTAAGGAGCAATAAATGCGTCATTACGAAATCGTATTCATGGTGCACCCAGATCAAAGCGAGCAAGTTGCTGGCATGATCGAACGTTACACTGGTTCTATCACTGAAGCAGGCGGTACTGTACATCGTCTAGAAGATTGGGGTCGTCGTCAACTGGCTTACCCAATCAACAAACTGCACAAAGCTCACTACGTTCTTATGAACGTTGAAGCTGACCAAGCAGTAATCGATGAACTAGAAACTGCTTTCCGTTTCAACGATGCAGTTCTACGTAACATGATTATGCGTACTAAACACGCAGTTACTGAACCTTCAATCATGCTTAAAGCTAAAGAAGAGCGTACTAAGCGTGACGAAGTGAAATCAGAAGCTAACGCTGAGTAATTTCGTTGCTGACCATTCGAAATAAGACGTGAATAACAATGTTACTCATATTCTGATTCGAACCACAGTTTGTTGAATGTTACCTATGGTCTCCTCGACTTGAGTACCATTCAACGAATGCAAAAAGTAAGCTGTATAGATAAGTTTCTTGTCGATGTAGTTTCACCAGTGGAAATGGTCATTAACTTAAACTCAGAATTTAGTACAAGGCTGTATCATCGAGATAAGTTGTTTTATGACTTATCTGACCCGCCAAATAAGCGCAAAAAATTGATGTTACATGCCCACAACATTACTCATATTTAGATCAGGAGATAGCCCATGGCTCGTTTCTTCCGTCGTCGTAAATTCTGCCGTTTTACTGCAGAAGGCGTACAAGAGATTGATTACAAAGACGTAGCAACTCTTAAGAACTACATCACTGAAGCTGGTAAAATCGTACCTAGCCGTATCACTGGTACAAGCGCTAAATATCAGCGTCAGCTAGCTCGTGCAATCAAACGTGCTCGCTACCTAGCTCTGCTGCCTTACACTGACAAACATCAGTAATCGGCACCGTTTATTAAGAAAGAGGATTAAGCAATGCAAGTTATTCTACTTGATAAAATCGGTCACCTAGGTACCCTTGGCGATACAGTTAACGTTAAATCTGGTTACGCTCGTAACTTCCTTATCCCTCAAGGTAAGGCTGTTATGGCAACTAAAGCTAACGTTGAAATGTTCGAAACTCGTCGTGCTGAACTAGAAGCAAAAGTTGCTGAAGTTCTAGCATCTGCACAAGCTCGCGCTGACAAACTTAACGCTCTAGAAGCAGTAGTTATCGCTTCTAAAGCTGGTGACGAAGGCAAACTATTCGGTTCTATCGGTACTCGTGACATCGCTGATGCGATCACTGCCGCTGGTGTTGAAGTTGCTAAGAGCGAAGTTCGTCTACCTGAAGGTGCTCTACGCACAACTGGTGAATTTGAAATCCAAGTTCAACTTCACGCAGAAGTTTTCGCAGCTGTGAAACTTCAAGTTGTTGCTGAGTAATCTCTCGGTATTCTGACTTAAAAAAAACACCAGCTTCGGCTGGTGTTTTTTTATGTCTGTTATCTGTTGCTCAAAATGATACGAGCACACTAACGGTAAATATGCCGTCGTGTTTAACCAATCCATCCGGTACTTTGTCGTAGTACTGTAAGTTATGGCTTAACTTAAGAGCGATGTTATCGGTGATGTTGTTCGTTAACCCCACATCACTGGTATAAGTGGTGTTACTGTCACCGGTCACCACTGTAACGTCAGCATAGAAGTTGAGGTTTTTTCTAATTACCCATTCATTGCGAACATTGAAACGAATGATCGGCTCTTGAATTGTTTCGTCAAATACCACGTCGTTGGAGTCTATTTCATCCACGTTTGGCTCTTGGTAACGATAACCAGGACCTAATTCAAATTCCCAAGTGACCTTTTCAGTGTGCATCAATTGGTAACCCAAACCGGCTGAGAAAGTATAATCTTTAAAGTAGGCGGTATAGTTCGAATCCGTTCCTTTAAAACTGCTGTATAGGTAGTGTTTAGGTCCAAGCTTATAGTCACTTTGCAGCGAATAGTCCGATTTTCGTTTATCTTTATACGTTTCACGAACTAATTTATAGAGCTTCCATTGCCCTGTCGTTCGGTGACGACCTTCGGTGTAGCTGGCTTGCAGCAATGTATTGAGCGCTTCGGTATTGGTATTGCCAGAATGGGCTTGGTAGCCGAGTTCGACCTGTCCTTCCCATGGTGACGGTACTTTTATGTCCTTACTTTCGGTCGCTTCGGTTTGGGGTTGGGCAGTGTCTTCGGCGCAAGCGATGCCAGAAAGCAAAATACCAACACTAAAAAGCCAAAATTTGGACACTAAGAACCTCTGATATTCGTGTTTAACTAAGAGAATGATAGGGTTTGTATGGTGAATATTAGTCAAGCCTAGGTTAATTCTGCCTGAGAACCCACAAACTTCTGATCGGGTAATTACAAATTATCTAATACCGCTATAATAAGCGGTCATTAAAGCGTTACAGAGTGAAGTCATGGCTGAACCACGAACTGAAAATCGAAACCGTAAACCATCTGATGCACAAGTTGATGCTATCAAAGTACCACCGCATTCTATTGAGGCAGAACAGTCTGTCATCGGTGGTTTGTTGTTGGACAATGAACGTTGGGATACTGTCTCTGAGCGAGTGGTAACACAAGACTTCTACAGTCGCCCTCATCGCCTGATTTTTGATGCGGTGAAATCTATCCTAGAAAATAGCGACCCCCTAGATCTTATTACGCTTTCTGAGTTTTTGGAACAAAGAGAGCAACTTGATGATGTGGGTGGTTTTGCCTATCTTGCCGATCTAGCTAAGAATACGCCAAGTGCGGCAAACATCAATGCTTATGCTGAGATTGTGGCAGAGCGTGCTTTGGTTCGTAACTTGATTGGTGTAGCAAATGAAATCGCTGATGCGGGTTACGATCCTCAGGGGCGCTCCTCAGAAGATTTGCTGGATATGGCGGAAAGCAAAGTGTTTGCTATTGCTGAAGCACGCACTTCAGAAAACGAAGGTCCACAAAGCGTTGATACTATTCTTAATAAGACGCTAGAGCGCATCGAACTGTTGTATAAAATGCCACAGGATGGTGTGACAGGTGTCGATACTGGGTTTACTGATCTAAATAAGAAGACCGCAGGTTTACAAGGTTCAGATTTGGTGATTGTGGCGGCTCGTCCTTCTATGGGTAAAACCACATTTGCCATGAACTTATGTGAAAATGCAGCCATGTCTCAAGATAAGCCAGTACTTATCTTTTCTCTAGAGATGCCAGCGGATCAGTTAATGATGCGTATGTTGGCGTCGTTGGCTCGTGTGGATCAGACTCGTATTCGTACCGGGCAGTTAGATGATGAGGATTGGGCGCGAATCTCTTCTACTATGGGTTTACTCATGGAGAAGAAAAACATGTTTATTGATGACAGTTCAGGTTTGACTCCAACCGAAGTTCGTTCTCGTGCGCGTCGTATTGCACGTGAACATGGCGGTTTATCCATGATCATGGTCGACTATTTGCAGTTGATGCGTGTACCGTCTTTAGTCGATAACCGCACACTTGAAATCGCAGAAATATCGCGTTCATTGAAAGCATTAGCGAAAGAGTTGAATGTGCCTGTTGTGGCGCTATCTCAGTTGAACCGTTCCTTGGAGCAACGTGCAGATAAACGCCCTGTAAACTCGGATCTGCGTGAATCTGGCTCTATCGAACAAGATGCCGACTTAATCATGTTTATCTACCGTGACGAGGTATATCACCCTGACAGCGCTTTAAAAGGGACGGCTGAAATCATCATTGGTAAGCAACGTAACGGTCCTATTGGTTCGGTGCGTCTTACTTTCCAAGGTCAATTCTCCCGCTTCGATAATTATGCTGGACCAGCATTCGATGATGAGTAGTACTATGCAATACAAACAGGCGGCCACAGCGCACATTGATTTAGATGCGCTGCAATTTAATTTGGGCAAAATTAAGCAACAGGCTCCTAACAGTAAGATCATGGCTGTCGTAAAAGCGAACGGTTATGGTCATGGATTAAGAGATATTGCCCAAAATGCGAATGTCGATGCCTTTGGTGTCGCACGAATTGAAGAAGCATTACAGCTAAGAGCATGTGGTATTGTAAAACCGATTCTGTTGCTCGAAGGTTTCTATTCTCCGGTTGATCTTCCGGTTCTTACCACTAACAACATTCAAACAGTCGTTCACTGTGTTGAGCAGTTGGAAGCTTTAGAGCAAGCAGAGTTGGAGCACCCCGTATCAGTCTGGTTAAAGATTGATAGTGGTATGCATCGTCTTGGGGTTAGACCCGAGCAATACCCTGACTTTGTTCGCCGTTTGAAAGCCTGTCCGAATGTTGTTAAACCACTGCGTTATATCAGCCATTTTGCTTGTGCTGATGAACTCGATAATTCAATGACAACTGAGCAGATTTCACTGTTTCGTCAATTGACGGATGATGAACAAGGTGAGCGCTCTATGGCGGCATCGGCTGGATTATTGGCTTGGCCAGAAAGTCAATTTGATTGGGTTCGTCCGGGAATAATCATGTACGGTGTTTCTCCATTCGTTGAGAAAAATGCTGCTGATATGGGGTATCGCCCAGTGATGACTTTGAAGTCACATTTGATTGCGGTCAGTGATGTAAAAGCGGGAGAGTCCATTGGTTACGGTACGATTTGGACTAGCCAACGTGATACACGCATTGGTGTCATTGCGATTGGTTATGGTGATGGTTACCCAAGAACGGCTCCAAGTGGTACACCTGTGGTAGTCAATGGACGTGTTGTCCCTATCGCAGGGCGCGTTTCAATGGATATGCTGACGGTGGATCTTGGTCCAGATGCTCAAGATAAAGTCGGTGATGAAGCGATTTTATGGGGTGAGCAGTTACCAGTTGAGGTTGTCGCTTCTCATATTGGTACGCTAGGTTATGAACTCGTAACCAAACTTACCGCACGAGTTTCAATGTCTTACCATAATAAAGCAGGCCAATAGGCCTGCTTTATTCATTCTCCTTGGAGAGTCGCGATAAGACGTCTTTGACCGCCTAAGTCTCGATGCTCCCCAAGGTAAATGCCTTGCCATGTACCTAAAGCTAATTTTCCGTGATGGATAGGGATGGTCACACTGGATCCCAGTAGTGATGCTTTAATATGAGCGGGCATGTCATCGTCACCTTCATAGGTATGCTGAAAGTAAGACGCTCTTTCAGGTACGACGTGATTAAAGTAGCGCTCCATATCACCACGCACGGTAGGGTCAGCATTCTCATTGATGGTGAGACTTGCCGATGTATGTTGGATAAATAGATGCAGTAATCCAACCGAGATCTTCTTTAGATCAGGCAGTTGCTGTTCGATATCGCGCGTAATTAAGTGAAATCCACGAGGATAAGCGGGTAGCAGGATAGTGTGCTGTTGCCACATGGTGAGCTCTCCGTAGGCTATTGTTTGTTCGACAGTATAGCGTTATGGTGGGCGGGGAGCGATTGCAATATAATGGACCGATTCCTATGGGTTACTGACTTAACTCAATGTGGAGACGAGGGAGCTAAGTCATACTCGGTGGTCGAAAACGTATTACTAAGCTGTGACCTTTTAGATCACGGTATTTTTTCTTTTTTTAATCGGGGATTCCCAAAGTAGCTTGCTACCGAAGGAATAAGACCAACTGCTATATCGGGATAGATACCATGCTAAAAAATATCAATCCAACGCAAACTGAAGCTTGGAAAGCGTTGACTGCGCATTTTGAAACTGCGCAAGACATGAACTTAAAAACATTGTTTGCTGAAGACAGTGAACGCTTTGCAAAATTCTCAGCTAGCTTCGGTTCTGATCTGCTAGTGGATTATTCAAAAAACCTTATCAACGAAGAAACGATGCAGCACTTGTTTGCTCTTGCAAACGAAATTGATATTAAAAGTGCTATTAAAGCGATGTTCAGCGGCGAAAAAATTAACCGTACTGAAGATCGTGCTGTTCTTCACACTGCACTTCGTAACCGTAGTAATTCTCCAGTGTTTGTTGACGGGCAAGATGTGATGCCAGCAGTCAACGCTGTGCTTGAAAAGATGAAGTCTTTTTCTGAACGCGTTATTTCTGGTGAGTGGAAAGGTTTTACTGGTAAGGCAATCACTGACGTAGTGAATATCGGTATCGGTGGTTCAGACTTAGGTCCTTACATGGTGACTGAAGCGCTCGTGCCTTTCAAAAACCATCTAACCATGCATTTCGTTTCTAACGTCGACGGTACTCATATTGCTGAAACGTTGAAAGGTGTTGATCCAGAAACCACATTGTTCTTGGTTGCTTCAAAAACATTTACCACTCAAGAAACGATGACGAATGCGCATACTGCTCGTGATTGGTTCTTGAAAGCAGCAGGTGATGAAGCTCATGTGGCAAAACACTTTGCCGCTCTATCTACCAACGGTAAAGCAGTTGCTGAATTCGGTATCGATACAGCAAACATGTTTGAGTTCTGGGATTGGGTTGGTGGCCGTTACTCTCTATGGTCTGCAATTGGTCTATCTATCATTCTTTCAATTGGTTTTGACAACTATGTTGAGTTACTAACGGGTGCACACGAAATTGATAAGCACTTTGTGGAAACTCCACTTGAGCAGAATATTCCAGTGATCTTGGCTCTGATTGGTATTTGGTACAACAATTTCCACGGTGCTGAAACTGAAGCTATCCTACCTTACGATCAATACATGCATCGTTTCCCTGCTTACTTCCAACAAGGTAACATGGAATCAAACGGTAAATTCGTTGATCGCAACGGTAACGCTGTGACTTACCAAACCGGTCCAATCATTTGGGGTGAGCCTGGTACTAACGGTCAACACGCTTTCTATCAGTTGATCCACCAAGGTACTAAAATGATCCCTTGTGACTTTATCGCTCCAGCGAAAACTCACAACCCAACTGGCGATCACCATCAAAAACTGATGTCTAACTTCTTCGCTCAAACAGAAGCGTTAGCCTTTGGTAAATCTGCAGAAACTGTTCGTGCTGAATTGGTGAAAGCAGGTAAATCAGAAGAAGAGATCGCGGCACTAGTTCCTTTCAAAGTCTTTGAAGGCAACCGTCCAACCAACTCTATTTTGGTTAAAGAGATCACTCCTCGTTCACTAGGTAACCTAATTGCGATTTACGAACATAAGATCTTTGTTCAAGGCGTCATTTGGAACATCTTTACCTTTGACCAGTGGGGTGTTGAGCTAGGTAAACAACTAGCTAACCAAATCCTGCCAGAATTGGTTGATGGCAGCAAAGTAGCCTCTCACGATAGCTCTACTAATGGTTTGATTAACGCGTTTAAACAACTGCGAGCTTAAGATAATAAGAGCCCAACTATGTGGGCTCTTATTACAATTCATACAGAACCAATAAAAAAGCTGATGGTCGGTGCCATCAGCTTTTTTGATTCTAACAAAGGGGATGAAGAGCGTTATTCAAAACAGATTTCAATAAACGCATTACCCCATTGAGATGCGAACGGCATCAGGATAATTGAGCCTTCGCACTTATGACGAATCGTATGACCTCTTCCTGATACCACAACTGGGGTTGCCATATCAAAATCGAATCCACTTTCGGCCAAAATACGCTTCGCGCCACCCGTTACCATGTTGGTGATTTCACCCACCATGTCGGTCACTTCTTCATTAATGCTGCTAGGGCGTTCACCTAACATGTTTTGCATAATTTCAAAGGCTAAGCTTTCGTCAAAGGTAATCGACATAGAGCCTCTGGTTTGAGGGCCAACCATGCCTATCAGTCCGGAGATATCTCCCCGAGCGATCTCATCTTTCTTCAGACGAGGTTTTTGTGGCTTCAATTCTAGGGAAGCCATAGTTTTTAGCACATTCATTAATGAAGCTAAAAACGGGTTCACAAATTCAGCTCGCATAACCTTCTTCTATTCGTTTAATCCATTATTTAGAGGAGCATGACTGGCAAACACCATGTGACTCAATGACATGGTTCTGAATGGTAAAGCCGTGCTTCTCCGCATTTTCTTCCAATAGAGCTACAAGAGTATCATTTTGCAGTTCAATAACGTTACCGCATTTGTCACATATCAATAGATGTGAGAAGTGCTTGTGAGCGTTACAGGAACAGCATGAGATAAAACTATTGGTAGACTCTACTCTATGAATAAAGCCTTGCTCCATTAAAAAGTCGAGTGCACGGTAAACTGTAGGTGGCTTAGCTTGAGGTTCACTCTCTTTGAGATCTTCAAGAAGCTCGTAAGCACTAGACGCTTTTTTACTGGAACAAATCAGCTCAAAGACACGCTTACGTTGTGTAGTAAGTCTAACGCCTCTTGCTGCACAGATTTCTTCAACTTGCTGAGTTAGCTTTTTGTCCAAATTTATCACCATTGCTGTTGGACTCTAGTAATCATATACCATTTCACGATGAATATCGTTTCGCATTAGAGAAATAGCAGAGCTTTATTCAATCACTAACATCGATATTCTCATCGATAAGGGCAAATGGAGTCACTTTGATGATCGAACAATACCATTTATCAGTCAATTACGATATGACTAAAGTTATATGCTGTCACAAGGTTGTGATGGAATGCCGCTCTCAAACAACGTTACCAGTAGTGAAGAGTGATATTTGTTCTGCACGAGCGATGTTCAGTGTGTATAATTCGCCGATGATAAAGGTGCCTAGGCACTTTTGAGAGTTTTTGAGTAGCGATGATCTAAAAGCTTTTTGAGCATGATGATCCTCCCTAAAAGTGAATAATTGAGGTACATCAGTGTCAACACCTGATATTACGAAAGACTTTGTTATGCAGCGATTGTCTGTTGCGCCAATGCTCGATTGGACGGACCGTCATTGTCGTTATTTCCACCGTCTAATGACGTCTCAAACATTGCTGTATACCGAGATGGTAACGACGGGGGCAATCATTCATGGCAAAGGCGACTTTCTTGCGTATAACGAGCAAGAACATCCGCTTGCTTTGCAATTAGGTGGTTCTAACCCAGTCGATCTAGCGCACTGTGCTAAGTTAGCTCAAGAGCGTGGATACGATGAAGTGAACTTAAACGTAGGTTGTCCCTCAGATCGCGTCCAAAATGGTCGCTTTGGTGCATGTTTAATGGCTGAAGCAGAGTTGGTGGCTGAATGCGTTGCGGCGATGAAAGCGGTGGTCGATATTCCTGTCACGGTGAAAACTCGTATCGGTATTGATGATTTGGACTCTTATGAGTTTCTGACCAACTTTATCGCAACAGTGGCCGATAAAGGTGGTTGTGAGCAATTTACTATCCATGCTCGTAAAGCGTGGTTAAGTGGCTTAAGTCCAAAAGAGAATCGTGAAATTCCGCCTTTGGATTACCCACGTGCATATCAAATCAAACAAGACTTTCCACAGCTGACGATTGCTATTAACGGTGGTGTGAAAACGCTCGAGGAAGCCAAAGAGCATCTGACGCATCTAGATGGTGTGATGATCGGTCGTGAAGCGTATCAAAATCCTTATATTTTGGCCCTTGTAGACCAAGAGATTTTTGGTTTGAACACGCCAGTGAAGAAACGCTCTGATATCGTCAAAGAAATGTATCCGTACATCGAGGCATGTTTATCTAATGGTAGTTATTTAGGGCACATTACTCGTCATATGTTGGGTATATTCCAAAATATGCCAGGGGCACGTCAATGGCGTCGACATATTAGTGAGAATGCCCACAAGCCAGGAGCTGGTATCGAAGTGTTAGAGCAAGCCTTGGCGAAAATTCCTTACCAAGAATTGGATGTGTGATCTCGATTCATAAAATATTGAATGTATAAAAAGAAGAAGCCAATCCCATTAAGGGATTGGCTTCTTCTCATTTAGAATGCGCTTCTACAAAAATATGACTGAGAACAGAATTAACTGTTCCAATAAAGAACGTTAGAGGGCGATTACATGTACGCGGCTATTTTTTTATTTTCCTTTTTTGCAACGCTTTGGAGCTTGGGGATCAGTAAGTTAAACTTGATGCTCTCTTTGGCTGTTGCACTAGCGGTAGTGTTTCTACTCAGTATGTTAGGCACAGTTTTTAAAATTTTGCCTTGGCTCATTTTGGTTTGTGCGGGCATATGGCTATATCGCCGCTATGGGAGAGCCTGATCGCATAATCTCTTATCACGCAGCAGCTCACTTTCTTTTCACTATACTGGTACTTAGATACAAGGAACAGTAACTAAAGAAAGCATGGAGTTCAGTGATGCATAAATTCTATGTGCACTCTATTTTTTGGATACCTTTATTGTGCTCTTCTCCTGTCTGGGGGGCTGATAGCTTTTACTCTGGACAAGTAGGAACCGATGTTTGGATGGCAGAAACAAAGGGGGCGGGTGAGGAAACTGATCCCTCCAATGTGCCCTCTTTATATATCGCGTTTGAACATCAGTTTCCTGTTCTGCCAAACCTAGCTTTCCATTACACGAATTTAGTTGAAGACGATGTTGCTTATGATCGTTATAGCTACCTATTTTACTATCATGCTTTAGATACCGATTTGTATCGCTTGGATACAGGGATTAACGTATCTCGCTTCAAAGATGGTAAGTATATTGGTGTTAACCAACAGACCTATCATTTCAATGCGACAACTGTGACCTTTCATGCGTATGCGCAGGTAGCGATTCCTTATACTTTGCTCGATGCATTTGCAGAAACCGATATAGCTCATTTGGGGGGCGATAATTTACGGTATCGCGATACGTCTCTCGGAGTTCAATGGCAAACGCCAATCAACATGGGAACGTTAGTATTACGAGCAGGGTATCGAGAAGCAAAGGTGGAGTTGAATGACAGTGATATACCTAGTGTCTTAAGCGATCCTGAATCAATAAAATCGTCAGGTTGGTTTGTCGGTGTGCGGGTCGTTTTCTAGTTCGACACAACAAGCCTTGAATTAACTATTGTTGCTTTTATAAATAAACTGGATTTTATTGTCGACCTAGACCATCTTTATTCTAACAGTGCTGGTGGATAGGGTGGGCAAGAGATGACGATTACCGAACTTAGATCGCTGTTTCAAGATAAGCAGCTTATCGAAGCAATTATCGAACCTTCTACTCAAGATGGCGCTTGGATTGTTGAGTTTCGCCATCAGCGAGGCGGTTTTGTCTTGTTAACCGATGCGACCGGCAGCGAATGTCAATACGACAACTTGGATTTGGCATCTGAATCAGCCATGGCTGTGGGTTTTAATCAGGTCAGGGTTGAATCACGCGAATTTTGATTTACAAGTTTATTTCTTCCAAAAAGTTATAAAACATACCTATCTATTCTTTCTTGTTATTTAGATGAGTGGTTAATCTATCGTCACGCAATGAATATGGAAGTCGTGACAATGTCTTCAGGAAACACCACATCAAAAGAAATAGCTGGTCTAGCGAGTCCTCTAAATGATTTGCAACTTAATCAGTTGCAACAAACCGTTTCGCAACTCTCATCGACACAATTAGCGTGGGTGAGTGGTTATTTTTGGGGATTAAGTCAATCGTCGAACGTAGCGATTGCACCATCTACTCAAGCCGCTGTAACACCAGCTGGCAAACTCACTATTATTTATGCGTCTCAAACTGGTAACGCAAAAGGCGTAGCTCAAGCGTTAAAAGAACAAGCTAGTACCGCTGGTATTCCAGTCTCTCTTGTAGATGCAAGTGATTATAAAGGTAAAGACCTAGCGAAAGAGACCCACGTTATCATCGTTTCATCAACCAATGGTGAAGGTGAAGCTCCTGATAATGCGTTAGCTCTGCATGAATTTCTTCAATCGAAGAAAGCACCTAAGTTACCGAACCTACAATATGGCGTGTTGGCTCTAGGCGATTCTAGCTATGAGTTCTTTTGTCAAACGGGTAAAGACTTCGACTCATTCTTAGAAAAACTGGGTGCAAAACGTTTTATCGATCGTGTCGATTGCGACGTTGATTATGATGCGCCAGCACAAGAGTGGTCGGCTAAAGCGATCGCTGTGGTAAAAGAAACATTGGCAAGCGCTGCTCCAAGTATCGCTACCGCTTCTGCTACTCAGAGTGAGACTCACTCGGAATACACTAAACAGAAACCGTTTAGTGCTAGTTTACTGACGAATCAGAAGATCACTGGTCGCGATTCAGGTAAAGATGTGCGCCATATCGAAATTGATTTATCTGATTCAGGCATCCGTTACCAGCCCGGTGATGCACTTGGTGTTTGGTATGAAAACTCTTCTGAGTTAGCGAATGAAATTCTCAGTGCGGTAGGCCTTTCTGGTGTGGAAAGTGTCGATGTGGATGATGAAAGCTTATCTATCCATAGTGCACTTGTGTCTAAGTTCGAAATTACAGCTGCCAACCCTCAATTTATCAATAAATTGAGTGAGCTGGTAGACAATGCAGATTTACAAAAGCTGGTGGCTGATAAAGACGAGCTTCGCGATTTCGCGAGCAAAACTCAGATTGTGGATGTACTACATCAATATCCAGTGACGCTTTCTGCTGAGCAGCTTGTCTCTTTATTACGTCGTTTAACTCCACGTTTGTACTCTATTGCATCAAGCCAAGCTGAAGTCGATGAAGAAGTTCACCTAACGGTCGGTGTGGTTGAATACGATTATGACGGCAAAGCTCGTCAAGGCGGCGCTTCCAGTTATTTAAGTCACCGTCTAGAAGAGGGTGATAATGTTAAGGTGTTCATCGAACACAATAATAATTTCAAATTACCTGAAGATGATAATGCTCCAATCATTATGGTTGGTCCTGGTACTGGTATTGCTCCGTTCCGTAGCTTCATTCAAGAGCGTGATAATCGTGGCGCGAGTGGAAAAAACTGGTTGTTCTTTGGGGATAGAACCTTTACGCAAGACTTCCTATATCAAGTCGAATGGCAGAAATATCTGAAAGATGGAGTTCTCTCTCGTCTCGATGTGGCCTTTAGTCGTGATCAACATGAAAAAGTCTATGTTCAACACCGAATTCTTGAAGAGGCGAAACAAGTTTGGCAGTGGATTCAAGAGGGAGCGTATATCTACATTTGTGGTGATGCGACTCGTATGGCCAAAGATGTTCACGATGCATTGATCACTGTAGCCAAACAAGAAGGCGGTTTTACTCAGGAACAAGCTGAGGAATACCTAAATGAACTGCGTAAAGCGAAACGTTACCAAAGGGACGTATACTAATGAGCATTAATCCAGAAACCAAAGTACAAGAAGTGTTAGGCGAGGTGCTTGGTCCACTTGCGGATAATGAGCGCTTTAAAGGCGAAAGTAACTTCTTACGCGGTACAATTGAACAAGATTTACAAGACAGAATTACGGGTGGATTCACTGCGGATAACTTTCAGTTAATTCGTTTCCACGGGATGTACCAACAAGATGACCGTGATATTCGTGCTGAACGTGCGAAACAAAAACTTGAGCCGCTACATAATGTGATGCTACG
The DNA here is from genome assembly GCF_024347055.1 of Vibrio porteresiae DSM 19223. NCBI lineage: Bacteria > Pseudomonadati > Pseudomonadota > Gammaproteobacteria > Vibrionales > Vibrionaceae > Vibrio > Vibrio porteresiae. Next base: position 363,367 of record NZ_AP024895.1, read on the forward strand.
TGCTCGTATGCCAGGTGGTGTCATTAAGCCTGAGCAATGGTTAGCGATCGATAAGTTTGCTGCTGAGCACACTATGTATGGAAGTATCCGTTTGACGACGCGTCAAACCTTCCAATTTCACGGTGTGCTTAAACCAAACATTAAGATGATGCATAAAATGCTTCATCAAATTGGGATTGATTCTATTGCCACAGCAGGGGACGTTAACCGTAACGTGCTATGTACCACTAACCCAGTAGAGTCTGAGTTACATCAAGAAGCTTATGAGTGGGCGAAAAAGATCAGTGAGCATTTGCTTCCAAAGACGCGTGCTTATGCTGAGATTTGGCTAGATGGTGAAAAACTAGAAGGACCAGATGAAGAGCCTATCTTGGGTAGCACTTATCTACCTCGTAAGTTCAAGACAACCGTTGTTATCCCGCCACAAAATGATGTGGATGTTCACGCGAACGATTTGAACTTCATTGCGATTGCTGATAACGGCAAGCTGGTGGGCTTTAACGTTCTTGTTGGTGGTGGTTTGGCGATGACTCACGGAGATACATCAACGTATCCACGCCGTGCTGATGAGTTCGGTTATATCGCTTTAGAAAATACTCTTAAGATTGCCGAAGCTGTCGTAACCACACAACGAGATTGGGGTAACCGTTCCAATCGTAAAAATGCGAAAACTAAATACACATTAGACCGTGTCGGTATTGATGTGTTTAAAGCAGAAGTTGAGCGTCGAGCGGGTGTTCAATTTGAAGCTATTCGTCCATATGAATTTACTGGGCGCGGTGATCGTATCGGTTGGACGAAAGGTATTGATGGTAAATACCACTTAGCTCTGTTTATCGAAAATGGTCGTTTGTTGGATTACCCTGGCCGTCCACTGAAAACAGGTGTCGCCGAAATTGCGAAAATTCACCAAGGTGATTTCCGCATGACAGCTAACCAGAACTTGATCATTGCTGGTGTACCTGCTGAGCAAAAAGATGACATCGAACGTATTGCTCGTGAACACGGTTTGATGGATGACTCGGTTTCAGAGCAACGTAAGAACTCAATGGCTTGTGTGGCATTTCCTACTTGTCCTTTAGCGATGGCGGAAGCAGAACGTTTCTTACCTGATTTCGTTACCCAAGTGGAAGGTATTCTAGAAAAGAACGGTCTAGCAAAAGAAGACAATATTATTTTGCGTGTCACTGGCTGTCCAAATGGTTGTGGTCGTGCAATGTTGGCTGAAATTGGTTTAGTGGGGAAAGCGCCTGGTCGTTATAACCTTCATCTAGGTGGTAACCGTGCGGGTACTCGTATTCCTAAGATGTATAAAGAGAACATTACCGTTGATCAGATTTTGACTGATATTGATGAGCTGGTGGGACGCTGGGCAAAAGAACGCCTAGACGGTGAATGTTTTGGCGACTTCACTATCCGTGCAGGCATCATTCAAGAAGTGATCATTTCGAAGAGGGATTTCCATGCCTAATCATCAGCATTCTGTTCCAGAACTCGCTGAGCTGCTCTCTTTATCTAAGGCGGAGCGTACGCTTCGCCTGCAAGAGATAAATGAGTATTTAGAAACATTGACAGCTCAAGGGCGTGTTCGATGGGCGCTAGAAAATTTACCTGGTACTCATGCTTTATCTTCCAGTTTTGGTATTCAGGCTGCAGTTATGCTGCACCTAGTCTCTGTCGAGAAGAAAGACACACCAGTCATTTTGACTGACACAGGGTATCTGTTCCCAGAAACTTATCGTTTTATCGATGAGTTAACCGAACGCTTAGGGTTAAATCTGCAAATATATAAAGCGGAACACTCTCCTGCATGGCAAGAGGCGCGTTACGGTAAACTTTGGGAACAGGGGATCGAAGGTATTGAAAAGTACAATCACATTAATAAAGTAGAACCGATGCACCGAGCGTTGGATGAACTGCAAGTAAGTACTTGGTTCTCCGGTTTGCGTCATGAGCAATCTAAATCTCGTTCTAACTTACCTATCCTGGGAATTCAAAACGGCGTATTTAAATTCTTACCTATTGTGGACTGGACCAATAAAGATGTTCACTACTATCTAAAAGAGTTTGATTTGCCATACCACCCATTATGGGATCAAGGATACTTATCCGTAGGTGATACTCACACGACTAGAAAGTGGGAACCGGGAATGAGTGAAGAAGAAACACGATTTTTTGGTTTGAAACGAGAATGTGGCCTTCATGAAGATGATCATGAACAACATGGTTCTGGTATTTAATAGGAAATGCTCAAAAAAAGAGAAAAGAGGTATGTGATTCACAGCCTCTTTTTTTATTAGTGCTAGTTGATTGTGGATAACTCAGTGGAAAAGATGTGCCTTAGATATGGGTAAAGTGGGATAAATAAAGCTTTGCTCGAGAATGCAGCACTTAACCGTTATTTTTGCAATTTTATGAAAAAAGCGCTTGCCACTGTGAGAGAGATCTCTATAATGCCGCTCCATCGACAGGGCAAGCGCTGACAAGCGTCAGAAGCAAAATGAGTCAAGTCGAAAGGTCAGAAAAAGAAATTTAAAAAGTGGTTGACACTGTTTTGAAAATCGATAGAATGGCCGCCTCTTTCGCTGCGAAGTAACTCGCAAAGTTGAAAGCAAGCTCTTTAACAATTTAAACCTATCAATCTGTGTGGGCACTCGTTGATGATAATCATAGCTTCTTAGGAAGCAACATGGTTTCAATGAACTGAGTGACCAATTAAGTCTTCGGACTTAGCACAGTCAATTTATTCAGTATTCATTGAGCCGAAAAAACTTTTAATTGAAGAGTTTGATCATGGCTCAGATTGAACGCTGGCGGCAGGCCTAACACATGCAAGTCGAGCGGCAGCACAGAGGAACTTGTTCCTTGGGTGGCGAGCGGCGGACGGGTGAGTAATGTCTGGGAAGTTGCCCGATAGAGGGGGATAACCATTGGAAACGATGGCTAATACCGCATAACCTCGCAAGAGCAAAGAAGGGGATCTTCGGACCTTTCGCTATCGGATACGCCCAGATGGGATTAGCTAGTTGGTGAGGTAAGGGCTCACCAAGGCGACGATCCCTAGCTGGTCTGAGAGGATGATCAGCCACACTGGAACTGAGACACGGTCCAGACTCCTACGGGAGGCAGCAGTGGGGAATATTGCACAATGGGCGCAAGCCTGATGCAGCCATGCCGCGTGTATGAAGAAGGCCTTCGGGTTGTAAAGTACTTTCAGCAGTGAGGAAGATGGTGAGATTAATACTCTCATCATTTGACGTTAGCTGCAGAAGAAGCACCGGCTAACTCCGTGCCAGCAGCCGCGGTAATACGGAGGGTGCGAGCGTTAATCGGAATTACTGGGCGTAAAGCGCATGCAGGTGGTCTGTTAAGTCAGATGTGAAAGCCCGGGGCTTAACCTCGGAATCGCATTTGAAACTGGCAGGCTAGAGTGCTGTAGAGGGGGGTAGAATTCCAGGTGTAGCGGTGAAATGCGTAGAGATCTGGAGGAATACCGGTGGCGAAGGCGGCCCCCTGGACAGACACTGACACTCAGATGCGAAAGCGTGGGGAGCAAACAGGATTAGATACCCTGGTAGTCCACGCCGTAAACGATGTCTACTTGGAGGTTGTGGCCTTGAGCCGTGGCTTTCGGAGCTAACGCGTTAAGTAGACCGCCTGGGGAGTACGGTCGCAAGATTAAAACTCAAATGAATTGACGGGGGCCCGCACAAGCGGTGGAGCATGTGGTTTAATTCGATGCAACGCGAAGAACCTTACCTACTCTTGACATCCAGAGAATTTAGCAGAGATGCTTTAGTGCCTTCGGGAACTCTGAGACAGGTGCTGCATGGCTGTCGTCAGCTCGTGTTGTGAAATGTTGGGTTAAGTCCCGCAACGAGCGCAACCCTTATCCTTGTTTGCCAGCGAGTCATGTCGGGAACTCCAGGGAGACTGCCGGTGATAAACCGGAGGAAGGTGGGGACGACGTCAAGTCATCATGGCCCTTACGAGTAGGGCTACACACGTGCTACAATGGCATATACAGAGGGCGGCTAACTTGCGAAAGTGTGCGAATCCCAAAAAGTATGTCGTAGTCCGGATTGGAGTCTGCAACTCGACTCCATGAAGTCGGAATCGCTAGTAATCGTGGATCAGAATGCCACGGTGAATACGTTCCCGGGCCTTGTACACACCGCCCGTCACACCATGGGAGTGGGCTGCAAAAGAAGCAGGTAGTTTAACCTTCGGGAGGACGCTTGCCACTTTGTGGTTCATGACTGGGGTGAAGTCGTAACAAGGTAGCGCTAGGGGAACCTGGCGCTGGATCACCTCCTTAATACGAAAGATTATTGCGATGAGTGTTCACACAGATTGATACGGTTTAATAAAAGAGAGCACCGCGTTAGATTCCTCTGCCCTCAGCCGATTGGCGCAGAGTATATTGTGTCCCGTTCGTCTAGAGGCCTAGGACACCGCCCTTTCACGGCGGTAACAGGGGTTCGACTCCCCTACGGGATACCATCTTTAAGCACATTTGCTTAAGTGTTCTTAAAAATGGTTTCGAAAGAAATCTTTGCTCTTTAACAATTTGGAAAGCTGACAAAACAATGTTTTATTTCATTGAAATAGAAGATTGTTTGTAAAGTTCTCAATTGTCTTCGTTAAGAAGACAAACAAAAACACATTCAAGTGTTCTTGGATTTACTTTTTAAGTAAACCTTTTGCTTCTGCTTTTTCAAAGCAGAGATAAGAGGAAAATTGAGTCCGGCAATATCGAGTCTGCAACATGTATAAAAATGCAGACAACCTTGGTGACTTGTTCATCAACTCGAAACTTTTTTGGGTTGTATGGTTAAGTGACTAAGCGTACACGGTGGATGCCTTGGCAGTCAGAGGCGATGAAGGACGTACTAACTTGCGATAAGCGTAGATGAGGCAGTAAGAGCCACTTGAGTCTACGATTTCCGAATGGGGAAACCCAACTGCATAAGCAGTTATCTTTAACTGAATACATAGGTTAAAGAAGCGAACCGGGAGAACTGAAACATCTAAGTACCCCGAGGAAAAGAAATCAACCGAGATTCCGAAAGTAGCGGCGAGCGAAATTGGATTAGCCCTTAAGCTTATTATGCGTCAGGCGAAGGCTCTGGAAAGGGCCGCGATACAGGGTGATAGCCCCGTAGCTGATAACGCACAGTAAGTGAAAACGAGTAAGGCGGGACACGTGTTATCCTGTCTGAACATGGGGGGACCATCCTCCAAGGCTAAATACTCCTGACTGACCGATAGTGAACCAGTACCGTGAGGGAAAGGCGAAAAGAACCCCTGTGAGGGGAGTGAAATAGAACCTGAAACCGTGTACGTACAAGCAGTAGGAGCCTCCTTTGTGGGGTGACTGCGTACCTTTTGTATAATGGGTCAGCGACTTATATTCAGTGGCAAGGTTAACCGTTTAGGGGAGCCGTAGGGAAACCGAGTCTTAACTGGGCGCACAGTCTCTGGATATAGACCCGAAACCGAGTGATCTAGCCATGGGCAGGTTGAAGGTTGAGTAACATCAACTGGAGGACCGAACCGACTAATGTTGAAAAATTAGCGGATGACTTGTGGCTAGGGGTGAAAGGCCAATCAAACTCGGAGATAGCTGGTTCTCCCCGAAAGCTATTTAGGTAGCGCCTCGGACGAATACTACTGGGGGTAGAGCACTGTTAAGGCTAGGGGGTCATCCCGACTTACCAACCCTTTGCAAACTCCGAATACCAGTAAGTACTATCCGGGAGACACACGGCGGGTGCTAACGTCCGTCGTGAAGAGGGAAACAACCCAGACCGCCAGCTAAGGTCCCAAATTATAGCTAAGTGGGAAACGATGTGGGAAGGCTTAGACAGCTAGGATGTTGGCTTAGAAGCAGCCATCATTTAAAGAAAGCGTAATAGCTCACTAGTCGAGTCGGCCTGCGCGGAAGATGTAACGGGGCTAAGCTATAAACCGAAGCTGCGGCAATGCGATTTATCGTATTGGGTAGGGGAGCGTTCTGTAAGCCGTTGAAGGTGAGTTGTAAAGCTTGCTGGAGGTATCAGAAGTGCGAATGCTGACATGAGTAACGATAATGGGGGTGAAAAACCTCCACGCCGGAAGACCAAGGGTTCCTGTCCAACGTTAATCGGGGCAGGGTAAGTCGACCCCTAAGGCGAGGCAGAAATGCGTAGTCGATGGGAAACGGGTTAATATTCCCGTACTTCTTACAATTGCGATGGGGGGACGGAGAAGGCTAGGTGGGCTTGGCGACGGTCGTCCAAGTTCAAGTGTGTAGGTTGGGTGTTTAGGCAAATCCGGACACCTAAGACTGAGACACGATGTCGAGCACCTAAGGGTGTGAAGTCATTGATGCCATGCTTCCAGGAAAAGCCTCTAAGCTTCAGATTGTAAGGAATCGTACCCCAAACCGACACAGGTGGTCGGGTAGAGAATACCAAGGCGCTTGAGAGAACTCGGGTGAAGGAACTAGGCAAAATGGTACCGTAACTTCGGGAGAAGGTACGCTCTCGACGGTGAAGTCCCTTGCGGATGGAGCTATTGAGAGTCGCAGATACCAGGTGGCTGCAACTGTTTATTAAAAACACAGCACTGTGCAAAATCGTAAGATGACGTATACGGTGTGACGCCTGCCCGGTGCCGGAAGGTTAATTGATGGGGTTAGCGCAAGCGAAGCTCTTGATCGAAGCCCCGGTAAACGGCGGCCGTAACTATAACGGTCCTAAGGTAGCGAAATTCCTTGTCGGGTAAGTTCCGACCTGCACGAATGGCGTAATGATGGCCACGCTGTCTCCACCCGAGACTCAGTGAAATTGAAATCGCTGTGAAGATGCAGTGTACCCGCGGCTAGACGGAAAGACCCCGTGAACCTTTACTACAGCTTGGCACTGAACATTGAGCCTACATGTGTAGGATAGGTGGGAGGCTATGAAGCGAAGACGCCAGTTTTCGTGGAGTCGACCTTGAAATACCACCCTTGTATGTTTGATGTTCTAACTTAGTCCCATTATCTGGGACAAGGACAGTGCCTGGTGGGTAGTTTGACTGGGGCGGTCTCCTCCCAAAGAGTAACGGAGGAGCACGAAGGTGGGCTAATCACGGTTGGACATCGTGAGGTTAGTGCAATGGCATAAGCCCGCTTAACTGCGAGAATGACGGTTCGAGCAGGTGCGAAAGCAGGTCATAGTGATCCGGTGGTTCTGAATGGAAGGGCCATCGCTCAACGGATAAAAGGTACTCCGGGGATAACAGGCTGATACCGCCCAAGAGTTCATATCGACGGCGGTGTTTGGCACCTCGATGTCGGCTCATCACATCCTGGGGCTGAAGTCGGTCCCAAGGGTATGGCTGTTCGCCATTTAAAGTGGTACGCGAGCTGGGTTTAGAACGTCGTGAGACAGTTCGGTCCCTATCTGCCGTGGGCGTTGGAGAATTGAAAGGGGCTGCTCCTAGTACGAGAGGACCGGAGTGGACGAACCTCTGGTGTTCGGGTTGTGTCGCCAGACGCATTGCCCGGTAGCTAAGTTCGGAATCGATAACCGCTGAAAGCATCTAAGCGGGAAGCGAGCCTTGAGATGAGTTCTCCCTGGCGCTATAAGCGTCCTAAAGGGTTGTTCGAGACTAGAACGTTGATAGGCAGGGTGTGTAAGCGTTGTGAGGCGTTGAGCTAACCTGTACTAATTGCCCGTGAGACTTAACCATACAACACCAAAAGGGTTTTGTAGGACTCGATTAAGACACTTGAATTGTGTTGAGACTTGAAACAGCTTTCTAAATTAAAGAATTTGCTTGGCGACCATAGCGATTTGGACCCACCTGATTCCATGCCGAACTCAGAAGTGAAACGAATTAGCGCCGATGGTAGTGTGGGGTTTCCCCATGTGAGAGTAGGACATCGCCAGGCTTTAATCTCGCTTGCTTGATGAAACATCAAGCAAGTCACCATAAAGTTTTAAGTTAATTAGAATTTTATGTTGACTTTCAAAGTGGGTAGCGTAAGATACGCGTCCTGCCTAAGTGCTAAGGCACTGAAAGCAAAGCTCTTTAACAATTTAAACCTATCAATCTGTGTGGGCACTCGTTGATGATAATCATAGCTTCTTAGGAAGCACAATGGTTTCAATGAACTGAGTGACCAATTAAGTCTTCGGACTTAGCACAGTCAATTTATTCAGTATTCATTGAGCCGAAAAAACTTTTAATTGAAGAGTTTGATCATGGCTCAGATTGAACGCTGGCGGCAGGCCTAACACATGCAAGTCGAGCGGCAGCACAGAGGAACTTGTTCCTTGGGTGGCGAGCGGCGGACGGGTGAGTAATGTCTGGGAAGTTGCCCGATAGAGGGGGATAACCATTGGAAACGATGGCTAATACCGCATAACCTCGCAAGAGCAAAGAAGGGGATCTTCGGACCTTTCGCTATCGGATACGCCCAGATGGGATTAGCTAGTTGGTGAGGTAAGGGCTCACCAAGGCGACGATCCCTAGCTGGTCTGAGAGGATGATCAGCCACACTGGAACTGAGACACGGTCCAGACTCCTACGGGAGGCAGCAGTGGGGAATATTGCACAATGGGCGCAAGCCTGATGCAGCCATGCCGCGTGTATGAAGAAGGCCTTCGGGTTGTAAAGTACTTTCAGCAGTGAGGAAGATGGTGAGATTAATACTCTCATCATTTGACGTTAGCTGCAGAAGAAGCACCGGCTAACTCCGTGCCAGCAGCCGCGGTAATACGGAGGGTGCGAGCGTTAATCGGAATTACTGGGCGTAAAGCGCATGCAGGTGGTCTGTTAAGTCAGATGTGAAAGCCCGGGGCTTAACCTCGGAATCGCATTTGAAACTGGCAGGCTAGAGTGCTGTAGAGGGGGGTAGAATTCCAGGTGTAGCGGTGAAATGCGTAGAGATCTGGAGGAATACCGGTGGCGAAGGCGGCCCCCTGGACAGACACTGACACTCAGATGCGAAAGCGTGGGGAGCAAACAGGATTAGATACCCTGGTAGTCCACGCCGTAAACGATGTCTACTTGGAGGTTGTGACCTAGAGTCGTGGCTTTCGGAGCTAACGCGTTAAGTAGACCGCCTGGGGAGTACGGTCGCAAGATTAAAACTCAAATGAATTGACGGGGGCCCGCACAAGCGGTGGAGCATGTGGTTTAATTCGATGCAACGCGAAGAACCTTACCTACTCTTGACATCCAGAGAACTTAGCAGAGATGCTTTAGTGCCTTCGGGAACTCTGAGACAGGTGCTGCATGGCTGTCGTCAGCTCGTGTTGTGAAATGTTGGGTTAAGTCCCGCAACGAGCGCAACCCTTATCCTTGTTTGCCAGCGAGTCATGTCGGGAACTCCAGGGAGACTGCCGGTGATAAACCGGAGGAAGGTGGGGACGACGTCAAGTCATCATGGCCCTTACGAGTAGGGCTACACACGTGCTACAATGGCATATACAGAGGGCGGCTAACTTGCGAAAGTGTGCGAATCCCAAAAAGTATGTCGTAGTCCGGATTGGAGTCTGCAACTCGACTCCATGAAGTCGGAATCGCTAGTAATCGTGGATCAGAATGCCACGGTGAATACGTTCCCGGGCCTTGTACACACCGCCCGTCACACCATGGGAGTGGGCTGCAAAAGAAGCAGGTAGTTTAACCTTCGGGAGGACGCTTGCCACTTTGTGGTTCATGACTGGGGTGAAGTCGTAACAAGGTAGCGCTAGGGGAACCTGGCGCTGGATCACCTCCTTAATACGAAGATTATTGCGATGAGTGTTCACACAGATTGATACGGTTTAATAGAGCACCTAGTGGGTCTGTAGCTCAGGTGGTTAGAGCGTTCGCCTGATAAGCGAGAGGTCGGTGGTTCAAGTCCACTCAGACCCACCAATATTTCCGTAAGGAAAACACCGATGGGGTTATAGCTCAGCTGGGAGAGCGCCTGCCTTGCACGCAGGAGGTCTGCGGTTCGATCCCGCATAGCTCCACCATCTTTAAGCGCATTAGCGATAGTGTTCTTAAAAATGGTTTCGAAAGAAATCTTTGCTCTTTAACAATTTGGAAAGCTGACAAAACAATGTTTTATTTCATTGAAATAGAAGATTGTTTGTAAAGTTCTCAATTGTCTTCGTTAAGAAGACAAACAAAAACACATTCAAGTGTTCTTGGATTTACTTTTTAAGTAAATATTCAAAATTGAGTCCGGCAATATCGAGTCTGCAACATGTATAAAAATGCAGACAACCTTGGTGACTTGTTCATCAACTCGAAACTTTTTTGGGTTGTATGGTTAAGTGACTAAGCGTACACGGTGGATGCCTTGGCAGTCAGAGGCGATGAAGGACGTACTAACTTGCGATAAGCGTAGATGAGGCAGTAAGAGCCACTTGAGTCTACGATTTCCGAATGGGGAAACCCAACTGCATAAGCAGTTATCTTTAACTGAATACATAGGTTAAAGAAGCGAACCGGGAGAACTGAAACATCTAAGTACCCCGAGGAAAAGAAATCAACCGAGATTCCGAAAGTAGCGGCGAGCGAAATTGGATTAGCCCTTAAGCTTATTATGCGTCAGGCGAAGGCTCTGGAAAGGGCCGCGATACAGGGTGATAGCCCCGTAGCTGATAACGCACAGTAAGTGAAAACGAGTAAGGCGGGACACGTGTTATCCTGTCTGAACATGGGGGGACCATCCTCCAAGGCTAAATACTCCTGACTGACCGATAGTGAACCAGTACCGTGAGGGAAAGGCGAAAAGAACCCCTGTGAGGGGAGTGAAATAGAACCTGAAACCGTGTACGTACAAGCAGTAGGAGCCTCCTTTGTGGGGTGACTGCGTACCTTTTGTATAATGGGTCAGCGACTTATATTCAGTGGCAAGGTTAACCGTTTAGGGGAGCCGTAGGGAAACCGAGTCTTAACTGGGCGCACAGTCTCTGGATATAGACCCGAAACCGAGTGATCTAGCCATGGGCAGGTTGAAGGTTGAGTAACATCAACTGGAGGACCGAACCGACTAATGTTGAAAAATTAGCGGATGACTTGTGGCTAGGGGTGAAAGGCCAATCAAACTCGGAGATAGCTGGTTCTCCCCGAAAGCTATTTAGGTAGCGCCTCGGACGAATACTACTGGGGGTAGAGCACTGTTAAGGCTAGGGGGTCATCCCGACTTACCAACCCTTTGCAAACTCCGAATACCAGTAAGTACTATCCGGGAGACACACGGCGGGTGCTAACGTCCGTCGTGAAGAGGGAAACAACCCAGACCGCCAGCTAAGGTCCCAAATTATAGCTAAGTGGGAAACGATGTGGGAAGGCTTAGACAGCTAGGATGTTGGCTTAGAAGCAGCCATCATTTAAAGAAAGCGTAATAGCTCACTAGTCGAGTCGGCCTGCGCGGAAGATGTAACGGGGCTAAGCTATAAACCGAAGCTGCGGCAATGCAATTTATTGTATTGGGTAGGGGAGCGTTCTGTAAGCCGTTGAAGGTGAGTTGTAAAGCTTGCTGGAGGTATCAGAAGTGCGAATGCTGACATGAGTAACGATAATGGGGGTGAAAAACCTCCACGCCGGAAGACCAAGGGTTCCTGTCCAACGTTAATCGGGGCAGGGTAAGTCGACCCCTAAGGCGAGGCAGAAATGCGTAGTCGATGGGAAACGGGTTAATATTCCCGTACTTCTTACAATTGCGATGGGGGGACGGAGAAGGCTAGGTGGGCTTGGCGACGGTCGTCCAAGTTCAAGTGCGTAGGTTGGGTGTTTAGGCAAATCCGGACACCTAAGACTGAGACACGATGTCGAGCACCTAAGGGTGTGAAGTCATTGATGCCATGCTTCCAGGAAAAGCCTCTAAGCTTCAGATTGTAAGGAATCGTACCCCAAACCGACACAGGTGGTCGGGTAGAGAATACCAAGGCGCTTGAGAGAACTCGGGTGAAGGAACTAGGCAAAATGGTACCGTAACTTCGGGAGAAGGTACGCTCTCGACGGTGAAGTCCCTTGCGGATGGAGCTATTGAGAGTCGCAGATACCAGGTGGCTGCAACTGTTTATTAAAAACACAGCACTGTGCAAAATCGTAAGATGACGTATACGGTGTGACGCCTGCCCGGTGCCGGAAGGTTAATTGATGGGGTTAGCGCAAGCGAAGCTCTTGATCGAAGCCCCGGTAAACGGCGGCCGTAACTATAACGGTCCTAAGGTAGCGAAATTCCTTGTCGGGTAAGTTCCGACCTGCACGAATGGCGTAATGATGGCCACGCTGTCTCCACCCGAGACTCAGTGAAATTGAAATCGCTGTGAAGATGCAGTGTACCCGCGGCTAGACGGAAAGACCCCGTGAACCTTTACTACAGCTTGGCACTGAACATTGAGCCTACATGTGTAGGATAGGTGGGAGGCTATGAAGCGAAGACGCCAGTTTTCGTGGAGTCGACCTTGAAATACCACCCTTGTATGTTTGATGTTCTAACTTAGTCCCATTATCTGGGACAAGGACAGTGCCTGGTGGGTAGTTTGACTGGGGCGGTCTCCTCCCAAAGAGTAACGGAGGAGCACGAAGGTGGGCTAATCACGGTTGGACATCGTGAGGTTAGTGCAATGGCATAAGCCCGCTTAACTGCGAGAATGACGGTTCGAGCAGGTGCGAAAGCAGGTCATAGTGATCCGGTGGTTCTGAATGGAAGGGCCATCGCTCAACGGATAAAAGGTACTCCGGGGATAACAGGCTGATACCGCCCAAGAGTTCATATCGACGGCGGTGTTTGGCACCTCGATGTCGGCTCATCACATCCTGGGGCTGAAGTCGGTCCCAAGGGTATGGCTGTTCGCCATTTAAAGTGGTACGCGAGCTGGGTTTAGAACGTCGTGAGACAGTTCGGTCCCTATCTGCCGTGGGCGTTGGAGAATTGAAAGGGGCTGCTCCTAGTACGAGAGGACCGGAGTGGACGAACCTCTGGTGTTCGGGTTGTGTCGCCAGACGCATTGCCCGGTAGCTAAGTTCGGAATCGATAACCGCTGAAAGCATCTAAGCGGGAAGCGAGCCTTGAGATGAGTTCTCCCTGGCGCTATAAGCGTCCTAAAGGGTTGTTCGAGACTAGAACGTTGATAGGCAGGGTGTGTAAGCGTTGTGAGGCGTTGAGCTAACCTGTACTAATTGCCCGTGAGACTTAACCATACAACACCAAAAGGGTTTTGTAGGACTCGATTAAGACACTTGAATTGTGTTGAGACTTGAAACAGCTTTCTAAATTAAAGAATTTGCTTGGCGACCATAGCGATTTGGACCCACCTGATTCCATGCCGAACTCAGAAGTGAAACGAATTAGCGCCGATGGTAGTGTGGGGTTTCCCCATGTGAGAGTAGGACATCGCCAGGCTTTAATCTCGCTTGCTTGATGAAACATCAAGCAAGTCACCATAAAGTTTTAAGTTAATTAGAATTTTATGTTGACTTTCAAAGTGGGTAGCGTAAGATACGCGTCCTGCCTAAGTGCTAAGGCACTGAAAGCAAAGCTCTTTAACAATTTAAACCTATCAATCTGTGTGGGCACTCGTTGATGATAATCATAGCTTCTTAGGAAGCACAATGGTTTCAATGAACTGAGTGACCAATTAAGTCTTCGGACTTAGCACAGTCAATTTATTCAGTATTCATTGAGCCGAAAAAACTTTTAATTGAAGAGTTTGATCATGGCTCAGATTGAACGCTGGCGGCAGGCCTAACACATGCAAGTCGAGCGGCAGCACAGAGGAACTTGTTCCTTGGGTGGCGAGCGGCGGACGGGTGAGTAATGTCTGGGAAGTTGCCCGATAGAGGGGGATAACCATTGGAAACGATGGCTAATACCGCATAACCTCGCAAGAGCAAAGAAGGGGATCTTCGGACCTTTCGCTATCGGATACGCCCAGATGGGATTAGCTAGTTGGTGAGGTAAGGGCTCACCAAGGCGACGATCCCTAGCTGGTCTGAGAGGATGATCAGCCACACTGGAACTGAGACACGGTCCAGACTCCTACGGGAGGCAGCAGTGGGGAATATTGCACAATGGGCGCAAGCCTGATGCAGCCATGCCGCGTGTATGAAGAAGGCCTTCGGGTTGTAAAGTACTTTCAGCAGTGAGGAAGATGGTGAGATTAATACTCTCATCATTTGACGTTAGCTGCAGAAGAAGCACCGGCTAACTCCGTGCCAGCAGCCGCGGTAATACGGAGGGTGCGAGCGTTAATCGGAATTACTGGGCGTAAAGCGCATGCAGGTGGTCTGTTAAGTCAGATGTGAAAGCCCGGGGCTTAACCTCGGAATCGCATTTGAAACTGGCAGGCTAGAGTGCTGTAGAGGGGGGTAGAATTCCAGGTGTAGCGGTGAAATGCGTAGAGATCTGGAGGAATACCGGTGGCGAAGGCGGCCCCCTGGACAGACACTGACACTCAGATGCGAAAGCGTGGGGAGCAAACAGGATTAGATACCCTGGTAGTCCACGCCGTAAACGATGTCTACTTGGAGGTTGTGGCCTTGAGCCGTGGCTTTCGGAGCTAACGCGTTAAGTAGACCGCCTGGGGAGTACGGTCGCAAGATTAAAACTCAAATGAATTGACGGGGGCCCGCACAAGCGGTGGAGCATGTGGTTTAATTCGATGCAACGCGAAGAACCTTACCTACTCTTGACATCCAGAGAACTTAGCAGAGATGCTTTAGTGCCTTCGGGAACTCTGAGACAGGTGCTGCATGGCTGTCGTCAGCTCGTGTTGTGAAATGTTGGGTTAAGTCCCGCAACGAGCGCAACCCTTATCCTTGTTTGCCAGCGAGTCATGTCGGGAACTCCAGGGAGACTGCCGGTGATAAACCGGAGGAAGGTGGGGACGACGTCAAGTCATCATGGCCCTTACGAGTAGGGCTACACACGTGCTACAATGGCATATACAGAGGGCGGCTAACTTGCGAAAGTGTGCGAATCCCAAAAAGTATGTCGTAGTCCGGATTGGAGTCTGCAACTCGACTCCATGAAGTCGGAATCGCTAGTAATCGTGGATCAGAATGCCACGGTGAATACGTTCCCGGGCCTTGTACACACCGCCCGTCACACCATGGGAGTGGGCTGCAAAAGAAGCAGGTAGTTTAACCTTCGGGAGGACGCTTGCCACTTTGTGGTTCATGACTGGGGTGAAGTCGTAACAAGGTAGCGCTAGGGGAACCTGGCGCTGGATCACCTCCTTAATACGAAGATTATTGCGATGAGTGTTCACACAGATTGATACGGTTTAATAGAGCACCTAGTGGGTCTGTAGCTCAGGTGGTTAGAGCGTTCGCCTGATAAGCGAGAGGTCGGTGGTTCAAGTCCACTCAGACCCACCAATATTTCCGTAAGGAAAACACCGATGGGGTTATAGCTCAGCTGGGAGAGCGCCTGCCTTGCACGCAGGAGGTCTGCGGTTCGATCCCGCATAGCTCCACCATCTTTAAGCGCATTAGCGATAGTGTTCTTAAAAATGGTTTCGAAAGAAATCTTTGCTCTTTAACAATTTGGAAAGCTGACAAAACAATGTTTTATTTCATTGAAATAGAAGATTGTTTGTAAAGTTCTCAATTGTCTTCGTTAAGAAGACAAACAAAAACACATTCAAGTGTTCTTGGATTTACTTTTTAAGTAAATATTCAAAATTGAGTCCGGCAATATCGAGTCTGCAACATGTATAAAAATGCAGACAACCTTGGTGACTTGTTCATCAACTCGAAACTTTTTTGGGTTGTATGGTTAAGTGACTAAGCGTACACGGTGGATGCCTTGGCAGTCAGAGGCGATGAAGGACGTACTAACTTGCGATAAGCGTAGATGAGGCAGTAAGAGCCACTTGAGTCTACGATTTCCGAATGGGGAAACCCAACTGCATAAGCAGTTATCTTTAACTGAATACATAGGTTAAAGAAGCGAACCGGGAGAACTGAAACATCTAAGTACCCCGAGGAAAAGAAATCAACCGAGATTCCGAAAGTAGCGGCGAGCGAAATTGGATTAGCCCTTAAGCTTATTATGCGTCAGGCGAAGGCTCTGGAAAGGGCCGCGATACAGGGTGATAGCCCCGTAGCTGATAACGCACAGTAAGTGAAAACGAGTAAGGCGGGACACGTGTTATCCTGTCTGAACATGGGGGGACCATCCTCCAAGGCTAAATACTCCTGACTGACCGATAGTGAACCAGTACCGTGAGGGAAAGGCGAAAAGAACCCCTGTGAGGGGAGTGAAATAGAACCTGAAACCGTGTACGTACAAGCAGTAGGAGCCTCCTTTGTGGGGTGACTGCGTACCTTTTGTATAATGGGTCAGCGACTTATATTCAGTGGCAAGGTTAACCGTTTAGGGGAGCCGTAGGGAAACCGAGTCTTAACTGGGCGCACAGTCTCTGGATATAGACCCGAAACCGAGTGATCTAGCCATGGGCAGGTTGAAGGTTGAGTAACATCAACTGGAGGACCGAACCGACTAATGTTGAAAAATTAGCGGATGACTTGTGGCTAGGGGTGAAAGGCCAATCAAACTCGGAGATAGCTGGTTCTCCCCGAAAGCTATTTAGGTAGCGCCTCGGACGAATACTACTGGGGGTAGAGCACTGTTAAGGCTAGGGGGTCATCCCGACTTACCAACCCTTTGCAAACTCCGAATACCAGTAAGTACTATCCGGGAGACACACGGCGGGTGCTAACGTCCGTCGTGAAGAGGGAAACAACCCAGACCGCCAGCTAAGGTCCCAAATTATAGCTAAGTGGGAAACGATGTGGGAAGGCTTAGACAGCTAGGATGTTGGCTTAGAAGCAGCCATCATTTAAAGAAAGCGTAATAGCTCACTAGTCGAGTCGGCCTGCGCGGAAGATGTAACGGGGCTAAGCTATAAACCGAAGCTGCGGCAATGCAATTTATTGTATTGGGTAGGGGAGCGTTCTGTAAGCCGTTGAAGGTGAGTTGTAAAGCTTGCTGGAGGTATCAGAAGTGCGAATGCTGACATGAGTAACGATAATGGGGGTGAAAAACCTCCACGCCGGAAGACCAAGGGTTCCTGTCCAACGTTAATCGGGGCAGGGTAAGTCGACCCCTAAGGCGAGGCAGAAATGCGTAGTCGATGGGAAACGGGTTAATATTCCCGTACTTCTTACAATTGCGATGGGGGGACGGAGAAGGCTAGGTGGGCTTGGCGACGGTCGTCCAAGTTCAAGTGCGTAGGTTGGGTGTTTAGGCAAATCCGGACACCTAAGACTGAGACACGATGTCGAGCACCTAAGGGTGTGAAGTCATTGATGCCATGCTTCCAGGAAAAGCCTCTAAGCTTCAGATTGTAAGGAATCGTACCCCAAACCGACACAGGTGGTCGGGTAGAGAATACCAAGGCGCTTGAGAGAACTCGGGTGAAGGAACTAGGCAAAATGGTACCGTAACTTCGGGAGAAGGTACGCTCTCGACGGTGAAGTCCCTTGCGGATGGAGCTATTGAGAGTCGCAGATACCAGGTGGCTGCAACTGTTTATTAAAAACACAGCACTGTGCAAAATCGTAAGATGACGTATACGGTGTGACGCCTGCCCGGTGCCGGAAGGTTAATTGATGGGGTTAGCGCAAGCGAAGCTCTTGATCGAAGCCCCGGTAAACGGCGGCCGTAACTATAACGGTCCTAAGGTAGCGAAATTCCTTGTCGGGTAAGTTCCGACCTGCACGAATGGCGTAATGATGGCCACGCTGTCTCCACCCGAGACTCAGTGAAATTGAAATCGCTGTGAAGATGCAGTGTACCCGCGGCTAGACGGAAAGACCCCGTGAACCTTTACTACAGCTTGGCACTGAACATTGAGCCTACATGTGTAGGATAGGTGGGAGGCTATGAAGCGAAGACGCCAGTTTTCGTGGAGTCGACCTTGAAATACCACCCTTGTATGTTTGATGTTCTAACTTAGTCCCATTATCTGGGACAAGGACAGTGCCTGGTGGGTAGTTTGACTGGGGCGGTCTCCTCCCAAAGAGTAACGGAGGAGCACGAAGGTGGGCTAATCACGGTTGGACATCGTGAGGTTAGTGCAATGGCATAAGCCCGCTTAACTGCGAGAATGACGGTTCGAGCAGGTGCGAAAGCAGGTCATAGTGATCCGGTGGTTCTGAATGGAAGGGCCATCGCTCAACGGATAAAAGGTACTCCGGGGATAACAGGCTGATACCGCCCAAGAGTTCATATCGACGGCGGTGTTTGGCACCTCGATGTCGGCTCATCACATCCTGGGGCTGAAGTCGGTCCCAAGGGTATGGCTGTTCGCCATTTAAAGTGGTACGCGAGCTGGGTTTAGAACGTCGTGAGACAGTTCGGTCCCTATCTGCCGTGGGCGTTGGAGAATTGAAAGGGGCTGCTCCTAGTACGAGAGGACCGGAGTGGACGAACCTCTGGTGTTCGGGTTGTGTCGCCAGACGCATTGCCCGGTAGCTAAGTTCGGAATCGATAACCGCTGAAAGCATCTAAGCGGGAAGCGAGCCTTGAGATGAGTTCTCCCTGGCGCTATAAGCGTCCTAAAGGGTTGTTCGAGACTAGAACGTTGATAGGCAGGGTGTGTAAGCGTTGTGAGGCGTTGAGCTAACCTGTACTAATTGCCCGTGAGACTTAACCATACAACACCAAAAGGGTTTTGTAGGACTCGATTAAGACACTTGAATTGTGTTGAGACTTGAAACAGCTTTCTAAATTAAAGAATTTGCTTGGCGACCATAGCGATTTGGACCCACCTGATTCCATGCCGAACTCAGAAGTGAAACAAATTAGCGCCGATGGTAGTGTGGGGTTTCCCCATGTGAGAGTAGGACATCGCCAGGCTTTAAATTGCATTAGCGAGATGGATATCTTGTTAATAAGAATACAGCGGAGCGGTAGTTCAGTTGGTTAGAATATCGGCCTGTCACGCCGAGGGTCGCGGGTTCGAGTCCCGTCCGTTCCGCCACTAATTAAAGAAGCCTCAGTCGAAAGACTGAGGCTTTTTTGCTTTTTGTTTAAAAAATATTTGTGCACTTCTCTTTTTCTTTCCCCCCCTAAAGACACGCAGACTTCTTCACCAGACAAAGCTATTGTTCATTCGAGGCCTTCTACTCGAGAGATTGTCACATACGGTTTTCGATCGTATAGGTTGATCAATGTTAAATTGTTGTGATTAAACCGTAGGTCACCTTTTCATAGTGAAATAGCGATGCTAATTTATCTGCTGAATGTTTGGCATCTAGCTATTGGAGTTTTCTGAATGAGATTGCCTTTATTATTGGTTCTATTCTCCTGCTATGCGTCAAATGTAGCTTATGCTGAAACAGCATCTACTGACGTGAAATCAAATGATGAGTCTTTGGTTGACGAGAGAGTGCAGGATGAGAAGAAGGTTCAGGATAACCCTTTTGTTATCATGCCTCACAAGGCTAACTATTTGTTACCTATCACTTACAATCCTCATCCTAATGACAAACCGTTCCGTGAAGATGATGAATATGCTGATGATCTAGAAAAGTTCGAGGCTAAATTTCAGATATCTTTTAAGATGCCACTAGCTATCGATCTTGTCGGTGGCGGTGACCTATATTTTGCGTATACCAACCAGTCATGGTGGCAAGTTTATAATAAAGATGATTCAGCCCCGTTTCGAGAAACCGTACATGAACCTGAAGTGTTCATGCTCTTCGACAACGATTGGAAAATTGGTGGCTTTACTAATTCATATTGGGCTCTAGGAGCTAACCATCAGTCTAATGGACGCTCTGGGACACTTTCGAGGAGTTGGAACCGTTTATATGGTTCTATGGTGTTCGATAAGGGGGATTTTGCCTTAAGTGCAACAGCGTGGTGGAGAATTCCTGAAAGTCGCAAGGATAGTCCTACCGATGCCACTGGAGATGATAATCCAGATATCACCCACTACATGGGGCACTTTGAGCTTGTCGGTCTATATGGAGTAGGGCAACAGCGTTATACGTTTTTGATTCGAGATAACTTACAGCAAGATAATAAAGGTGCTCTTCAATTAACGTGGAGCTATCCGATTCATCGTAACTTACGTGCGTACGTTCAATACTTTAACGGTTATGGTGAAAGCTTAATTGATTACGATGTGCATACTCAGCGTATTGGTATTGGTATCGCGTTAAACGATCTTTTATAACCTCATTTATTATAAAAAGAAGCCTCCTGTTCGGAGGCTTCTTTCAGTTTGTAGACGCGATATACTATCTAATTCTGCTCGTCTTTGACTAATTCATTTGCTGTTGACTCTTGCTGCTCTTCCATTTTCTTTTCAGCAATTTTCGCTTTTTCAATCATAGGTGTGATCGTTGATCCTTGGATCAAAATAGAGAACACGACCACTGCATACGTCATCACTAGAACCAGTTCTTTTACGTCGATTAACTTATCTGGAATCACCATAATTCCTGATGGAATAGACAATGCCATGGCCAACGCTAAGCCTCCGCGCAATCCACCCCAAGTTAATATACGGATAGACCAAGGATTGTAAGTGCGATAACGTTTAAACCCAACGTAAGGCACTGCAACACTGACGTAACGACCCAAGAGTACCAATGGAATCGCGATTGCCATGACTATCCAGTCTTCTTCGTGGAATTTAAATAGCAACATCGACATACCGATCAGCAAGAACAGTACGCCATTTAAAAACTCATCGACCAGTTCCCAGAAGTGATCTAAGTGTTCTTCACTCTCTTTAGAGAATCCAATAAAGCGCGTCCAGTTACCGATCATAATGCCTGATACCACCATTGCTAGCGGTCCTGACACATGGATGATATCTGCAAACACAAAGCCAGCGGTTGGGACACCTATGGTTAGTAACAATTCCATAGAGTGGTCATCTGTTGCACAAATCAAATAATGGAAGATTAGACCAAGAACCAAACCATAAAGGATGCCACCTAATGCCTCATGTACGAATAATTCAGCTACACTGCCGATAGTTGGTGCGTGTTGACCAAATGCGATAGTAAAAATGGTGACGAAGATAACTAGACCAAAACCATCATTGAATAGTGATTCACCTTCTATTTGTGTTGAAATACGTTTGGGTGCGTTAAGTTTCTTAACGATAGCCAATACGGCTATTGGGTCGGTTGGTGAAATCAATGCGCCAAAGAGAAGACAGTAAATAAGTTGTAGATCGATACCTAGAAAATGACAGGCGCCGTAAAGACCGTAACCGATGAAGAAAGTTGAAAAAAGAGTTGAGCCTAAGGCGAGAACGGCGATTTCCCATTTTTGATCTTTTAGGTTGGGAAGTTTGATACCTAATCCGCCAGCAAATAACAAGAATCCTAATATGCCTTTGAGCAGGAAGTCTTCGAAGTTAATACTGGTCATGGTAGTTCGAGCGATTTTGGTTAATTGAAACCAATCATTTTGACCTGCAACTAAGATGAGCAACGAAAGCAACATGGAACCTGCGGTAATCGCTATTGTTGTTTGCATTTTACCTATCTTGCTGTTGAAGAAGGCAATAAGCATCGCAGCGGCAGAAAGAAAACAGAGTGTGTAATAGACTGACATTTTCTTCTCTTTGATGTAACAAATTGTGAGCGGAAATTGTCTGACGATGGTGGCTAAATAGCAAACATTTTTTGTTGTTCTTATCACCAATGAATGAGAGTGAAATTTGTCCTTTTTATTGATTTAGACGTCTAGATTTCTAGATGGACTATGATAGGATGTCGCTAATCATAAGGAATGAGGTTGTATTGTGAGTAGTTATATAAAACAACAAATAGAAACACAGTTAAAGCAACGCATACTGCTTATTGATGGCGGTATGGGAACCATGATTCAAGGTTATAAGCTGGAAGAGCAAGACTACCGTGGAGCGCGTTTCGCTGATTGGCATTGTGACCTAAAGGGTAATAATGACTTACTTGTTTTAACTCAGCCTCAGTTGATTAAAGAGATTCACGATGCGTATCTGGAGGCCGGTGCTGACATTCTAGAAACCAATACATTCAATGCCACCACTATCGCGATGGCTGATTATGATATGCAGTCGATCAGTGAAGAGATCAACTATGCTGCTGCTAAATTGGCCCGTGAAACTGCAGATGAATGGACGGCTAAAACACCAGATAAGCCGCGCTATGTCGCTGGTGTTTTAGGTCCAACTAACCGCACATGTTCTATTTCACCAGATGTAAACGACCCTGGTTTTCGTAATGTTCATTTTGATGAGCTAGTAAAAGCGTATTCAGAATCAACGCGTGCGCTTATCAAAGGTGGTTGTGATCTGATTCTTATTGAAACCATTTTTGATACGTTGAATGCCAAAGCGTGTGCTTTTGCCGTCGAAACCGTATTTGAAGAGCTTGGTTTGACCTTACCCATCATGATCTCCGGCACGATTACCGATGCCTCTGGTCGTACATTATCGGGTCAAACAACCGAAGCTTTTTATAACTCCATGCGCCACGTTTCACCTATCTCGTTTGGTTTAAACTGTGCTCTTGGCCCTGATGAGTTACGTCAATATGTTTCTGAAATGTCGCGCATTTCAGATTGCTTTGTCTCAGCTCACCCTAACGCTGGCTTACCAAATGCCTTTGGTGAATACGATTTATCACCAGAAGATATGGCTGAGCATATTTCTGAATGGGCTCGTTCAGGATTTCTCAACTTTGTTGGTGGGTGCTGTGGTACGACGCCTGAGCATATTCGAGCCATCGCCAAAGCGGTTGAAGGTGTCGCACCTCGTGTTATTCCTGATATTAACCGAGAATGTCGTTTATCTGGCCTTGAACCACTTAATATTGCTAAAGAAACCTTATTTATTAACGTTGGTGAGCGAACCAACGTCACTGGCTCTGCTCGTTTTAAACGCCTCATTAAAGAAGAGCAATATGACGAAGCGCTAGAAGTTGCGCGTCAGCAGGTTGAAAACGGTGCCCAAATCATCGATATCAACATGGATGAAGGCATGCTAGATGCTCAAGCCTGCATGGTGCGTTTTTTGAACCTATGTGCTTCTGAACCAGAAATTTCGAAAGTACCGATCATGGTGGACTCTTCTAAATGGGAGGTCATCGAAGCAGGCTTAAAATGCATTCAAGGCAAAGGGATTGTTAACTCCATCTCGCTTAAAGAAGGCAAAGAAAAATTTGTTGAACATGCCAAGCTAGTGCGTCGTTATGGCGCTGCAGTCATTGTCATGGCATTTGATGAAGTCGGTCAGGCCGATACTCGCGAACGTAAACTGCAAATTTGTACCCGAGCTTACCGAATTTTGGTCGATGAAGTGGGGTTCCCGCCAGAAGATATCATTTTTGACCCTAATATCTTTGCTGTTGCAACAGGGATAGATGAACACAATAACTACGCTTTAGATTTCATTAATGCAGTCGCTGATATTAAGCACGACTTGCCTTACGCAATGATTTCCGGTGGTGTGTCTAACGTATCGTTCTCTTTTCGCGGTAACAACTATGTCCGTGAAGCAATTCACGCGGTGTTCCTATATCACTGTTTTAAAAATGGTATGGATATGGGGATCGTCAATGCAGGTCAGCTTGAAATTTACGATAACGTGCCACAAAAATTACGTGATGCGGTTGAGGATGTGATTCTTAACCGTCGCGATGACGGCACTGAACGATTGTTGGAAATTGCCGAAGAGTATCGTGAAAACGCTGTTGGTAAAGAAGCCGATACGTCTGCTCTTGAATGGCGAACTTGGCCAGTAGAAAAGCGCTTAGAGCATGCTTTAGTAAAAGGTATTACTGAGTTTATCGTTGAAGATACCGAAGAAGCACGATTGAAGTCGGCTAGACCCATTGATGTGATCGAAGGTCCATTGATGGATGGCATGAACGTGGTCGGTGATTTATTTGGTGAAGGGAAAATGTTCCTTCCTCAAGTGGTGAAATCAGCTCGAGTGATGAAGCAAGCTGTTGCTCACTTAGAGCCATTTATTAACGCGCTTAAACAATCGGGTTCATCAAACGGCAAAATATTGATGGCAACCGTAAAAGGCGATGTTCACGATATCGGTAAGAACATTGTCGGTGTGGTGTTGCAATGTAATAACTTTGAAATCATTGATCTAGGGGTAATGGTTCCCTGTGAGCAGATTCTAAAAGTCGCGAAAGAACAGAAGGTCGACATCATTGGCTTGTCTGGTTTGATAACCCCATCCTTGGATGAAATGGTTCATGTCGCGAAGGAGATGGAGCGTCAAGGTTTTGATATTCCACTAATGATTGGTGGGGCGACAACATCGAAAGCCCATACGGCAGTGAAGATTGAGCAGAACTATCATCAGCCTGTTGTGTATGTCAGTAATGCTTCTCGAGCGGTGGGTGTGTGTACCGCATTATTGTCAGATGAGCAGCGTCCAAGTTTTATTGAAAAACTCAATGTTGAATATGAGCGTACGCGTGAACAACATGCGCGTAAAACCCCTAAATCTCGTCCGGTGACGTTAGCTGAAGCTCGTGCGAATAAAGTTGCTATCGATTGGGATGATTACGAACCACCAGTTCCCGTTAAGCCGGGAATCCATGTGTTTGAGAATATGGATGTAGCTACCCTACGTCAGTATATCGACTGGACTCCATTCTTTATGACTTGGTCGTTGATGGGTAAGTACCCAGCGATTTTGGAGCATGAGGAAGTGGGCGAAGAGGCCAAACGTCTATTCCATGATGCCAATGAGTGGCTTGATCGTATTGAAAGTGAAGGGTTGCTGAAGGCGTCTGGTATTTGTGGTTTGTTCCCTGCAGCAAGCATCGGTGACGACATTGAAGTCTACCGTGATGCCGAGCGTCGTGATGTTTCTCATTTACTGCATCACTTGCGGCAACAAACGTTCAAACCGAAAGGTCCTAACTATTGTTTGTCTGATTATATTGCGCCGAAAGAGAGTGGTAAGGCCGATTGGATTGGGGCATTTGCGGTCACTGGTGGTATCAATGAACGTGAAATCGCCGATCAGTTTAAAGCCCAAGGCGATGATTACAATGCGATTATGGTTCAAGCGGTTGCGGATCGACTCGCAGAGGCTTTTGCAGAATATTTGCACCAAGTGATGCGTAAGGATATTTGGGGATATGCGGCTGATGAGACACTGTCGAACGACGATCTGATTCGTGAAAAATATCAGGGGATTCGTCCAGCACCGGGATATGCCGCATGTCCTGAACATACTGAAAAAGGGGCGATTTGGGAGCTACTTAAGGTTGAAGAAACGATCGGTATGAAATTGACCTCAAGTTACGCCATGTACCCAGGAGCATCGGTATCTGGTTGGTACTTCTCTCATCCTGAGTCGCGCTATTTTGCAGTGGCACAAATCCAAGAGGATCAGCTCGAAGATTATGCTGCGCGTAAAGGCTGGGATCGTGTTGAGGCTGAAAGGTGGCTGGGTCCGAATATTAATGGCTAATCCGAGTCAGTGTGAAATAAGCAAGAAAAGAGGGCCATCAAATGATGGCCCTTGTTACTTCTCGTTCGCCAGTTGGCTTTTTATTATTTTTCGAACAGTTCACCGTGAAGGTGCTGAATCACTTCTTTAGCTGACGATGAGTCAACTAAGAAACAGAGGTTATGATCACTTGCGCCATAGCAAATCATGCGTAAGTTGAAATCATCAAGTACACCAAATACTTTCTTCGCATAACCACGGTTTTCCATTTGGTTACCGATTAATGCGACTAAGCTCAGGTTGTGTTCTACTTTTACCGTACACAAATCTTGTAATTCATCTTTAACTGCTTGAGGTAGCTCTGGAGCGCCGCCAGAGGTGTCAGTCTTATCCAGAGTTAGCGATACACTGATTTCTGAGGTGGTAATCAGGTCGACAGAAATTTTATGTTTAGCCAGTATTTCAAATACTTTGGATAAGAAACCGTAAGCTTGGAACATCTTCGCACTATGCAGCGTAACCATAGTCTGGTTATTACGCAGTGCTAATGCACGAAATGGTGGTGCGCTTTCTACTTCTTGGCGAATCCAAGTGCCGCCTCGTTCTGGTTCTTTTGACGAGCCAACGAAAACTGGAATGCCATCGCGAAGTGCAGGTAGCAAAGTCGATGGGTGAAGAATCTTCGCCCCAAAGTTAGCCATTTCTGATGCTTCGTTAAAGCTGATTTCTGGAATAGGTTGGGCATTAGGCGCAATACGTGGGTCGGTGCTGTAAATTCCAGGGACATCCGTCCAGATCTCTAGACCGGATGCTTGAACTGCTTCTGCAATTAAAGCTGCTGAATAGTCACTGCCGCCTCGGCCTAATGTGGTCGTGTTGCCATCTTCATCTGATCCGATAAAGCCTTGAGTTACCACAACATGGTTTTGACAAAGAGGGACAAGAAGCTCTTTGGCTAGGGAGCCAATTTCATCGAGCTGAGGTTCTGCTTTACCAAAGTTGTCATCGGTACGCAGTACTTCGCGAATATCAAAACGGACAGCATTAATACCGCGTTCAACCATCACTTGGGTCAGGATGTAGGTCGACATCAATTCGCCGCATGCCACAAGATGATCGGTCAGTTTATGGCTAGATTGGTAAGATGCTGCCTCAGAGGCGCTAGTGATGATATCCAAAATAGCATGAACTTGTTTTTCAACTTTAGTTGGGTCACTCAGTTGGTCGATGATCGCATGGTGTATATCTGCGATTTGTTTAATGAGCGCGGCACGGTCGTCGGCATCAGCCACACCGTTGGCCAGTTCAACCAGTAAATTGGTCACACCTGAACAGGCGCTACTCACAACCAGTTTAGTTTCTTGATTGTTTTCGATAATCGCTGCACAGCGACTCATTGCTACAAAGTCTGCTACGCTAGTTCCGCCAAATTTCGCTACATTAAATGCGCTCACAATGTATTCTCCCGATACGTCCTAAAATAAAAATTGGGCTGTAAGAACAACCTTATGTCCTAATAATGTGAAGAGAGAGACGTAGAGCAAAAAAAGAGGTGTTACTTAAGAAAGGTTAAGGAGACCTCAGAAGCTCTTCATCAGACTGAGCTGATGACAGTTGAAGGGATTCAGCCCATTCACCCGACAGGTCACTACCACATTATGACCTATCTCGGCACTACTCCCCCTCAATGTTTTGTGTTGGAATTGTGGTTCCACAAAACACCTACCTGGGTAGTGCTCCTCTTCTGCTTGATAGCTTGTTCATTGAACGTGTTTGTGTGATTAATGTCAATCGTAAATTGCATGATTATGCCTGTTAACGGTTATTTTTATGATGAATCGGCTCTTCTTCGTAATCACAGGTAGCGTTGAGCGCTTTTCCATCTACGCTAAGCTTAGCAATAAATTTGTTAGCAAGGAGGCATCATGGCTATTACTCATTTTTTACCACCAAGAAGAATTTTGATGGGACCTGGCCCATCAGATATATCACCTCAAGTATTACAAGCACTTAGTCGTCCAACGGTCGGTCATTTGGATCCTCTTTTTATCGGCATGATGGATGAAGTGAAATCGCTACTGCAATATGCGTTTCAAACCAAAAACAGTTTTACGATTGCCGTCTCCGCGCCTGGTAGTGCGGGGATGGAGGCATGCTTTGTTAATTTGGTTGAGCCAGGTGACAAAGTTATCGTGTGTCGTAACGGTGTCTTTGGCGAGCGAATGCGCGAAAATGCGATTCGCTGTGGTGCGCAAGTCGTTGTTGTCGATGATGAATGGGGCGCTCCTGTTTCTGTTGATAAAGTAGAACAAACCCTTAAAGACCATCCTGATGCAAAAGTATTGGCGTTTGTACATGCCGAGACGTCTACCGGCGCGTTAAGTGACGCTAAGGCTTTAGGTGCTCTAGCAAAACGTTTCGGGATGTTGAGTATTGTCGATACAGTAACCTCGTTAGGCGGGGTGCCGCTGCTGGTGGATGAATGGCAGCTCGATGCGGTTTATTCTGGTAGTCAAAAATGCCTATCTTGTGTCCCAGGCTTGTCGCCGTTGACCTTTTCACCAGCCGCGATAGACAAAATAAAATCACGAAAGACGCCAGTACAGAGTTGGTTCTTAGATCAAACCCTAGTGCTAGCTTATTGGAGTGGTGAAGGGCGACGCAGCTATCATCATACCGCGCCAGTGAACAGTCTCTATGCGTTGCATGAAGCCTTACTCTTGTTACAACAAGAAGGATTGGAGAATGCTTGGGCTCGTCATCAAACAATGCACCAAAAGCTAAGAGTGGGATTGGAAGAGATGGGATTTGAATTTGTCGTGGATACTCCCTACCGGTTACCACAACTCAATGCCGTTTATTTTCCACATGGAGTGAACGATGGCGCAGTTAGACAACATTTACTCAATACCTACAATCTCGAAATAGGCGCAGGGCTTGGTGCTCTGGCGGGTAAAGCGTGGCGTATTGGTTTGATGGGGTATGGTGCGCGTGAAGAGAATGTCGCCTTATGCCTCAGTGCATTAAAAGCGTCATTGAGTACGGGTAGCTAAGTTTCTCATTGCTAAGTTTCGTAGAGTAATAAGGCCTGAAATCTCAGGCCTTATTTGAATCAGAGAGAAGAAACCGATGATGTGTTAGTGTCCCTCTGGTATTGCTGAAGATGCCCCAGACGCTGCTGATATCGACACTGGGTCAACATACTGCACTGAGTCAAATTCAACTTCTGGGAATAAAAATTTGGCTTCAGCGCGAATCTGTTCTGCTCGGCTTGCTTCGCCGATGCTCTGATACGCAATAATCAAGTTCTTGTAGAATTCAGGCCTTGGTTTACGTTTGATGATGCCAAGTGACCAATCAATAAAAGGCTGAATATACTTCGCTTCATGTTGTTGTAATCCCATCTCTAGATAGGTGCTGTACACATCCCAATCGTAACGATCTTGCCAGACATATAAGTTGGTTACCTTGTTTAGCAAGGCTGGGTCATGGGGAGCTAAACGCTCAAAACGAATCAAAACATAGTTGGTTTGCAGAGCCGTTACCATAAACGCGGTGGTGAGCAATGGTACAAGTAACGAAAGAATTCTTAAACCTGCTTTAATCCAATGGTGGAATGCCCAGTAACGGTATTTGGCCGAGCGCTGATCAATCCAATAGAGCAAGATCAAAAATGTAATCCAATGCGCTGTCGAATGATAAAAAGGATACTCGAGCTGGGTGTGCAGGCTTATTGGAACCAACAGGGCAAAGAGAGCAAGACGAGTATCTTTTTTGGTGTGGTATAACCGAATGAATACAAATCCTACCGCGATAAAAATACCGACAATCGGCAGTAAGCCACCTTCGACTGCCCAATAAAGTAACTCATTATGGGGGTGGTCCATTGAAGGCAAACCAGCGTGATAAGTCGGATTTAACTGATGCTGCCTTGCAGTGTATAACAAGTATTCGGATTCAAATTTACCGTAGCCATAACCGGTAAATGGTTTTTCTATCACCATGTCCAGTGTTTGTGGAAACGTGTATCGACGGGGGCTTTGTAGGTCGGCCTTATTGATAACAAATCCCGCATTTCCCTGAATATGTACGGCAGACAATCCCGACGTGATACCCAACACAATAATGGCGAGCCAAGCAACGAGACGACGGCGTGGTGCATACTTATACTGATAAGGTATGAGCAGTAATGTTGTCAGCAATAAGGCTAGCCACCCAGTACGTGAGGCCAATACCACCAAGAGTAAAGTCGACACAAAGAGTGTGATATAGAGTAATGATATTTCTACGATTCTACGATTGTACTTTTGTGGTTGGCGCGCCAGCATATATCCAGCAAGTACAAAGCCCGTTGCCATGAAGCTTGCCATGACGTTAGGTTGTTGAAAAATACCGTAAGGGCGCAAAAATCTTAATGTGCCATCCGTACGCTCTGGTGCTCCAAAATATTGATACAACCCAAAGATGGCTTCCATTAGCGTCGCAATGATGATCAGCCATAGTAGACGTTGGCGTTCTTTGTTGCTGAATCGAAATTGTTGTAACAAGAGGAAGAAGCCCCAGCCGCTCCACAGACCGACTAGTCGTAAAGAGCTTTCAGCTGAAGAGGCATTGCTATACAACACCGGAATGGTCATCAGAACACAAGCGATGAAAAGACCAATCGTCAATTTTGAATAGCGTAACTTTAGATTGTTACCTAACTGATATAAGCCAATTCCAGAGGCAATGCTCACAGCTATCCAAGTGGTGTCGTTAAAGGACAATGACAAACCTGAACCACCAGGGTTCGACATGAAAAAATGCATCGCATAAATGTAGATTAAAGCGATTGCATAAATGAAGGCTTTATTGAGCGGAACCACCGGAGCTTGCGGTTCCAATTTTGTGCCGCTTAAGAGTAATATCGCCATAATGTTCTCATCGACTTATAAAAAGAAACCAGCGTGAATGCTGGTTTCGATACTTTACCTTTTTTACCTATTTCAACATAGGTTTAAGAAATCGAGCGGTATGCGAACTTTCCACACTCACTATATCTTCTGGAGTGCCCTGAGCGATGATCTCACCGCCACCTTGGCCACCTTCAGGTCCGAGGTCGACAATCCAGTCTGCAGTCTTAATCACATCCAAGTTATGCTCAATGACAACTATGGTATTGCCTTTATCTCGAAGCTGATGAAGCACGGTAAGTAATTGTTGTATATCGTGGAAGTGTAAACCTGTCGTTGGTTCATCCAAAATATAAAGCGTTTTACCTGTATCGCGTTTGGATAACTCGCGTGCCAATTTAACTCGTTGAGCTTCACCGCCAGAAAGTGTAGTCGCTGCCTGACCTAAACGTATATAGGATAAACCAACATCCATTAGAGTTTGCAATTTACGTGCGATAGCCGGAACTGGTTCAAAAAATTCGCGAGATTCTTCAATGGTCATCTCAAGAACTTCGTGAATGGTCTTGCCTTTATATCGAACTTCTAAGGTCTCGCGGTTATAGCGTTTCCCTTTACATACATCACACGGAACATACACGTCGGGTAGGAAATGCATTTCCACCTTGATTACGCCATCGCCTTGGCAAGCTTCACAGCGACCTCCGCGCACGTTAAAACTAAATCGTCCCGGTTTGTAACCACGAGAGCGAGATTCTTGCGTCCCCGCAAATAGCTCACGGATTGGGGTGAAAATTCCAGTGTAGGTTGCAGGGTTAGAACGTGGTGTACGTCCGATAGGGCTTTGGTCGATATCTATCACTTTATCGAAGTGCTCAAGTCCTTTGACTGCTTTGTAAGGAGCGGGTGTTGATGTCGTTGCCCCATTCAGCGCGGTATGAGCAATTTTAAAGAAAGTATCGTTGATTAGAGTGGATTTACCAGAGCCAGAAACCCCAGTGACACAAGTAAACAGGCCTACTGGAATCGATAAATCGACATTTTTTAGGTTGTTCCCTGTTGCGCCTAACACTTCAACGACTTTCTTGGGATTTCTTGCGACACGCTGCTTTGGTACAGCAATCGACTTCGCACCACTAAGGTATTGACCTGTCAAAGAGTTTGGATTGGCAATGATCTCTTCTACCTTGCCTTCTGCAACCACCTGACCACCATGAACACCTGCTCCTGGACCAATATCAATTACGTAATCCGCCATGCGAATAGCATCTTCATCATGCTCAACGACTAAGACGGTGTTTCCTAAATCACGTAAATGAATCAAGGTCTTTAATAGTCTTTCATTATCGCGTTGGTGCAAACCGATAGAGGGCTCATCTAGTACATACATGACGCCGACTAAACCTGCACCTATTTGACTCGCTAAGCGAATGCGCTGCGCTTCGCCACCAGACAATGTATCAGCGCTGCGAGAGAGATTGAGGTAGTTCAAACCCACATTGACCAAAAAGTGTAAGCGATCTTTGATCTCTTTCATCACTTTCTCAGCGATTTGCGCTTTTTGACCTTTTAGCTCTAAGGTGTCAAAAAAGGTCAGAGCATCAGAAATGCTCAACTCAACGATTTCTGGTAACGCGGTATCATTAATGAAGACGTTGCGAGCTTCTTCACGTAAGCGGGTGCCATGACAGCTAGCGCAAGGTTTGTTAGAAATGTACTTACTCAGTTCTTCTCGAACTGAGCTGGATTCTGTTTCGCGATAGCGACGTTCTAACGTATTAAGAATGCCTTCGAATGGATGGCGTTTAATACGAATATCCCCCCGATCGTTCACATACTTAAACTCGATCTCTGTACTACCTGATCCATGTAAAATCACTTCTTGAATTTTCTTTGGTAGTTCATCAAAAGGCGTTGTGAGTTTAAATTTATAGTGTTCGGACAGCGAAATCAGAATCTGGAAATAATAAAAATTACGTTTGTCCCAGCCAATGATGGCACCATCGGCAAGACTAAGATGCGGGTTTTGAATAACGCGTTCTGCATCAAAATATTGTTGAACACCTAGGCCGTCACAGGTAGGGCAAGCTCCGGCTGGGTTGTTAAACGAGAACAGGCGAGGTTCAAGTTCACGCATGCTGTAGCCACAGTGTGGGCAAGCAAAGTTAGCGGAAAAGACGTGTTCTTCACCATCGCCTTCCATTGGTGCTACCACAACCACACCACCAGACAGTTCGAGTGCGGTTTCAAATGATTCAGCAAGACGTTGTTGTAGATCGGCACGTACTTTAAAACGGTCGACCACCACCTCAATGGTGTGTTTCTTTTGCAGTTCTAGCGCTGGTGGATCGGATAGATCGCAGGTTTCACCATCAATACGAGCGCGGATGAAACCTTGTGCAGCTAGGTTTTGCAACGTTTTAACGTGTTCACCTTTACGCTCCTTGATAATTGGCGCAAGGAGCATCATTTTCGACCCTTCAGGAAGTGCCAAAACTTGGTCAACCATTTGGCTGACGGTCTGAGCGCTCAGAGGCACGCCATGTTCTGGACAGCGAGGTTCGCCGATGCGAGCGTAAAGCAAACGCAGATAGTCGTAAACTTCGGTGATAGTACCTACAGTAGAGCGAGGGTTATGCGATGTTGATTTCTGTTCAATAGAGATTGCAGGAGATAACCCTTCAATGTGGTCAACATCCGGCTTTTCCATTAAAGATAAAAACTGACGTGCATAGGCAGAGAGTGATTCTACATAACGACGCTGACCTTCAGCGTAGAGAGTATCGAATGCAAGAGAAGACTTTCCTGAGCCTGAAAGTCCGGTGATCACAACCAACTTATCTCGTGGAATTGTGATATTGATATTTTTGAGGTTATGGGTGCGAGCGCCTCGTACTTCGATTTTATCCATCTGTCAGCTCTACTTAAAATACCGAGATGAACAAGTATTACATAGAGTGAGAATTGTGCAAAGAAGCACTGGATAAAAAAACAGTTAGAAACCTTCATTCCTAACTGTTCGATTTGGTGTTTAAAGCAAAATACGCATTAACCTTTTTTGGTGGAATGCTTATCTAGAGCTACTTTTTTCTCATTTTTCTTGTAGAGGTTTTCGTAGCAGTAGTTGGTTGCTTCGATATAACCTTCAACACTACCGCAGTCAAAACGGTGGCCTTTGAATTTGTATGCCAGTACACAGCCCGATTTTGCTTGCTTCAGCAGAGCATCAGTAATTTGGATTTCTCCGCCCTTACCCGGTTCTGTTTTTTCGATTAATTCGAAGATATCTGGAGTTAAGATATAGCGACCGATGATTGCAAGGTTACTAGGCGCTTTGCCTGGTTCTGGTTTCTCTACCATGTCATCGACACGATAAATATCGTCTTTGATCATTTCACCAGAAATCACACCGTATTTGTGTGTTTCATCTGCTGGAACTTCTTGTACAGCGACAATGGAACAGCGGAACTGATTATAAAGCGCAACCATTTGAGCTAGCACGCCTTTATCTTGGTTCACGCATAAGTCATCGGCTAGTACTACTGCAAACGCTTCATCACCGACTAACTCACGACCGGTGAGAATCGCATGACCTAGACCTTTCATCTCACGTTGGCGAATAAAAGTGAAGGTTGCACTGTCCATAATGCTGCGAATATCGCCTAGCAGCTCTTCTTTGTTGGTGCCGTTGATTTGATGTTCCAGTTCATAGTTCATATCGAAATGATCCATGATTGAGTGCTTACCACGGCCGGTCACGATACACATGCCGTTCATACCCGCTTGGATAGCCTCTTCAACGCCGTATTCAATAAGAGGTTTGTTAACGACAGGCATCATTTCTTTAGGCATGGATTTGGTTGCTGGCAAAAAACGCGTGCCGTAGCCAGCGGCAGGGAAAAGGCACTTTTTAATCATAACAATGACCTATTTAAAATCGAAAGTTCGAATGCTTATGGGCACTTTACCACGGGCGCACGTTCTGTATCAGCAGATTTGCCGGATCTTAAGATAAAAATGTGCTGCAAAACGCACTATAACCTCAGTGTTTGCTTTGCCCATTGTATTGCTTCGATTCTATTTTTCACGTTAAGTTTTTTATAAATATTGTAGAGATGTGATTTTACGGTTAATTCACTGATGAAGAGTGTATCTGCAAGCTCAGTATTGGAACTTGCTGAGCAGAGATAACGCAATATCTCGGTTTCGCGTTGGCTTAGCATGGGGAAAGAATGGGAAGTTTCGCTCGTTAACTTTGATTGCCAATAATTGATCAACTGCTCATAGACGTGTTCAGGAAAACGGATTCGACCGTTGATGATATCGGCTAGACTGACCGCGATTTCAGCTGGGGATGTGCCACTATAAAAGAGACCGCGTAAACGTCCAAAAGTGAGTAATTCATCTGTTGTTAGCCGTTTGGGTACGTTGAATAACACCACTTCAAAGCGCTGTTCAGTCATGTGGATAGGAGCAAGCCCTTTGCGTAAAGAGTGATGCTCACTGTAATCCAACAGCAAAATTTTGTGCTTGTATTCTTGATAGTGAGTTTTGATCTCTTCAGGTGTGACAATCGGGACACTAACACTGAGCAGCTGTAGAGTTTCAAGCATATTTGGGCTAACGCTTTGTGTATCAAGCGTCATCAGATACAAGGTTCTGGCATATTGATTTTTGACCATAATATTGCACTTCGCATTGACTAGAGGAAGGCTTGTTTTACCTAGTGATGATGAGACTTGACGAGGCAGAATAGAGAAAATTGCGTCCAACTTCTTAGCTTTTGTCTAAGGTTGAGTAAAGGGCAAAACAAAAATCAGAGACAGACCGCAAAATCAAAATGGAAGACATGCACTTTAATTATGAGCACAGTACCAATAAGGAATTTGGCGATAAGGGAAGATTGGTGAGAAGGATAAAGCGTGTTATCCTTGCTGACTAATTTTAGAAACACTCACTGTGATAGACGGAGCAGAACATGGCAAGCCGTGGTGTGAACAAAGTAATTTTAATTGGCAACCTGGGTAATGATCCTGAGGTTCGTTACATGCCAAATGGTGGTGCAGTTGCAAACATCACTATAGCAACGTCAGAAACTTGGCGTGATAAAGCAACGGGTGAACAACGTGAGAGAACTGAGTGGCATCGTGTTGCATTGTACGGAAAACTGGCTGAAGTAGCAGGTGAGTACCTACGTAAAGGCTCTCAAGTTTATATCGAAGGTCAACTACAGACGCGTAAGTGGCAAGACCAAAGCGGTCAAGATCGCTACACAACAGAAGTCGTAGTTCAAGGTTATAACGGCATTATGCAAATGCTAGGTGGCCGTCAAGGCGGTGGTGCTCCAGCTGGTGGTATGCAACAGCAACAACCACAACAGCAAGGTGGATGGGGACAACCTCAACAACCTGCAATGCAGCATCAGCCACAGTACCAATCTGCACCTGCACAACAATCTCAGCCAGCGCCTCAATACAATGAGCCGCCAATGGATTTCGACGACGATATCCCGTTCTAGAGATTGCTCGATACGAAGAGATCAAAAAAGCTCACACCTAGGTGTGAGCTTTTTCTTTATCATCAATTTAGTATTTACTGTCGATGTATTTCTCAATGTATTGTTTCACTTTGGCTCGTTCTTCTCGGGTCTTCGAGGAAATATGAAACTCAATCTGGTTTACGGTACGTAACCGGTTGATGTAATACATTTCGACATTAATGTCGGTTAGCTGGTTAATCTCTTGGATTGGCTTAAGCAGCGCTCTTTCTTTAAAGTGCTGCCAGCAGTTTAATGACTCTTCCACACCAAACTGTTTACGCAGTTTATCGACTTCAATCGTGAACGATTTTTTTACCTGCCAAGATTTACACATTTCGTAAAGACGAATTGAGTAGTAGCTGGTCAAAAAGGCAATATTGATAAACTTGTACTGCGTATAAGGTGGCTCTACATAATGCACTAGTGGCGTGTAAGAATCAGAAATTCGAATGCGAGCTTCATTTTTTGAGGGAAAATCAACACTATCAATGATCGCCTCATTGATACTGATTTGTTCGCTCTCAACTCTGAATGGTGCGCCTACCATAGTGCTTAGTGCCTCTCTGATACCAGAGAAGTTGTTCGATTGCAGCGTCAGACCAATCGCTTGGCAATATTCTTTGATATTGATGTCGACGTATGGCTGCTCTTTGTCTGCAAGCGTGGCAAAGCAGTACTTAATGACTTTGTACTGGTTATAAGAAATTTTATATTCTGATGCCTGAATAAAGTCGTTGCTTTTCACCACAACTTTATTACGCATTTTATTAATATTGATTGATGGAGATTTTTTTATCGTCATAGTCTCACCATGCCGCATATCGACTGTTCACTAAGGCCAAGATTTCTCTTCTAATGTAAGAAATCCACATCTAAATGATGTTTAAAAGAGACTAACTACCCTTAATAAAATAGAGAATTAAGTGCTCTTTTTCTACCATTGAAAAATGAACAGTTAGCGAGTGTATATCTAGTTTCAATGAAACTTGTACGCGTTATCTGTCCAGAAAAAACGGTGACTCAGGTGCTTATTCGAGCTCTAGCGAAATTGCTGCGGCTTTAGCGCCAGTGATCTTAAGAAGATCGCTTGGCGAGAGTCTAACAACCAGACCACGATCGCCCGCATTAACGTAGAGAGCATCAAGTTTCATCAATTCTTCAGCAAGAAAAACAGGCATTAAATTGAATACACCGAGCGGGCTTGTTCCACCCGAGACAAAACCAGTTAGCTTTGTCGATTTGTCTGCATTCATCATGCGCGCCTTTTTACCCATCAAAAGAGCAGCGGCTGCGTCCATATCCACTTTTTTATGAACAGGCAAAACAATACAAACAGGCGACTTTTTATCGACTTCAATAATCAGAGTTTTAGCGACACTATTTTCATCTTGCCCCATCGACTGAGCCGCTTGAATACCGATAGATGAACCGTGAGGGTTATATTCATACGTTTCGATAGAGTAAGTGACACCACTGTCAGATAAAATATGGCGAATAGTTTGCTGCATATATAACCCTTTGGTAATAAGTTAATAATTATGTGTTAGAAACACAAAAATTATATCTGTGTGGTTTTGTTTTTAACCAAAGAAAAGATTAATTTACTTTTAAATAATGTCTAAATTTAAATCTATGACATTAAAATAATTATTAATTAATATTTACTCTCTCATCCGTAAAAGGTCTTACTCCTTAAAACAGAGCTCATTATAAAAACTGTTCATACTTTAAACAAGATCTTTACGTGTTACGAAAGTGTGTTTTTTTGATTTTTTATCAATGTATTTCATGTGGTTATGAAGCTATCGCACACAAAAAATATCGAAATAAACACAAAATTTAACACCGTTGGGAATGAGGCGATGTAACAAAAATGTAGAAAGGAGGGGGAGTTGTGTAAGCGAGATAGCTTTGAATTGTCTTTTGAACTTCTTGCTATTGAGTTATTCTCACTGATTATTTTTTATCTGGCAACACTAAAGTGGTGATAAATATTGTGTTTGTTTGGATTTAATATTTTTCAATATGAGATGTAGAGGTTGAAATGTCATTCTTAGAACAAAATAGATCTATATTTAAACTCTCTCCAGATAAGTGCTTACATGATGAACAGCAGCAGCTGAAAAATAAATTAGAAGAATTTCTATGTTTAAATAGAGCAGAGGAACATGGCTGCTTTATTATTTATGGTGATGCTGGAACCGGGAAAAGTGTATTTCTTAACCGAGTGTTTATGGATTTACAGCATTATGCAAGAGCAGATAAACAACATCCATTATATGGGTTAAATAATGTGCTTCTGGTTAATCACCCAGAAATGCTTAAAGCGTATAAAAATGCGGCAGAAAAAATCCCAACATTAAAAAAGAAAGATTATGAACGTCCAACGACTTTCATCAATCAATATCACAAAGCAGGAAAAGTAGCGGATATAGTCTTAGTTGATGAAGCTCACTTGTTGCTGACTGGGCCAGACCGCTATAACCATTTTTTTCAAGATAATCATTTAGAAGAGTTAATGAAGCTGGCTCGACTTGTGGTGCTTGTGTTTGATGAGAAGCAGGTATTAAAAGCGAAAAGTTTGTGGGATAACACTAGGTTGAACCATTTACTGCAAGCGTATCCAGTAGAGACATTTACCCTGAAGCGTCAGTTTCGTATGAATGTGGCTCTTGAACACGCTGATTGGATAACCCAATTTTGCCAAGGAAATCTTCAACCGATACCGTCAGCTTCAGCGCAGTTTGAGTTAATGCCTTACGATGATGCTCAGAAAATGTATGAAGATATTCAAGAGCATAACCAATACCGTGGTTTATCGAGAATGCTGTCTACCTACGATTATCCTTATCGACTCGATGGTAAAGATTATTTCATTGTTGAAGGACGCTTCTGTTTGCGTTGGGATCGAGCTAAGCCACAAGCCAAGGATCCTTGGGCGGAGCGTGAAGATACGATTGAAGAAGTGGGCTCCGTTTATACCATCCAAGGTTTTGACCTTAACTATGTCGGTTTGATCTTAGGACCATCAGTGAGTTGGGATGAAGCCACTCAGCGTATCGTGTTACAACCAGAGAAGTATGAAGATAAGGCGGCGTTTAACGGATTAGGTGGGAAAGATAATGCTCAGCATCTAAAACAAAATCTGATGTGGAATAGCATTAACGTCTTGATGACGCGAGCGATTAACGGGTTGTACATTTACGCGCATGATCCTATTCTGCGGAAAAAATTGATGCAAGCGATGGTATAAGGAGTAACCACATGGCTGAAACGATCTTGTGGATCGATGATCCAAAAATGCAAGGAGCATCGGCTTTGGTCGAATGTTTTGATGATGATCTCGCCTCTCTCGTCAATAAGATGTTTTCCTGTATTGAGCAGTATAAGGAGTCCGGGCTAGCGGCTATTCAGCTCGGAGTTGCCCAGCAAGTGATTGTGATCGCTATCGATGATGAATATGCCAACCACCATCGATTGGCGTTAGTCAACCCTGTGATCACTTGGTCGAGTGAGCAAATGACTCAGCATTTGGAGCTGTGCTCTTCAATTCCTCAGCATCCTCTGCCAGTGAGTCGATCTAAAGAGGTCACTGTTCAATATCAAGATATTCACGGACAGAGTCAGCAATGGCAGACGAAAGGTGTTGTAGCGGTTTGTTTGCAGCATTTGATCGAACATTTGAGTGGTCACTCTTTGCTTGATCATCTCTCATCGCTTAAAAAGCAGCGCGTCAAAAAAGGATTGATCAAGCTGCACCGGCATAGTGTTTAAAATCAGCGTAACGAATGCGTATAAAATGTAATTCTGCTGCTGTTAACGCGCGTTGATCCTCAAATTAATAAAAAAGCCGCCAAAATAGCGGTTTTTTTATATACTTATCTACAGCCGTTTGTTTTAAAATTCATCAACTAAACGACTTTCATTCCTCGTAAGAGAACAGAAAAGGAATTCCATTTTCATGAGGTATACGCCAACTCTTAAATTAAGCACCCGCTTAGTTGCTTTTGTGACGTTAATCGTGATCAGCGCTATGTTCGTTCTGTTCGTTGGCGGAGTGCTCTCATTTCAGCGTTTAGGTCAGGAATACATGAACCACTATTTAGAGGGGATCGTTGAGGTCCTCGATAAAGAGATGGAAGATCCTGATGCGATCTATTCTATGCAGCGCTGGATGCCGAAAATGTTGCAGGCAAGCAATATTGTCGAGATGCAGTTATCGTCCAAATCGGGCGTGATTTACCGTTTTCGAGATACGACGAATAAAGTCACACCGGATCGACTCTACGACTCCACCCTGAAGTTAAAGCGCCATGAAGGGTACGAAGTCTCATTTCAAGTTATCCCTCCTTATAACGGTTATAGCTATTCGCTTGGTGCTATGTTGTCGATCACTTTCGCCGTGGTATTGATCGTCATCGGCCTGCTACAAGGATTGAAGTGGCTTAGAAATCAATTGCTTGGATCTGAATTGCTTGAAGAACGTGGCCGAATGATCTTAGCAGGGCAAGTGGAGCGTTTTGCTGTCGGTGACGAACGAGAGTGGCCTTACACCGCCAGTGAAGCATTAGATAAACTGATTGAAGAGCTCAAAGATGCTCGTCAAGAGCGGAGCCGCTTTGACACGTTTATTCGCAGCCAAACTTTCTTAGACCAATTGACTGGTGCCGCTAACCGTGTGCTTTTCGATAATAAATTAGAAGCGGCGCTGCAAGAGAGTGGCGCTCATGGTGGCGTGGTCATGCTGCGTATCGATGAACTGGAGTCGGCTCGAGAAGAGAATGACAAGCAGTTAGTCGACGATTTTATTATTAACGTTGGTCAGTGCTTATCCAATGTCACCTCTCGCTATCCAGATGTGATCTTATCGCGTTATTACGAATCTATTTTTGCCGTGTTCTTACCGCATCAATCTTCAAAAGATGTCGCGTATGCGGCTTCCCAATGCCTTAAATTGGCGGAGAGGTTAGCGCCCCCATCACCGCTTGATAAAGATAATTGGTTCCATATTGGCGTCACTATGTATAACGAAGGTGAACGCCGTGGTCGTATTATCAATGAAGTAGAAACGGCACTGAAAAATGCTCAACTACAAGGAATGAACGCTTGGAGTCGGTTTAAAAAGCTGGCGAAACCACAAGATGAGCGAGGTAGTGTACGTTGGCGCACGTTGTTTGACGAAGCGTTGAAACCACAAAATATTCTTTTGTATCAGCAACCTTGTTATTTATTGACTGGCAGCGAACAGCTAGTGAAAGTTCACCAAGAGATATTTGCTCGAATTGATGACCCACAACAAGGAGTTATCAAAGCATCACGTTTCAGTGCGGCGCTAGAGATGGTCGGTTACGAATCATTGATGGATCGATCCGTATTTGATCGCGTTATCGATTTTCTTCGTTCTAGCTCATCGAAAGAGTGCTATTCGATTAATATGAATGTAGTGCCTTTCGCGGATAAGCGTTTTGTTCGTTGGTTGCGTTTTGAGCTAATGCAAATGCCTCAAGAGTGGCGTCAAAGACTCTCTTTCGATTTTTCTGAAGGACATTTAGTACAACATCTGGACTACATGCGACCTGTTTTACGGATGATTTCCGCTTTAGGTTATAAAATTGTCGTAGGGCAAGCTGGACGTACCATAGTAAGTACCCACTACTTGAAAGACATCAAGGTTGATGTACTAAAACTGCATCGTAGCTTAGTGAAACGAATCGATCAAAGGCATGAAAATCAACTGTTTGTGCGCAGTATGCTCGGTGTATGTAGCGGTACTGATACGAAAGTCATTGCAGTAGGGGTTGAAGAAGAGTCAGAATGGGCGATGCTCAAAACCCTTGGTGTTGATGGTGTACAGGGGCGCCTATTCGATGAAGAACGTCCACTACAACCTGATGTTCAGTTGAAAAAACGTAAGGTTGAGTCTGTTATTAAACCTGGTAGAAGAAATCGATGGCGAACTAAATGATAAAACTTGATGAATTGATGTCGAAACTGAATGCTAAAAAATCGAAAAATCAATCGATTGTTTTTGCTGTATTTCAGCCTGATGCCATCTATTTTTCATCAAGTGACACTCATTTGGAGTTACCGTCACGTTACCCATTAAGTGACAAAAGTCTTGCTGTTTCATTAGCTTCAGCCTTGTCTATGGCTGGAATTAAGAATGTGCTGGTGGATGTCATCCTCCATGTTAATCAGTATCAAAGCTTTCAAATTGATAAGCCTGCGATTCCCAAGTCGGAATGGCAGGCTGCATTGCCTTTTTTACTCAAAGACTTAATTAGAGAAAAAGTCACCGATGTGGTTGCCGATGCCTATGAACTGCCAAACAGCAATAAGGTGCAATCTTACGTCGTCCATAAAAAGCTGATTCTAGAGCTTTATCATCAACTTCATGAGCAGCATTGTGAATTACACCGCGTTGTCCCTGAACAAGAAGTATGGGCTCAATCAGTACAAGACCTTAGCCATTTTCTACTTTTACAAAAGAGCACTGAAGGCAGTTTTAAACTCGAAGCATTTTATCAGCAGCGTTGTACTTTCCAGCGCACGCTACGTGGCGTGGTATCACCTTTAACGGGAAGTTCAAGTTCACCACTACAACTCGATGGCTTGGCGCTTGAGCTACAGAGATCGGTTGACTATCTGTCATCACAGATGAAAGGCGTGCCGCTGCATGTGCTGAAAGTGTGCTGCGATGAAGAAAATAATGAAGAGGTGGTTGCAGCACTGAATGAGCGTTTAAGTGTGAAATCGTCCGTTCTCGATGCTGAGCATGACTCTTCTGGTTTGGTTTTGGCAAGAAGTGCCCATAAAGTGCAAAGCGGTGCGATTAACTTCTTTCAATCACAACTTAAACCCAAAGTGGATCATTTCACCTTAACCAATGTAGCTGCGGTATGGGGAGCTATATTGGTTGTGATGTTATTGATTACCGCGTTTTATCAGTATGAATTAGCACAGAAAAGTAAGTATTTACTTACTTTGCAATCACAACAAACGATGTTAGTCGCTCAACGCGACGAGCTGAAGAAACAAGCGGCAAATCATCAGCCTTCTCCGGATAAGTTAGCGGCGATAAGTCGACTGAAAAAAGAAATTGATGCGAAAAATGCGTCGATTGGTGCGGTTGATAGTATTGAGCAATCAAAACAGGCGGGTTATTCCGGGATCATGAGTGGATTGGCTAAGTTAGCCAATACGGATATTGCTCTGTCTGAGATTGAGATCGATAACAACCAGCTGAATATCAAAGGATATGCTCGTAATGCAGCTTCAGTTCCTGCTTGGATTGCTCAGTTTAAACAAGAGCTGCACCTGATCGGCCGTAGCTTTGAAAAACTAAAAATCGAACGTGACGATAAAGGGGTTGTGACTTTTGAGCTGAAAACGAAGCAGGAGGCGAAATAATGAAAGCGCACTGGTTACGTTGGAGCCAACTGTTTGCAGAACGTTCACATCGAGAAAAAATGCTCATCGCTCTTGGTGGGTTGGTCATTTTGTTTCTCGCATTGCAGATGTGGGTCTTAGACCCTGTGTTAGCCCAAGTGGCTGTTCAACAAAAAAAAGCGCTCAATACTGTCTCTGAAACACAAAAAGTGACGGCAGAAATTGCACGACTTAAAACGCTGTTGTCGACGGATCCAAACGCTGAAGTAGACAAACAGTTTGCGAGTTTACAGGTACAGAGCCAGCAGCTTTCTATGAGCATGTCTCAAGTCATGGATGGTATGGTTTCCCCATCTGAAATGGCCAATCTATTAGAAAGCGTATTACGCAATGGTAATAAGTTAAAACTCATTAGTTTGACCTCTCTTCCTGCAAAGCCGGTGGGAAAGAGTAAAGATGGTGTCGATGGTGCTTACTATATTCACCCAGTGCGTATGGAGCTAACCGGAAGCTATTTTGCTATTCGTGATTATCTTTCGGCACTAGAAAGTTTGCCGATCAAATATTACTGGCATAGCTTTAAGTACAGTGTTGAAAC
Source organism: Vibrio porteresiae DSM 19223 (assembly GCF_024347055.1). Classification (NCBI taxonomy): domain Bacteria; kingdom Pseudomonadati; phylum Pseudomonadota; class Gammaproteobacteria; order Vibrionales; family Vibrionaceae; genus Vibrio; species Vibrio porteresiae. Next base: position 407,203 of record NZ_AP024895.1, read on the forward strand.
TTATCCTCAAGCTCGCATGATTTTAGTGGTTTATACGATTGGCTCACGAGAGGAGTTTATTGGTGGGTAGGTATGTCAGATTTTTGGGTCTGTTGTTGTTTGTTTCTTGGCGTGTTATCGCGGCTCAGGATCCCACCGAGCCTCTGTCTTGGATGAATCCTTCCCAAGAAAAAAAAGTAGTACAACAATCGCTGCCTACATTAAACAGCATCATATGCTCCCCTGAGTGCAGCGCCATCGTCAATGGCGAAATCGTAGGTCGTGGTGATGTGGTTAACGGTTATCAAGTTAAAAACATCACGACCTCGACAGTGGTGTTAGCGCGCGGCAAGCAAGAATGGACACTTGAATTATACTCACAAGATATCAAGCAATAAGGGTCTGGAATCGTATGCGTAGATGGTATTTAGGAACCTTGATTTTAGGGCTGGCTGGATGTTCGATGGGCCATCGTGACCCTGTCGAAGTTAAGCAAGCTTTGAATGAAGCGGTGGAAAACAGCCAATCCAAGCGCTTAGCATCGATTCCCGATGCGGTTGCGGCAGACTTAATGCCAGACTCTGGGATTTCAATGCCTTCCGATACTCCAAAGCAGCTCAAGCGATTTCGGATTCAAACCGATGGAGTTGATGCTAGAGCTTTCTTTACCAGTTTGGTGAGAGGGACTGGTTATAGCGTAGCTCTTCATCCTGATGTGTCTGGCAAAATCACGGTTAACCTTTCTGATGTCACCCTCGATGATGTACTCAATGTTGTGCGAGATCTCTACGGGTATGAAATTGAGAAAACTGGTCAAGTTATTCAAGTCTATCCAGCGGGGTTGAGAACCGTCACTATTCCCGTTGATTATCTACAGTTCAAACGTCTTGGTCGTTCGCTAACCGCGATTAATACGGGGACGATCACTAGCAATACCAATAGTTCTAATAGTTCGAACTCCTCGTCCTCTTCCTCATCTTCTTCGAATTCCATCGCCTCGCTACTTAGCTCAGATTCTGGAGATAACAATAACAGCTCCGATGGTTCAACCAATACCTCATCGTTAAGCGGTGGGACAGAAATTGAAACCACCAGTAAGAGTGACTTTTGGGATCAATTGCAAAAAGCCATTACGCAGTTAGTGGGCTCCGGTCGTGGGCAAAGTGTGGTTGTATCACCTCAAGCGGGTGTTATTACTGTGCGTGCCTTCCCTGAACAGATTCGTGAAATTCGTCGCTTCCTTGGTATCTCTGAGCAGCGATTACATCGCCAAGTTATCTTAGAAGCTAAAGTGCTCGAAGTAACACTGAACGATAGCTATCAACAAGGGATTAACTGGTCAAATTTATCTTTAGGTAACAGTAAGGTCACCTTTGGGGTTGATGGCACAACGTCATTACCAGGGATGGATACGATAGGCACTTTGTTAGGTGGAACAACAAGCCTGTCTATTTCCGATGGTAGTTTTTCTGGCGTGCTCAGTTTTATGTCGACTCAAGGGGATATTAACGTCCTTTCTAGCCCACGAATCACTGCGGCGAATAACCAAAAAGCGGTGATTAAAGTGGGGACTGATGAATATTACGTCACTAATTTAACCAGTACGGTTGGTTCTGGCGATAATGCAGAATCGGCACCGGATATCGAATTGACGCCATTTTTCTCTGGTATTTCCTTAGATGTGACTCCGCAAATTGATGACCAAGGTAATGTACTGTTGCACGTACATCCTGCCGTTATTGATGTGGAAGAAGATTCCAAATCAATTACCTATCAAGACCAAGAGATTGAACTGCCGTTAGCTAAAAGCTCTATTCGTGAGTCGGACTCAGTGATTCGAGCTAAAGATGGTGATGTGGTAGTGATTGGCGGCTTGATGAAAACCAGTATCTCGAAGAAGCAGACGAAAGTGCCTTTGTTAGGCGATATTCCGGGGTTGGGACATCTATTTCGTAGTAAGTCGAATGCAACAGAAAAAACCGAATTGGTGATTTTGCTCAAGCCGACAGTAGTTGGCGTCAACACTTGGCAAAAAGAGCTTGAGCGTTCGCAAGACCTACTGCAGCAATGGATTCCAGATACTAAGTAACGACAGATGTATTTAGAACATTTTGGCTTTACTCAATTTCCATTTCATCTCACGCCAGATACCTCTTTATTTCTGGGGCTTGCGCCACATTACGAGGCACTGCAAACGGTGAATGCCGCGCTCATGATGGGTGAGGGCGTCATTAAGGTCATTGGGGAAGTGGGTACAGGTAAAACCATGGTGTGTCGGATGCTGCTGTCACATCTTGCCGAAGAGTTTGTGTGTATCTATTTGCCTAATCCCGCTTTGAATGGTCTTGAGTTACGACAGAATATCGCTCGGGAGTTACAGCTGGGGCACCCCAATGAATCAGTGATATTGGGGGAAATTCAAGCGAAGTTAATCGAGTTACATCAGCAGGGACATAAAGTCGTGGCAATCGTTGATGAGGCCCAAGCGTTACCTGATGATGCGCTTGAGATGCTGCGATTGTTAGGCAATCTCGAAACGGATCAAGCTAAGTTATTACAACTCGTATTACTTGGTCAGCCTGAACTAGACATTAGGTTAACTCAGCATCATTTAAGACAATTTCGGCAACGTATTACGTTTAGTGCCGATTTAAGACCGCTAACGATGGCTGAAACAGTTGCTTATATCGATAACCGGCTAATTAAGTCCGGCGCTAATGCAGGGCTGTTTCCCTTGAGCCAAAAAAAAGCAGTGTGGCGCGCAGCAAGAGGGACGCCTCGTTTGATTAATCAAATTTGTCATAAAACCCTGTTGCTCTGTTTTTATCAGGGTCTCAAAGGAGTTACCAATCCGCCACTGTTTGCTGCAATACAAGATACGTTTGATACGTGTAAACCCAGATTTAAGACCCCTTGTTTTTGGGGATGGAGTCATTCATGAGTGAGGTTAATCAGGCATTGATGCAACTCGTCAAAAAGCAGTCTGGCCCGTTGCAAGATATTCCTCAAGCCGATGTCCCTGTGATGAAAAAACATCATGGCTGGCCATGGTTTATTGCTGGGTTTTCCTTAAGCTTGGCCGTTGGTGGATGGGCGGTGACCTCCAACAATAATCAGCAAGTGGTTCATCAGTCGGACGTTGTTCTCATTCAACCTCATCAAACTACTGAAAGCCCAACGCAAAGGGCGGTTGCAACCAACACGCCAATCTATTCAGCACTAAAATCAACGCCTTCAACCGCCACAACAGTGGTGAATGCTGCACCGACTCTTCCCATCAATACGGCACTGGTCAGCGCGGTTGCCTCTAATACGCAGGCTTCGTCTACGACTGTAGCGACTAACGAGAATAATCATGGAGTGAAAACGTTAGTCGACACCCCACAAGTAAAGATTGAGCAAGTGGATCTAACGCCTGAGCAACTGGCGAAGAATGCACAGACCCGAGCGTTAAAAGCGTTGGATAGCAATAACTTTGATGCAGCGGTGGATGCTTATGCTGAGGCGCTCCGTTATACCCCAAGAGATGAAACATTAAGACAGCGTTTAGCGGCGCTTTACTACGGCAAAAATGACGTTCGCAAAGCGTTTGATTTGTTGCAGATTGGGATTGAAATGAATCCCAAAGGTGAAACACTGCGTATTGCTCTATCGCGATTGCTGATTAAGGAAAAGCAGTTAACGGCGGCATTAACACCGCTCTCTTCTTTAAACGATGGTGCGTCTGTTGAATATTTATCACTGCGTGCTGCTCTAGCACAGAAAAATCAATTTAATGATATGGCATTGGAAAGTTATCAAAAACTGGTTGAGAAAGAGCCGAATAATGCCCGCTGGTGGCTTGGGTTGGGGATTCAGCAAGAACGGGCTCTTCAATTAGCGCAGGCAAAAGTCTCTTATCACAATGCACTCAGTAAAGTTGGAGTCTCTTCAAACTCAATTACGTTTATCCAAGACAGATTAAAAACTCTAGATAATCTTCAAGGAGGAAAACCCAATGCAAATTAAATTAAGAAAGCGTCTGGGGGATCTTCTGGTTGAAGAAGGGATTGTTAGCGAAGATCAGGTGCAACAGGCGCTCAACGCCCAACGTAATACGGGGCGTAAGTTAGGAGACACGTTGATTGAGCTTGGCTTTATCAGCGAAAAACAGATGCTGAGCTTTTTGTCTCAACAACTTAATTTGCCGTTAATCGATCTTAATCGGGCCAATGTCGATATTGATGCGGTGCAATTACTGCCTGAAGTTCATGCGCGCCGCCTGCGTGCTTTGGTTATTGCTCATAATGGCGATACGCTACGTATTGCAATGAGTGATCCCGCCGATTTGTTCGCCCAAGAGTCACTGCTTAATCAATTACCACAATACAGTTTCGATTTCGTTATTTCTCCTGAAAAACAATTGGTTGAAGGGTTTGATCGTTACTATCGACGTACCAAAGATATCGCTAACTTTGCTGAGCAGTTACAAGCTGAACACCAAACTTCAGATACTTTTGATTTCTCAATTGATACCAATGATGACTCTGATGAAGTCACCGTGGTTAAACTGATCAATTCGCTGTTTGAAGATGCCATTCAAGTCGGGGCATCGGATATTCATATAGAGCCGGATTCTAATCTGCTGCGCCTAAGGCAGCGTATTGATGGGGTTTTACATGAAACCCTGCTTAATGAAGTCAATATTGCCCCCGCCTTAGTACTGCGCCTAAAACTGATGGCGAACTTGGATATTTCTGAAAAGCGCTTACCTCAGGATGGTCGTTTCCACATTAATGTGAAAGGCCAGTCCGTTGATATTCGTATGTCGACCATGCCGGTTCAATACGGTGAGTCGGTGGTTATGCGTTTACTTAACCAATCATCAGGGGTAAGAAAGCTCGAAGAATCAGGTATCCCGGATGAATTATTGATTCGTCTGCGACGTCAGCTTCATCGCCCTCATGGCATGATTTTGGTTACCGGTCCTACCGGCTCAGGGAAAACCACCACCTTGTATGGTGCCTTAACCGAGTTAAATGAGGCGGGTAAGAAGATCATTACCGCCGAAGACCCAGTGGAATATCGCATTTCGCGAGTGAACCAAGTTCAGGTGAACTCTAAGATTAATTTGGACTTTTCCACCTTGCTTCGTACCTTTTTGCGTCAAGACCCAGACATCATTTTGATTGGGGAAATGCGTGACCAAGAAACCGTAGAAATTGGCTTGCGTGCTGCGTTAACGGGGCACTTGGTATTAAGTACATTACATACCAACGATGCGGTTGATAGTGCGCTACGCTTAATCGATATGGGCGCTCCTGGTTACCTTGTTGCGAGCGCAGTGCGCGCAGTGGTGGCTCAGCGCTTGGTGCGTCGAGTTTGCCCCGATTGTAGCGAGGCGATCGAAACCGATGAGTCACAAAAACAGTGGCTACAACAACGTTTTCCTAATCAAACCAATGCGGTATTTCGCCACGGGCGCGGCTGTCAAAGTTGCAACTTAACGGGCTATCGAGGACGTATTGGGGTATTTGAAATGCTTGAGCTCGAGCAACATATGATGGATGCGCTGCGCTCAAATGATGCGGTGGCGTTTGCCAAAGCAGCGAGGCAGTCTGAGCAATATAAACCGCTATTGGCTTCTGCGATGGAGTTGGCTTTGCAAGGGGTTGTGAGTTTGGATGAAGTGATGGCTCTGGGTGAGGGTGATGCCTCCGGTAGTGTCCAAGCCATTTACCTCTGAGGATAGTGTATGCCAACGTATCGTTATCAAGGACGCCAAGCCGACGGTTCAAAAACCTCAGGTAGCATTGATGCCCCGACGCAGGAGTTGGCTGCTGAAGCTCTTATGAATCGAGGCGTTATTCCAACGCTCATCGCCGAAGGTAAAGGCAGTGCTTCTGGTATCAGTTTTGGTGTGGATTGGCGCAGTTTGTTTGTGCGTTCGGTACCTTTGGAAGTATTAGTTATCTTCTGTCGTCAGTTGTTTAGCTTAACGAAAGCGGGGGTGCCTTTACTGCGCTCTATGCGCGGTTTAACGCAAAACTGCCCGAATAAACAGCTAAAGCATGCACTTGATGAAGTCTGTAACGAGTTGACGAATGGTCGTAGCTTATCGGCTTCCATGCAATTGCATCCGTTGGTTTTCAGCCCACTGTTTGTCTCAATGATTCACGTTGGTGAAAATACGGGTCGCTTGGATGAAGCACTGTTGCAACTGGCCATGTATTACGAACAAGAAGTTGAAACGCGTAAGCGGATTAAGACCGCCATGCGTTATCCCTCTTTTGTATTGTCATTTATTACAGTGGCGATGTTTGTCCTCAACGTAAAAGTGATTCCTCAATTTACTAAAATGTTCAGTCGGTTTGGGGTCGAACTCCCTTTGCCAACTCGAATATTGATTGGTATGTCAGACTTTTTTGTTAACTACTGGATGGCAATGCTGGGGGCTTTAGTGGCTGCTTTCTTTGCTTTTCGAGCGTGGTTAGGCACGCCAAATGGCAGAGAGAAATGGGATAAGTGGCGCCTGCGTTTTCCGATTGTTGGGGGAATTGTCAATCGTGCTCAACTGTCACGATTTTCCCGTACTTTCGCCCTGATGTTAAAAGCGGGAGTGCCTTTAAACCAATCGTTAGCTTTATCAGCAGAAGCACTGCAAAACAAATTCTTAGAAGCCCGTTTACTAGAAATGAAGTCGGCAATTGAAGCGGGGAGCAGTGTGTCGCAAACCGCGACCAATACGAAGATTTTTACTCCGCTAGTATTGCAGATGATTGTGGTCGGTGAAGAGACCGGGCGTATTGATGAGCTATTAATGGAAGTCTCCGACTTCTATGATCGAGAAGTCGACTATGATTTAAAAACCCTCACTGCGCGAATTGAGCCTATATTGCTGGTGATCGTGGCAGGAATGGTGCTGGTGTTGGCCTTAGGGATCTTTTTGCCGATGTGGGGAATGTTGGACGCCATTCGAGGGCGGTAGCATGAACGAACGATTTCGCTTTGTTGTGTGGGCTGTGTTGTTGGTGATCTTAATTTCGACCTTTTTTTACTATTGGCAAAAAGTACAAGTGGTTGCTGATCGAACTGCATTTACCTTAGCAACCGATCGTATGTTGGATCGTGCGAATCAAATTAAGCAGTTGTGGATTCTGAAAGGTAAGCCATCCCAGTTAACGTATTTGGAACAAACACTGCCGATGAATCAGAGTGGTTGGGTTTTCCCAGAAACAGGACAAGGTATTGATTGTGAGAAAATACTGATGATTCTGTACCCAGATGAGAGGATTCTCAATTTTAAGCCACTTGTGGAAAGTTTGAGCAAGAACGATCGGTTTATATGCAATTTTAGGTATAATCAACAATATGCTATTCAAGTGGTTTGGATAGGAAAGCAGTTTTCTGTGAAGGTGCTCGAAGAACCCTAGTCAATAAAGGGGGACACGGGTCTTTTTGATGCATAGTTTGGGTGGTCATAACATGGTGGTTGGAGATAGGCGAGTAACAGGTTTCTCACTGATTGAGTTGATAGTCGTGATTGTGGTTGTTGGGTTACTTGCTGTTGCTGCTCTACCAAAGTTTATTGATGTGACTGACGAAGCCAAAAAAGCAAGTGTGCAAGGAATTGCTGGTGGTTATGCAACGGCGGTTCTTTCAGCACGCTCCCAATGGGAAGCAGAGGCAAGACCGACCCAAACGGTGGGTGGACAGGTATATAACACGGTCAACTATGACGGTGTCGATTTTTGGTTAACTCGTGCTGAGGACGGTTCTGGTAACAGCACGGGATATCGCGATGGGTATCCTTACGCAATCAATAGCGGGACAGGGAGTTACCCCTCGTCGGTAACAGATGCAGCTTGCATCGCGCTGATGGAGAACTTGTTACAAAACCCTCCTCGAGTGAGCACGGTGACTGCGGCAAACAGCGATTCGGATATACAGTATTCAGCAGAAGCGGACAACTCTGCTCATACTTGTACTTATGTTCAAAAAGAAGGCGGCTCTGCACATCAGTTTGTTTATGAACTGGAAACCGGTCAAGTAACGGTAACTTTGCAGTAGTTGGTAGGTTTTTAATTCAGTCGATGTAAAGAGGTAATATGATGAAAAGACAAGGTGGTTTTACCCTGATCGAATTGGTAGTGGTCATTGTTATTTTAGGTATTTTGGCCGTGACCGCCGCGCCTAAGTTCCTAAATTTGCAGGATGATGCTAAGAAATCTGCGCTGCAAGGTTTGAAAGGGGCAATGGATGGTGCAGCAGGTATCGTCTATGGCAAAGCTGCTGTTGAAGGCAAGGATTCAGGTGATTCTGTTCAAACTCTTGATAGTGGCATTACGGTTCTTTATGGCTATCCTACAGCGACTTCTGCAGGGATTGGTGCATCAGTAACAGGTCTAACATCTGATTGGACATCTTATGCTAATACTAGTACTTCTCCAGCAAGTTTTGTTGCGACATTCAGTAGTTCAAGTATTACTGATGCGTCAGGTGTGACTGGCACTTCTTGCTATGTATCCTATAGCCAAGCAACAAGTGCAGCTGCCGCTTCTACATTGGTCGTAGACTCTGGTTGCTAATTTTACTTAGTTAATCTCGTATGAGTAAATCAAACCCAGCTCAATTAGGTTTTACTCTGGTTGAGCTTGTGGTTGTGATTCTATTGGTCTCCATCGTATCGGCTGCCGCCTACTCCCGATATATGGGGACCTCTGGTTTTTCTGCTTTTACCGCGCAAGAGCAGGCGATGTCGGTGATTCGTCAGGTCCAAATCAACCGCATGCAATCGAATCTTTCCTCTCCTTCTAGCAATGTTAATTATGTATTAGCGATTTCAAGTAACTGTCTTGGTTCGGTTGCTGGATGTGCTAATAGCAGTAACGGTCAGCGTAGTGATTTTGTTAGTGAAGAGGGCATTACCTTTTCGGTTTCCCCCAGTTTAAATACCGTTTCGTTTGATCTACTTGGCAACCCCCTCGACAGTGCAGCAAGTGGTGTGACCATCACCATACGCTCCAGCGCTAACACGGTGCAGCTTTGCATCAACTCCCAAGGTTATGTGAGTAAAGGGGGCTGTTCATGAGGAAACCCAACGGTTTCACGCTGGTTGAAAGTATTATGGCCATGATATTGATTGGCTTTGCCATGGTGACTCTCATCAGCTTTCTTTATCCTCAGGTTGAACGTTCAGCGACTCCTCATTATCAAATGCGCGCCGCCCACTTACAGCAAAGCATTATGAGTCGCATTTTGTCGCGCGCCTTTGATGAACAAAGTGATGTTCAAGGTGGGCAATATCGCTGTGGCGAAAATAACTTACAAGGCGAGGCCACAACCTGTACTGCACCGGCTAGCCTTGGAAAAGAGAGTGGTGAGAGTGCCGACACCTTTAACGATGTGGATGACTATATTGGTTGCTGGTGGAGCGATAATGCCAGTGATTGTGGGGCCACGACAGTGGCTGGGCGTTTAACCGATTTGTTGGACATGTCATCGGCAAGTGAATACGCCCATTTTACGGTGTTTATCAGTGTTAATTATGTGGGCAGCAGTGGCAACGTTAGCTCGACGATTACTGATTTAAAACGGATTCAGCTTAATGTGGATGCGGGCAATTATGGCTCTTATCCATTAGTTGCTTTTCGGGGGAATTACTGATGCCTTCTTCCCGCGGATTCACTCTTATCGAAATGATCATGACCATTATCGTTGGGTCGATTTTGGTATTGGGTATTGCTGGTTTTCTTGAGTTAGGCGCGAAAGGATATACCGATACGGTTGCTCGGCAACGTATTCAAACTCAAGCGCAGTTCGTGTTAGAAAAAATGTCTCGAGAGCTACGCCATGCGGTACCCAATAGCATCGAAGTGACGTCTACCGCACAAGAGCAGTGTGTCTCCTTCTATCCAATTGAGTATGCGGGGTTTTACGCTGTCGATGAGGCATCGCAAACCTTGGAGTTTTTAGTGGGAAATGCCCCTGCTCAATATGATGACTTAAAGTTAATGATCAACCCGAGCCGCCAAGCCGATTTTACGGATAGTAGTATTTACTTCACTCTGTCTGGCAGTGCTACCACTATCTCAATCTCAAGTCATCCACTGGTTAGTTCGTCGATCGCAAATCGAGCCTATTTATACAAAGACTTAGTAACTTACTGCTTAAATTTTGTTGCCAATTCCCTGACGCGAAATTCTATTCAAGTGGGCGACAGTGTGAGTTCAGGAAGTTTTAGCTATGCCGCCCCAACGCTACAACGAGGTGGTGTGGTTCGACTGTCGTTAACCTTAAGCCAAAATGGCGAACAGAGTCATTTTGTGCAGGATGTGCAGGTGCTCAATGTTCCCTAGAAGAAAGAAACAGGCAGGTAACCTCTACATTGTTGCTATATTTGTCATTATGGTGATGGGATTCCTTGCTGCGGCTTTAACCCGAATGGAATGGTCAAATCAAGATTCGCTTTCTCGTGAATTACTTGGCACCAAAGCGTGGTTTGCGGCTAATTCTGTTAATGAAAAAGCGATGACATTGCTTTACCCACTTAATGCGACCAGCAGCGCAGTATCTAGCGCCTGTACAGCATTGGGGAGTAGTTCAGCGGCGGGTATTATGGCGAGTTACGATCAATGCAGTGTTGTCACGACATGTCAAAGTGAAGGCACCTTATCGATTAATAATGCCACCTACTATCGAGTCGAAAGTGCTGTGACCTGTGGTAGCGGTAATTTTAAAGTGCGGCGAGTTCAGGATATTTGGGTTAAGGAGTGAGTAATGAAAGCAGTTCGGCGACTTGTTTTTTTGTGTTTAACTCTACTTCTTTTTTTTAGTGGGGCGGCTCAAGCGCTTAGCTTTACTGCATTTCAATGTCAACAACTTAGGTCTGATAAAGCATTTTCATTACACTACAGTCTGTTCCGGTTATCTGGCTTATTAAATGAGAGCATGGTGGGAATCGATAGATCGGTTGTTTCCTTAAATATATTGCCGCATACCCTTTGGACAACTAGTTCGATTTTATCTGCAGATTTTATTGATCAATCACTAGAATATGGGGTTGAACATCATATTTGGTTAAAGTATGAACCAGTCAACTCTTTAACGTATAGTGGGAGATTAACTTATTATCGTTTAGTTAATAATGTTTGGGTAAAAATCGGCAATACCGTCAATATTAACTTAAAAGGATTATTATCAACCCAGTTAAGTGTTTATGGGATTAATGTTCAAGAGCTAAGTTGTAGTCTAGATAATACTCAGCCTCCAACTCAAAGTACATTTGTAAGACCTGAAGTATGCGATTTATTTCCTGAGCCTGTTCAAAGTTGGATAACCCAAGGTCAATCAAGCTACGCTGGTTATCCAAATAGTCGCCTTAATATTACCAATGATAGTGTAAAAATCGATGGCTGGTCTGGCGCTTATAAAAGAAGTAATACGATAGATATCAATGCTGGTCAAGGAAACGCAAGTTGGAAGGCGCTTCGTGTTGGTTTTGATACTACGGGTGACGACTGGATGGCATGGAACAGAAATGGTGCTAATGTTTGTGATTCTAAAGGATGTTACCCTGGGAACGATGATGGGAAAATTAACGAACGAAAAGTGGCTGCGCCACCGTTAGTTCCTGCCGTTTCTAGTCAGCCGACCCAAGATCTATTTTTAGTTGACTCGAACTCTTCCGATAATCGATTTTATGAAAATTCTTGTGATGTACAACCTGACCAATATTCGCTTTGCATTTACAATCCTCAACGTTCGAGTGATGGTTATATCGATATCTATATTATTAAAAATATTCGCAATTTAGATCTGCTAAAATATGGAAATAATCCAATAAGAGTACATTTTTTTAACGGTATTTATATCGAGCAACTAAATGTACAGTCTGACGTTGCTTTGTATTTCGATAAAAATACCACAGTAACTTTTAATAAATTAATTACCGCAGTTGATACCACACACATCTATTTTGCTTCTTCAGCTTGGATTAATGTTGCAGGCAATGGTGTGGAGGATGATTTTGCTCTTAACAGTCGGGTGGATTTTTATTATGTAGGGGAGGATGACAGTAATTTTCAATATCCGGTAATCTATGGCCCCACTGCGCAATTTCAACTAAAAAGTAAATTATTTAAAGGTTACTTGCTCGCAAAAAACGTTATTCTCGATACCACCATCACAATTCAAGGTGCCGTGACCGCAAATTATTTGGTCATGGTTGAAGCAACGAGGATTGAGTCTCTACCGGGGGGAAATCGATGTGCTGTCCCGATTGACGGTGATAACTATATATTGCAGATTACGCCAAACGAAGATTATTCACTGACTTGTAAAGCGCAAGATGTCACATTTCAGGTGTTTGACGAAGATGGAGCTGCGGCAACCGATTATTCAGGCTATATCGAAGTATCACCTTACACCAATTTAACTGTTGTGACAGGTTCGGGTAGTAATGGAGTATACCAGCCTGACAGCAACGGCCTGTTGGAGCTGAATTTGTCGACTACGAAAGCTCAAGATGTCACTTTATCTGCCTATCTTTCGACACAAACGGATTCTTCGAATACAGTTACGGGAACTTACCATTTCGTTCCTTATCGCTTTGTTGTTGATGATCAACCGGTGATAGCGGACAAACCTACTCAGATTTCTCTCGCTGTTGAAGCTTGTGATGAGCAGAATAATACGATTGATATCGGTTACACAGGAACGCCGAGTTACACTTCCATTTGGAATGCTCCTGAAAATGGAGTTGGATCGTTAACTTTAGATAACCGTACGTTCATTGCTGGCAAAGCGACAGCGATGCTAACGATGGAAGATTCAGGCGTGAAAACGGTTACCTTGGAAGATGGAAATTTTAACTGTGCAGCATTGAATAATGATTGTCCCATCAAAGGTAACGGTACGTTAAAAGGCAGCTTCACCGTTTACTCTCGCCCTTGGACATTCGCAATTTGTCCTTCAGGTACGAATGAGATGGACGGCAATATTACGGATGAAGAGAGTACCGGATTTACCTCCGCAGGTTCATCATTTGCGCTGGTAGTGAAGCCAATTCGATGGCAGAGCAATGGCAGTACGTCAGGAGAGATTGCCAGTGCTTCCTATTGTAGCTCTGCGGTTACTCAAAACTTCTTCTCGACCAATAGCCAGCTTAGCGCAACGGTAGAACTGACTTACAATGTGGCTGAGCCTGATGATGGTGCTGATGGCATATTGAAGAGTGGCGAGAGTACCAGCGTAACGCTGGCTAACGATGCTTCATCGAGTGAGTACAGTTTTTCTGGATTAACTTGGAGTGAAGTGGGCGTGCTGCGCGTTAAAGCCAATACACTGCGTGATGCCGCCGGAACACCAACGCCTTATCTGCAAAACGATCTGTCGATCCAAACCGGTTATCGAGATATTGGTCGTTTCTATCCTGCCTATTTAGCCATTACCACCAACAGTTGGAATTATGCCGATGGGCTTGATGACTTTGCTTATATGGGACAGCCAATCAGTTATGGATTTACTGTTGAAGCGAAAAATTTAAGCGGACAGGCGACAACTAACTACAGCCGCTTTGCCAATGCTTTAAAAGCACAAATGCGATTAGTTGCAGTCGATACGAACAGCGATTACGAGGATATGAGCAGTCGCGTGGCTGACTATAATGATCATTTTTGGTCTGGAACTGATTGGAACTCTGGCGCTGACTTGACCGTAAACCACAGTTTTACTTTTGCTCGGTTAGAGACGTTGCAAAGCCCATTGACTACCAAACCGGATGGTTCATTTACTGCTGGCTTTGGTTTGCAAGTAACGACTGGACCGGATGGCGTTGATTTTCAAGATAATGGCTTAACACATAAGGTTAATGAGGTATTAGTCAGTACAGATAAAGCTTTCCCTCTGCAGCCTGATTTACGTTATGGTCGTTTGGCCTTTTCTGATGTGGGAGGGAACTCAACCTCTAGTGTCAATGTCCCACTATCGGCTCAATATTGGAATGGCAATCAGTTTGTCACTAACACAGATGATTCAGGCAGCCTCCTTTCGATTGATGGGGACAAGGTTTGTAAAAACACCATCTGGCAGAGCCAAGCACAGACATCGAGCTCGCAACTCACAGGAATCACTGGTAATGTGGCCGTTAGTTCTGGCCAAAACCATCAAATTTACGCGCAACCTGATGCGGATTCTGCATTACGAGAACAGGTTCGTTTTTGGATGCGTATAAACGAAAGTTCCCCCCAAGTGAATGAGCAAAATATTGACTGTGGCGGCGCTTATCTTGACCAACCATGGCTACAATTTAATTGGCGTAATGAAGGTGATGAAGATCCATCAACAGTTATTACCTTTGGCGTCTATCGTGGAAATGATCGAGTAATTTATCGCGGAGAACCGGGAATCAATAACTAACGGCGGCAGAGTTTTTCGGGACCGAAGTTAGGAATTTGTTAGAAATTACTTGTTTCGCTCTATGTTTATGCACCAATACCTTGCTGTGATGGCGAGGCGTTGGTACATTTAGAGCAATTTTTTATCTTCTTAATTCTTGCAGGACGAGCGAAGAATATGTTCAAAAAACTTCGTGGCATGTTTTCAAATGACCTATCTATCGATTTAGGTACTGCCAACACTCTTATTTATGTTAAAGGACAGGGCATTGTCCTTGATGAACCCTCTGTGGTCGCTATTCGCCAAGACAAAGGTCGTGGTGGAAAAACTGTGGCAGCGGTCGGTCATGCAGCAAAACAAATGCTAGGACGTACACCAGGCAACATTTCTGCTATTCGTCCAATGAAAGATGGCGTAATCGCTGACTTCTACGTTACCGAAAAAATGCTTCAGCACTTCATCCGTCAAGTGCATGACAACAGCATTTTGAAACCTAGCCCTCGCGTTTTAGTGTGTGTTCCTTGTGGTTCTACTCAAGTTGAGCGTCGTGCAATTCGTGAATCGGCTCTAGGTGCTGGTGCTCGTGAAGTGTATTTGATTGATGAACCAATGGCTGCGGCGATTGGTGCTGGTCTGCGCGTATCTGAACCAACCGGCTCAATGGTGGTTGATATCGGTGGTGGTACGACTGAAGTTGCAGTTATCTCATTGAATGGCGTAGTTTATTCTTCTTCTGTTCGTATCGGTGGTGACCGTTTCGATGAAGCGATTATTAATTATGTGCGTCGTAACTACGGCAGCTTAATTGGTGAAGCGACAGCAGAAAAAATCAAACATGAAATTGGTTCTGCGTATCCTGGTGATGAAGTTCAAGAAATTGAAGTTCGTGGTCGTAACCTTGCTGAAGGTGTTCCACGTAGCTTTACGCTAAACTCAAACGAAATTCTTGAAGCTCTGCAAGAGCCATTAACCGGTATCGTGTCTGCTGTGATGGTAGCGCTAGAACAGTGTCCACCAGAATTAGCGTCTGATATTTCAGAAAACGGCATGGTTCTAACGGGTGGCGGTGCGCTATTGAAAGATCTTGATCGTCTGCTCACTGAAGAAACAGGTATTCCTGTGGTTATCGCTGAAGATCCACTAACTTGTGTTGCTCGTGGCGGCGGTAAAGCTCTCGAAATGATCGATATGCACGGTGGCGATCTCTTTAGCGAAGAGTAATGGCTTGTCAGGAGCTTCACACGTAGGAAGCTCCTGAATCAACTCTGGGATTGTTAAGATGAAGCCTATATTTGGTCAAGGACCATCTCTTCAGCTACGTCTATTCTTCGCTGTCATTGTATCAGCCAGCCTCATGCTGGCTGATAGCCGTTTAGATGCTTTTTCTCATGTGCGTTTTTTGCTTAACAGCTTAGTAGCGCCAATTCAGTATGCTGCGGATTTGCCTCGTTCCCTATTTGATGGGTTTTACGAGCGTGTCAGCTCGCATCAAAATCTGCTTGAATCCAACCAGAAGCTGAAGCAAGAAGTGTTAACTCTCAAAAGTGATTTGATCTTACTGGATCAATATCAAGAGGAAAACAAACGTCTGCGTAAGCTACTGGGATCCTCGTTTGTCAGAGATGAAAAGAAAGTAGTAACGGAAGTTATGGCGGTGGATACTTCCCATTATCGTCATCAAGTGGTGATTGATAAGGGCAGTTTAGATGGCGTATACGAAGGCCAACCGGTGATTAATGAGAAGGGGATTGTTGGGCAAGTAACGTTTGTTGCGGCGCACAACAGTCGCGTTCTACTGTTGATCGACCCGAATAACGCGATTCCTGTACAAAATATCCGTAATGATATTCGCGTCATTGCTTCGGGTAACGGACAAAGTGACGAGATTCAGCTCGAACACATTCCAACCAGTGCTGATTTGCAGGTTGGAGATATGTTGGTGACCTCTGGATTAGGTGGCGTGTACCCTGAAGGGTATCCTGTGGCCTATATTACCAATGTCGATAAAGATACCCGTCGCGAGTTTGCGTCAATTAAAGCGAAACCTGTGGTCGATTTCGATCGATTACGCTATTTGCTGCTGATTTGGCCGAATGAAGATCGTCAGCAAAAGGCAATGCAAGCGGATATTAAGCAAATGCAAGAAGAGGATAAGAGTGACGACGCTAAGTAATGAATGGAAAGGCCGTTGGGTTATCTGGGGGTCTTTTCTCTGCGCATTGATCTTCCAAACAATCCCTTGGCCTGGCTCGCTCGATCTGATTAGACCTTCTTGGCTCCTACTTGTGACCTGTTATTGGGTGTTAGCGCTCCCTCACCGCGTCAATGTGGGAACCGCGTTGGTACTTGGTTTGCTGTGGGACTTGTTGCTGGGTTCCACCTTAGGGATTCGTGGCATGATGATGTCGATCATCATCTATGTAGTGGCGATGAACTTCCTCGTATTAAGAAACATGGCGCTTTGGCAGCAGGCAGTGGTGATCGGCTTACTGACCATGGCATTGGAATTTATGATCTTCTTAGGTGAGTACCTCATTCAAGATGTGGAATTTAATCCTATGTCGCTCTGGAGCGGTGTGATCAGTTGTGTGCTCTGGCCGTGGATGTTTTTGCTATTAAGACGAGTCAGAAGACATTGGCATTTAAAATGAATTCATATCCCCTTGTTTTGGCGTCTGGGTCTCCTAGACGCCGTGAATTATTAGCTCAATTGGGCTATACCTTTGACATTGTGGTTTCTGATGTTGAAGAGCTGCGTCATAGTGGCGAAACTCCGGCTCAGTACGTGGAGCGGTTATCCCGAGATAAAGCGTATGCTGGGATGAAACTCGCGTCTGAGGGGGCGGTGGTTATCGGATCGGATACTATCGTTGTGAAAGGTGACGCTGTATTAGAAAAGCCAAGTGATTTTGCTGATGCAAAACGGATGTTGACTCTATTATCGGGCGATGTTCATCAAGTGATGACGGCTGTCACGGTAGCGCAAGGTCATCACCATGCAACCACCGTTGTGGTTACGGATGTCTGGTTTAAAACCTTATCTGATGATGAGATTG
Organism: Vibrio porteresiae DSM 19223; assembly: GCF_024347055.1. Lineage (NCBI taxonomy): Bacteria > Pseudomonadati > Pseudomonadota > Gammaproteobacteria > Vibrionales > Vibrionaceae > Vibrio > Vibrio porteresiae. Next base: position 424,614 of record NZ_AP024895.1, read on the forward strand.
AACAGTATTGGCAGACTGGTGAACCGCAAGATAAAGCCGGAAGCTATGGCATACAGGGCATAGGTGGCCGGTTCGTCACTCGTATAGAAGGCAGTTATTACGCTGTAGTGGGGTTGCCTTTATATGAAACTGATCAATTATTAAAACAAATTACCCATTCACAAAGTCGCTAAACTAGCGGCTTTGTTGTACGTCAATACACGAAATTTATCACCATGTTATGACGTAATTCTTTATTCGCCAAATCATCTAGCCTTCGCTTTATCAGTCATGAACATGATTTGGATTATTTGACTTATTGAGGTTTGCCCATGTGTGCAGAATTGCTTTTAAACGTTACACCGAGTGAGACTCGGGTGGCGATGATTGAAGGCGGTGTCCTTCAAGAGATCCACGTTGAACGTGAAGCGAAACGCGGCATTGTTGGCAATATTTATAAAGGTAAAGTGAGCCGTGTATTGCCAGGCATGCAGGCAGCCTTTGTCGATATTGGTTTAGATAAGGCCGCATTTCTTCACGCTTCTGATATTGTTCCTCACACTGAATGTGTTGCTGAAAATGAAAAGCAGCAGTTTCAAGTGCGTGATATTTCGGAATTAGTTCGTCAAGGCCAAGACATTGTTGTGCAAGTGGTTAAAGATCCACTTGGTACAAAAGGTGCGCGTTTGACAACCGATATTACTTTGCCATCACGTTATCTTGTGTATATGCCTGGCGCAAGCCATGTGGGTGTATCACAACGTATTGAAAGTGAGAAAGAACGCGACCGTTTAAAAGGGGTAGTGGCACAATATTGCGATGAGCATGGCGGTTTTATTATTCGTACTGCCGCTGAAGCAGCGAATGAAAAAGAGTTAGCACAAGACGCCGCTTTCCTAAAACGCCTTTGGACTAAGGTGATGGAGCGCCGCGCCAAATACAAGACTCGCTCTACACTCTATGGTGAACCTGGGTTAGCGCAACGAATTTTACGTGATTTCGTTGCGACCGATATCACTAAAATTCTTGTCGACTCTCGTCAGGAGTTCGAAAATCTGAAAGAGTTCACGTCAGAATTTGTTCCGGAATTGACTGACAAGCTTGAACTGTACGAAGGCGACAAACCTATCTTTGATATGTACGATACTGAAAATGAAATTCAGCGTGCATTGGAGCGTAAAGTTGAGCTGAAGTCAGGTGGCTATTTGATCATTGATCAAACCGAAGCAATGACCACCATTGATATCAACACTGGCGCATTTGTTGGACGCAGAAATTTGGAAGAGACCATTTTCAACACCAACATCGAAGCGACTCAAGCGATTGCCCGTCAGCTTCGTCTGCGTAACCTAGGTGGTATCATTATTATCGACTTTATCGATATGTTGTCGGATGAGCACCGTAAGCGAGTACTAACTTCATTAGATGCTGCGCTGAGTAAAGACCGAGTAAAAACCAACATTAATGGCTTCACTCATCTTGGCTTAGTGGAGATGACTCGTAAACGCACACGCGAAAGTATTGAACATGTTCTCTGTTCTACTTGTCCAACGTGTGAAGGTCGTGGTTCGGTGAAAACCGTTGAAACGGTTTGCTTTGAAATTCTTCGCGAAATTACGCGAGTTAACCGTGCCTACGATGCAGACAAATTCGTCGTTTATGCCTCTCCTGCAGTGGCAGATACTTTGCAAGGGGATGAATCCCATTCACTTGCAGAACTCGAAGTGTTTATTGGTAAAGAAGTTCGTATTCAAGCTGAACCTCTCTACATCCAAGAGCAGTTTGATGTAGTAATGATGTAATAGGACATTGAGTGATCTCGAGATTAACCCGTTTCGGACGGTTTGTGGCTTGGCTTGCAGTCAGCTTATTGGTTATGTTGGCAGTGTTGATCACCTCGTTGCGGGTGCTCCTGCCTCATATGAATCGTTTTCAGGGCGAAATCGAGCAGTGGGTCAACCAACAAACCAATATTCAGTTTGAAATCAAAGATGTGCGTGGTTTCTGGCGAAACACGCACCCCTCCATCGCCTTGCAGGGTGTAACTGCTGATTTCCCAGATAGCTCAGATATCCATTTTTCCTTTGGACAATTGGATATTGAGTTTGACTTGTGGCAATCCATTCTTGAACAAAAGCCAGTCATTGCCGATCTCACCATTCACCAATTAAAGCTGGATGTGCGTTCTGTCGATTGGCAGAAAATTCAGTCTGAAGAAACAACATCGACTATTTCTGAACAAGAAGAGACTCAGCGCCGGATTGTGCAGCGCATTGATAGCCTTTTCCTGCGTCAACTTGATAACTTCTCGTTGCTTGATTCTACGGTGCAATATCGCACCATGAACGGGGACATTAAGCAGTTAGATATAGAAAAATTACGCTGGAATAACCAAGGTAATCAACACTACGCAGAAGGTGTGGTGAGTCTTGCTGATGTGAAGTTGAACTCGCTTTCAGTGCGTGCCAAATTTGAAGATCATGGTTCGCTGCGTGATATTTCCGGTCAGTTTTATGCGGATGCCAAAGGTGTGCAAGTTCGCCCTTGGCTGACTAAGTATGTAAAAGATAAAACGGGTATTAAGAACGGCGTTATCAATTTCAACGCGTGGGTCACTCTTAACCATAATCAGCCAGTCGATGGGTACCTAGAATTACAACCATCAGACCTCTCTTGGCAGGATGAACAAAAAACGCATGATTTGGCACTAGAGTCAGGTATCGTTAATTTGGCTCCTACTCCAAATGGATGGCAGGTAAGTATGCACTCACTTAAAGTGCGTACAGATGACCAGTTATGGCCTGAGTTTGATGCAGCCTTAGATTGGACTCCGCAGAGTTGGCGTTTGAATGTCTCGCAATTGGACATAGGTTCAGTGTTGCCATTGGCACGTCTTTTCTCTGATTCACCACAAACACAATCATTGCTCGGTAAATTGAAACCGAGCGGACGTTTAGAAGATATTCGACTTTCTCGTGGTGATAGCTGGGATTCGTTGCGCTATTCAGCTCGGTTAACGGATGGGGCGATGGCTCAGTGGGCATTGTTACCTGAAGTGCATCATCTACAAGCGTCGATCCAAGGTTCCCTTGCAAAAGCGGATATTCAAGCCTCTTTAAGTGATGACACTTTACCTTATGGTGATGTTTTCCAAGCGCCATTAATCATCCAGCAAGGTGACGTCAATCTTGTTTGGCAGAAACAAGCGGACGGTTGGACACTGTGGAGTGACAAGGTCAACGTCACTACACCGGATCTGAGTGTGAAAGGGGAATTTCGACTCGATATGCCGGAAAAGGAGAGTCCATTGCTCTCTTTTTACGCCGAAACCGATTTGAACCAAGCGGGAGAAACTTGGCGTTACTTACCTCGGCTAGCCTTAGGTGAAGAGCTGACCGACTATCTCTCTACCTCGATTCAAGCCGGACAAGTGAAAACAGCGAAATTGCTCTGGTATGGCCGTTTAGCTGATTTTCCTTATCACCAGCATAATGGCGTGTTCCAAGCTTGGGTTGGATTGAAGAATGCGCGTTTCAGTTTTGATACCGCATGGCCACCATTGACGGACATGCAGCTGGATTTACTGTTTGAAAATGATGCGATGTATCTTGATTCGCATGCAGCCAAACTCATGGATATTTCGGCGCAACGTATTATCGGTCAGATTCCGTCTCTAACGTCGGATGGGCATATTGAGTTGGATGCACAAGCTCAAGGCGAAGGTAACGCGATACGTGACTACATGACCTCTTCGCCGCTGGTTGATTCTGTTGGCGCTGCGTTAACTGCGGTGCAAGTCAAAGGCATAGTGAAGTCGCATTTTCGTCTCAATATTCCATTTACGACGACGAAAGAGCCACGAGCTTGGGGCTGGGCTGACCTCAATAACAGCGCCGTAGATATTGATGCGCCGACTATCCATCTCAATAACGTTTCCGGACGAATTCAATTTGATAACGATGTAGTGACTGCCGCCGGATTATCTGGTCAGCTATTGAAACAACCCGTCTCATTAGATTTTAAAGGTGAGAGTAATAGTAAAGGTTATAGCGTTCAAATTGACACTATTGGTGATTGGGATGTGAAGCCGCTTGGTGAGTATGTAGGCCAGCAGTGGATCAATCCAGTCAGTGGTCATGCACCATGGCAAATGGGGGTTCTTTTGCAGCTTAATGATGTCGGATTTTCCTATCAGATTGATTTACAAGCTGGTTTGAAAGACATCGCGAGTCGTTACCCTTACCCGTTAAACAAAAATCTAGGACAAGCAGGTATTGCTCGTTTAGAAGCCTCTGGTAACCAAGAGCAAGTGTCAGCACGGGTAGAAGTGCCAAATGGTAAGTATCAGGCTGAGATCGACATCACTAAGTCTGTACCAGTATTAGAGGCGACCAATCTTATCCTTGGTCAGGGCAACTTTAAAATGAGCCCAGTCGTTGGGCATCATGCGCAAGTGAGAACCAAGAAGTTCGATCTCGACCAATGGATTGAGTTTATTAATCAAGCTAAATCAGTTCAAGCCAGTGCAGGACCTAGTTCTACCGATGATATTCAGATTCCTGAGCCAGACCGAGTCGAGATCAATACCAAAGAGCTAAGATTGGCAGGATTAGACTGGCATGATGTGGTGTTTACGGGCAGAGAAAAACCAACAGGTTGGTCGATGAAGCTCGATAGCCAAGAAGCATCGGGACAAGCGACTTATATTATGTCCGATGATCTTTCGGTCTCTCTTGATAAATTGCATCTTTATGTACCTGAATTAGATGAGCGAGATCCCAAAAAGCCATTATTGATGGATGAAGTGAAGCAAGAAGATCCACTAATTTCGCAATTTGATCGCGAGTTTCATCAACTCATGCCAAACTTAACTTTAGTGATCAATGATTTCTGGTTCCAAGGCTACAAGGTCGGCAAGTTGAATATGGACTTCGTGCGTCAAGGCGATACCCTGAAGTGGAAGCGAATTGATATCAACAGCGGTACTAACGAAGTTCATGCCGCCTTAGATTGGACACTGACCGACACCACCAGTCATACCAAAATGAGTATCGACATGAAAGGTGAGAACAACAGTGATTTGATGGATCGCTTTGGTATCAGTTCCGGGATTCAAAAAGCCCCGTTTGAGTTGGATTCGCAAATTGAATGGGATGGTTCACCTTGGACTATGCGAGTCAATACGTTGCAAGGTAGTGTGAAAACTGAGCTGGGTAAAGGGGTGATTTCTGATGTGAGTGGGGCAGCAAACTTGCTTGGTTTGTTTAGCTTGGACTCTCTGATTCGCCGTATGAAGCTTGATTTTAGTGACGTATTTGACAAGGGTATGGCGTTTAACTCGATAAAAGGGTCAGGCAAAATCTCCCAAGGGGTTTTTGTCACTAACGATATCAAGATGGATGCTGTCGCCGGTGAACTGTCACTTAAAGGTATGGCAGATTTGAACTCTCGTATGGTGGATGCTCAAGTACATTTTGTACCAGATATGACATCGGGTATTCCTGTATTGAGTGCTTTTGCGGTTGCACCGACTACTGCGTTATATGTGTTAGCTATAACTACTGTGATTTCGCCTGTGGTTGAAGTGTTTACGGAAGTGAACTACGAAATCAAAGGACCTTTGGACTCGCCAACGGTAAAAGAGATTTCGCGGAGTAAAGGTGAATATAAGTTGCCGGAGAATTTAACTAAACCGGCTCAATGATAGGGAGAACCACGTGAGTCGAGTTGGTGTGATTCAGATGACGTCTGGGCCTTCAGTCGCTGATAACGTCACTTTTATTGAAAAGCAGATAGCACGCTTAGTTAAACATGGTGCACAATGGATTGTGACCCCTGAGAATGCCCTATTGTTTAGTCATCGTAATGACTATCACGCTTATGCGGAAACGTTGGGAAAAGGACCAATTCAGTTGCGTTTGAGCGAAATCGTTCGCCACCATAAAGTATGGTTGTTGATTGGTAGTATGCCTATTCGCCGCGCTACGGGTGTGACCTCGACAGCTGTTTTATTGGATCCTCAGGGTCAATGTCATGCGTATTATGATAAGCTGCATATGTTTGATGTGGATGTCGATGATGCTCAGCAGCGTTATCGAGAATCCGAGACATTTGTCCCTGGCAATCAAGTGGTGGTGACGCCGACACCGTTTGGGCGGTTAGGTCTATCCATCTGTTATGATTTACGTTTCCCTGCCTTGTATTCTGAATTAAGACAACAGGGCGCTCAGGTGATAGTGGTGCCTGCTGCTTTTACCGCGGTGACTGGACGGGCGCACTGGGAAGTATTGCTCCGTGCTAGAGCGATTGAAACACAGTGCTGGATTGTGGCTGCCGCGCAAGGTGGAACCCACCCCAATGGCCGAGAAACGTGGGGACATTCGATGGTTATCAGTCCTTGGGGAGAAATTGTTTCCTCATTAGAGCAGCAAGCAGGCAGTTTGATTGTTGAGATGGATGATGAAAAATCTCAGCAAATTCGTCGCACCATGCCTGTCATCGAACATGTTCGCTTTTGCAACCAATTTAAACCAATAAAGAGCTAGATATGAGTATTAACCGCATCGAAGAAGCACTATTAACACCCGCAGGGCTGACAGAGCAAGATATTGCGGATACCTTGTCGAGCATTGCAACTCGGCAGATTGATTACGCCGACATCTATTTTCAATCTAGTTGGCATGAGTCTTTAGTACTAGAAGACAGTATTATCAAAGACGGTTCATTTAACATCGATCGTGGTGTTGGCGTTCGTGCTGTCACCGGAGAGAAAACCGGTTTTGCTTACTCTGACCAAATTCAATTAGACGGTTTGAGACAAAGTGCTCAAGCTGCACGAGGCATCGCACAACAAGGCCAAAATGGTCGTGTACAAGCGTTTAAACGCCAAGATAATCAAGCGTACTATTCGGCAGTTAACCCATTAGAAAGCTGGGAAAAACAGCAGAAAACAGAACTGCTAAAACAGCTCGATGCCTACATTCGAACTAAAGAGCCACTGATTCAAGAAGTATCGGTGAGTTTAAGTGGTGTTCATGAGCAGATGCTTGTGGCAGCAACGGATGGCACTTACGCGGGAGATATTCGTCCGCTGGTTCGTCTCTCAATCAGTGTTCTTGCTCAAAAAGGCGATCGTCGTGAACGTGGTAGTTCAGGTGGCGGTGGTCGTTTTACTTACGACTACTTCCTCACCGAAGAAGCAGGACAAAAGATAGCGTTCTCTTATGCTGATGAAGCGATTCGTCAAGCACTGGTGAACCTTGAAGCGGTTGCTGCGCCTGCTGGCACTATGCCTGTGGTTCTCGGTTCTGGTTGGCCTGGCGTACTATTGCATGAAGCGGTAGGCCATGGTCTTGAAGGTGACTTTAACCGTAAAGGATCCTCTGTATTCTCGGGCAAAGTAGGCAGTAAAGTAACGTCTGATCTGTGTACGATTGTTGATGATGGTACATTGAAAGATCTGCGTGGTTCATTGAACGTTGATGATGAAGGTGTTAACGGTCAATACAACGTGCTGATCGAAAAAGGCATTCTAAAAGGTTACATGCAAGACAAGCTGAATGCTCGTCTTATGGGCGTAGCGCCAACCGGTAATGGTCGTCGCGAATCTTATGCGCAGTTACCTATGCCTCGTATGACCAACACTTATATGTTACCTGGAGAACACACTCCGGAAGAGATCATCTCTACAGTGAAAAAAGGTATCTATGCGCCTAACTTCGGTGGTGGTCAAGTGGATATCACCTCGGGTAAGTTTGTGTTCTCTGCATCAGAAGCTTATTTGATTGAGAATGGTAAAATTACCACGCCAATCAAAGGCGCAACCTTAATTGGCTCTGGTATTGAAGCAATGCAACAAGTCTCTATGGTCGGTAATGATTTAGGGATTGACCGTGGTGTTGGTGTCTGTGGTAAATCTGGTCAAAGCGTTCCTGTTGGTGTGGGTCAACCAACACTTAAGCTGGATGCATTGACGGTTGGTGGTACTGATTAGTCAATCGGTGATGATGAAAAAGCTGCGCACGTCGCGGCTTTTTTATTGAGTGTGACAAAAGGGCGCCGAGGTCTTTTCGTTGCATTTTGTTGTTAGGCGAGAAAATAGCGGAAAGATCAGGCGATCACTACTTTGTGGGTGGTAATTGCTAACGATCCGTGCCATATTTCGAGCCAATTAAATTGATCCTGTTTTTATTGTCTGGAGCGCACTATGTCTCATGAAGATGACTACATGTCTGTGGAAGAATTAATCGAGTTTCAAAAAGAAGAGACTCGCGACATCATCGCAGCTTTACTTGAAGATGGCAGCGATCCAGATGCCCTCTACGAAATCGAACACCACTTTTTTGCTGAAGATTTTGAGCAGCTAGAGAAAGCCGCGATTGATGCCTTCAAAATGGGTTTTGAAGTGATGGAAGCGGAAGAGACAGAAGATGAAGATGGCAATAAATTGCTCTGTTTCGACGCAAGCATGCAATCTGCATTGAACCCTGAGCTGATTGATGCTCAAGTGGAAAAACTTGTTAATTTGGCTGAAAAACACGACATCATTTACGATGGTTGGGGCACTTACTACGAAGGTGAAGATGCTCTTTACAGCGAAGAAGATGAAGACGACGAAGACGAGTAATTGTTTTGTTACTGAAAGTGCCAGCCGCGAGGCTGGCATTTTTTTATCCTGTTGGGTATAAAGAAACAAATTTATTACAACAATGATACTAAACATGACTCAGCTTTCATTAGCCGGACTTTGGCAGGTTTCCCCGCTCACGGATCTCTCCATTCCTCAAGATGACATCACTTTCCCTGCTCCTTTGAGTTCGGTATTACCTAAAGAACTCAGCGAAGACGTGATTGCTCAACAAGAGTGGCATTTGATGCACGATTTTGAGCTAGATGACGTTTTGATGCTTCATCCCGCGATCGATTTGGTTCTTTCAGGGATAGATTATCATGCCGAAGTGCGAATTAACGGTGTGGCTGTCTTTGACTGCGATGGCTCACAAGCAACCTATCGTAAAAATATCAAACCTTATGTTAGCCGTGGCGGCAATCGGGTCGAGATTCTTTTTCTTGAAGAAGAGGAGGATGATCTTCTCGGAGAAGAGTGGGATGAAGAGCTTACTTCAACTCGTGAACCGTTTGATTCTCGTATCGGTATTTGGCGTGAGCCTTATTTGCAGTTTATTCCCCATGTCCGATTGGGTGGCATTCAGACTGAGCAGATTTGGCATCATGGTGGATGTGAATTACTTGTGACTCTAGAGTTTGAAACGCTTAAGCCTGATTTGGTGTCAGCATCAGTGAAATTTGATGGTATGACCTATTATGTCCCCATTGATGTGCGCGCTAAGCAAGCGAGTGTTTTATTCCAAGTAGACGCGCCCAAACCTTATGACCCTCATCATCCAGATGAAGGGGCACTTTACCAAATTGATGTAGAGCTGGATGGCCAATCATCATCAGTTAAGATCGGTCTTTACGATCATGAGTAATGGTTCACGATGAACAAAAAGAGCATCAAATGATGCTCTTTTTTATGATTCATAAGGTTAATGAGCTAGGCAGTGCCATTGGGTTTTACGTTGCCACATCTTTTCATGGAAGTAGTAAACACAAGTGTTAATGCTTGGCTCAATCAGAGCCATGATGCCACCCACCACTAAGCTGCCACTGATGATGTAGGAAACCATGAAGGCAACGTTAAAGTGCACCAATGCGAAACTCATGGTTTTCCATTGTGGTGTTTGCACTTGTTGGCGACGTTGACTGAAAGTGTTCCACGCCCGTTCATGAAAGTAGAAAGCAACTGTATTTACCATAGGTTCTATCATGGCAATCAAACTACCGAGTAAGATGTCACCAGTCAGTAGATAAGCGACACTCATTGCAACGGTAAAGTGAATTGCGGCAAAGCTTAGAGTCTTTTTCATTGTGTTATCCACCGAGGTATTCTTAAGTTGCTTATAGTATTGATAACTATTCTCAACTTAGCCAGTGGATTTTATCGATAGATAGGATAGGTAAAACTTTGGATAAACAACACCGCATCTGTTGCCTAGTGGTCATAAGATGCGGCGTGATGTCGATATCACAACTCAAGCGGTTTGACGACCATGACACTGATTGGCGAGAATTCCACAACTTTGCTGGCAACAGAACCTAAAACCACTTTGTCCAGTTTAGAGCGCTTATGACTGGGCATGACGATCAAATCTGCATTGAGTTTTTTCGCGTACTCGATAATGGTGGAGTAGGGTTTGCCTTCTACGACGTAGGTTTGATAAGGCATGGTGCTGGGGACTTGTGTTTGGGCAAACTCCTCTAATTGCTGACTAACATCCGCTTTCATTTTGGCTGCCGCATCTTTTGGGAAATAGGTTGCGACCATCGACATATGAATTCCCGGAACCACTGTGAGTAGGTGGAGGGTTGCTTGACTGCGTTCACCAATCCAAGTTGCCTGCTCTACCGCTTTATCACAAAAGCCTTTTTCATTGAGATCCACTGGGACGAGAATATTTTTGTACATAGAGACCCTCTTTGCTGATTATTCAGATGCCTTTGATTGAGTACTATCGAAGTCACCAAATCGATCGATACTGTGGTGCTTTTGCTGTAACCATAGCGTTAAAGCTAATGTCTGAGCGTGCGCGATGATCGTTTTTGTCTTAACAAGGGCAAGATGATAGGCGCGATGTGATCGTTATCGATCGAATCGAAGAGGAGTGAACAGCAAGTGGTGGTTCAGCGTTGCCGTACAGAGGCTCCATCGTGATGGATCCTCTGCGCATTACTGGTTATTTCAATAATCCTGCTTCTTTGTAGTATCTAATCGCACCTGGGTGAAGAGGAATGGATATCCCATCTTTGATCATGTCTTCTTTTTTCAAATTGGCGAAAGCGGGATGTAACCGTTTAAAGCTATCAAAGTTTTCAAATACTGCTTTCGCTACGTTGTAGGCTACGTCATCGGAAATATCGGAACTAGTGACGAGTGTTGCTGCGACACCAAAGCTTTTTACATCTTGATCTGTACCTCGATACATTCCCGCAGGTACGCTGGTGTAAGCGTAATACGGATGAGTTTTAACAATTGTGTCGATTTCAGAGCCTGTTGCCGGTACTAACTTCGCATCGCATGCCGTGGTTGCTTCTTTAATGGCACCGTTTGGATGACCAATCATATAGATGAAAGCATCGATTTTGTTATCACAGAGCGCTTGCGAGCGCTCTGAACCTTTTAACTCTGATGTGAGTTTGAAGCTTTGCGTTGTCCAACCAAATGCATCCATCACAACCTGCATCGTTGCACGGTCGCCAGAGCCGGGATTACCGATATTCACGCGTTTCCCTGCAAGGTCCTTGACGTTTTTAATACCAGAGTCAGCGCGGGCAATAATGTTAAAGGGTTCGCTATGAAGAGAGAAAATAGCACGCAGTTTTTTATACGGACCGTGATCTTTGAATTCGCTACTGCCGTTGTAGGCATGGTATTGCCAGTCAGATTGAACGATTCCGAAGTCCAATTCGCCAGAGCGGATACTATTGACGTTATAAATTGAGCCATCTGTTGATTCTACAGAGCAACGAATGTTGTGATCTTTACGCTCTTGATTCACTAATTTACAGATAGCACCACCGGCCGGATAGTAAACACCAGTCACTGAACCAGTGCCAATGGTAATAAATTCTTGCGCACTAACCGAATTGGTTAAACACACTGCTGCAGCAATGGTTCCTATGTGAACGAGTTTTTGTAATTTCATCAATCCCTTCCCTTGGCGGTACTTTCATTTGGGTAGAAAAAACGGATGCGTTGTTTTCTCCCAAAGAGACCTTTCATCAATAAGTGCATATAACAAATCATACCAACAAATTGGCGGGAAATTATAGGTGTGTAAAATTTGGTGACAGTAAAGAGAAGGATAAAGCGTAATAAATAGAGCGGATTTTTTATTATCTTATTGATATTTTTAGATTAATTATCAATTAAAAGGTTGCTTATGACACAAAATAAATGTGAGAAAAATCACGCACAGCTATCTTAATAGTGTGCGTGAAAAATCAATAAGTTAATTAGCCGTTGTACTCGAACAGCTCACAAACAGAAAGGTACAGTTGTCGGGTAGTAATTGGCATGGTTGGAGTGATAAAAATCGTATCATCGCCAGCAACAACGCCCAGAATGCCTTCTGATTTACCAAGGGAATCAAGTAATCGAGCGATCAATTGTGCAGCGCCAGGGCCTGTATGAATGACGACTAATGCGGCGTTGTGGTCGATATCTAATACCAATTCACGCAGTGAACTTGATACTGTTGGAACCCCTAGTTCTGCTGGCAAGCAGTACACCATTTCCATTTTGGCATTACGTGTACGTACCGCGCCGAATTTGGTCAGCATGCGTGATACTTTAGATTGGTTGATATTATCAAACCCCTCGTTTTTTAACGCATCAACGATGTCGCCTTGAGAGCCAAAACGCTCTTCTTTCAATAAAGCTTTAAAAGCACGAACTAGATTATCTTGCTTGTCTATATTGCGCATGTTTCTTCTTTTATTCAGTTAGGGTCAACAATTACTGCATATTTTCGCATAGATATGCATGATTCGCCAAGTTATTCAATAAAAGTGTCAGAAAGGTCACTTAAACACACAAAAAATACCATCTTTGAGCTATTCTCACTTGAGGTTTGGCGCATTATTCCCATAATAACGCCCCCTTTAAGTGCAAGTAGTTGGTCATGTATTGAGCAACCTCTCAAAAGTAAAAGTTAAATTCTTGTAACGAAAATGTGATTACTATAATTGCACAGAAGTTAGCTCCACATACCCTACTGAACACATATATAAGAGACCAGAAGTCTCAAGGAGAATTCGAATGAAAGTCGCTGTTATTGGTGCCGCTGGTGGTATCGGTCAAGCCCTTGCATTGTTGCTCAAGAATCGTCTGCCTGCTGGATCTGATCTTGCTCTGTACGATATCGCTCCCGTGACTCCCGGTGTTGCCGCGGATTTAAGTCACATCCCGACCCCTGTTTCGATCAAAGGCTACGCAGGTGAAGATCCTACGCCAGCTTTAGAAGGAGCAGATGTTGTGTTGATCTCTGCTGGTGTTGCTCGCAAACCTGGTATGGATCGTGCGGATCTTTTTAATGTCAACGCCGGCATCGTAAAATCGATTGCTGAAAAGGTTGCTCATAGCTGTCCTAAAGCGTGTGTGGGGCTAATTACTAACCCTGTGAACACCACTGTGCCTATCTTCGCTGAAGTGATGAAAAAGGCGGGTGTTTACGATAAACGTAAACTGTTTGGTGTAACGACGCTGGATGTCATTCGTGCTGAAACATTTGTTGCTGGTTTAAAAGGTAAAGACCCTAGTGGTGTGAGAGTGCCTGTTATCGGTGGGCATTCGGGTGTGACTATTTTGCCTCTTCTCTCCCAAGTTGCAGGTGTGAGCTTCTCGGATGAAGAAGTGGAAGCACTGACAAAACGTATCCAAAATGCGGGTACTGAAGTGGTTGAAGCGAAAGCGGGTGGGGGTTCTGCGACCTTATCAATGGGTCAAGCTGCGTGTCGCTTCGGTTTGTCTCTCGTTAAAGCAATCCAAGGTGAGAAAGGTATTTTGGAATACGCTTACGTAGATGGTAGTAGTCGTCATGCGCCATTCTTCGCTCAACCTATCATTTTGGGTAAAGAGGGGCTAGAGGAAGTGCTCGACTACGGTAAGCTCAGTGCTTACGAACAATCAGCATTAGAAGGTATGTTGGATACGCTTAATAAAGATATTCAACAAGGTGTTGAGTTTGCCAATAAATAGCCATCTGTAACTTCCAGCGATTTTTTCTGGGACGAAAGAGAGTAAAAGCCGGCGTTTTACGTCGGCTTTTTACATTTTGGAGATCAGCAAATCATGCTAGGCAGAACTTACTTGGTGCGATTAACCGCCATGTGAGCCAATGTAATCAATGCTTCTTTATATTGACTCTCTGGAATCACCGCGAGTTCAGCAATAGCTTTGTCAGCTTCTTGCTGCGCTTTTTCGATCGTGTAACGTAACGATCCCGCTTGATCCATGGCTTCAAGGATCTCAGCAAGACGATCCATGCCGTTGGCGTGTTCGATCGCATCGCGGATCATTGCTTCTTGCTCCGGATTGCCATTACGCATCGCATGTAGCAGTGGCAAAGTTGGTTTGCCTTCTGCAAGATCGTCACCCACGTTTTTGCCCATCTCTTTGCCGTCAGAGGTGTAGTCCATCACATCATCGATAAGTTGGAATGCTGTCCCCAAATAGCGACCGTAGTTTTGCATCGCAACTTCAATCTCTTTTGGCGCTTCGATAAGTAGGGCACCAATTTGGGTTGCAGCTTCAAACAGACGTGCTGTTTTGGAGTAGATGACCTGCATGTAGCTTTCTTCGGTGGTATCAGGGTCGTTACAGTTCATCAACTGCTGTACTTCACCTTCGGCAATAACGTTCACTGCATCGCTCATGACGGTCAAAATTGGCATTGAGCCGAGTTGAGTCATCATTTGGAAAGAGCGAGTGTAGATATAATCACCGACTAACACGCTCGCAGCGTTGCCAAAAGCAGCATTGGCTGTCTCTCTACCACGACGCATATCTGACTCATCGACAACGTCATCATGCAGCAAAGTTGCTGTATGAATAAATTCGATAAATGCCGCAGCAAGAGTATGTTTTTCGCCCTCATAACCGAGTGCTTTTGCCGATAATATCGCCAAAAGTGGACGTAGGCGTTTGCCACCACTGCTAACGATATAAAACCCTAGTTGGTTGATGAGGGATACATCTGAGTTTAGTTGCGCTTGAATTGTTTCATTCACTTTTGCCATGTCGTTGGCAGTAAGCGCTTGGATAGCTTTAAAATCCATTATAAATCCGGCTGAAGTTAGAGCCTTTATGGCGTTTTGATCTTCGATAATTATTGAATAATACACTAAAAAACATTGATAAATACATGGTAGAAAGGCATGATTGCGCCACTTTTCTTTGGCGATTAGCTTTTCGCCAATTTTTTTCAAATATGGCTTGTCATGGGGACGTCATTCGCGTAGAATCTGCGCCCTATTGATGATTAGTTTAGCGCACACCCAAAATGCACAAAATGTACGCATACGGCTGTGCGGAAAGAGCGGAGTAAAATATGTACGCTGTTTTCCAATCTGGTGGTAAACAACACCGTGTAAGCGAAGGTCAAACCCTTCGTTTAGAAAAATTAGACGTTGAAACTGGCGCAACTATCGAATTCGATAAAGTGCTTCTAGTTGCAAACGGCGAAGAAATTAAAGTTGGTGCTCCTCTTGTAGAGGGCGGTAAAGTTGTAGCAGAAGTTGTACAACACGGTCGTGGCGATAAAATTAAAATCGTTAAGTTCCGTCGTCGTAAACACTCTCGCAAACAACAAGGTCACCGTCAGTGGTTCACAGAAGTGAAAATCACTGGTATTAACGCTTAAGTTATTAGGAGAGTCTAACAATGGCACACAAAAAAGCTGGTGGTTCTACTCGTAACGGCCGCGATTCTGAAAGTAAACGCCTAGGTGTTAAACGTTTCGGTGGTGAATCTGTTCTTGCAGGTAACATCATCGTGCGCCAACGTGGTACTAAATTCCACGCTGGTACTAACGTTGGTATCGGTAAAGACCACACTCTATTCGCTCTTGCTGAAGGCAAAGTGAAATTCGAAGTGAAAGGTCCTAAAAACCGTAAATTCGTTAGCATCGAAGCTGAATAAGTTTAGTTTCTAGATGAATCCAAAAGCCCTGCCGTTAGGTGGGGTTTTTTATTTATCTAAGGTACAGAAAGCGTAGAGCTCATACCAAGATACTCACGAGAGAGTAGCTTGTTATCTGTTCCAAAGCGAAGGGGTGTGTCATGGCGCGCCGGCTTCTGCTAAAATTTATATCATTCTCAGTAAATGATGTTGCAACGCAAATAATGCGGAGTAAAAGATGAAATTCGTTGATGAAGCGGTAGTGAAGGTTCAGGCTGGTGATGGCGGCAACGGTGTTGTTAGCTTCTGGCGTGAAAAATTTGTTACCAAAGGTGGCCCAGATGGTGGCGACGGTGGTGACGGCGGCGATATTTATATCGAAGCAGATGAAAACCTGAATACCCTTATCGATTACCGTTTTCAGCGCTTCTATGAAGCTGAACGCGGCCAAAATGGTGGTGGCGGCAACTGTACTGGTAAACGCGGTAAAGATAAGGTTATGCGCGTTCCTGTTGGTACACGTGCTGTTGATATCCATACTAATGAAGTCGTTGGCGAAGTAGCTGAGCACGGTAAACGTGTAATGGTTGCTAAAGGCGGCTGGCATGGTTTGGGTAATACGCGTTTTAAATCCTCTGTAAACCGTGCTCCTCGTCAAAAGACGATGGGTACTAAAGGTGAAATGCGCGAGCTACGCTTAGAGCTATTGCTTCTAGCTGACGTGGGTATGTTAGGTTTACCAAACGCTGGTAAATCAACCTTTATTCGTGCTGTATCAGCAGCGAAACCAAAGGTTGCTGACTATCCATTTACCACTCTAGTTCCTAGCTTGGGTGTAGTGAGTGTCGTTCCAGAGAAAAGCTTTGTTGTCGCTGATATTCCTGGACTGATCGAAGGTGCAGCTGATGGTGCTGGTTTAGGTATTCGTTTCTTGAAACACCTTGAACGTTGCCGTGTATTGCTACACATGATCGATATTATGCCTGTTGATCAAAGCGATCCTGCACAAAATGCTTTAACCATCCTTGATGAGCTAGAGCAGTACAGCGAAAAGCTAGCAAACAAACCACGTTGGTTGGTATTCAACAAAGTTGACCTTATGTCTGAAGAAGACGCGCAAGAGGTTATCCAAGATGTGTTGGATGCATTAGGTTGGGAAGATGATTACTTCACGATCTCTGCGATCAATCGTCAAGGTACGAAAGATCTCTGCATGAAGCTGGCTGACTTTATGGAATCTATGCCTCGTGAAAAAGAAGAGATCTCCGAAGAGCAGCGTGTCGAATTCATGTGGGATGACTACCACAAAACTGCTATGGCAGGTGATGACGTTGTTACCGAAGATGATTGGGACGATGAAGATTGGGATGACGAAGAAGATGACGGTCACGTTATCTATGTTCGTGAATAATCACTGATCTAAACTTTGAAGAGCCGCAATAGTTATTGCGGCTTTTTTATGTCTAAATCAAAGGAAATGAATTTGACGTTATTACGATATGTTTTGATTGATAAATCTTATGTATTATCAGCATATCAATGTCATTAAGCGTATTGGTTAGGAAAGGAATCATGATCTCAAAGCAGAGAGCGGTGTCTCGTCTGATTGCTCAAGCTGGGCAGATGTTGTTAGCTCACGGTGCGGAAAGCACCCTCGTAGGGGATATTATGCGTCGCATGGGCTTTGCCTGCGGAATGCGCGAGGTAGAAGTTTCCCTGTCTGCCAGTTCTTTGGTTGTGACCACGGTTTATAACGATCACTGCATTACCACCACCCGTAGCTGCCCTGATAAAGGGCTTAATATGCGAGTTGTGACTCAAGTGCAGAGGATCTGCATTATGATGGAGCGTAATTTGCTCGATCATACAATGGCTCAGCATAAGCTCGATACGATCAGCCCAAAACGTTATAACCGTTGGATCGTGATCCTGATGATCGGTTTGTCTTGTGCTTCATTTAGCCGTTTAGCGGGGGGGGATTGGGCTGTCTTTGGCATGACGTTCCTTGCTTCTGCTATTGGTATGGCGGCTCGTCAGGAGATGGCTTCTCGTCATTTCAATCCACTCCTTAACTTTGCTACTACGGCGTTTGTAACGTCTCTTATCTCTACTCAAGCGATTAATTATCATATCGGTAACACGCCTACGCTGGTGATGGCATCTTCTGTATTGATGCTGGTGCCGGGCTTTCCTCTGATTAATGCCGTCGCGGATATGCTCAAAGGCTATGTGAATATGGGGATCGCTCGGTTTACTTTTGCCAGCCTACTTACTTTGTCTATCTGTCTTGGCATCATTGCCGCTATGCGTATTACTGGAATTTGGGGGTGGTGATGGAGCAGTTTTTACTTGGTTTAGCAAACGACATGTTTTTTGCCTCGATTCCTGCTGTCGGGTTTGCTCTCGTGTTTAATGTTCCGGTACATGCTTTACGCTTTTGTGCCATTCTTGGGGCAGTGGGGCATGGCTCGCGGTTTGTGATGATGCATTTTGGTGTGCCAATTGAGTGGGCCACCTTTTTTGCAGCTTCCATTGTGAGTTTCATTGGGGTGTATTGGTCGAAGAAGTTTTTGGCTCACCCGAAGGTTTTTACGGTTGCGGGTATTATTCCTATGGTTCCAGGGGTATTTGCTTATAAGGCGATGATTGCGATGGTGCAGATAAATCACGACGGTTTTTCTTTGCATTTGATGCAAGTGCTCACGGAGAATTTCCTCAAAGCGATGTTTATTATTGCTGGCTTAGCGATTGGTCTTGCCGTCCCTGGCCTGTTATTCTATCGCCGTAAACCGATTATTTAGCCACCCAGTAAATCAGAGATAAAGCATGTTAATTAGTATGATTGCCGCGATGGCGAACGATAAAGTGATAGGTAAAGACAATCAAATGCCTTGGCATTTGCCAGCGGATTTTGCGTGGTTTAAGCGTTGTACTATGGGTAAGCCCGTCATCATGGGACGAAAAACCTATGAGTCGATCGGTCGACCTTTACCTGGTCGTCACAATATTGTGATCAGTCGCGATGCTTCTTTAGTGATTGATGGTGTATCGACCGTGTCATCCATTGAGCAAGCTTTAGAATTAGTCAAAGATAATGAAGAAGTTATGATTATTGGCGGTGGGTCAATCTATCAAGCATGCCTTGAACTGGCTTCTCGTCTTTATATTACTGAAATTAAAGCAGACATCGCTGGTGATACCCGCTTCCCTGATTGGGGAACTGGTTGGAAAGAGATCCATCGCGAAACCTATCAGGCTGATGAGAAGAACCAATATGATATGGAATTTGTCATTTTGGATCGTCAATAAAAGAAAACCTGGCTCAGCCAGGTTTTTTTATGCGATTGCCGTTAACGCGGCTTGAGTATAGAAAGTTTTCGTTTCCCAACACATCATGGTGAGATCCCCGCCCCACACACAACCCGTATCCAAACCGATTTCGGAATTGCTGCGATAGCCTTCCAATGCAGCCCAATGCCCAAAGAGGATGGTTTTTTCGATGGGTTTTCTGTTGTTCACGGTAAACCAAGGTATGAGCTCACTCGAGTCCACTTCTGCCGGTGGCAATTTGCATTGCATGTCCAAGCGTCCATCAAGAAAACAGAACCGCATGCGCGTATAAGCGTTGATGATATAACGGTATCGCTCGATACCTTGTAGCTCCTCATCCCAGTAATCAGGCGTGTTACAGTACATATTGCGCAGTAGCCATTGCCATTGATCCCCATGGAGAATCGCTTCAACTTCACGTGCTGCGTTACGTGCTGTGGTGAGATCCCACTGTGGTGAGATACCTGCATGGCACATGAGAAATTCATCATGTTCAGCGAGCAGTGGCTGTTTTCTTAACCATTCCAACAGAATATCTTTGTCAGGCGCATCGAGAATAGGTTGGGTTTTGTCTTTAGGCTTAGCTTTGTGAATCCCTAAAGAGACTGCCAAGAGATGCAGATCGTGGTTACCCAAAATGATGCGAGCGGAGGAGCCTAAAGAGTGAACAAAGCGTAATGTTTCGAGTGATTTTGGACCACGAGCAACCAAATCTCCAGCGAGCCAGAGTAAGTCTTTTTCTTGATCAAAATTAACGGCTTTTAACAACAACTGTAATTCGTCTAGGCATCCTTGAATGTCACCGACGATATAATTTGCCATGTCAACTCCAACTAATTCAAAACATTAGGAACCGCAAGTCGAAACGGTTCTATATCAGTTATAAATTCATCACCATTTTCATCATGCATAAGGTACTGACCTTGCATGACTCCAACGGGAGTTTCTAAAGCAGTACCACTGCTATAGGTGTATTCATCATTGCCTGCAATGAACGGTTGTTCACCCACTACACCTTCGCCTTCAACGCTCATCTGTTTGCCATTGGCATCGGTGATGAGCCAACGTCGGCTAATCAGTTGTACCACTTCTTGACTCAGATTTTTGATGGTAATCAGGTAGGCAAACACATAACGATTTTGCTCAGGGGTTGATTGTTCAGGAATGTACTTAGTGTGAACTTGAATCTTGATACAAGGTTTTGAAACATCCATATCGACTCCTTGGCGAGGGCTAAATAAAAATAGGACGACCTAAGTCGTCCTATTTACTATGCTTCGTGGTTGGCATCCAACCAGTTTGCCATTTTGACAAACTGCTCTAGAGTGAGGTTTTCTGGACGCATTGTTGGGTTAATCCCAAACTCTTCCAGCTGCTCTGCCTCTAGCAAGCCTTTGTAGCAGTTACGTACGGTTTTGCGGCGTTGGTTAAAGCCTTCACGTACTACACGATCCAACCATTTCATATTCGTGGTTGGGTGCGGTAGGGTTTCGTAAGGAACCAAACGCACAACCGCTGAGTCCACTTTTGGTGGCGGAACAAAGGCCGTTGGTGGTACTTCTAAAACTGGAACCACTTTACAGAAGTACTGTGCCATAACAGTAAGACGACCATAAGCTTTCGTACCTGGGCCTGCGGCTAAGCGTTTTACGACCTCTTTTTGCAGCATAAAGTGCATGTCTTGCACATCTTTATGGAATTCAAAAAGATGGAACATCAGTGGTGTAGAAATGTTGTATGGCAAGTTACCGAAAATACGGAGTTTATTGCCTTCTTGTACCAACTGAGTAAAGTCGAAGCGCATGGCATCGCCTTCGTGAATCGTTAGCTTTTTAGCCAGCTCTGGGTGATGACGAAGACGTTCAGCCAGATCGCGGTCCAGCTCAATCACGGTCATTTTGTCAACTTCACGACCAACAGGTTCAGTTAGTGCTCCAAGACCTGGACCGATTTCTACCAAATTTTGCCCTGGTAGAGGGTTAATTGCAGAAACAATACCGTCGATAATGTACGGATCGTTTAGAAAGTTTTGACCAAAACGCTTACGCGCTTTGTGCCCCATATGGACATCATTTCTCATAGTTTTCTCGAAATTATTTCGCTTTCTTATCTACTAGCTCGATAGCTTGTGTCAATGCTGTTTTAAAACTTCCAATATCAGCAAGACCGGTGCCAGCAAGATCGAGTGCTGTACCATGGTCAACGGACGTCCTAATAAAAGGTAAACCTAAAGTGATGTTTACTGATTGTCCAAACCCTTTGTATTTTAGTACAGGTAACACTTGATCGTGGTACATGCCCAAAACCGCATCGGCGTCTTGTAAATATTTGTCGCTAAAAATGGTATCAGCTGGCAATGCTCCCACCAGATGATATCCCTTTTCTTGACGTAATCGTTCGAGTGTCGGGTTTATAGTATCGATCTCTTCATGACCCAAAACACCATCTTCACCGGCGTGAGGATTCAAACCACAGACGTAAATCGTCGGGCGCTCAATCGCGAATTTTTCGACCAGATCTTTATGGAGAATATCGATAATTTTCTCCAAACGTTCACTGGTGACGGCTTTAGACACATAAGCCAATGGAATATGTGTTGTAACCAGTGCCGTTCTTAGTCCTTCTGTTGCCAACATCATGACAACTAAAGGTGTTTTAGACAGTTCAGCAAAAAATTCAGTGTGGCCGCTAAATGCGACTCCAGCTCGGTTAATTACCCCTTTGTGCACGGGGCCGGTGACAATAGCATCAAATTCATCATTCATACAGCCCAAAGCGGCTCTTTCTAATGTTTTTAATACATATTGTCCGTTGGCTTCATTTAACTGGCCAGCAATTGCTGGCTCAGAAATAGCGACATGATCAACAACTAAAGTGCCCGCTTTTTGTGGTGTCGCAGGGCTATCTTTTTGATAATCATGTAATTGAACCGAGATGTTGAGTTGTTGAGCTCGTGTCGCTAGTAACTGCTTATCGGCACAAATGACCAATTGATGCGGCCAATCGTGTTGTGAAAGCGCGAGTACGAGATCTGGGCCAATACCTGCAGGTTCACCTGCAGTGACGACCAATTTTCTAACTGTCACTGTCATCACCTTTTACTACTTCAACGTAGGCGCCAGCACGTAGCTCTTGTAACCATGCACTTGCTTCTTCATTGAACTTACGATTAAACAGAATTCGGTAAGCTTTGTTCTTCATCGCTGCATCGGTTTTATCGACTTTACGGCGATCAAGTACTTCCACAATATGCCAACCGTGAACCGTTTTGAATGGTTCGCTGATTTGTCCGACAGGCAGCGTTTCGACTTGGTGTTTGAACTCTGGAACATACATGTCTGGCGTTTGATAACCCAGCTCACCTTTTTGTGCTGCAGAGCCTGGGTCTTGGCTGTACTGTTGTGCCAATTCGCCGAAAGTGGCTTCACCTGATTTGATTTGGCGAATGAAGTCATTCAACTCTTTTTTCGCGCCATCATCGCTAAGAATGATGCTTGGTTTAATCAAAATATGGCGAGCATTCACTTCAGTCACCGCAACCGACTGCAGACCTTTCACATCGGTGATTTTTAGAATATGGATACCAGCGCCGCTAGTGAAAGGACCAATGACATCACCTTTGTGTTGATCCTGAATCTGATCAGCAAAAATGGTTGGCATCTCTTCTTTGCGCATCCAGCCCCAGTCACCGCCTTCCAGCGCTTTAGGACCTTTCGATACGCTCATGGCAAGTTGACTGAAATCTGCGCCATTCTTTAATTGAGCAACGATTTTTTTCGCCTGTTCAGTGACTTGAGCTTTATTTGAATCGTCATAACGAAGTTGGATATGACTGATATGGTATTGCACTGTAGCGTTGGTTTCTTTTGCTAGCAGTTTGGCCATGTTATCCACTTCGGCTGGGATAATATTGATACGGCGACGAACTAGGGCATTACGGGCTTCACTGATTTCCATCTCCTTACGGATCTGTTCACGAAACTCTGCGTAAGTTAACCCTTCTTCTTGAACGGATTTTGTCAGTTGTTCAACGCTTTGCTTGTTACGTTCAGCAATCTCTTTGATCGCTTCGGTTAGACTTGCATCGTCAATTTTTACGCCGATGCGTTTGGCTTCTTGTTCCTGCAATGTGTCCAGTGTCAGTTTTTCAATCACTTGCTCACGTAGGGCGGCATTGTCTGGAAGTGCTTGGGCATTTTTATTTGCGTTAGCTTTAATGGTTTTGATCGCGTTATCGATATCACTCTGCAGGATGACGCCATCGTTAACGATGACTGCTACACCATCAAGCTCAACGGGTTTAGCGAAAGCCGTGGAGGTAATCGTCAGCATAGTTGCGATACTAATTAAGGCGTGTTTCCACAAATTCATTTCAGATCCTATTGAAATTAGAGGGCTGAAAACTCAGCCCTAAGTGATTAGTTATTTAGGAAAAATGGTCGGCCATAGCCTAATGAGCTACTGCTAGAGATGAGATCTTTACCCATATTGGTACCTAAACCAGTGATACCGAAGCTGATGCCAAAGTTGTTCTCATAAACAGGCGTTGCATCTGGGTAGTTATACAAGGTGCTATTCCAGTGATCTAGCTCTCTGCTGTAAGTAAATCCTAGGTACCAACAGTCCGATGTATAACGTAGACCAGCGATCCACTCTAAAGGTTCATCTATCGTTAGATCATAGAAATATTGACCAGTCGCATACCATTTAGGCGAAATTTGATAGGCACCCAGTAGACCCGCTTGGGATACACCGTCAGTGGTGTAGTTGCGGTAGTTGTCTTTGGTAATAAAGCTGGCTTGTTCTTGGATGTAATCTAAGCTCACGTAGCGGTAGTTAGCTTGCACGTAACCTTTATCGAAACGATATTCCAGAGTGCTATTGCCTGTCTGAACACTGTCTTTATTGGTATCGTATTGGATACCACCGTGATAGAACAGGTAATCATCGTAGTTAAAGTCAGTCTCTACTGCCCAAGCGGAGAAATCTGAGCTGCTCTCATCTTCGTCGACGTCTTCTGGTGTTGATGCCGAATGGAAGTAGAAAATTTGGCCGAAGGATACGTTGAAACGCTCTTTATATTGATCATCAAAGAAACGAGTGGTGGCACCGTAGCTCAATTGGTTCGCAGAGGCGATATAGTCGATACTGCTGTAACGATGTGAGCGGAACAGACCGTAATAGTCAGTTTGTAGCAGAGTAGTATCGTAGTATGAGTAGATCTCTTTCTGGTCTACTTTAGGAATGTACAGATACTGTATCTGAGGTTCTAGAGTTTGGGTGTATTCACCAAACACTTTATCATTACTTTCAAGAGTAATGCCTGCATGGGTGCGAAACTCAGGAACGACGCGCGAGGTACTCTCTTTTAGGTCATAACCATCGGCTTTAATGTCGGTTAAATCAACACCATTGAGATCTTGTTGATAATAGGTGCCGAGCACGCTAGCTTCTGTCGTCCAAGTTCCCCAAGTATTGCCAAGTGGAATGCTTAGCCCTGGTTCAATATGGACACGAGTAGCGGATGGCTTGTTATCTGAGTCATTCTCAAAACGCGCAATATGACTTTTTAGGTCAAAGTCCAGATAAGGCATCAACTCGGGTGCGTAGTAGTTGTACGATAGCTCAGGCAATAGTTTATAAGGCAAATCACTAGAGCTTTCGGTCAACAACTGGAAGTTACGGACTAAGAGAGAAGCATCCCAGTTTTGGGTACGATACTGAGCTTCGCCTTCTTGCATTAATTGACCGTCTTCACGGTTACCCACACTAGAACTTAAGTCAGAGAAGTAATCTATATCACTGACTTTGGAGTAATCAATGGTGAACTTCCAGTTCTTGTCGTAAATACCGTTGTGCTCATATTGGAAACCCCAACGAGCACCGTCCTCTTCATACTGGTTATCTTGAGGCAAGTATTCAGAAGTAATCTGACCTTCGCCTAAATCTGAAAGATAACGGAATTTACTGTTGAGTTGAGTGCCACGTTTTTGCATGTAATGCAATGTGGTCTCTAAGTCATAGTTAGGTGCTAAGTTCCAGTAGAAAGGAACCTCAAGCTCCATACCATCTTTTGAGCCATAGGAAACACTAGGGTAAAGGAAACCTGTTTTACGCGTATCACCGATTGGCACAGTCAGCAGCGGCAAATACATGACCGGAACGTTCTGAATTTCAAAGCGAGGATTGTAGAAGGTAGCCTCTTCTTCGTCTTGGTCAATGTCGATACTGGATGCGACGAAACGCCAAGAACTATCTCCCTCAGGACAGGAGGTAATCGAACCATCTTCGATTTGATAAACTGCCTTGCCTGTACGAGAAATATAGACCGCATGACCACGACCAGGCTGGCATAAGAATTGGTAATCCGTGTTTTCTAAGGTCATTTGATCAGAGTTAAGGTTATTAGTCGCCTTATCTGATCGGGTTTTGACTTGACCATCATTAAACTGAACATCGCCTTCAGCAACTACGACATTCTCTTTCTGGTGTAATGTGACGTTATTGGCTTTAATGCGCTTGGTGCCTTGCGTCACCACCACGTTACCCGAATACGTAGCCTTATCACCATTAATTGCTTCTAGCTTATCTGCCTCTACATTGATAGGCTGTTCCTGCGCGTTTTTCTGTTCAGATTGAGGTACGACGCATTGTTCGATGCTGCTTATCTCTGTTGAACGAGTCACTTTGCTGTCTTCAGCTTGAGTTTGAGGCGCGAATAGAGCCGCACTAATGGAAGCGGCTAAAAACGTGCGGGGAAAACGTAACATTGAGTTGTTCTATCCTGTTGAGCTTAAATGATTCCTGAAATCGGGAGCGAAAACCAAAACTTAAATATAACAGTTCATATCATAAAGGAATTTGCAGCTTCCGACACTATCAGACTGCTTTGCAACTTAAAAATTCACACATGAGAGCACATAATGCAGATTTTTGGCAAAATTCTTGGCGCTTTCTTTGGGTTCCTCTTTGGTGGACCTATTGGCGCTATTTTCGGGTTATTTCTTGGACATCAATTTGATAAAGCAAGGCGTTTAAGTCAAGCCGGTTTTAGTACTGGGACATTTGGCGGTGGCCCAAGTCAGGCTGAGAGGCAACAGGAGTTTTTTAATGCTGCCTTTGCTGTAATGGGGCATGTTGCTAAAGCAAAAGGGCAGGTGACACGTCAAGAAATCCAGCTTGCGACACAAGTGATGGATCGCATGGGCTTGGTTGGTGAACAACGCAAAGCTGCGCAAGATGCTTTTCGTCAAGGTAAAGAGTCCTCGTTTCCTTTAGATCAGGTGTTGGAGAAAATCCGCATTTTGACCTCTGGCCGATTCGATTTATTGCAATTTTTCCTTGAGTTGCAAGTTTCTTCGGCATTCGCTGATGGAGATTTGCATCCAAGCGAACGTGAATTGTTGTTTAGAATTGCTCAGCGTTTAGGATTTTCAGCGGCACAGCTAGAACAACGTTTACGGATGCAAGAAGCTGCGTTTCGTTTTCAACAAGGCGGATTTGGTGGTCAAGGCTCTCAGCACAGCGGTGGCCAATCAGGTTGGCAACAAGCCAACACTAAAGATCAGATCGCGGATGCTTATGAAGTGTTAGGTGTTAGCGCTGATGCGGATGAGAAGACCATTAAGCGCGCGTATCGTAAATTGATGAATGAACACCATCCAGATAAATTGATGGCGAAAGGTTTACCACCAGAGATGATGAATGTGGCAAAAGAAAAATCCCAACAAATTCAACATGCATACGACTTAATTAAAAAAGAAAAGGGAATGCATTAATTTCTCTCAACGTATTAACCAGCCTGCGGGCTGGTTTTTTTGTCTCTGTTATCGGGCTAAAGGGGAGGGAGTCTCGTCAATCAACAGTCGCTCAGAATTAGCTCTGTGTTCTACTTGGCCTATTAACGTTACTTAGTGGTAATTGGTGAGTCGCTTTTTAGCGTCGCAGAAACGAAAAAAGCCACAGCAGGTGCTATGGCTTTTTCGAAAGTGGCTCCCCCTGCAAGACTTGAACTTGCGACATACGGATTAACAGTCCGCCGTTCTACCGACTGAACTAAGGGGGAATTATTCTTTTTTGTTCTCTCTAGAGAATGGTGCCGACTACCGGAATCGAACTGGTGACCTACTGATTACAAGTCAGTTGCTCTACCTACTGAGCTAAGTCGGCTTGGTATCAATAAGAAACAATCTTATCGATGAAAGTGGCTCCCCCTGCAAGACTTGAACTTGCGACATACGGATTAACAGTCCGCCGTTCTACCGACTGAACTAAGGGGGAATTATTCTTTTTGTTCTCTTTAGAGAATGGTGCCGACTACCGGAATCGAACTGGTGACCTACTGATTACAAGTCAGTTGCTCTACCTACTGAGCTAAGTCGGCACATTTTTTTGTCATTCGTGTCAGACACCAACAACTTAAAAGTGGTGCCCGGAGGCGGAATCGAACCACCGACACGGGGATTTTCAATCCCCTGCTCTACCGACTGAGCTATCCGGGCGACGAGGTGTATTAAAAGGTTTTTCCGGTTTTTCGTCAACACTAAATTGCAAAAAAAAGTTTGTTTGTTGTTTTTATATACTTTATGGCCTGTTTTTATCCATTTTTAAGTAAAAGCAGCGATATTTTAGGGTTGGAATCCTCTGAATGATGGCACTAAATACGCCATTCAGTTCTATTCCCCGTTGTAAATTAGTAGGGCCGATGGAGAAAAAATAGGTAATCGCAACTTATTGGTTATCCAATTGGATTAAAGCCAAACCTTAGTAAGTCAATCAACTGGATGCAAAGTAAACAAACGGAAGGCGCCGATGTTTTTACGCGTTTATAGGCTTTAGACACATAATCCATAAGGAACAGCATAAATGTTCATAAAATAACGCAACAGAGGGCACAAAAATGACATCGTTCACTCTAGGCTACCGAATAAACCTATTTTGTCATTTCTAAAGAGGGCAGTTTGGTTTTTATGATCACAGTGGATAAAAAATGATGAATGAATGCAAAGTGATATTTAGCATGGCAAAAAGTGATGGCATTAGCTATTCAATAGAGTAGGGGAACGACTTCTATCATCAATCCAAAGTGACTAAATCAAAAGTGAAGGATTTCGATTAAGGAACGATTAACAACTGATGCGAGCAGTTTAGGCTAATAATCGCTAGGGGATAACATGATGATTGAGCAGAAAAGAAAAAAGCCACAGCAGATGCTGTGGCTTTTTCGAAAGTGGCTCCCCCTGCAAGACTTGAACTTGCGACATACGGATTAACAGTCCGCCGTTCTACCGACTGAACTAAGGGGGAACAAATTGTGGTGCCCGGAGGCGGAATCGAACCACCGACACGGGGATTTTCAATCCCCTGCTCTACCGACTGAGCTATCCGGGCAAATAAATGGTGCCGACTATCGGAATCGAACTGATGACCTACTGATTACAAGTCAGTTGCTCTACCTACTGAGCTAAGTCGGCACACTTTATTCTGTGTGTGCACGTCGTAACGAACACCAAAATTTGTGGTGCCCGGAGGCGGAATCGAACCACCGACACGGGGATTTTCAATCCCCTGCTCTACCGACTGAGCTATCCGGGCTAACGGAGCGCTATTAAACGGATTTTCGCCCCAGTCGTCAACCTGTTTTTTAAAAAAAACTAAAAAAATGGTTTAAGCGACGGTATTTTAGACAATCTGCTGGTTTTTAGTGCTTATTGAACTCTTTTTGGTATTGAGTCACTTTTTCTAAATATCGACGCGACTCTGCATTCGGGTGTTTTTTAGTCAAAGCCCAATACACTTGGTTCGGCTCAAGGCGGTTAATATCCTTTACCGCTCGGTTTCGATCACGACTAAAGGTGTTCAAAACCCCTCCAGTACCTCCGTTGTATGCGGAAATCATGCTGTATTCCAAAGATATTGGGTTATTGACCTGATTTAGATAACGAGTTTTGAGCAGATAGAAATAGGCCGTACCAATGTCGATATTGTTTTCTGGATTGAACAAATATTCCGGTGAGGGCTGGCCTGAGCGGTTTTTCACAAGATTAAATACATCCTTGCCCGCTGTTTTGGGAACAACTTGCATCAGTCCATAAGCATTAGCCCAGCTCACTGCATAGGGGTTAAAGCTACTTTCGGTTTTGATGATCGCATAAATGAGATCTTCTGGAATGCCATAACGCTGAGAAGCTTTGCGGACAATGCTAGCGTATTGATAACCACGGATCTCGATTTGATCTTCTACCATTGGGATCTCAACGTAGTAGGCTTTTTTGAAATCCACTTCTTTGGTCTTAAGTTGATGTTCAATCAAATAATCGGCGTAGCGATTGGCGCGCCAAGTCCATTGAATAGGCTGTTTGTCTTGGTCTACGACCTGTTTATAAAGAAATGGTTGCCCCTTCAATTGAATGTTTTTAGAGGAAAAAAGGTCTACTTGAGAGGGGTTGTCAGGGGTGAGTAGGGTGGTAATGATGGCATTTCTCAAGTGCTCTTTGGGCTCGGTTGACGCCACGGTTTCAACCACAATCACCCCAGTATCGAAATTGACGTCGGTACGGCTGAGATAGTTATCTATGTATTTTACGTAGTTACGTTTGCCCGCCATTTTGATCTCTTTGCTGCCCCATTTTTTTTCAATGTTGCCTGAAAAGCTGTTGATCAATGCATCTAATGCAGCGGTGTCTTTTTGATATTGTCCTGGCAACTGGGCCAGATTTTTAGCAAAACGATTGGTCGGCTCAAAGTCGACATCGTAAAGGTTTTCAACCATTTCGCGGCTACAGCCAACCAAATTACAACTAATCAAAAAAATTGCTGCTAGGGGGAAAACAGTTCGTCTCATTCCATCCTCTACCAATAAAAAGGCCATACAGAGTATGGCCATTGCTGGTATTACGCACTTGGTGGCGTGTACCCTTCAATGTGAACATCTTGACCTTCAAAAAGGAAATTCACCATTTCTGTTTCAAGAAGCTTACGATGCGCAGGATCCATCATATTGAGCTTTTTTTCATTGATAAGCATGGTTTGCTTATGTTGCCATTCCGCCCATGCTTCTTTTGATATTGAGTCAAAAATACGTTTGCCTAGTTCGCCTGGATAGAGCTGGAAATCCAGTCCTTCAGCTTCTTTTTTCAAGCGGGCACAAAAAACAGTGCGACTCATTGAGTTGTCCTCTTAGTTCATCAATTCAAACGGTAGGCTTGCCAACAACTGTTTTACTGGTGCAGCTAAGCCTATTTGTTCGGGTTGTTGTAAGTTATACCAAAGACCTTTATTCGCTTCCATTATCATGTCGGGTTTTGTCGACAACTCGATAAGAATAGGGGTGATATCAAGGTGATAATGGCTAAATGTGTGACGAAATGCGATCAAGGTTTGTTGCTGCTTAATCTCACTATCTTTGATGCCTAAACGCGTAAGAACGTCACCAACTTGCGCATTTTTGTGTTCTGGAAAACTGTAGAGGCCGCCCCAAATACCCACCTGTGGTCGCTGCTCTAACCATACCTCATCATTATGATGCAGCATGACAAACCATGTCTCTTTCACCGGTTTCTCTTTCTTGGGTTTTTTACCCGGATAATCTTGTGGGTTACCTTGAGTGAGTGCTTGGCAACCTGCTGAAATGGGGCACAAACTGCATTTCGGTTTACTGCGCGTGCAGATCATTGCGCCCATATCCATCATGGCTTGATTGTATTTATCAACATCCGTTTTAGGCGTATTGAGCTCTGCATAATGCCAAAGTTGTTCTTCGACTTTTTTCTGACCTGGCCATCCATCCACAGCGTAGTAGCGCGCTAATGTTCTTTTGACATTACCGTCTAAAATCGCGTGGGGCAGTTTATATACTGAAGAGAGCACGGCAGCCGCTGTTGAACGGCCGATGCCTGGTAACTCGTTCATCGCTGTCAAATCTTGCGGAAATTCGCCTTGATAGCGTTCTACAACGGTTTGAGCCGCTTTGTGTAAGTTACGGGCGCGAGCGTAATAGCCAAGGCCGGTCCAGTAATGAAGGACTTCATCTTGCGGTGCTGCAGCAAGATCTGAAACCGTTGGAAAACGTTCAATAAAACGCTGGTAGTAGGGAATGACGGTGGCGACTTGTGTTTGTTGGAGCATGATCTCCGATAACCAGACGCTGTACGCAGTTTTATTTTGTTGCCAAGGGAGCTCTTTACGCCCATAGGCTTCATACCAATCAAGGATCGACTTTGCAAAAGGAGTCACGACATGCTCTTTCTTATAATGATGTTGAGTTAAAATTGCACCACACTTTCGCTAATAAGTACAACGGACAAAAAGTATGGGAATAGAGCATTTCATAGGATTTTTCGTGAAATGCTTGCACCAAAGAAAATTCTTTGGATAATTCCCGCTCTGTTTAATCAATGTGCAGGCAAAACCAATGAGTGAAGTAACCACAAACGAGTTTACTGATGATGGTAAAGTACTACGTAGAATACGCAGTTTCGTTCGTCGTGAGGGCCGTCTAACCAAAGGGCAGGAAGCCGCTATTAACGAGTGCTGGCCAACCATGGGGATTGACTACCAAGATGCTTTGCTAAATTGGTCAGAAGTGTTTGGTAACAATAATCCAGTCGTCTTAGAGATTGGGTTTGGCATGGGTGCTTCTCTGGTTGAGATGGCAAAAAATGCTCCGGAGAAAAACTTCATCGGTATTGAAGTACATAGTCCTGGTGTTGGCGCGTGTTTATCTTCTGCTCGTGAAGCAGGAGTGACTAATTTGCGTGTAATGTGTCATGATGCAGTTGAAGTGTTTGCACATATGATCCCAAACAATAGCTTGACCACATTACAACTATTTTTCCCAGATCCTTGGCATAAAAAGCGTCACCACAAACGTCGTATTGTTCAGCTTGAATTTGCTGAAATGGTTCGCCAAAAACTGATTATTGGTGAAGGCATTTTCCACATGGCGACTGACTGGGAAAACTATGCTGAACATATGATTGAAGTGATGAATCAAGCGCCTGGTTACGAAAATATTGCTACCGATGGTGACTATATTCCTCGTCCAGATGAACGTCCTTTAACTAAGTTTGAAGCGCGTGGTCACCGACTAGGTCACGGTGTTTGGGATATCAAGTACAAGCGCATTAGCTGATGATGTTGGCCAATAGCTAAGTGAATTGAGCTTGGCGTATTGGTTTTTGAACTTTAGTGATTATCGATGCCAACATTGCTTCAATGTTGGCATTTTTTGCCTCTGGAGAAGGACAATGAAACCGACTCATGACATCCTTGCGGCCATTTTGGATGAAGTACGCCCTTTGATCGGCAAAGGGAAAGTGGCTAACTACATTCCCGCCTTGGCGAAAGTACCTAACGATAAATTGGGTATTGCTGTATTTACCAATTCAGGCGAAGTGATTACCGCTGGTGATGCTGAGGAGGGATTCTCGATCCAATCGATCTCTAAGGTGCTCGGATTGACATTGGCGATGCGTCAATATCAACCGGAAGAGCTTTGGCAACGTGTTGGCAAAGAACCGTCTGGTCAGGCATTTAACTCATTGATTCAGCTTGAAATGGAGCAAGGCATTCCGCGTAACCCGTTTATCAATGCGGGGGCGATTGTTATTGCCGATATGCTACAAAGCCGTTTAAGCGCCCCAAGGCAGCGTCTGTTAGAGTTCTCTCGTGGTTTGTCTGGTAATGAAGCGTTGCAGTATGACAAAGTCGTCGCGGCATCTGAAATGATGCATAGCGATCGCAACGCTGCGATTGCTTATCTGATGCGCTCATTTGGTAACTTTGAAAACGATGTTATTCCCGTGTTGAATAACTATTTTCATGCTTGTTCGCTACGTATGAGCTGTATCGATTTGGCAAAAACTTTCAGTTATTTAGCGAATAAAGGTCGGTCGGTGATTACTGATGAAGAGGTGATCACCTCGACTCAAAGTAAGCAAATCAATGCGTTATTAGCAACGTGTGGGTTGTATGACGGAGCTGGTGAATTTGCTTATCGCGTCGGTATGCCGGGTAAATCCGGGGTTGGCGGCGGTATTGTTGCGATTGTCCCAGGAGAGATGACCATAGCGGTTTGGTCTCCTGAGCTGGATAAATCAGGCAATTCGCTGGCAGGCACGCGCGCGTTAGAACTGTTTGCCAAACGTATTGGCCGTTCAATTTTCTAAGATCCGCTCAAATGAAAAGAGACCATGGTATGGTCTCTTTTGCTATTCATTCTGGGTTATTACCCATTGTCATGCTTACTCTTCATCATCTTCAGGCATAAACGCTTCTAATAGATCGTTAAGGAAGAGCTTACCTTTTTCAGTGATCTGCCAGTGGCGCTCATCCTCAACCAAATAACCTTGTTCAAGTGCCCAAGTGATGGTTGGTTCAATAGTGCTCAGTGGCAGGCCTGTTGTCGTGATGAAATCTGCTTTCGGGCATGCTTCAATCAGACGAAAACGGTTCATGAAAAACTCAAATGGACGGTCTTCATCCGGCACCAGCTGTTCACTATCAAGATAAGGTTTGACCATATTTTGATAGGCAGCCAAGTAACCCTTAGGGTGTTTGATTTTTGTGGTTCGCACGATTCTGCCATCGGCAAAACTCAATTTGCCATGCGCTCCACAGCCAATGCCTAAGTAGTCGCCGAAACGCCAATAGTTGAGGTTATGTTGGCATTGATAACCCGGCTTGCTATAGCCGGAGATTTCATATTGAACATAGCCAGCATCGGTCAGCTTTTTATGCCCCATTTCGAAAATATCCCAAAGGTCATCTTCATCGGGCAATACCGGCGGTTTGGAGTAAAACAAAGTATTGGGCTCAATGGTCAATTGATACCAGGAAAAATGAGGTGGAGCGAGTTCTATAGCTTGATCTAAATCCGCCAGCGCTTGCTCAGGTGTTTGATCTGGCAAGCCATGCATTAAATCCAAGTTAAAGCTGTTTAAGCCAATCTGGTGCGCTAAATTCGCCGCGTTGATTGCTTCTTCACGACCATGAATTCGACCGAGTGCTTTAAGCTTGGAGCTTTCAAAACTTTGCACACCGATGGAGATGCGAGTAACACCTTGCTCTCGATACGCTTTAAAGCGGTCGGCTTCAATCGTACCAGGATTGGCTTCCATGGTAATTTCAATGCCATGTTCAAACGGCAGGCGCGCTTCAACGCCACGAAGTAGGGCGCCAATACCTTCGGCTGAAATTAGACTCGGTGTTCCGCCACCAATAAAAATGGAATGCAGTAACCTCGGAGCTTGGGCTAGTTGATAGCGTTCAATATCGCGATCGAGATCTTCCAAGAGCGCGGCAATGTACTCTTGCTCCGGAATCGTCTCTTTTAGGGCGTGAGAGTTGAAGTCGCAATAAGGACACTTCTGCACGCACCATGGAATATGGATGTATAGGCTTAACGCTGGTGGATTTAACATTAAGAATGTTGCTCTTCAATCGCTTTAAATAGTTTTTTCAATGCCTTGCCACGGTGAGATAGCTGTTTTTTACGCGCAGGCTCGAGTTCTGCCGAAGCGCAGCTCTCTTCAGGTACCCAGAATACTGGGTCATAGCCAAAGCCGTTTGTGCCATGAGCTTCAGTGAGAATACGACCTTCCCATTGACCGTGACATACTAGTGGGGTTGGGTCATCAGCATGACGCATTAAGACAAGCACACAGTGGAAACGGGCAGTACGTTGCTCTTCTGGTACACCTTCCATTGCTTTGAGCAGCTTGTTTAAGTTCTCTTCATCGGTAGCGTCTTCACCCGCATAGCGAGCTGAATAGATACCAGGAGCTCCTTTGAGGTAATCGACTTCTAAACCTGAATCATCAGCAATCGCTGCAAAGCCGGTTTCTTTTGCGGCGTGACGCGCCTTGATAATCGCATTTTCAATGAAAGTGGTCCCTGTTTCTGGGACAGATGAAACATTCAGTTCAGTTTGTGCAACCACGTCAAAACCAAAGTCAGACAGTAGGTCTGCCATTTCACGGACTTTTCCCTGATTGCCTGTGGCAAGTACGATTTTGTTCATAATGAGCTCTTTATCTATGAAAGGGGGAGCCCCCTTTCTGAGTATTAGACTGAAATAATTGTCGGCAAGAATACCAGAAACTCGCTCATGCAACGAGCGTTAGAGCGGTGGGATTAACATGAACTCTGCTGATATAAATATCCCCGCACATGGCGGGGATAGGAAGTTAATTGATGAGTTCTGATAATGCAGTTGGGATTTCTTTAGGCTGGCAAATTCGAATTTGCTTATGGCGCCCAAGTTCTCCCTTCTCTATGGTGATTTGTCCTTTAGCCACTTTGCACTGTTTGGCCAGATATTTAGTTAAATGGCCATTGGCTTTACCATCGACCGGTGGAGCGGTAATGGCGACTTTCACTTCGTCGCCATGTAAACCGACGATTTGATCTCGGCTGGCTTTAGGCTGTATATACAGTTTGAGTAACAGATCATCTTGCTCCATCCAGACTGCGGACATTATAGCTGGTACCACATTGGTCCAATGATATCGCCCATCAAGTAGTTGGCGAATTGCAAAATTACAAATAGAACCAATACGCTAAGATCCAGCCCGCCCATGGCAGGAATGATGCGGCGAATTGGCGCTAACATCGGCTCTGTTAACTGGTAGAACACATATTCAAGTGGGCTGCGTCCTTGGCTTACCCAACTCATGATCGCGCGGATAATCAGAACCCAAAAGAGTAGACCGCCAGCGGCTTTTACCAGAGCCATCAATCCAAGTAACAGGAAGTAAGGGCTGAAACTCACTGCTCCGCCTGAGGCCAGCAGAAGTAGCAGCATAAACTTAATGACACATAGAACATAGGCGAACAGTACTGTTGCGACATCAATGTTACCAATTGATGGAATCACACGACGTAGCGGTTTGACTACGGGTTGAGTTGCTTTCACCACGAATTGGGAAAATGGGTTATAGAAATCTGCACGAGCTGCTTGTAGCCAGATGCGCAGAAGAACGACCATGATGTACAAGTCCAACACTGTGGAGATTAAAAAACTCATTGCATTCATATTAGGCCCTTTTTATTGCCATACATTTTTAATTACGATGCTCATCCCGAGCCGCTCACTAACTTGATGAGCTTAAAATAATTTTTCCATTTCTTGGGCTCGAGTGACGGCTGCTTGCATTGCTTTAGCAACGGTCTCGCTCAAATTATGTTGTTGAAACGTTTCAATCGCTTGTGCTGTTGTGCCACCTTTAGACGTCACTTGCAGGCGCAAAGTTTCAAGCTCGAGATCTGGGTTAGCTTTTACCATTTCTGCCGCGCCTAATGCGGATTGCTGCACTAAAAGTCGCGCCGTTTCTTTATCAAAACCTTGTGCCATTGCCTCTTTTTGCATTGCTTCCATAAAGAGGAAGAAATAAGCCGGAGCGCTTCCTGCCGCAGCAATGACGCCATTGATGCCTGACTCTTGCTCTACCCAACACGCTTCGCCGACAGCAGACATCAGATCTTGAGTAAATTGTTTGTCACTCTCAGAAACGTTCGCTGTAGCAAAAAGACCACTCATTCCTTTCTGAATTAGAGAAGGCGTATTTGGCATCACTCGTACCAAATTCAGTTCGCTTGCGAGCAGTTCGTTGAATCGTGCACAGCTGACACCTGCGGCGATAGAGATCACCAATTTTCCTGAAAAATCGACGGATTGGAGAGGTTCACAAACTTGAGCCATCAGCTGAGGTTTTACGGCTAATACGACAACATCTGCTTCTGTTACTGCAGCCGCATTATCATCAGTGGTACGAACACCGAGCGTTTCTTCTAAAGGTTTACGACGAGTTTCAGTCGGTGAGCTGACCAAAATATTTTGTGCACAATAGCCACTTGCAACCAATCCAGCGATGATCGCTTTTGCCATGTTACCTGCGCCTACAAAAGTAATTTTTCTATTTTCCATCCGACTTCACTTCCCCGTAACCTTGTCTCGTAATCGTAAAACTAACAATTAACTTATTGTTTATTTGTGTAATCTCGCTCACCAAAAATAGCCGTACCGATACGTACTATGGTGCTTCCAGCTTCGATAGCGGCTTCCATATCCCCAGTCATCCCCATGGATAAGGTATCCACTTGAGGGTAGGTCAGTGCCAGTTTATCTTTTAATTCAGCGAGGGTTTTAAATGCTCTTAGCTGAGATGGATAATCTGGAACATTTTCTGGAATCGACATCAATCCTCTTAAAGTGAGGTTGGGCAGAGTCGAAATCAATTGCGCGAGTTCAAATAATTCCGCCTCATTAATACCAGATTTTGAAGATTCACCGCTAGTATTGACTTGTATCAGAACTTGTAAAGGTTGCATGTCTGATGGACGCTGCTCACTTAAACGTTGGGCTATCTTGGCGCGGTCAATGGTGTGCACCCACGCAAAGTTTTCAGCCACTGGACGTGTTTTATTGGACTGAAGCGGTCCAATAAAGTGCCATTCCAAAGGTAATTCTGGATGGTTTTGGGAAAAATAATGGATTTTATTCACCCCTTCTTGCACGTAGTTTTCACCAAAAAGAATTTGTCCTGTTTGTGATGCTGCAAGAATAGCTTCGACCGGTTTTGTCTTGCTTACCGCAAGAAGTTGCACCGAGCCTTGGGAACGTCCAAACTTAGTTTGAGCGTTTTCAATTAATGAAGTGATATGTTCAATGTTGTGTTGAATACTCATAGCCAGACTTTTGTAAGGAAAATAAATGGATATCGCCGAATTACTCGATTTTAGTGTAAAGCATAATGCCTCTGATCTACACCTTTCTGCTGGTGTACCTCCGATGGTCAGAATTGATGGCGAAGTAAGAAAACTTGGCGTTCCTGCGTTTTCTCATACGGAAGTTCACCGTTTGGTCTTTGAGATCATGAATGATTCCCAAAGACGTGAGTATGAAGAGAATCTCGAAGTCGATTTCTCTTTTGAACTTCCCAATATTGGTCGTTTTCGTGTTAATGCTTTTCATCAATCTCGAGGTGGTTCCGCTGTTTTTCGGACCATTCCTACCGAAGTCCCTACCTTAGCACAATTAAATGCCCCTGAGATCTTTCATAAAATGACTCAGTATGAAAAAGGCTTAGTCTTGGTTACCGGTCCAACGGGGTCTGGTAAATCAACTACCTTGGCGGCAATGATTAACGAGATTAATGCGACGCAGAATAAGCATATTTTGACGATTGAAGACCCAATTGAATTTGTTCACGCCAATAACAAATGCTTGATTAACCAACGTGAAGTTCATCGTGATACACACAGTTTTAAAGCTGCATTGCGTTCGGCGTTACGTGAAGATCCGGATGTGATTTTGGTCGGTGAGCTGCGTGACCAAGAGACCATCAGCTTGGCTTTGACTGCGGCGGAAACGGGACACTTGGTTTTTGGTACTTTGCATACCAGCTCAGCAGCGAAAACCATCGATAGAATTATTGACGTATTTCCGGGGGCGGATAAAGGCATGGTGCGTTCCATGTTGTCGGAATCGTTACGCGCAGTTATTGCGCAAAAATTATTAAAAAAGGTCGGTGGTGGTCGAGTGGCTTGCCATGAAGTTATGTTAGGCACTCCTGCTATTCGTAATCTGATTCGAGAAGATAAAGTCGCACAGATGTACTCCATTATTCAAACCGGTGCCGCGCACGGGATGCAAACAATGGAGCAAAATGCCCGACAATTAATGTCAAAAGGCCTCGTTGAGTTATCCGAAGTTCAAAGCAAAATCGAGTCAGATATGGCTAATTTCTGAGGAAAAGACCATGTTTTTGGAACAGTGTTTAAGTGGAATGATTACCCGTAAAGCCTCTGATTTGTATATCACAGTTGGAGCTCCGGTGTTGTATCGTGTGAATGGTGAATTGCAAGGCGATGGTGACAAGCTGAGTTTTTCTGATGTAAACAATCTACTTAATCGCATGATGGACAGTGAGCAAGTCGAGCAGTTCTATCATACTCACGAAGCTAACTTTGCAATTGTGCGTGACAGTGGCCGTTTTCGCGTCAGTGCCTTCTTTCAACGTGAACAACCTGGTGCGGTCATTCGCCGTATTGAAACGCGTATCCCAACGTTTGATGAGTTGTCCTTACCTGAATTGCTTAAAGATTTGGTGATGAGTAAGCGTGGCTTGGTATTGGTTGTGGGATCAACGGGTTCAGGTAAATCGACAACCATGGCGGCGATGACGGGTTATCGTAATCAAAATTCTTCTGGGCATATTTTGACGGTTGAAGATCCGATTGAATTTGTTCATGAACATCAAGGCTGTATTGTTACTCAGCGTGAGGTGGGATTGGACACGGACAGCTATGAAGTAGCGCTGAAAAACTCGCTGCGTCAGGCTCCTGATATGATTTTGATCGGCGAAATACGTTCGAAAGAAACTATGGAATACGCCATGAACTTTGCTGAAACTGGTCATTTATGTATGGCGACACTTCATGCCAATAATGCCAATCAAGCCTTAGAGCGTATTTTGCATTTGGTGCCTAAAGAGCAAAAAGAGCAGTTTTTGTTTGATTTATCAATGAATTTACGTGGGGTCGTTGGGCAACAATTGATTCGCGATAAGCAAGGTCAGGGACGTTTTGGTGCCTTTGAGATACTGCTTAATACACCGCGTGTTTCTGATTTGATTCGTCGTGGTGAGCTACATGAATTGAAAGAAACGATGGCGCGTTCACGTGAATCTGGCATGCAAACCTTTGATCAAGCTTTGTATCAATTGGTAGTAGATAACAAGATTACGCAAGAAGATGCCATGCACTGCGCCGATTCAGCTAACGACTTACGATTAATGTTCAAAACTCAAGGTAGCGGGAGCAGCAGTTCAGGCTCTCTAGATCATGTCACTATCGATATGGATTAGTCTCGTTCAGAAAAAGAAAAGGTGCCACTGGCACCTTTTTCATCGCTTTAATTCCACTGGTTTTCAAACCAGCTTTCTAAGATCACTACAGCAGACTGACAATCAATACTGCCTTTGTTGAGTGCTTTATAGCCGCCAAAGGAGAACAATTCTGCTCGTGCTTCTGCGGTAGAAAGGCGCTCATCATGCAGTTCGACTGGCAAACCGAAACGGCCATGTAGGCGCTGCGCAAACTTTTTGGCGCGCGCAGTAATTTCATCTAGTGCTTTGCCATGCAAATCGGTCGGCAGTCCGACAACCAACAAATTAGGTTGCCACTCTTTAATCTGCTTTTCGATATCGTCCCAATTCGGAACGCCATCATTGGCTTTAAACGCTTTAAGAGGTGAGGCTGTTCCAGTCACCTCTTGCCCAATTGCACTACCGATACTTTTGGTACCGAAGTCGAAGGCCATAATCGTACGCGACATAGTTTTGATCTTTTGCTACGGAGTGGATGGTGGTACTCAATCAGCAATGAAATCACACCATTGCTGAATTGAGAACTAAGCGTGACCAGCCTGGCTTGATAAATTAATCGGATTTATCCCCAAGCTGTTGATCGCTTTTTGCCATTTTTCGTGAATTGGCGTATTAAAAATTAATTCAGCATCCGCTTCAATGGTTAGCCAAGAATTTTCTGCCAACTCCGCTTCTAACTGGCCTGGTTCCCATCCTGAGTAACCTAATGCGACCAAATAACCGGTCGGTTCGGCTTCTGTTCCCAAGACAGTCAGAATGTCTTTTGACGTCGTGACGGCAATCTCATCACTCATTCGAATGCTCGATTCATAGTGATCGCGTGGACGATGCAGAATAAATCCCCGATCTTCAGATACCGGTCCCCCATTGAGCACTGGCTTTTTGAGGCTGTCAGTATGAGATTGAGGATAAGCAGGTTCGATTTCGACCTGCTTAAGCATTCCACCGATCGTGACATCAATCGGTGCATTAATCATCAGCCCCATGGCGCCTTCTTCGTTGTGCTCGCAAATATAGATCACACTGTGTTGGAAGTAGGGATCTTGCATACTTGGCATAGCGACAAGAAAATGATTGGTTAAATTCATCATAATCTATCCTTACTTGCGTTATGAAGCTGATGACGCGTTAGCGGTTGATCGCTTTTACGCGTCGCTCAACGGCATCCATCAATTTACCCATGATGGAGATATCAAACTCTTTTTCAATCTCACGGACGCAGGTTGGGCTGGTCACGTTGATTTCGGTCAGTTTGTCACCGATAACATCAAGTCCAACAAAAATCAGTCCTTTCTCTTTTAAGGTTGGAGCAACTGCTTGAGCAATTTTAAGATCAGTTTCACTTAATGGGCGAGGTTCGCCACGACCGCCCGCTGCAAGGTTACCGCGTGTTTCACCTTTTGGTGGAATACGAGCCAAGCAGTAAGGCATAGGTTCACCGTCAACCACCAAAATACGTTTATCACCATTGCTGATATCAGGAACGAAACTTTGTGCCATACAGTAAGTGGTGCCATGGTTAGTTAGCGTTTCGATAATAACAGAAACGTTTGGATCACCTTCTTTTACGCGGAAAATCGAAGAACCGCCCATCCCATCTAATGGTTTTAGAATGATGTCACCGTGTTTAGCGCGAAACTCTTTAATCGTTTCCGCTTTACGAGTCACGATGGTATTTGGCGTTAATTCTGGGAACCATGCTGTAAACAGTTTTTCGTTACAGTCGCGTAAGCTTTGCGGCTTGTTGACGATAAGAGTTCCTTCGACTTCCGCTCTTTCCAAAATGTAAGTGGCATAAATGTATTCAGTATCGAAAGGAGGATCTTTACGCATCAACACTGCATCGAGTTCAGACAGACGAATCGTTTGTGCTGAAGTGAACTCATACCAACCGTTAGGATCTTCTTTCACTTTTACGATCTTCGTGTCTGCCAAAGCAACGCCTTGATCTAAGTGTAGATCAGCCATTTCAATATAATGAATCTCATATCCGCGACGCTGTGCTTCTAACATCATGGCAAAACTGGTGTCTTTCTTAATATTGATGGATGAAATAGGATCCATCACGATTCCGAGCTTAAGCATTCTTCTTTCTCCGTTAGCCTAAATCGCCAAAGCGAACTTGTAAGGCTGTGATAGCGGTTAAGGCTGCGGTTTCAGTGCGCAGAACTCGGGGCCCTAACAAGGTTTCTTCAAAGTGATACTGACGGGTCATATCGATCTCTTCTGAGGATAAGCCACCCTCAGGACCGATCAACAAGCGCACTTTCGTTACCGGTTTAGGTAACGTATTAATGGAGTAGCGGGCTCTTGGATGCAGGTTGAGCTTGAGCGCATCGCTTGGTTCGGCACACCACTCCTCAAGTGACATCACGGGGCGAATTTCTGGAACGCGGTTACGTCCGGATTGTTCACAAGCGCCGATCGCGATTTTTTGCCACTGTTGTAATTTTTTCTCGAAACGTTTCTCATCCAGTTTTACGCCACAGCGTTCTGAAATGAGGGGGGTAATCACATTGACACCCAGCTCAACGGATTTTTGGATGGTAAATTCCATCTTGTCTCCGCGCGAGATAACTTGACCTAGATGAAGATCAAGAGGTGACTCGCAGCCACTTTCCACACGTTCAGTGATATTCACCAAAACCTGCTTTTTGTTCACTTCAGTGATGATGGCTGGAAATTCAGCGCCACTGCCATCAAACAATAACACTTCTTGATCGGCCTGCATTCGCAGTACTCGACCAACGTGTCCACTTGCTTCATCACTGAGTGCGATGATGCCAAGTTGTTCAATGGTTTCCGGGTGATAAATACGGGGAATGCGCATGGATTAGTTCCTGATATTCAGAGTCGATTTGCTAGCGTCTAACATGGATGCTTTAGGACAAAAAAACAAGGGCAATCATGCCTGTTCACTACTGTTTTTGGCACTGGTGAGTGACAAACGTATTATGGTTGCCTTGAATGGCCGCAATTTTCTGGTCGCGTTCACATTCCCACGTGCTCGCAGGGTAGGTTTTATCCCACGCGTTCATGAGCTGAATTTGTGCACTGGAAAGTCGTAAATTATAGCGCTGGCTCATATACAAATAGGTACGAGCGATCGGGCCGCGCGCA
This sequence comes from Vibrio porteresiae DSM 19223, assembly GCF_024347055.1. Classification (NCBI taxonomy): domain Bacteria; kingdom Pseudomonadati; phylum Pseudomonadota; class Gammaproteobacteria; order Vibrionales; family Vibrionaceae; genus Vibrio; species Vibrio porteresiae. Next base: position 467,670 of record NZ_AP024895.1, read on the forward strand.
CTCTCGGGTGGCATGGCTTTGCGGTCTTTAAAGTTGACTTGCATGGTGCATTGGCCATAAGTGACACCATCGATGCCTCGCCATTGACTGAAGTTAAAGTTGGAACGGTCGCCATTCACTTCTCCGATAGCAGGAGTGAGGTTATGCAGATCGGCTTCAATTTGACGAAATACCGTATCATTACGTTCGCAGTTTTTTCTTCCCCCTTGTTGCCAACATTGGCGCTGGTGGCCAAATTGCCATGCGGGCATCACATGTTCCCACTCAATTCGATTGGCGCGTACCTTTTGTTTTCGGACTTGATACCCACACGAAGCAAGTTCAGGAATGCCTTTTTTACCTTGCCAATCAATTTGGCAACCACAATAGAACGTCACTGGATGTTGTTGATAAAGCTTGGTGGCCGCCGTTTTGGCTTGGGAAAAGGTTTTAGGTGCATCAGCTCGCGCTGCTAAGGGAAGGGCAAAGAGCGAGGTAAGCAATAAAATGGATCTGTATTTCATGACAAGACTGAAAAAAGTATGATTTTTATCAGTCTAACATTCCAATAGGGGAAAGCTAGAGAAGCGCCAAGTTATAACGTTATGATTAGGTTAATTGTTTTCCGGTAAATCGAATCTCTTGATGACAAGATTGGCAACGATACACCGCTTGTCCTCGAGTAATCCGATTATGACGACGAATCGATATTTGATGTTTTTGGCACGCACATTGGTACTCGAAGGTTTTTCCTTGAACAGAAGCAATTGAAAATCGGTGCGTCGTCTCAGGTGTTACCTGGAACACTTTGCTCATAACGGCTTGCCACTCAGGGCCATGGGGTTTGACGCGACCAAATACTTGATAAGTGACTAAATGTGCCACTTCATGAGGGATGACTTGATCAAGAAATGCATGAGTATTTTCGTTAAAAAGCACCGGATTAAGCCGAACTTCATTTAAGTGCATGTACGCTTTCCCAGCCGTTTTCCCTCGTAATTTGTAGTTGAGCGTAGGCACTGGAAGATCTTTAGCAAAGTAGCTATTGGCTAAATCAATGCAGAGTTGAATCGTGATGTGTGCTTGTTCGGTTAATTGTGGACTGACCATGCTTACTCTCTTATGCGTTCGGCTTCATCTTACTGCAGCTCCGCAGAAAGTAAAATTGGCTTGCGACCTTTAGATCAGGATTCAATGACGGGATTGTCGATATAAAAAAGCCCCAGCAATGCTAGGGCTTCTTCTCATTGAAATCTAAAATAAGCTTATTTTAGACCAGCGAATTCACGTAGAAGTGCTGCTTTATCAGTCGCTTCCCAAGGGAACTCTTCACGACCGAAGTGACCGTACGCTGCCGTCTTTTTGTAGATTGGGCGAAGTAGGTTCAACATTTCTTGTAGACCGTATGGACGTAGGTCGAAGAACTCACGTACTGCTTTCACGATGATGTCGGTTGATACTTTTTCAGTACCAAACGTTTCAATCATGATAGACGTTGGATCAGCAACACCGATTGCGTAAGAAAGTTGGATTTCACAACGATCTGCAAGACCAGCTGCTACGATGTTTTTCGCAACGTAACGGGCTGCGTATGCTGCACTACGGTCAACTTTTGATGGATCTTTACCAGAGAATGCACCGCCACCGTGACGAGCTGCACCGCCGTAAGTATCCACGATGATTTTACGACCAGTTAGACCACAGTCACCCATTGGGCCACCGATAACGAAACGACCGGTTGGGTTGATGAAGTACTTGGTATCTTTAGCAAGCCATTCTGAAGGAAGAATCGGTTTGATGATCTCTTCCATTACGCCTTCACGTAGATCAGCAGTTGATACTGTGTCTGAGTGTTGAGTTGATAGCACTACTGCATCAATACCAACGATTTTGCCATCGTCGTATTTAAAGGTAACTTGTGATTTAGCATCTGGACGCAACCAAGGAAGAGTGCCGTTTTTACGAACTTCTGCTTGGCGTTGCATTAGACGGTGTGCGTAAGTAATTGGTGCAGGCATCAGTACGCTGGTTTCGTTAGTCGCGTAACCGAACATGATACCTTGGTCGCCAGCGCCCTGCTCTTTAGGGTCAGCTTTATCAACACCTTGGTTGATGTCTGGAGACTGTTTACCGATAGTGTTTAGAACTGCGCAAGTGTTCGCATCAAAGCCCATATCTGAGCCAGTGTAACCAATCTCGCGAACAGTTTGACGAGTTAGTTCTTCGATATCGACCCACGCAGAAGTAGTTACTTCACCACCGACCATAACCATGCCGGTTTTTACGTAAGTTTCGCAAGCAACACGTGCTTTTGGATCTTGTTCCAGAATCGCATCGAGGACCGCATCAGAGATTTGGTCGGCAATTTTATCTGGATGGCCTTCTGAAACGGATTCAGAAGTGAACAGGTGCTTAGCCATGATAACTCCAATCTTTCTATCAAATAGAGTAGCTGTCAGGACTTCGCTACTCTGCACTATCGATTAATATGTAGGCGTTTCTACATCTAGACGTCTATTCTAGGATGCAACAATCAAATTACAAGTTCTTTTTCATATTAGTCATAACTAATCGTTTACTTAGAAGTCGAAATGTCTTCTCTAATCGCAGCAAAAATTAGAGTGCGCTTGGCAAAATCACGGTAACGTTGCCGTAAAAGGTTTGCAGTGATAGGAGGGCTTTGCGACAATACCGACCACCTTGTTATGGATAATTTTTTTCTGCTTTTTTAGGAGCTGACATGTCTTCTCGCAAACATCTGGCGAACGCAATTCGTGCACTAAGTATGGATGGTGTTCAACAAGCTAATTCTGGTCACCCAGGTGCCCCGATGGGTATGGCTGATATCGCTGAAGTGCTTTGGCGTAGCCACTTGAATCACAACCCGAAAAACCCTCAATGGGCTGATCGCGACCGTTTTGTTCTTTCCAACGGCCACGGCTCTATGCTGATTTATTCTCTACTGCACCTTTCTGGTTACGATCTCGCTATTGATGATCTGAAAAATTTCCGTCAGCTTCACTCAAAAACTCCTGGCCACCCAGAGTACGGTTACGCACCTGGTGTAGAAACGACTACTGGTCCGCTAGGTCAAGGTATCACTAATGCTGTAGGTATGGCGTTAGCAGAAAAAGCATTAGCAGCTCAATTTAACAAACCAGAACATGACATCGTTGACCACTTCACTTACGTGTTTATGGGCGACGGTTGTATGATGGAAGGCATTTCTCACGAAGCGTGTTCACTTGCTGGTACTTTGGGACTTGGCAAACTGATCGCATTTTGGGATGACAACGGTATCTCTATCGACGGTGACGTTGAAGGTTGGTTCTCTGACGACACTCCAAAACGTTTTGAAGCGTACGGTTGGCATGTTATCCCTGCTGTTGATGGTCACGATGCTGACGCAATCAATGCAGCCATTGAAGCAGCAAAAGCAGAAACCTCACGTCCAACGCTTATCTGTTGCAAAACCATCATCGGTTTTGGTTCACCAAACAAAGCGGGTTCTCACGACTGTCACGGTGCTCCACTAGGCGCAGATGAAATCAAAGCAGCGCGTGATTTCCTAGGTTGGAACTACGGCCCATTTGAAATTCCTGCTGATATTTACACTCAATGGGATGCGAAAGAAGCGGGCTCTGCCAAAGAAGCGATTTGGGACCAAAAATTTGCGGCTTATGAAGCGGCTTACCCAGAACTAGCAGCAGAATTTAAACGCCGTGTAGCGGGTGAACTTCCAGCTAATTGGGAAGAAGTTTCTAATGCTGTCATCGCTGACCTGCAAGCTAATCCTGCTAATATCGCATCTCGTAAAGCATCACAAAATGCACTAGAAGCGTTTGGTAAAGTGCTTCCTGAATTTATGGGCGGCTCAGCTGACCTTGCACCATCCAACCTTACCATGTGGTCTGGTTCTAAATCAGTGACTGCTGAAGATGCGTCAGGCAACTACATCCACTACGGTGTGCGTGAGTTCGGTATGACTGCGATCATCAATGGTATCGCTCTTCATGGTGGTTTTGTTCCTTACGGTGCCACCTTCCTAATGTTCATGGAATACGCTCGTAACGCAATGCGCATGGCTGCTTTGATGAAAATTCAAAACATCCAAGTGTACACTCACGACTCTATTGGTCTGGGTGAAGATGGCCCAACTCACCAACCGGTTGAGCAAATCGCTTCACTACGCATGACTCCAAACATGAGCACATGGCGTCCATGTGACCAAGTGGAATCTGCAATGGCTTGGAAACTGGCTATCGAACGTAAAGATGCACCATCTGCACTGATCTTCTCTCGCCAAAACCTAGCGCAACAACCACGTACTGCTGAGCAAGTGGCTGACATCGCAAAAGGTGGTTACATTCTGAAAGACAGTGCAGGTAAACCTGAACTGATCCTAATCGCAACCGGTTCTGAAGTTGAGCTTGCGGTTAACGCAGCAGCTGAACTAGAAAAAGAAGGCAAAGCGGTACGCGTTGTATCAATGCCATCAACTGATGCATTCGACAAACAAGACGCAGCTTACCGTGAAGCGGTTCTTCCAGCAGATGTGACTGCACGTGTGGCTATTGAAGCTGGCATTGCTGATTTCTGGTACAAATACGTTGGCTTGAATGGTCGCATCGTTGGTATGACGACTTTCGGTGAATCTGCGCCTGCAGGTGAGCTATTCAAACAATTCGGTTTCACGACTGAAAACGTTGTTGCTAAAGCAAAAGAGCTGCTTGCTTAAGCTTTATGATAGCGTTTAATTGAAAGGGCCTTCGGGCCCTTTTGTTTTTCTGAAGTAGAAAATGGTTTTGTTAAAGAGTGAAAGTAATAGCTTAGGCCCATGTTTCTGGGCGTGTTTTTTTCATCGCATCAATGAACATTCTTAGTCGCAGTGGCAAACGTCCTAGAGGGTAAAAATAGTTAATTTGTACTGGGTCTGAATACCATCCAGATAGACAGTTAATAAGGCTGCCTGGATGTGAGTGAACAAAGCCATTGGCGAATGCGGTAGGAAGTAAACCAATACCTCGTCCTTTTTGGATGGTATCTGCTTGCATTGGTAGGTGATCGTTTTGCAAACGACTATCGAATGCAGGAAGGATATAGCTACCTTGCTGATAATGTGTGAGCTTTAATCCACCTTGGCGAAAGGAGATGAAATCAATCCAATCGTGCTCATTCAATTGGCTTGGATGGGTGATTGGTGAGTGTTGCTCAATATATGACGGAGATGCATACACAGCATATCGCCATAGTCCCAAACGTTCACAATGGTAGCCTTCAGAATGACTAAGTCCTACCCAGACAATAAGATCGGGAGTGAGCTGTGAATTGGATGGGTTGTACTGGCTATGAACTCGAAAACGAATATTGGGGTGCTCAATCATGAATGAATCGATCACTCTTGCCATCCAACCGCGCATTAGATTTGGGTCAACGGCAATGGTGAGTTCGCCCGATACTTGCTGATCTAACTCTTGCAGTGCTTCATGACTTTGGGTGGAAATCATGAGCAATTGTTCTGCGTATGTTTGAAAGATTTCGCCAGCTTTTGTGAGCGTAAGACGATTGCCATCTCTCGCTACCAAGGCTTGACCCAAATCTTCCTCTAGTTGGGCTAAACGGCGACTAAGGGTGGATTTAGGTTGGTCTAACACTTTAGCAGCTGCCGTGAGACTCTTATATTCACAAAGTGCATTAAACGCGCGGATAGCGGCTAAATCGTGCATTGATACTCCCATATAGTCATGCTTTATCACTGGATTAAGGCCAATTAAAATGAACTGGCTTTTGTCTATCGAATAGCCACAATATTGGCTCTAAAATTTATTAATAATTATCATTTAATTGTTAGCAGTGTCTACTTATAACATCGCATAACTTATTGTCAGAAAAAGATTTGTCAGATAACTGATATGAATTGATTGCACTAAGTGTAAAGATGAATAAAGAAGATCGTTTGGATAAAACATTCGTTATATTATTGATAGTGCACTCTTTTTAGTGAGTGAGACAATGTTTTGGTTCACTGCTTGTGGTAGTAGTAACCATTTGTATAGGCACTGGCTGCAATTTGGCAAAAGATAGGGTTCATCTTTTTCCATAATCAAGCATAAAGTGTTCTATAAGCCCCTTGAATAATAAGGGGCTTTCTTTTTGGATTTCCGGGTGTCAATTAGCACAGAATGGAGTACTATCGCACCAACATGAACGATATGGTGTGGGGCAATGCTAAGGGTAGCCATTAACGGATTTGGACGAATTGGTCGTAATGTTTTACGAGCAGTTTATGAGAGCGGGAAAAGCCAAAATATCAAAGTAGTCGCCGTGAATGAGCTGGCTAATCCAGATGCGATGGCGCACTTACTTCAATATGACACCAGTCATGGTCGTTTTGGTAAGAAAATTACAAATGATCAAGAACATCTGTATGTTCACCACGATGATGGTAATTTCGACACCGTTCGTATTCTTCATTTAGCTGAAATCCCTATGCTGCCATGGCGTGATCTTGGTGTGGATATTGTCCTAGATTGTACTGGGGTTTATGGCTGTCGAAACGATGGTTTGCAGCATATCCAGGCGGGGGCGAAAAAAGTCCTGTTTTCTCATCCTGGTTCTCACGATTTAGATAACACTATCATTTACGGTGTTAACCAAGAGACACTCACTTCTGCACATAAGATTGTTTCTAATGGGTCATGCACTACTAACTGTATCGTTCCGATTATCAAAGTATTAGATGAAAACTTTGGTATCGATTCTGGCACTATCACCACCATTCACTCGTCGATGAACGATCAGCAAGTCATTGATGCTTACCACAGTGATTTGCGCCGTACCCGCGCAGCGAGTCAATCCATTATTCCTGTTGATACACGTCTTCACAAAGGTATTGAGCGTATTTTTCCTAAGTTCTCTAATCGCTTTGAAGCCATTTCAGTACGTGTACCAACCGTCAATGTAACTGCAATGGATTTGAGTGTCACAATTAATACAAAAGTGAAAGTTAATGACGTAAATCAAACCATCATCGAGGCATCTCAGTGTACATTACGTAACATAGTTGATTATACTGAAGCACCGCTTGTTTCCATCGATTTTAATCACGATCCTCACAGTGCGATTGTGGATGGAACTCAAACGAGAGTAAGTAATGGGCATCTGGTAAAAATGCTTGTATGGTGTGATAACGAATGGGGATTTGCTAACAGAATGCTAGATACGGCGTTAGCAATGCAGGCAACTGAGTCATAGCCCACATTTAGAGAAAAAAATATTTATTTTCTACGTTGAAATAAATATCCTCTACCCATCTCGGAAAAAGTAGTACGAAAAAGAATACCGAAAACCCGGCTAGTGATAGGCGGGGTGAACAAACTTTATTACTTATAAAAATTTGAGAGGACAAATCATGTCTGTAATCAAGATGACTGACCTGGAACTAGCAGGCAAACGCGTATTTATCCGTGCTGACCTTAACGTGCCAGTAAAAGACGGAAAAGTGACTTCTGATGCACGTATTCTTGCATCACTGCCAACCATTCAACACTGCCTTGCAGCTGGCGCTAAAGTAATGGTGACTTCTCACCTAGGCCGCCCAACTGAAGGTGAGTACAACGAAGAATTCTCTCTACAACCTGTAGTTAACTACTTAAACGACGCACTAGATTGCGAAGTTAAACTAGCTAAAGACTACCTAGACGGTCTTGAATTAAACGCTGGTGAGTTGGTTGTTCTTGAAAACGTTCGCTTCAACAAAGGCGAAAAGAAAAACGAAGACGAGCTATCTAAAAAATACGCAGCGCTATGTGACGTATTCGTAATGGATGCATTCGGTACAGCTCACCGCGCTCAAGCATCTACTTACGGTGTTGGCGTTTTCGCTCCTATCGCGTGTGCTGGCCCTCTACTAGCTAACGAACTAGAAGCTCTAGGTAAAGCAATGGACAAACCAGCTCGTCCAATGGTTGCTATCGTTGGTGGTTCAAAAGTGTCAACTAAACTGACTGTTCTTGAATCTCTATCTAAAATTGCTGACCAACTTGTTGTTGGTGGCGGTATCGCAAACACCTTCATCGCAGCTGCAGGCCACAACGTAGGTAAGTCTCTATACGAAGCTGACCTAGTTGAAACTGCTAAAAAATTGATGGACGAATGCCACATTCCTGTTGCTACTGACGTTGCATGTGCAAAAGCATTTGATGAAAACGCAGAAGCAGTAATCAAGAAAGTTGAAGACGTTCAAGATGACGACATGATCTTCGACCTTGGTCCAGATTCAACAGCTCAACTTGCTGAAATCCTTAAAAACGCTAAAACCATCCTATGGAATGGCCCTGTTGGCGTATTCGAATTCAAAAACTTCGAAGCAGGTACTAAAGGCATTTCTGAAGCGATCGCTCAATCTGCAGCATTCTCTGTTGCAGGCGGCGGTGACACTCTAGCTGCTATCGATAAATTCGGTATCAAAGCTGACGTTTCTTACATCTCTACTGGCGGCGGTGCTTTCCTTGAATTCGTTGAAGGCAAAAAACTTCCAGCCGTTGAAATGCTAGAATCACGCGCAAAATAATTTAACGTAGAAGGCGAGGGTAACCTCGCTTTCTTGTTTGCTGCATACAGAGCACCATTCTGCTAGAATAGGCCAGCTACTGTAGGCAGTTGTTTACAAGATTTTAACTTAACCGTTTTGTTTTAAAACGAGAAAATATAGGATCAAATCCATGTCTAAGGTCTTCGATTTCGTAAAACCAGGTGTTATCTCTGGTGATGATGTACAGAAAGTATTTGAAGTTGCTAAAGCAAACAACTTCGCGATTCCAGCTGTGAACTGTGTAGGTTCTGACTCTGTAAACGCAGTACTAGAAGCTGCAGCGAAAGCGAAAGCTCCAGTTATCGTTCAGTTTTCTAACGGCGGTGCTGCTTTCTACGCAGGTAAAGGTCTAAAAATGGAAGGCCAAGAAGCTCAAATTCTTGGTGCTATCGCTGGTGCAAAACACGTTCACACTGTTGCTGAATACTACGGTGTTCCAGTGATTCTTCACACTGACCACGCTGCTAAAAAACTTCTACCATGGATCGACGGTCTACTAGATGCTGGTGAAAAACACTTCGCAGAAACTGGTAAACCTCTATTCTCTTCTCACATGATTGACTTGTCTGAAGAGTCTCTAGAAGACAACATCGCAATCTCTTCAAAATACCTAGAACGCATGTCTAAAATGAACATGACTCTAGAAATTGAACTAGGTTGTACTGGTGGTGAAGAAGATGGCGTTGACAACTCAGGTATGGACGCATCTGCACTTTACACTTCTCCAGAAGACGTTGCTTACGCATACGAAAAACTGAATGCAATCAGTCCTCGTTTCACTATCGCTGCTTCTTTCGGTAACGTACACGGCGTTTACAAACCAGGTAACGTTAAACTAACTCCTACAATCCTACGTGATTCTCAAGTTTACGTTTCTAAGAAATTCAACCTTCCAGAAAACTCTTTGAACTTCGTATTCCACGGTGGTTCAGGTTCTTCTGAAGCTGAAATCAAAGAATCAATCAGCTACGGTGTTATCAAAATGAACATCGATACTGATACACAATGGGCTTGCTGGGACGGTATTCGTCGTTACGAAGCTGAAAACCACGATTACCTACAAGGTCAAATCGGCAACCCAACTGGTGAAGACGCGCCAAACAAAAAATACTATGACCCACGCGTATGGCTACGTGCTGGTCAAGCATCAATGGTTAAACGTTTGGAAGAAGCGTTCTCTAACCTTAACGCAATCGACGTACTGTAATTTCAGTTTCGTTTATTCGTTTTCAAGAAACCCGCTCAGTGAGCGGGTTTTTTTATGTCTATCCATCGTCAAATTTCCGCAAAGCCCTAGCGAATGAGGATGATATTGCTTAACCTGTACATAATTACTTGTTGAATTTGTGGTCATTTTGTAATCACCCCCTAAAATAGTGGCATACCATTTTAGAGTTCTTCTGCATAAACTGATTTAATCAGGGAGAACTCGCTATGAAGAAATCACGCTATACCGAAACACAAATCGTGAAGATTTTGAAAGAAGTAGAAGGTGGTCGTCTTATCAAGGAAGTTTGCCGTGAATACGGCATATCAGAGGCAACCTACTACAACTGGAAGTCTAAATACGGGGGTATGGAAGCCTCTGACGTCAAACGTTTAAAAGAGCTAGAAGATGAAAACCGTCGCCTTAAATCGATGTTTGCAGAACTGAGCCTAGAGCACCGTATTCTCAAAGATATCATCGAAAAAAAGCTGTGAAGCCAGCGATTAGACGTGAATTTGTTGACTATGCACGGCGAGTGCACAAAGTCAGTTTACGTCTTGCTTGTCGCGCAGTTGGCATCAGCGACTCAGTTTATCGATATCAGCCTAAATTGAACGATGACCAAGAGGTTATTAGTGAGCTACAAAAGGCCGCTGAGCGCTATCCAGCCTATGGCTTCAGTATGTTACTTAAGATCCTTCGTCGGTGGGGTCATACATGGAATCATAAGCGAATATATCGGATTTACTGCGAGCTAAAACTGAATAAACGCCGTAAAGGGAAAAAGCGTCTACCAAGCCGTAACCCTGAGCCGCTGAGTGTACCGCTGTCAGAGAATCAATGCTGGTCTATCGACTTTATGAGCGATAGCTTGCAATGCGGACGTCGGTTCCGAACCTTCAATATTGTGGATGATTTTAATCGAGAAGCGTTAGCCATCGAAGTCGATCTCAGCCTACCAGCTCAGCGAGTGATTCGAGTACTTGAGCGGGTCATTGCATGGCGAGGATACCCAGAGAAACTCCGAATGGATAACGGCCCTGAATTTATCTCTACAACATTGGCAACGTGGGCAGAAGAGCACGATGTTCAGTTGGAATTTATCCAGCCAGGGAAACCGACTCAGAACTCGTACGTTGAACGATTTAATCGCACATACCGCACTGAAATCTTAGATATGTACGTCTTCAAAACACTAACGGAAGTTCGAGAGTTAACAGAGGACTGGCTCAGAGAATACAACGAAGAACGACCTCATGGTGCACTGGATGATTTGACACCATGGGAATATTTAATGAAGCATGAAAAGGCTGAAAACTCTAATTATGGGTGTAACTAATTAGGGGAGGTTTACAATTTTTATCAGGCCAACAAATATAAACTGGGGTAAGTCTATAGAGCATAAGTCATAGTGCGATAAGCCTGCCCATTCTAAAAGAGGAAAACTAGATGGCTAGTGAACCGGTAGGTATTGATACCACCATAGTTAACAATATTGAGCACGTGAACACGTGGCTTGAGAAAAACTCGGATCTGCTGATTCAATATAGCATTAACTTTATGTGGGCGTTGGTTATCCTGATCGTAGGTAACTTCATCGTTAAGTTGATTTCCGGCAGCATTTCTAAGGTGTTGAAAAAGCGCCGGATGGATAAAGCGGTCATCGATTTTATTAATGCCATTGTACGTTATTTACTATTTATCGTGGTGTTGATGGCAGCGTTGGGTAAATTGGGGATTCAAACTGCATCGGTTGTTGCTGTTATCGGTGCTGCAGGTTTGGCGGTTGCTTTAGCCTTACAAGGCTCACTGTCTAACTTTGCCGCAGGCGTTCTGATAGTCGCATTCCGACCATTTAAGTCAGGTGATTATGTGGAAGTGGGTGGCGTTGCCGGCTCTGTGGATTCTATTCAAATCTTCCAAACGGTACTTAAATCACCAGACAATAAAATGATTGTTGTACCAAACTCTTCGATTATTGGCGGTCCAATCACTAACTATTCTCGTCATAAAACCCGTCGTGTGGACTTAGTTATTGGTGTCTCTTACAAAGCAGATTTGAGAAAAACCAAACAAGTCTTGCGTGACGTATTAGATAAAGATGAACGAGTTCTGAAAGATCCTGAACCAACCATTGGTGTGTTAGCGCTTGCCGATTCTTCAGTGAACTTTGTCGTTCGCCCATGGGTTAAAACGGAAGACTATTGGCCTGTTTACTGGGATCTCATGCTCAACATCAAAGAAGCATTAGATGAAAATGGTATCGAAATTCCATTCCCACAAATGGATGTTCATTTGAACAAGCTCGAATCGTAAGAATTTGAGTTTGGGGAAGTTGACAACGGAGGCGATGAGCCTCCGTTTTGCTATCTGTATTAATAAGCTAACAACCCAAGCAACACATGTTTAAAAGTGGTTTAAGTAGAGCTGTTTAGTTAGAGAAAATGCCAAGATAAACATCATCGCAGAGATCAGCATATCAATCAGTTGTTGTGCTTTAGGTTTAGATAACACGTGGCTTAGTTTGGCCGCGCCCATAGAGATGGTAAAAAACCATACGAAAGAGGCAGAAATAGTACCTACTGCAAAAGCCAAACGATCTGAACCATGAAATTGCCCGCCTAACGAGCCTAAAATCACGACGGTATCCAGATAGAGGTGAGGGTTAAAGACCGTCACTGCGCATGCCCCAAGAATGACCGCAATGCGATTGCCTTTCGTGATCGCACTTGCATCATCGTTATTGGCATACTCAAAACGCAGCGCACGTTTTAACGATTGAAAACCATAAACAGATAAAAAGGCGATGCCCGCGATAGTAATTCCAATTAACACATTTTCATGTTGCGACAAAATCGCGCCTGCGCCAAAAATGCCGAGCGACATAAAAAATAGGTCAAGGAAACTACACACTGTTGCGGTTGTCAGATGATGGTTACGTTTAATACCTTGATTCAACACATAGGCATTTTGTGCACCGATAGGGATGATCATTGTCGCCCCTAGACTAAACCCCTGTAATGCTACCCAGTAATTCACAATAACCTCGTACAACAACATTGGAAAGGAAAGTGTGGGGAAGATATAGAGATTTAATTAATAAGTATAATTAATCATTTTAATATATTATAAGTTAACTTAATCAAGGAGGATGTTATGCGTGGCTTAGATTACAAATGGATTGAAGCATTAGATGCGGTGTTGTCTCAGGGCAGCTTTGAACGAGCGGCAGAAGAACTCTACATTTCACAATCAGCGGTGTCTCAGCGGATTAAGCAGCTTGAGAAATTTCTCGCTCAACCTGTATTGGTCCGTAGTTCTCCGCCACAAGCAACACCAATCGGAAAAAAGTTACTCGGATTATACCGACGTATTAGCTTGCTTGAACAAGAGGTGATACCTGAGTTGACCAATCAACCGCATTTACGTCCGGTATCTTTAACGATTGCAACCAATGCAGACAGTTTAGCAACTTGGGTTTTACCTGCTTTGAATCACATCATGACAACGGAAGCCGTCGCACTGCATTTTTCTATTTTGGATGAGTCGCGCTCCATTCAAAAAATGAAAAGCGGTGAAGCAGTAGGCGCTATCAGTGTTGAATCACAACCTCTAGTGGGTTGTAGCGCTGAATACCTAGGTAAGATGGAGTATCTTTGCGTTGCTAGCCCGCATTTTATTGAGCGCCATTTTGCCGATGGCGTGCATCGTGAGTCGCTACTGCGTGCACCTATGGTCTCTTTTGACTCTCAGGATGATCAGCACAAACGCTTTCTATACCAACATTTCGGTGTTTCCCAGGAGCTCAATATCAATCATAAAGTGGGAAGTTCGGAAGCGTTTGTGACGATGGCTAAGTCGGGAATGGCTTACTGCATGATTCCTAAGTTGCAAATTGAGCGTGAACTGGATGTCGGAGAGTTAATTGATATTACCCCAGGACTTTCTTTGACCAATAGTATCTACTGGCATCACTGGCAATTAGAAACCGGCTTATTAAAAGACATTTCTCAAGCTATTGTGTCAGGCGCTCATGCTCGCTTAGAACAGTAAATAAAATCTGCAGTAACCTAATACAACACAAGCTAAATTGGATGAAGAGATAGGAGAATAGGGTATGCACAAATGTCGACGTTCTTTGGTAATGATATGTCTCGGACTGGGTATGAGTTTTTCTTCGATGGCTCAGGATGTCACGTTTCCTCATGTTGTGACGACAGGCAATGCCATTCTGTCTGTCGCTCCTGACAGTGCAGTATTAACGAGTCAGATACGAGTCACTCAAGCAACCGCCGATGCAGTGAAACTGCAAGTGGATAAGGCTGTCGGCCGTTATACAAAAGATCTCTTGAATCAGAAGATTGATAAGCAGTTTATTACCAGTTCAAATCTTTCGATTTCTCCTCAATATCACTATGGCGATAAAGGGGAGAAAACCTTGATAGGATATGTTGGCTCACGTCAAGTCGAAGTGACGATTACTGACTTAACGCAACTCAACCATCATATTGATTTGGCATTAGCTGATGGAATGAATCAAATATCAGGAATTCAGATGGGGTTAAGGAATCGCAAATCCTATGAGGAGCAAGTGCTTAAAGCTGCTATGAACGATGCACAGCGTAAGGCTCAATTATTGGCGACTGGGTTTAATAGCCAACTAGGCTCTATTTGGCAGGTTGAGTATCATGCTAATCAAAATATCCCTCGTTTTGAGCGTGTTTCTTTGCTGCAAACTAAAGCGTCTGATGTTACAAATTCCTATCAAAACAGTCAGATAGAACTAGAAGCGAATGTGGATGTGATTTATCGCATGTCTTCTGAGTAAATTGATACTTTGGGATTAATTTTTGTTTTAACGATAGTTTTTTAAACAGTGACTTAAGGTAACTGATACAATTATAATTCTTATCAATAAGCATAATGGCGTTGAGAATCGGTGAGAATTAATCGTTGGATAATTTTTTTAGGGTGCTGCTGCCTCGCGATAATCGTGGCAGGGGCATTCTATTATTCGCATCGATACCAGTTGTTGCTCAAAAACAACTTAACGACCATTGCGAATACGGCTGATACTCAGCTTGACTACAACCAACAACATTATGATCGAGCAAAAAAACAAACCCGGTCAATAGTGACTCTCATGAGTCATGATCCAACGGTCTATGATTATGTGTTTGATCCTAATGCGGAGAATGAAGAACACCTGAGGTCGGCTTTCTCTGCGATTATGACCAGTTTGGAGTGGTATCATCAGATTCGCTTTATTGACTCAGATGGCAATGAAAAGATCAAGGTTGAGTCTCCCTCAGATGATATGCAGGTAAGTCGACACTCCGCTAAGTTAGCTAATATCCGTGATAGTTCACTTTTTGAATTCCTGAAGTCGATCCCAGATCAAACGGTAAAAGCGTGGGGAATTCAGTGGAGTGAGCCACTCTCTTTATCCTCTCAGCCGCGAGAAGCCATTTACTATGTCGCTATCCCTGTGACGTTACTCGGCCAGCGTCATGGCTACATTGTTCTAGATGTGAGTCTATCCACCCTGTACCAAATGCTTATTCTGCCGCAGAAAGGTTTTCATCTAGAGATGCTCAATCAAGATGGTCAGTATATTGCAGGCGTGAAGCCGAGCCAGATCAATTTGCAGCAACAAAATTGGTCTTCGGAGCGTTTCAATACCCTCTATCCCAAAAGTTGGGAAGTGATGCAGCATGCGAGTAAAGGTGTGTTAACGGAGAATAATCACCTCATTATTTACCGGCATGCGAGGATCTCAAGTAGTGCATCCCTCACTATGTTGATCAATTTGTCTCCACAGCAGCTACAGCATGAGATTCAGCGTGATGTGGATGATTTAAAAAATGAAGCCTATTTCGTGCTTTTGATCATGCTGTTATTCGCTTTGCCTTCTGCAACGCTCGGACTGCATTATCACCAACGTAATATTGAAAGTAAGTTAGCAAATGCCGCACTGCATGGTATGTCTGCGGTGGTGATTTCCGATACGCAATATCGGATTAAGTTGGTCAATAAAACCTTCGAAAAAACAATTCATGTGAAAGGGGCCGAAGTCGAAGGATTAAACACTCTCGATTTTTTGCTTTCTGAATACGATGAAGAGTTCAAACTTCAGGTAAAACGGATTGTTCAAGAGCATGCGCTGTGGCGTGGAGAGATTAATTACGTCGCTCCAAACGGTGAGCTGATGGTGGTGCTAATGCGCATTCAAGCGGTTTTGGAGCGTGGGCGGGTTAGCTATTACATTATTAGCTTAGTCGATATATCGGAACGTAAAGCTCTTGAAAATCGCTTGAGAGAAATGAGCGAAATGGACGATATGACTAAGTTATGGAACCGACGTAAGTTCGAAATGGAGATGAAGATACAATCTGCATTTGTTCGAGAACATGTCGGTTATACAGCGGTGTTGGTGTTGCTTGATATCGATTATTTCAAGTCCGTTAACGATCAGCATGGTCATGATGAAGGTGATAGGGTCATCATTCATATTGCCAGCAGCTTAAAAAGCCTCGTGCGCAATACCGATTTTGTGGCGCGTATCGGTGGAGAAGAGTTTGCCATTATTATGCCCAATACTGTGGTAGAAGATGCAATCAAAGTGATGGATAGAATCCGTCAGGATATCGCTCAAGATGAACTGGCTAAAGTTACGATAAGTACCGGTATTACGGATATGACCGAAGATAGAACGCAGACTTACAAATGGGCAGATGTCGCCTTATACAGCGCTAAATCCGAGGGCCGCAACCGAATTAGTACGTGTTTGAGTAGTGAAGAAATTGCATAAAAAGTCCCTATTCTTTTTGATAGTTTGATTGATAAAACCGTCTTGAGTTGGGATGAATTTTGAGTAAACTGTGTTTTTTTTAAACAGTTTGGCTCCAGTGGTACAGGGAACTGCAAAGTTAAAAGTATTGTTTGATATAAAATCTACGGAATTCAAACACTCTGGGCAGTATGAGGCAGAGCATGTTGTTAAATCATTTTCTCGTTAGACTAACGATCGGTTGTCTGTTGGTATTAGGAATTAAATTGAGCGCACTCTATTTTCTTCCAATGGTGTTACTCCTAAATACGCACCACAGAGAATTTTTTGGCTGGTAAGTTTTCTACCAAGTAGAACTTAACGCTATTAGTTTAGCAAAGATAAAAAAATCGGGGCCTAGGCCCCGATTTTTCTTTTCACTTCTATTAAAGAACGTGAACTGACGCAGTGTTTGTTGTACCTGATGCAACAAGAGCACCAGAAACCATAACTGCGATGTCACCTTTCTTACCTAGACCTGATGCAAGAGCCACTTCTTTACCTAGACGGTAGAAGTCATCAGTGCTAGCAATTTCATCAACAACAACAGGTGTTACACCTTTAGATAGCACAAGTTGTGCCGCTGTTTTCTTGTTAGTTGTGATAGCAAGAATGTTTGCTGTTGGGAAGTATTTACGAACTGAACGAGCAGATTTACCTGCTTCAGTTGCAACTACAATAAGTGGAGCAGCCAGTTTTTCAGCTGTGTCTACCGCACCTTTACATACTGCTTCAGTGATACGTAGGCGTGGGCTGTCTAGACGAGAGCTTAGCTCTGCTTGTAGAGAAGAATCAGTACGTTCTGCAATACGAGCCATGATGGTTACTGCTTCTACAGGGTATTTACCTTTCGCAGTTTCACCAGAAAGCATTACCGCATCAGTACCATCCATCACTGCGTTAGCAACGTCGCCTGCTTCAGCACGAGTAGGACGTGGGTTTTTGATCATTGAATCAAGCATTTGAGTTGCTGTAATAACCACTTTACGAGCGCGGTTACATTTTTCAATCATCATTTTTTGCGCGAAGATTACTTCTTCAGCTGGGATTTCAACACCAAGGTCACCACGAGCAACCATGATACCGTCAGATGCTTCTAGAATTTCGTCGAAGTTATCTACGCCTTCTTGGTTTTCGATTTTAGAGATGATTTGGATGTTTTGACCGCCGTGAGAAGCAAGCACTTCACGGATTTCACGAACGTCTGATGCTTTACGAATGAAAGAAGCAGCAACAAAGTCAACGCCTTGTTCGCAACCAAATTTCAGGTCGTTTTTGTCTTTTTCTGCAAGTGCTGGAAGGTTTACAGATACGCCAGGAAGGTTAACACCTTTGTTTTCGCCTAGTGCACCGTTGTTCAGAACTTTACATTTTACTTCTGTCTCTGTTGTAGACAGTACTTTCATTTCGATTAGACCGTCGTCAACAAGGATAGTGTTACCTTCAGCTAGGTCTTTTGCGAAACCTGAGTAAGTTACTGCTACACGAGTTTTGTTACCAATAACAGTTACGTCAGTGGTAAATGTGAATTCTTGGCCAGCTTCTAGATCAACGTCTTCACCATTTTCTAGTTTGATGGTGCGGATCTCAGGACCTTTAGTATCCAATAGGATTGCTAGAGGTTTACCAGTGTTTTTCATAACTTCGCGGAAGTTTTTGATGCGAGTACCATGCTCAACGTAGTCACCGTGAGAGAAGTTTAAACGCATTACGTTCATACCTGCATTAACTAGCTCGGTAAGTTTCTCTACTGACTCAGTTTTTGGGCCAATCGTACATACGATTTTGGTCTTTTTCATGGAAGTGTCTCTCCGGTAAATAGTATCAATTTGAAAGTTGTTTCACAGGTCAAAGAGGGCTCGTGGTGGCAATTTGTACTTTCTGTATCGCCTGTCTGCAAAAAATCGAGCTAAGGTCTCTTTGGTTGAAAGTCTTACAACAGATTTGATCAGTTTATAACTACATCTGTTGCCTAAAATTTCAGAATTATCGGGATTTCCCTAGGGTACAACGGGAAAGTTACAAAAATATCACGCCTAGTTCTGTAATTTTTTTTCTTTAGGGCTGGAATTCTACCACTTTATTTTTTCAATAGCACTGTCCAAGAATTGTCTTAGGACAAGGTTTTAGCGTGAAATATTAATTTTTTGGAGCAAAATAAATGGACAGTAATGTTTCGAAGTGATTATAATTGCTTTCGATTCGTAACCTGCTATAAAGTTAAAAATGTCGAAACGAAATACTCAACTTAGAAGACACGCTATTGCGACTCTCGTTAATGAGATGGGCGAGGTAAGTGTTGAATCCCTTGCTTCTCAATTTGAAACTTCAGAAGTCACTATTAGAAAAGATTTGGCTTCCTTAGAAGAAAATGGACTATTACTGCGTCGCTATGGTGGTGCTATAGCATTACCGAAAGAAGTCGTAAGCGAAGAGTTAAGTCCAAAAGTTTCGGTTCGAAAGGTTTCTATCGCTAAAGCGGCTGCTAAGTTAATTAGAGATCATAACAGAATTGTGATCGACAGCGGCAGAACGACCGGTGCGTTGATTGAACAACTCAATGAAAAACGTGGTTTAGTTGTGATGACCAACTCACTTCAAGTGGCCAATGCCCTTAGTGAGTTAGAGAACGAACCAACATTATTGATGACAGGCGGTACTTGGGATACGCGTTCTGAGTCTTTCCAAGGCAATGTGGCGGAATCGGTGTTGCGTTCTTACGATTTTGACCAACTCTTTATTGGCTGTGATGGTGTTGATTTGGAACGAGGTACAACCACCTTTAATGAGTTGATCGGTTTAAGCAAAGTGATGGCAGAAGTCTCACGTGAAGTCATCGTGATGGTTGAGTCTGACAAGTTTGGTCGCAAGATCCCTAACTTAGAGTTGCCTTGGAACATAGTTGATGTGTTGGTAACAGATGCAGGTTTACCAGACGAATTCGTTAAGAAAATTGAATCACATCAAGTGCGAGTTATTCGCGCTTAATCAAGTAAATATTAGGACTTAAAAAGTTGTGGTAAGTCCTCAACGTCAAATTTTAGGAGCTTATTGGTATGTGTGGAATTGTTGGTGCAGTAGCACAGCGTGATGTAGCAGAAATTCTTGTTGAAGGTCTACGTCGTTTGGAATACCGCGGTTACGACTCTGCTGGTGTTGCAGTGGTAGATGCAAACAAGAATATGACCCGTGTTCGCCGTTTAGGTAAAGTACAAGAGTTGGCCGATGCAGTTGCAGCGACTCATGTTCATGGTGGTACTGGTATCGCACATACCCGCTGGGCAACACATGGTGAGCCATCTGAAATCAACGCGCACCCACACGTATCTGGCGATATTGCTGTTGTACATAACGGTATTATTGAAAACTACGAAGTGTTGCGTGAAACGTTACGCGCTCGTGGTTATGAATTTGTTTCTCAAACCGATACTGAAGTTATTGCTCATCTAGTTGAGTGGGAACTTCGTACTTCAGCTTCTTTGCTTGAAGCCGTACAAAAAACAGCAAAACAACTTGAAGGTGCATACGGTACTGTTGTGGTTGACCGTAAAGATCCTGAACGCCTAGTTGTGGCTCGCTCTGGTAGCCCAATCGTTATCGGTTTAGGTGTGGGTGAAAACTTCCTCGCATCTGATCAGCTTGCTCTATTGAACGTAACTCGTCGCTTTATTTACCTTGAAGAAGGTGATGTGGCTGAAATTACTCGTCGTGAAGTGAAAATCTTTGCCGCTAACGGTGCGCCAGTAGAACGTGAAATTACCGAATCTAACGCTGAGCACGATGCGGGTGAAAAAGGTAAATACCGCCACTTCATGCAGAAAGAAATTTTTGAACAGCCAAAAGCGCTACTGAATACCATTGAAGGTCGTATCACGCACGATTCAGTGATCACCGATAGCATCGGTGTACACGCAACAGAAATTCTGAGCAAAGTTGAACACATTCAACTGATTGCTTGTGGTACTTCTTACAACTCTGCGATGGCTTCTCGTTACTGGTTTGAAGCAATTGCTGGCGTGAGCTGTGACGTAGAGATTGCCTCTGAGTTCCGCTACCGTAAATTTGTGACACGTCCAAATAGCTTGTTGATTACCTTGTCTCAATCTGGTGAAACGGCCGATACATTAGCAGCTCTTCGTCTTGCTAAAGAAAAAGGCTACATGGCGGCAATGACCATTTGTAACGTGGCAGGTTCTTCTCTTGTTCGCGAATCTGATATTGCCTTTATGACTCGCGCAGGGACTGAAATCGGTGTGGCTTCAACCAAAGCCTTTACTACTCAGCTTGCTGCATTGCTGATGCTGGTTGCGGCGATTGGTAAACAGAAAGGTACAGTAAACAAAGAAACTGAGAAAGAGATTGTCACTGCGCTGCATGCTCTGCCTCAACAAATTGAAGCAGCACTTGCAAGTGAACGTGAAATCGAAGATTTGGCAAAAGACTTTGCTGATAAGAGCCACACGCTATTCCTTGGTCGTGGTGAGTACTTCCCAATTGCCTTGGAAGCAGCGCTGAAACTGAAAGAGATCTCTTATATCCATGCAGAAGCCTACGCTGCAGGTGAGTTGAAACATGGCCCATTGGCACTTATTGATGCCGACATGCCAGTGGTGGTGATTGCACCGAACAATGACCTGTTGGAAAAACTCAAATCCAACATTGAAGAAGTGCGTGCCCGTGGTGGGTTGTTGTATGTCTTCGCTGATGAAAACGCAGGGTTCGTTAGCGATGCCAGCATGAAAGTGATCACCATGCCGCATGTGAGTGAAATCACTGCACCGATTTTCTACACCGTACCAATGCAATTGCTGGCTTACCACGTTGCATTGATTAAAGGCACTGACGTTGACCAACCTCGTAACCTAGCGAAAGCGGTAACAGTAGAATAAGTCATAGATCAGCAGTCTTAGTTAAAAAAATGGCGAACATAAAAAGTTCGCCATTTTTGCATTTTGCTTAAAAAACAAACATATGAGAAGGATAAGTGTGATCATTATCTCCTTTCATATATGTGTCTCTTTTCACTTTTTGGGTTTAGCAGGATATTAGCGCCACACGCAGATGTGGTGGAATTGGTAGACACGCTAGCTTCAGGTGCTAGTGGCCTCACGGTCGTGGGAGTTCAAGTCTCCCCATCTGCACCAGTTCTAAAAAAGGCCCGTTATTTATAACGGGTCTTTTTGTTTTTTTTGTTTTTAAACAATATGTTATGCGAGAGTGGTAATGCTTTGTTTTTCTAACTTCAGTTTATTTTTGAAGTCAGAGACGAAGCGAATAAAGGCGTGTTCTGCTTGTGACAGGGAATCCTCATCTAGCCAACATAAATGAAAGTGACAGTATTCTTTCGGCACTAACGACATAGCATGCAGATTTGGCGTTTGTTCTACAACTTCACGTAATAGAGTTGATACTCCTAATCCATCTAAGGTGGCTTGTACAATCATTGGGATGTAATTGCTTTCAATGATCACATTGGGGCGAAAGCCTGCTTGTTCGCAGCGCTTATCGATGATGTTACGTTGCAAAAAAGAATCGTCCATTAAGATCAGTGGTAAGTATTCTAACTCGTTGTCTTTTATTGACTCTTTTTGTGCTAGGGGATGATCATGCGCACAACTGACGACCATCTCTTGGCGTTCTAAAGACAAGCGTGGCCACTTTTTATGGATGCGTCTTTCATCAATGATGGCGAGATTAAGTTGCCCTTCTTCGAAATGGCTGCGAATGGTGCTCGCGCTGTTTTGAATCACTGAGATCCTAATTCCCGGATAGGTTTGATGAAACAGTTTTAGAATGTGCGGAAATTCAGTATACCCATACATCTGTGGTAAGCCGATTCTAAGGTGACCAGAGCGAAGTTTTTGTCGATCCGCAATCTCTTGTTCTACTCGTTCAATTTCGCTGAAAATTCGTTTTGAACGCTTGAGGAGTAAATGTCCCTCTTCTGTCAGTTTCAGTGGCTGATTGCGCACCCGAGTAAACAGTAATACCCCTAACTCTTCTTCTAATTTTTTTATCGCCACACTCAAACTGGGCTGAGCTACATGCAGTTCGGTCGCTGCACGGGTGACATTCTGTAGGCGGGCAATGGCTTCAAAATAACGTAATACTCTGATTTCCATATTGAGACACTATCATGGGAATAAAAAAACAGTATTTCCTCTCACGGATTAGAGTCAATACAATTTTCGTTATTAAAACGATATCAATCAGTATTCCCCCTGCAGAAGTTGTTAGCGTATTGAAATTTCTCTAAACGATGAGGTCGTTCCTTGTCGGCTTTCTGCCTTTATCTAAGAATGAGCGACTATGTTAACCGATGAATTTCTTCAAAATTTGGATCAAGCAGACTTACGTGAGTCTTATGAGGGAATTCGATATGCTTCATTTGATTTCGGTGGTGGGTTTACGCAAGGTTACCTTCTGTTTGAACCAAAGAAAGTCCTGCCCAAGTTCTCGTTTCATCAGTCAATCAGTTTGTTCATTTTGGATGGACATGCAGAGCTGACAATTGAACAAAATAGTCATTTACTGCGTGCAGCAGATCTCTACATTATTCCAGCAGATAAGCCTTTTTCATTGGAAAATGTCTCTGGGAAATATCGCTTAAAAATATTGTTAACCTCGGAACAACCGATAGATTTTGGTATTCGTTGGATACACTAAAAATTGAGGGAAATTGGCTCCCTTCGATGAAAGAAGGGAGCGGGTTTGTTATTTGTAAGGTGGTGACACTTTTACAAATTTGACGTTCTTTGAATGGCTGAGTTTCCAAGGTGAGGCATCGCCGTTAAGGAATGTGACCTCTTCAAACACGCTATCTTTGAGATGGTCGATACGGGTTTTTTGCTCTTGGAAAAACGTCACTTGTTTAAATACTAAGTGATCGTGCCATGTTTCTGGGTAGGTGACTTCGCTGTCTTTGCCGTCATAGCCATCAATGAGTATCGAAGGTTTACTGCTAGGTTCTCGGTTATCCACTGTCACGTCATCGATATCTATGTGGTTAAAGTAGGCAGCTTGTGCGGCATTTTCAAAGACGTTATCGCCTGCTTTATAAGCTAACGTAAACACAAATGGGCTACCTAAACCGCCACGGTTTTCTACATCAACACCACTTGGCAACGCCGTGTGTGTATTGTGTGAACCAATATCGGCTAAGACGTTTTCTCTAAAGGTAATGCGTCTTACACCGCCACCAGTGGAGAGTGTGCTTTTTAAACGTAAGCCATTATCGGTCATAAAGGAGACGTTGTTTTCTGCGACAATATCTTGAATCCAAGCACCAGTATGACTGCCTGCGACCAATACGCCATGACCTTCGCGTGTGTAGTTGTTAAATACCCAGCCACGCTCGGTGGAGTGCACACCTTCGGTGCCGGCTTGATAATCTTTCCCTTGCCCAGCGGCGAAGTTAATGCAGTCATCACCGCTATCGATAAAGTTAGCGAATACAGCAAAGTCGCTACTGTTACCAAATTCAACGCCATCGGCATTATTAATGTCGAACGTTTCGGTGCGAGTGTAAGCCATGGTGGTGTTTTCACTATCCAGAAACATGATGCCGTGATAGGCAGGGTTAAGTAAGGTTAGTCCTGCAAAATAGA
Organism: Vibrio porteresiae DSM 19223; assembly: GCF_024347055.1. Lineage (NCBI taxonomy): Bacteria > Pseudomonadati > Pseudomonadota > Gammaproteobacteria > Vibrionales > Vibrionaceae > Vibrio > Vibrio porteresiae. Next base: position 491,885 of record NZ_AP024895.1, read on the forward strand.
GTTGATTGACTCCGCGGAAGGTAGCAAGAGCCGAGCGGCGATTAGCGTAGATATCTTTATTAAACTGACCTTGATATTCAATGTTGTTGGTATCGCCATCCCAGTTAGGATGATATTCACGATAGGCCGCAATCATCTGATCTTTGGCCAAAATTCCCAAGCTATACACCAAATCTCGACCACCCGGAGGGTGATAGGCGAGATTCTGTCCTGCTTCATCTAGTGTGGTACCTTGCTGTTGCCAGCCACTGCCATCTAAGGTGCCTTGACCCACAATCCTTATATTTTCAAAGGTCCCCATACGGTGGTCGTAACCTTGTTGGCTGTGGTTTTCGCCATTGCGATGGTCTGCTGCTAGCGTGTTAAGTAGTGAAGGCGGGCGGCGAGAGTCGGTTGCATTGGTTCTAAAACTGTAGAGTTGGTAGCCCTGTTGCAAAGGGTAATCTTTAGCGTAAGGAGAACCTTTTAACGTCGCTCCTTTAGCTATTTCAAGCGTCATATTGCTATGCAAAAACAGGGCGCCAGTGACATAAGTGGCTCCTGAATCGCTGGGGGCAATCAATACTCGACAGCCGTAGGCATTGGTTGATTGACTTGAGCATTGATCAATCGCGGTTTGAATGGCTTTGGTGTTAAGGGTTTTACCATCACCTTTCGCACCGAGTTGAGCAACATCGACTGTATGCGCATAAGCGGGGGTGGTGATGCTTAGTGGGGCACTTAACGCCGATTCTTGTCCATCTTCATAAACTGCAGCAATTTGAAATTGATATTGGGTTGTTGGTTTGAGCCCTGTCACCATGAAATTTTGGTAACGAATCGAGTAGTTAAAGTGTGTTTTATCCCGTTCATAAAAGGCATTGAAATAGGGCGCTGCTGGGTTGTGCTGGGCATTATTGGCGCTCGCTAATCCAAGCGATTGACCGTTCTGATAAAGACGGTAGTCAACTATATGTTGCCGTTTCGAAGGTTGCTGCCAGACCAAAACCACACTCTCTTCATCTTGTGCTAATGCCGGTGAGGAAAGTGTTAAATCGTTTAGCGTAATAGGTGTTGCTGCCTGGCTTGAGGCCGCAATAAGCGCACATGCGATAGCACTGAAAATCGGTAATCGTCTCATGGTATCCCTATAAAATAAAACGTCGTTTCAAAATGGTATTAATGGAATGTTTTACCATGAGGTGGCGCTATGACCTATGAGAGAGATCGCAATTTGTCATCGGCAGTCGACAAAGTTGTCACATAAGTTTTTGCGCTGTTTTTCAGTTCGACACTAGTGTCGACACTGGGTGTCGAAGTCACTGATTTTACGTTAATTTTCTGTTTTAAAACGGATTGTTTTATTAACATCTTACCTCTAATAATATGATTTTATTGGCTTTATTAAATCATATTCCAGGTTGGCATACATGTTGCTCTAAAGGACTTATTTAATTAACAGGGTATGCTATGAAGAGCTTTGTGATTGCAGATCCGAAAAAATGTATCGGTTGTGGTACCTGCATGGCAGCGTGCTCCGACGTACATAAGAAGGAAGGTCTGCAGAGTCATCCCCGGTTGACAGTTGTCAAACATCAGGATGCGACGGTTCCTGTTATGTGTCGTCACTGTGAAGATGCACCATGCGCTACGGTGTGTCCTGTACAGGCGATTACGAAGGAAGATGATCGTGTACTGATTAATGAAACCTTATGTGTTGGCTGTACCTTGTGTGCTGTTGCCTGCCCATTTGGCGCCATTGCTTTTGATGGTAGTCGTCCGGTCGCCATGGCCAACAGTTACGATACTTATATTCCATCCACTCCTCGCTCAAGTAATCCTTGCACTTCCTCTCCTCAGACTTTTGGTCATGACATTCTTGCCTGGGAACCTGGCGTTAAAAGCATCGCAGTGAAGTGTGATTTATGTGGATTTCGTGAAAAGGGCCCAGCTTGTGCTGAGGTGTGTCCTACCGATGCGATTGTCATGGTGACCGACAATGAAGTGGTTGACTCTCGTTCGCTAAAACGCGAGATGGCTGCGGAAATGTCCCAAGCCACGAAGATGGAGAGATAGCAATGACGAATACACTTGAGTTATTGGCGATATCCATTGGCTGTTATGTCATCGCCAGTTTAGTGGCTTTACTCGGTAGCGGTGAACGTGAATCGTGCATCGTAAAAGTATCTGGTGTGTTGGGCTTTATTGGCGGTGTGCTTGGTTTGCTCAGCTCTGCACAAGCGCTATTGGGTGGTGCTGCGCTGACAGCAACTCTTTACAGTCCGTTTGAGTTTGCCCAACTGACTATCAATATGGACGCACTTGGTGCGTTTATGGTGTTGGTGATTTCCCTCATCATGGTTGCCGCTTCCATTTATTCATGGCATTACATGAATGAGTATTTGGGTAAAGGGGCGTGGGGCATCAGCTTCTTCCTCCATCTTTTTGTTGCTTCTATGGTGGCATTAGTGGTGGTTGATAACGCGTTTTACTTCATCGTGTTCTTTGAAATGATGTCGTTAGCCTCTTACTTCCTCGTGCTGGTGGAACAAACTGAGAAAAGCGTAAAAGCCGGGCTGCAATACTTCTTTATTGCTCATGCTGGTTCTGTGCTGATCATGATTGCGTTCTTTATGTTGTACCGCGCATCTGGCTCACTCAACTTTGCCGACTTTACCAATTTGAATCTGCCTGTGTGGGAATCTTCCGTCATCTTCCTATTAGCGTTCTTTGGCTTTGGTGCCAAAGCCGGGATGATTACTCTGCACGGCTGGTTACCACAAGCTCACCCTGCAGCACCTTCACACGCATCGGCTCTGATGTCTGGCGTAATGGTCAAAATCGGTGTGTTCGGCATTATCAAAGTGGGTGTGGTGTTCCTTGGTGGAACTCAAGCGTGGTGGGGATATGTTGTACTTGCCTTTGGCGCAGTCTCTTCCGTATTGGGCGTTATGTACGCCTTGGCAGAACACGACATCAAACGCCTACTGGCTTACCACACTGTGGAAAACGTCGGCATTATCTTAATGGGTGTTGGTGTGGCGTTAATTGGTATGGCAACAGGTCATCCCGTTTTTGCTGCGTTAGGCCTACTAGGTGCTTTATACCACTTGCTTAACCACGCAGTGTTTAAAGGTTTGCTGTTCTTAGGTGCTGGCTCTGTGATTTATCGCATGCACACCAAAGACATGGAAAAAATGGGTGGTCTTGGCAAATTAATGCCTTACACCGCAACGGCCTTTTTAATTGGGACCATGGCGATTTCTGCACTGCCACCACTGAATGGTTTTGTCAGTGAATGGTTTATCTATCAATCGCTGTTTGACCTAAGCCGTCAATCTGTTTTGAGTATGTCGATTGCGGGACCTATCGCAGTGGTGATGCTGGCGATTACCGGTGCGTTGGCGTGTATGTGTTTCGTTAAAGTTTACGGTATCTGCTTTAGTGGTGCGCCTCGCACGCAAAAAGCGAGTGAAGCGCGTGAAGTGGGCTGGCCTATGGTGCTTGGCTGCGCTTTCTTAGCCGTAATGTGTATCGTGTTGGGTGTCGGTTCTCCTTGGATCTCTCCTTTGATCTCAGACATTGCCACCACCACGTTAGCGGCTGCGCCAATTGTTGTTCATCAAGGCATGTCACTTCATCCTGTTTCTACTACTCAAGCCATCTTGTCGACACCGGTTATCACCATTGGTTTGTTGGTGCTGCTGGTTGTTCCTGCGCTGATGTTGGCCTTCTTCAAAGGTCGTCGTTTGAGTAATCGTCGTCAAGGTGATCCTTGGGCCTGTGGTTACGCTTACGAAAGCCGCATGACCGTCTCTGCGGGTGGTTTCACTCAACCGCTGCGTCATATGTTTGCTCCGGTGTATCGCATTCGCGTGATCTTAGACCCAAGTGGTTGGATGCAGCGCTCGCTGCAAGCCGTGACAACTTCTGCTGCGGCGATTGAGCCAAGTTTTGATCGCTACTTAGTGCAACCGGCTTGCCGCGCTGCCATGTCAGTCAGTGGTTGGGTAACGCGCATGCAAGGCGGGGATTTCCGAATCTACTGCTTGTACATCGTTGTGGCGTTACTGGCACTGCTTTTCCTTCCCGTTGATTTAGGAGCGAAATAATGGCTGAACTTCATATGCCCGGATTGAGCTGGATTGTATTGGCCGTAGTACAAGCGTTATTGATGCTGCTACTGGCACCACTCGCTACCGGATTCTCGCGCATGATTCGCGCCAGAATGCACTCACGTCGTGGCCCTGGTTTGCTGCAGGATTATCGCGATATTGCCAAATTGCTGCGTCGCCAATCTGTGGCGCCAGCCAATGCGGGTCCTATCTTTTGGATCATGCCGTGGGTGCTGATTGTCACCATGTTATTGGTGGGCATGGCGCTGCCTACGCTCACTCAAACCTCACCATTTCCGATTTCAGGTGATGTGATTACCGATATCTATTTATTGGCGATCTTCCGCTTCTTCTTCTCTCTGGCTGGCTTAGATTCCAACAGCATGTTCAGTGGGGTGGGGAGTGCGCGTGAGTTAACGCTTGGTGTGTTGGTGGAACCGATTTTCGTGCTGTCGATTTTTATCATGGCCATGATTGTTGGCTCAACCGACCTAGGCTACATCAGCCAAGGGATGTTGGGTGAAATCTTCCAACAACCGGTCACCGTTGTGCTTGCGGGCGTTGCCTGTGCGTTTGCCATGTTTGTTGAAATGGGCAAATTGCCATTCGATGCGGCAGAAGCAGAACAAGAACTTCAAGAAGGTCCGGTAACGGAATATTCCGGTTCAGGCTTGGCGATGGTCAAGTTAGGTTTGGGATTGAAACAGCTTGTTGTGGTTCAGCTTTTCCTTGCCATTTTCATCCCATGGGGCAAAGCGACAACCCTAGCGTTCCCTGATTTGTTACTTGCTGCAGTGCTGCTGCTGTGCAAATTGATCGTTGTGTTCTTCCTCGCTGGTTTGGTTGAAAACGCAATGGCTCGGGTACGTTTCTTAAATACGAGTCGACTAACTTGGTCTGCATTCTCTTTTGCAGGTCTGTCGTTAGCCTTCTACGTCATCGGATTGTGAGGTTTTATTTACAATGGAGATGATCGGTTTATTTACGATTTTGGTGCCGTTCTTAGGTGCCATCCTGACCTTATTAGTACCTAAGACTTCGGCTAAGTGGGTCTGCCAGATCTTTGCTGCACTGGCGACGCTCGGCACTTGGGCTTTGGCTTATCACTTCTTTTTGCAAGGTGGTGAAGCACAGTCGGTTGAGATTGTGCAATTTGGTCACTTATTGATCTTCGGTCTAACCGTCGACAAAGTCAGCACCTTGATTGCTGCCGCCGTTGTGGGATTAGGGTTGATTGTTGCGATTTACTCATTAGGTTACATGAGCACCGGTAACAAAGAGCATCCTCATGAAGGGGACCCTCGTTACTACTCATTCCTACTGGTGTTCATCGGTGCAATGGCAGGCTTAGTGCTCTCTTCTACCTTGGTGGGGCAACTGCTGTTTTTTGAAATCACCGGTGCCTGCTCTTGGTCATTGATTGGTTACTACCAAACCCCGATTGCGTTTCGTTCTGCGTTGAAAGCGTTGATCGTGACTCACATTGCGTCACTGGGTCTGTTTATCGCTGCGGCGACCTTGTTTATCCAGACCGGTACGTTTGAACTCACTGCGATTGCGACTCTAACGCCTAGTGCAAAAATGATTGTGCTGTTTGGCATTTTGTTCGCCGCTTGGGGTAAATCAGCGCAACTGCCAATGCACATGTGGCTGCCTGATGCGATGAATGCTCCAACCCCAGTCAGTGCCTATTTGCACGCGGCTTCCATGGTCAAAGTGGGCGTATACATTTTTGCTCGTGGCATTTTGTCAGCCGGTGATGTGCCTATCGAAGTGGGTGTTGTGGGTGTGATTGGTGCCATGATCACTATGATCTACGGCTTTGTAATGTACTTGCCTCAAAAAGACATGAAACGTCTATTGGCTTACTCAACCATTACTCAACTGGCGTATATCTTCCTTGCTCTTTCCATGGCCGCTATGGGCTCTTCTTTAGCAATGAAAGCGGGTGTGAGTTACATCTTCAACCACGCCTTTGCTAAGAGCTTGTTCTTCTTTGTCGCAGGTTCACTGAGCTTTGCCTGTGGTACTCGTATGTTGCCACAACTGCGCGGGATCATTACCAAGTCACCATTGCTCGGCGTGGGCTTCTGTGTCGCTGCCATGGCGATTGCGGGTGTGCCTCCGTTCAACGGTTTCTTCAGTAAATTCCCATTGCTTGAAGCTGGTTTCCAACTCTCTGCTGAGCACAGCTGGTTAACGCCAGTCTTGGTGTTGGCACTGATTGAATCTGTTGCGACCTTTGGTTGGCTGCTCTACTGGTTTGGTAAATCCGTGATTGGTAAACCATCTGAAGTGGTAGAAAACATTTCTCCTCTGCCTGCTTCAATGAAATCCATGTTGGTCGTGCTGATTGCCATGTCCGTTCTGTCCAGCTTCATTGCCTCAGCATGGCTCAATTAAGGAGGTCAGACTATGAGTGATTTAATGATGAATAACCTAGCCAGTTTATTGGTGGTGACCTCCTTTTTGGTGGTGATTGCCCGTAAAGCGCGTAACGCGGCGTGGTTATACGCAATTCAGTCGTTGGTGTTGGTTGGGCTATTTGCTGCGATTGCACACCGCTATGACGCTCATGAGCTTTATAGCTGGTCGGTAACTGCCTTCATTTCTAAAGTGATTTTGGTACCAGGCATTTTGTTTATTCAATTGGGCAAAATGCAAGACACCAAGGCAGAGCAACCATTGATTCGTCCAATCTGGATCGCTTTGATTGTGGGTGTCATCAGCATTGCTTCTCTATATGCAATTGAGCCAGTTCAACTGCCGATGATTGCTGAGCTAAAACCGATTTTGGCGGTCTCTTTGGCGCACTTCTTTATCGGTCTGCTGTGCATCGTCAGTCAACGCAACATCCTCAAACAGATTTTTGGTTACTGCTTGATGGAAAACGGTTCGTCGTTGACGTTGGCTTTGGTGGCTCACAATGCGCCGCATTTGGTTGAAATCGGCATTACCGTTGACGCTATTTTTGCTGTGATTGTCATGGTGATTTTGGCGCGTCTAATTTTCGCCAAACTGCGCACATTAGACGTCAAACAACTCACTGTATTAAAAGGGTAATAGCATGATGTCTCTAAGTTCTATTTTTCCCTATCTGCTTGGCATTCCACTGTTTGCTGCATTGGTGAGCTTGGCAGGTGCTTGTTTAAAAGGGGAGTTTCATAAGCTCTCCTCACTAATTCACACCGTCAGCGTGTGCGCTACGTTCATCATTACTTGGATGCTGGCGCTGCAAGTGTTTGAGCACGGCGCGCTGGAAACGCAAGGTCACTGGTTACTGCTCGATAGTTTATCTGCCTTGTTTATGGGCGTGTTGGGGCTGGTGGCATTGATCACTGGTTTGCACTCGTTGGGTTATATCGGCAGTGAATTTAAAGAAGGGGAACTCACCAGTAGTCAGGTGTCACTGTACTACGGTTTGTTCAACCTATTCCTTGCAACCATGTTGATTGCTTTGACGGCGAACAACATCATCATGATGTGGGTAGCGATTGAAGCGACCACCGTCAGTTCGGTGTTCTTGGTCGGGATTTACTACCAACGTTCTTCACTTGAAGCGGCTTGGAAATACATCATGCTGTGTAGCGTCGGTGTGGCGTTTGGTCTGTTCGGTACCGTCATCACTTACTCCAATGCTGTTGCGGTATTTAGCGATCCTTCGCAAGCGATTTTCTGGACAGCGATTCGTGATAATGCGGCGCAATTCGACCCTCGTCTGATTCAAATCGGCTTCATCTTCATCATCATCGGTTTTGGTACCAAAGTGGGTCTGTTCCCAATGCACACTTGGCTACCTGACGCTCACTCCGAAGCGCCAAGCCCTGTTTCTGGTCTGCTTTCTGCTGGCCTATTGAACTGTGCATTAATGGTGATTTTGCGTCACTTAGTGGTGGCTCAAGAGGTTTTGGGTCATGGGTATACTCAAGCTCTGATGCTCGGTTTTGGCCTGCTTTCTGTCGCCGTCGCCGCCTTCTTTATCTTGGTGCAAAAAGACATCAAACGTTTGTTGGCTTATTCCAGTGTGGAAAACATGGGCCTTATTACCTTCGCGATTGGCTTAGGTCCTTTGGGCGTGTTTGCCGCGATGTTGCATGTGATTAACCACAGCTTAGGTAAAACCTTGATGTTCTGCGGCGCTGGTAACGTGATGCTCAAATACGGCACTCGTGACATGGGCATTATCAAAGGCGTGGTGCGTGTTGCGCCTTGGACTGGCGTGCTGTTTGGCGCTGGTGCATTAGCACTCGCTGGTGTTCCCCCATTTAACCTATTTGTCAGTGAATTCTTGATTGTCTGCTCTGCTCTTTATGCGCAGCACCCCGTGCTCATCATCATCTTGTTACTGCTATTGACTCTGGTTCTTGCAGGGCTGGCTCGTTTGGTGGCGGCTTGTGTGTTGGGCAAAGCACCTGAAGGTGTCGACAAAGGCGAAGTGAACATCATGACCGTGGTGCCACTGGTCGCAATGATGGTGTTGATGGTGATCATGGGCACTCACATTCCAAGTGCGATATTACATGGTGTCGACCAAGCGACTTTGGTCATCACTAACCAAGACTTCAGCACCGTACTACAACAACTGCATTTGCCATGGCAATCCGTTACCGATTTGTCGAGCACCGCAGATCTAGTTACACCAATGACTCACTAATGAGAGAGAATGTCGAATGGATATGAAAACGAAAGATTACTCACAACGTCAGCTCGGAAAACAGTACGTTGATGGGGTACGTCATCTATTCCCAGCCGCCATTCTTGAAGAAGAGTGGCAAGCAGAAAACCAAGTAACCATTACGGTCAAAATGACCTCATTGGTCGAAGTGATGAAATGGCTTTACTACGATCAAGGTGGTTGGCTATCGGTTAGCTTTGGTAACGACGAACGCAGTATCAACGGTCACTTTGCCGTGTATCACGCCCTTTCTATGGAAGGTGATGTAAAAAGCTGGGTGGTGGTAAAAGTGCTGGTGGACACAAGCAATGAAGAGTTCATCTCTATCACTCCGCACATTCCAGCGGCAGTGTGGGGCGAACGTGAAATTCGCGATATGTTTGGTCTACGCCCAGTAGGCCTGCCAGACGAACGCCGTTTGGTGCTCCCCGATGACTGGCCAGAAAATCTGCATCCACTGCGCAAAGATGCGATGGACTATCGCCAACGTCCAGAACCAACGACGGATACCGAGAATTACCCGTTCTTAAATGAAATCGGTGACGACTCAAACCGTATCGTGCCGGTTGGCCCTCTGCACATTACTTCTGATGAACCTGGTCACTTTCGTCTGTTCGTAGATGGGGAAGATATCGTCGATGCAGACTACCGCATGTTCTATGTTCACCGCGGTATGGAAAAACTGGCCGAAACTCGTATGGGTTACCACGAGATCGGTTTCTTAGCCGACCGTGTATGTGGTATTTGCGGATTTACTCACAGTGTGGGTTACAACAACTCAGTGGAAACTGCGCTGCAAATCGATGTGCCTGAACGTGCCCAAATGATTCGTACCGTATTGCTGGAAGTGGAACGTCTGCACAGTCACCTACTTAATATCGGTTTATCTAGCCACTTTGTGGGTTTCGATACTGGCTTTATGCAGTTCTTCCGTGTACGTGAAAAAACCATGGAATTGGCTGAAATTCTCACTGGGGCACGTAAAACATACGGTATGAACCTAATTGGTGGTGTGCGCCGCGATATTCTCAAAGAGCAACGCCAAAAAGGCATTGCTTTAGTTCGTGAAGCGCGAAAAACCTTTAGTGAGTTAGTCGATATGCTTCTTGCTACACCAAACATCGATAGCCGTTTGTGTGGCGTGGGTGTATTAGCGAAAGACATCGCTCGCGATTTTAGCCCAGTAGGCCCAATGATTCGTGGTAGTGGCTTTGCTCGTGATGCTCGTGTTGTGCATGGTGCTCATCTCGAAGCTTACTCACAAGTGCCTATCGAACTGCAACACCTTGATACTGGTGACGTACAAGCGCGTGTGTTGGTACGTATTCGTGAAGTATTCAATTCATTAAATATCATTGAATTTGGCTTAGATCACTTGCCAGCGGGTGCGATTTTGACCGAAGGCTTTACTTACGTACCACACAAATTTGCGTTGGGTTATACCGAAGCGCCTCGTGGTGAAAACGTCCACTGGAGTATGACGGGGGATAACCAAAAAGTGTTCCGCTGGCGTTGCCGTGCGGCGACTTATGCAAACTGGCCAACACTGCGCTACATGCTGCGTGGTAACACAGTGGCAGATGCACCGTTGATCATTGGTAGTTTGGACCCTTGTTACTCTTGTACTGACCGCGTCACCATCGTCGACACCAAGAAAAAACGCAGTCAAACCATTCCATATAAAGCGATTGAGCAATACAGCGTGAACCGTAAAAACTCACCGCTCAAAGCGTGGTAGGGAACATCATGATCAAGTTACTTAAAACCATCTTAAAAGCAGGGGATGTCACTGAAAAATATCCCTTTGCACCGTTCGAAGTGGCTCCGGATTTTCGTGGTAAACCTGAGCTCAATGCTAGCCAGTGTATCTCTTGTGGCGCGTGTACACGCGCCTGTCCTGCTAACGCATTGATCATGGAAACCGATGCAGCCAAAGGTACTCGTCGTTGGGAGCTTTCCCTGGCTCGCTGTATTTACTGCGGCCGTTGTGAAGAAGTGTGTCCAACCCACGCCATTGAGCTGACACCACAGTTTGAATTGGCGGTGACGAACAAAGCCGATTTGTATGAAAGTGCGGAGTTCAAGCTGGCGAAATGCACCTGTTGTGGTCGTCCATTTGTGGCGAAAAAACTGCTCAATTACGTGATCGATACCTTGGAACAATCTGGGTTAACGGGTGAGCATTTGGTTATGCGTCGTGTGCAGTTAGAAACCTGCCCAGAGTGTCGTCGTAAGGCCAATATGTTGGATGGCGAAAATATTGCGCATCAACGCTTTATTGCCACTCCTGCAGAAATCGCACAGCGTCAAGAGAAGGAAGAAGCATGAAAGGCATAAAACAGTTATCAGGCATCAACCATACTCAGACAGTGCCCGTTCCGCTTTCTCCTGAACATGAAAAACTCAAACAGGTGTTGATTAAACAGATTAAACGCTCTGCTTATGTTTATCGTGTTGACTGCGGCGGTTGCAACGGCTGTGAAATCGAAATTTTTGCCGCAACGACACCCGTTTACGATACTGAACGCTTTGGTATCAAAGTAGTAGCGTCACCTCGTCATGCCGACATCTTATTATTTACTGGTGCAGTTACTCGTGCGATGCGTGCGCCTGCACTGCGCGCTTATGAAGCCGCGCCTGACCCGAAAATCGTAGTCTCTTACGGCGCATGTGGCTGTGATGGCGGTATCTTCCACGACCTTTACTGTGTGTGGGGCGGAACCGACAAAATCGTCCCTGTTGACGTTTATATCCCTGGTTGTCCTCCAACACCGGCAGCAACCTTATATGGTTTTGCGGTTGCCTTGGGTCTGCTTGAGCAAAAAATGCATAGCAAAGAGCACCAAGCTGACAAAGAACCGGCCACGCTGCGTCATACCGGTATTCCTTTAGATATTCGCGTGATGATCGAGCGTGAAGCGCGAGTGTTGGCTGGCTATCGCGCCGGTAAACGTATCTCCAATGAACTGATGGATGTGCTCGAAGCGAGTGATGCCAACACGGTTGATCAAAACGTGAAAGCGTATCTTGATGAACATGCCGATCCCCGTTTAACGGAGATCGTGAACACCTTGATGCGCGGTGTGATGATGCAATTAACCGGTGGTGAACCTCAAGGAGCGTGTCATGGATGTCGCTGAGTCTCGCCATTTAAAAGGAGATGTCTATTTTTATCGTCTGACGCGCAAGTTTGTCGATGAGAAAGATGACATCCCTCAAGCTGCCAAACAGGTGATGTATTACACCTTAGCTATCGGTCACCACTTGGGGATTGTCGATTGCTTAAGTGCTGCGATGACCTGCACTGGCGCTCAATATTTGGAATGGATTTCAGCGTTAGACCCTGAAAGCGAAGCGTATCGCAAAATGAAAGGGTTTCTGATGTTCGGGGAAATTACCGTGTTCCCCGAACACATCAATATGTTGGCACTGGCGTTTGATCGTATCGATAAAGAACAACAAAGCGCGAAAAGTCGTGAACTCACTAGCGGTTTTATTGAGGTGTTAACGGCAATCTATCACGAGCCAAATATGTATTTGATGATTCGAGGTGGACAATGAGCCAACAAATCTTATTGACCGTCGGTAACTATATGATGGGTGACGATGCCGCTGGCCCCTTGCTGGCTAAGCTGTGTCGTGAAAATCCACTCGATATGTGGGAGGTGTTGGATGGCGGTACGATGCCAGAAGACACTTTGCATCTGATTCGTCGGGCGCAGCCACAACGAGTCGTGGTCGTCGATGCCGCCGATTTTGGTGAGCAAGTTGGCGAAATTCGCGTGATTGAACAAGAAACCAGTGCCGATATGTTTTTGGTTTCTACCCATAGCCTTCCTCTCAATTTTTTACTCAATGAACTCAAAACCTTTGTTCCTGAAGTGACCTTTATTGGCATTCAACCGGAGCAGGTCGGATTTTCTTACCCTATGACTCCAGCGGTAAGAAAAGCTGTCGAACACCTCTACCAGTGCTTACCTAACTGGGAAGGTGACGGCGGTTTTGCTCATTGCTAACTCGGTTAACTCGTCACTAGTGTCATTGGGTTCGTCACTAATGACGACTGACGGGGAAACCAGCAGTAATGACAGTATTGTAAGACGATATTTATCGTGAGCTATGTTTAAAAATAAATATAAAACAGTGAGTTATTTTGTTTTCTTACTCAACTGAAAGATTGGCACGTCTCGTGCTTAATAGGCATTAGAGTTTTTTTAACTCTGGTGTACCGACACTAGAAGGATATCGCATGAATCGTTTTGTCTTTGCAGACGCCACTAAATGTATTGGTTGTCGAACTTGTGAAGTAGCGTGCGCGATTTCTCACCAAGAAGGATGTTCTGGCACGCTGCAGAATGCTGAGAGTTTTGTCCCTCGCCTGCAGTTGGTGAAAAATGCGCAGGTGACCACTCCTGTCATGTGTCGTCAGTGTGACGACGCACCTTGTGCTCAAGTTTGTCCTAACAACGCCATCGTCCATGAAGATGGTTTTGTGAAGGTGATTCAATCTCGCTGCATTGGTTGTAAAACCTGTGCCGTTGCTTGCCCATTTGGCGCAATGGCCGTTGTGACCACTATGGTGGAAGAAAATCGCGGCGCTGCTGCGTTATTTAGCCGTAAAGTGCCTAAATCACAGGCGATTAAATGTGATTTATGTTCTCACCGTGAAAATGGTCCGGCTTGTGTAGAAGTTTGCCCAACTGGTGCTATCAGTCTGATTAATTCTGATGAACTTCAACAAACCAGTCAGCAAAAACGCGAACAAGCAGCCACTCGCGCTGCTGGCATCACTGTCTGATTTAAGAAGGTTAATATGAAAAAATCCATCGTAGTTTGTCCCTACTGTGGCACAGGGTGCAAACTGAATTTACTTGTTGAAAACGACAAGGTTGTTGGTGCTGAACCTGCTATGGGTCGTACCAACGAAGGTAACCTTTGTTTGAAAGGTTACTATGGTTGGGACTTCTTAAACGACACCAACCTTTTGACTCCACGTCTAAAACACCCAATGATTCGCCGCACTCGTGACTCAAAACTTGAAGCGGTTTCTTGGGATGAAGCATTAGATTTCGCCGTTGAACGTTTAACTGCAATTAAAGAAAAATACGGCGCAGATTCTATCATGACCACAGGTTCTGCTCGTGGTCCTGGTAACGAAGCCAACTACGTGATGCAAAAATTTGCTCGTGCAGTGATTGGTACAAACAACGTCGACCACTGTGCGCGTGTTTGTCACGCTCCATCCGTATCTGGCCTAGAATCCACCGTAGGTAACGGTGCGATGAGTAACTCAATCAACGAAATTGCTGAAGCAAAATGTCTATTGTTCTTCGGCTATAACGTGGCTGACTCTCACCCTGTTATTGCACGTCAAGTATTCAAAGCCAAAGCCAACGGCGCGAAAGTCATCGTATGTGACCCGCGTAAAATCGAATCAGTTCGTATCGCTGACCAATGGGTTCCATTGAAAAATGGTTCAAACATGGCGGTAGTGAACGCGATTGCTTACACCTTGATCGATGAAAACCTTTACGATGTGGATTACGTGCAACGTTACACAGAAGGTTTTGAAGAATTCCGTAAAACCGTGATGAACTACTGTCCTGAAGAAGTAGAACACATTACTGGTGTACGAGGTGAAGAGATTCGTCAAGCGGCTCGCACTTACGCAAATGCCTCTGAATCTATGATTCTATGGGGAATGGGCGTGACTCAATTTGGTCAAGCTGTGGACGTAGTTCGTGGTTTGGCTGGCCTTGCGATGATGACTGGTAACTTTGGTCGTCGTGGTGTGGGCGTAGGTCCTGTACGTGGTCAAAACAACGTACAAGGGACTTGTGATATGGGCATGTTGCCTCATCAATATCCAGGCTACCAAGCGGTCACTAACGATGCGATTCGTGAAAAATTCGAAAAAGCATGGGGCGTGAAACTGTCTCACAAACCGGGCTATCGTATTACTGAAGTGGGTCATAAAGTGGCTGAAGGCGTATGTAAGGCTTATTACATCTTTGGTGAAGACCCAGCGCAAACTGAAGCTGACTTAGCACAAATGCGTAAAACATTGAGCGATCTTGAACTGGTTATCGTCCAAGATATCTTTATGACCAAAACCGCAGAACGTGCTGACATTATCTTCCCATCCACCAGTTGGGGTGAACACGAAGGCGTTTACTCAAGTGCTGACCGTGGTTTCCAACGTTTCTACAAAGCGGTGACTCCACCTGCTGACGTGAAACCTGACTGGGAAATCTTCAGCCTATTGGCAACTCGTATGGGTTACCCAATGCACTACAACAATACCGAAGAAATTTGGGACGAAATGCGTCACTTATGCCCTCTGTATGAAGGTGCAACCTACGAAAAAATGGCCGGCCTGAAAGGCGTGCAATGGCCATGTGTTGATGAAGCAGACCCTGGTACTCCTTACCTATTTAAAGGCAATAAATTCTCTATGCCTTCAGGTAAAGGTAAATTCTTGGGCGCTGAATGGCGTGCTCCTGTTGAACAACCTGATGCGGATTACCCATTGGTGCTTTCAACAGTCCGTGAAGTGGGCCACTACTCTTGCCGTTCTATGACTGGTAACTGTACCGCACTGACCACCTTGGCTGATGAACCAGGATTTGCACAAATCCACCCTGATGATGCAGCTAAATATGGCATCAAAGATCAACAGCTGATCTGGGTTTCTTCTCGTCGCGGTAAAGTCATTACTCGTGCGAATGTGAACCCTCGTGTGAACCAAGGCGCGATCTACATGACTTACCAATGGTGGGTGGGTGCATGTAACGAGCTGACCATTGAACGTGTTGACCCAATTTCAAGCACACCAGAATACAAATACTGTGCGGTGAAAGTGGAAGCGATTCAAGATACAGCTTGGGCTGAAAATTACGTGAAAACGGAATACAGTAATATGAAAGCTCGCCTAAGATCACATGTTGAACAGGCATAATTAAGATTTTAGTAAATTAAGTTCCTCATTATTTAGGATCTTAGTGAATTAAGATCAAAGAAGGCTCTTTATGCATGCGGTATTATACGTGCAACTAAAGAGCCTTTTTTATTAATGCCATGAATCAAATAGCCCAGGAATTAATGATTTTCTCCAAGGCAATGTTATCGATTAACGATACCGCTGACTTGCTGACATTTCTCAATAGTGAAGAGTGTGCTTTTTTACAAGTAGAGAAGATCAACATCATATTGCGCTGTGGCCAATCTGATGAATCTGTTCTTTATTATGTCGATGAACAAGATCGTGTTCACCGCGAAGCTTTTTATCATCAGGAATACGATTTATACAGTATGCCTTACGATGATGGTTTATATAATTTAGACGGCGTTAGTTTCTATTATTCCCATCCTCATTTTGCTGACCATTCCGCATACGCCAACATCCACCATTACTGCAAAATTCCGCTTAAATCGATGAACCAACAAATCGGTTTTATCGAGTTTATTAACCCCCAAGTGGATGAGCTAGAAGATGGAGAGCGCCAGTTCCGTCTGCAAAACAGCATGATAGTTTCCTTTGTCACTCATGTGCTTGATCATGAACTAACCAGTTCGATGACCAAGCAGATTAGCCATGAAAGGGACAACTATCATATCTTGGTTGATGTCACTAACGCGGTGATCAGTCAAAGTAATAAAGAGATGCTGTTGAGTTCTCTGCAGCAATGCATTTACCAACACTTTTCGGTGACGGATCTCGCGCTTATCGATATCAATCAAGGGCTTTATACGCAAAGTACCAGCCGAATGGCCGATGGGCAGGTGTATCAACAAAGCCACTTTTTTACCGATGATTCGGCCTTTCTCGCCGCAGTAAACAAAAATGAAGTGGTCTATTTGGATAAGAAGCTTCTTGCCAAAATGGAAGACCAAAAAAACACCCTGCAGTTTGCCGATGACATCACGCAAATTATTGTGATGCCGCTGATTTTTCGCCGCATGAAAGTGGGCTATATCGCTTATATGATGCGTGACGATAGGCAAATGCCGAGCATGGATATTGATACGTTACAGCAGGTGGCCGCTCGAGTCGCATTGGCGATGCACAGTGTGAATATGCACGAAGCTCATGCCAAAATGATGCCGAAAAGTGAGTATGTATCGATTGAAGATAGCTATGATAAGCATCTGATTTTTGATGATATTATTAGCCAAAGTGAATCAATGAATAAAGTGCTCGACCAAGTGGCGATGGTGGCCGATTGCGACAGTACCGTGATGATTTTGGGTGAAACGGGCACCGGGAAAGAGTTGATTGCTCGAGCGATTCATAAGATGAGCCGTCGCAGTCAAAAACGCATGGTGAAAATGAACTGTGCAGCGGTGCCTGAAGGTTTGTTTGAAAGTGAGCTATTTGGGCATGAAAAAGGGGCATTTACTGGCGCGATCAGCAGTCGAGTCGGGCGATTTGAGCAAGCCAATAACGGCACTTTGTTCTTAGATGAGATTGGCGATATGCCGATTGAACTACAACCTAAGTTATTGCGTGCACTACAAGAAAGTGAAATTGAACGGGTGGGAAAAAACCAATTGATCCCCGTTGATGTGCGTATTGTGGTTGCGACTAATGCCGATTTGCTTAGCATGGTGCAAGAGAAAACCTTCCGTAGCGATCTCTACTATCGTCTCAATATTTTCCCGATTCAGATCCCGCCACTGCGTGACCGTCCTGAAGATATTCCATTATTGGTCAAACATTTCACGCGTACTATCTCGAAAAAAATGGGTAAGAATATTTCAGCTGTGACCAACAGTTCGATGCGCGCACTGAGCGCATTTAGTTGGCCGGGAAACGTACGTCAACTGCGTAACTTCATTGAACGTTCGGTGATTTTAACCCGTGGTGATGTGTTGAACGTGCCCGTTGAAGAGTTACTCAGTCTTGGCCTTGATTTGGAAGACGTTGAAGATGAACAAGAAAATGGTTCTAAATCCAATGCGGACGTGGATCGCGACTTGATAATTCAGACTTTGCGCGACTGTAATGGTATCGTAGCAGGCGCTCGTGGCGCTGCAGCTAAGCTGGGTTTGAAACGCACTACTTTGCTGTCACGAATGCAGAAAATGGGTATCAGTAGTAAAGATTATTTGCCGGAAGTGTAAGGCAAACAAAAGGATACAGAGATGAGTGTTGAGTTGTCACCAGTCGATTTTCCCGCCTACAAAGAGAAATCGATCGTACGTTATGAGCAAGGCAAAGATTGGCAAACTAAACAGGATGCCTTAATTCAAGAGACACCTGTTGCGATTGAATTTAATGGTGTTGCTTATACGGTGATGATGTGTACACCGATGGATCTCGAAGAGTTTGCCGTTGGCTTTGCGTTAACCGAAGGCATTATCGACCAAATGAAAGATGTCCATGATGTGGATATTCAGCTGCAAGATAATGGTATTACGGTGAACGTTCAGGTGGCGAATCGCTGTGTTGAGCGTTTAAAAGAAAAACGCCGCTCTTTGGCGGGAATGACAGGCTGCGGTATCTGCGGTACAGAAAAATTAGACTCGGTATGTCGTTATCGTCAGCCGCTACCCAGCTCTGTGCGGTTCGATATGGATAAGCTGCAAACTGCCCTTGATAGCCTTTTTGATCATCAAGAACTCAACCAAATGACGGGCTCTTCCCATGCGGCCGCTTACCTTAATCAAGAGGGTAAGATTGAGGCCATTTTTGAAGATGTGGGTCGTCATATTGCATTGGATAAACTGGTCGGTTGGATTGCCAGAGAGCAAAAACGCCAAGGGGCCATTTTAGTCACCAGTCGCGCCAGTTTTGAAATGGTGCAAAAAGTGGTTGCCAGCGGTGTCGAAATATTATTTGCCGTTTCGGCTGCCACTAATATGGCCGTAGAAATGGCAGAGCAGCTCAATTTAACCCTGTGTGGCTATTGTCGCCGTGGTCGCGCTAATATTTATTCTCATCCAGAACGAATTATTGAACTACCATAGTTGAAATTTCATTTTACCAAAATAAAGGGCACGTAAATTTACGTGCTTTTTATGTTTTTATCCTCTATCAATTTTATTTTTATAGAACGAAAAATAATAAAAACAAGCACGAAAAAATTGTTTAACTTGGGATTGATTTGAGTCAACTCCCAGCTCTGTATATTCCATTTAGGTTCGATAAAATAGGCAGCAATTACTTATTGATCTGCTGAGAGTTATTGATTGATTTAACCTGCCACTATTATCGTTAATGAATTCATGATTTGAATTTTTTACGCATAATCTCATGGCAAAAATTGATTATTTCTTTCGCGCCAACCTCGGAGCTTTTTCATGCTTTCTCGTCGCCTAATAGAGATTAGCGGAGTGGTGCAAGGCGTGGGTTTTCGCCCTTTCGTCTATCAGCTAGCCACTCGCCATCAACTATTAGGTTCCGTTTGCAATGATGCTTCTGGCGTTCATATTGATGTGCAAGGATTGAGCGAGCGTTTAGATCTGTTTATTGCCGAGCTGCATCGGTCTGCACCGCCGCTTTCACGGGTTGACCAGATTACCGTGGCTGAGCAGCGCCCGCATCAGGTCGATGCTTTTACCATAGTGCACAGTGAACGTGAAAACCGAGTCTCGGTGAGTGTTTCTCCAGATCAAGCCATGTGCAGCGATTGTGCCCGTGAGCTACGCGACCCGCATTCTCGCTACTACCGCTATCCCTTTATCAACTGTACCAATTGCGGCCCACGTTTTTCGATCATCAAGCAACTGCCATATGACCGTGAATTGACTTCGATGGCCGAGTTTGAGCTTTGCCCTGACTGCGCGAAGGCTTATCACAATCCGTTCGATCGTCGTTACCACGCCCAGCCGGTGAGCTGTGATGTTTGTGGTCCACAAGTGACTTGGCATACTCCGGCGCATGGTCAATATGACCAAACCCAAACCCAAACCCAGCAACGAGATTTAGCCATAACCCAAGCGGCAGAGATGATTGGGCAGGGTGGGGTGATTGCCGTCAAAGGCCTAGGTGGATTTCACTTGGTTTGTAATGCGCAAAATGAAGTGGCGGTGCAGAAGTTACGGGCTTTAAAACACCGACAAAGAAAACCGTTGGCGGTCATGGTGCGCGATGTCGCCAGTGCCGAGCAATTGGTTTGTGGCGAGCCATTAGAGTGGCAAGCGTTGAGCTCGCAAGCTGCACCAATTGTATTAATGAAACTGCGTGATGATGCTCAGTCTAAGTGCTTTGCAGTAGCCCCATCAGTTGCACCTAGCATGCGTTATCTTGGGGTAATGCTGCCTTATACGCCTTTGCATCTGCTGCTGTTTGATGAATTGCAAAAATGGCATATCAGCAGCTTGGTGATGACCAGTGCCAATGTCTCTGGCGTGCCACTGGCAACAGAAATGAACCAAGTGGTTGAGCAGTTCGGTGGACAGCTGGATGGAGTGCTTAATCACAATCGCGAGATAGTAAACGCTTGTGATGATAGCGTGGTTCACTTAGCTGGCGGTGCAATACGAACTTTACGCATGGCGCGCGGTTACGCTCCATATAGCAAAGCATGTGAGGGTATCGAACACTCCATTATGGCGGTGGGCGCGCAGCAAAAATCGAGCGTCGCTTTTGCAATTCCTGGTCAGTGGATGCTCTCGCCTTACCTTGGTGATATCGATGATATCGATACCCAACAGCGCTTTGTCGCAATGACCGACTATTTCCCATCCTTGTATCAAACCACGCCGCAGCAGTGGTGTGGTGACCGTCATCCCGGCTATTTTTCAACGCAGTTTCTCCATCAACAAGCGGGACAGATTCAAACTCTCTCACATCATTATGCTCATCTATTGGCGGTGATGGCGGAGCATAGCTACACAAATTCTGTGCTCGGTTTTGCTTTTGATGGCACCGGTTGGGGGGACGATGACACCGTGTGGGGCGGGGAAGTGTTAGTGGCTGATATTCATGGTTATCAGCGTTTAGCGCACCTTAGACCATTTCGTCTGATTGGTCGTGAACAGGCGATTTTCGAGCCAGCTCGAATTGTCTTTGCGATGCTGTTAGAGCAGTTGTCTGTGACTGAAATAGAAGCCTTGGCGCTACCCCTGTTTCGTTCGTGGTCCCATGACCGATTTATTAATCTCCATCAGTTATGGCTCTCAGAGAAACATTCGCCTTATACCTCATCGATTGGTCGCCTGTTTGATGGGGTTGCTGCGCTGATTGAGCTGGTGATTACACCGGATTTTGAAGGGGAAAGTGGGCTAGTGATGGAGCAGCGTGTAGAGCTTTTGGATCATAGGTGTCCAAATGATCCAAAAGCTGTACGTGTTAGGGATGAAATTGATAAAAAGTCATATTTATCAATGAATAAAGAGTTTTTGGATCATGGGTATCCAAACCAAGATAAAGCTGTACAAGAGGCTTTGCCCGCCCCATGGTCGCTTATTTGGAATGAGCAAAAACAGTTGGATTGGTGGCCAATGCTCGCGTGTTTAGTTCGACATGCGAACTCCGTTTCCGTTACACCGCAGTGGCAAAACCAAGTGAGTCGCAGGCTGATTGATGAGCTTGCGAATGCCATTGTGAGTTTAGCCAATGATTATCCAGAGTTGCCTGTGGTGCTGTCTGGGGGAGTATTTCAAAACCGCCAGCTATTAAATCGTGTGACGGAGCAGTTAAGTGCACAAGGTCACCTATGGATGACGGGCAAAGTGATTCCTGTAAACGATGGTGGCGTTGCTGCTGGCCAACTCTGGTATGGCATTCATCATCAACAAAATTGAGCAATGGAAGGCTTAATAACAAGCCTTCGAGTGACACAAGAGAATAAGACTATGTGTTTATGTATTCCATCCAGTGTCGTGAGTGTGGATAACGACAACGCGACGGCCAAGGTTGAAACCTTAGGCGTCATTCGTGAAGTGAGTATCAGCTTAATTGACGAACCGGTTGAAGTAGGCGAACACCTGCTGATTCATGTTGGTTTTGCAATCAGCAAAATTAACCAACAGGAGGCGGAGGAAAACCTCAAAATGTATCAATCACTGCTGAGCGAGATGGAGCAGGATCATATGCAGGTTATGTTATGAGTGATAGCAGCCAACTTTATGCCGCCTATCGTCAGCCGCAAGTAGTGCAAGCTTTGGCTGAGAAAATCGCGCTTCGAGCGACTGAGCTCACGCAGCCACTGTACATCATGGAGGTATGCGGTGGGCATACCCATACCATCATGAAATATGGTTTAAAACAGTTGCTGCCCGATAACCTCCATTTTGTTCACGGTCCCGGCTGTCCTGTTTGTGTAATGCCAAAAGAGCGTATCGATCAGGCGATAGCTTTGGCGATGACTGATGGGGTTATTCTGGTGTGTCTTGGCGATATGATTCGCGTGCCTGGTTCGAAATTATCTTTGGCACAATGTCGCGCCAAAGGTGGAAAGGTTGAGCCGGTTTACGACCCGATGGATACCCTTAAAATCGCTGAGCAAAATCCCGATAAGAAAGTGGTGTTCTTTGCCATCGGGTTTGAAACCACCACACCCATGACGGCGGTGTTAGTCGATTTGGCAGAAAAACGTGGCTTATCCAATCTCTATTTTCATATTAACCATGTGCTCGTTCCGCCTGCGATGCATGTGGTGATGGCCGACCAACAAACACCAGTCAATGCCTTTATTGGTCCCTCTCATGTGAGCACCATTACGGGCGCAAAAATTTATCAGCCGATTGTGGATCAGCACCATATTCCGATTGTGGTCGCAGGGTTTGAACCTGTTGATGTATTGGAGTCGGTATTGATGCTGGTGGAGCAAGCGGTTGAACGTGCTGCACGCCTTGATATTCAGTACAAACGTGTGGTGTCGATGGCAGGGAACATGGCAGCCCAAAAGCTCATCGAGAAGATATTCACAGTGCGCGAATCCTTCAATTGGCGAGGCTTAGGTCCGATTCCTAACTCAGCGCTACGTTTGCGCGATGAATACGCACACCGCGATGCAGAACTGGAATTTAAAGCCATTTTGCCCACTCACGCGGTGGCGGATCATAAAGCGTGTCGCTGCGGCGATATCTTACGTGGTTTAGCGACCCCAGCCGATTGCAAAGTGTTTGGAAAAGCGTGTACACCAACTCGGCCTATGGGCAGTTGTATGGTGAGTTCTGAAGGGGCTTGTAATGCCTATTATCGTTATGCCGGAATTATGGAGGAAACCCTGTCATGAGTCGTCCACAACAGGTGCAACTAAGCCACGGTGGTGGCGGACGGGAGATGAATGAGTTCATCCATGAGATTTTCTTTCGTCGTTTTGAAAACCCATTTTTGAAAGCAGAAGATGCGGCAACCTTAACCCTCAATGGTCAAGTAGCGATGACCACCGATAGCTTTACCGTTGAGCCGCTATTTTTTGCAGGTGGCAACATTGGTTCGTTGGCAATTGCAGGAACCACCAACGATTTGGCGATGGTCGCAGCACAGCCTAAATATCTGACTTGTAGCTTTATTCTGGAAGAAGGTTTTGCCTTTAGTGAGTTAGAACAAATCGTCGATACCATGTCGCAAGAGATTGTACCCACCGGTGCAGTGATCGTCTGTGGCGATACCAAAGTGGTGCCTAAAGGCTGCGCCGATAAAGTGTTTATCAACACCACAGGGGTGGGCGAGATTCTGTTACCGAACGTATCGGCAAGCCAGCTTCAAGTGGGTGATGTGTTATTGGTATCACGCGATATTGGTCGCCATGGTGCTTGTGTGCTGGCCGCTCGTGAATCCCTGCGTTTAGAAAGTGAGATTAAAAGTGACTGTGCCACGCTTTGGCCGGTCGTAAGTCAATTGATCAGCAGCGGTATTACGCCACATGCGATGCGTGATGCCACACGCGGTGGGTTATCCGCCGTGCTCAATGAATGGTGTCAAAGTTCCAATGTGCAGATGCGTTTGCAAGAACAAGCCATTCCTGTGGATGCCGCAGTGAAAGGCGTGTGCGAACTCTTTGGTTTTGAACCATATGATTTGGCCAATGAAGGCACCTTTATTATCGCGGTTCCTGCGGAGCAAGCGGCGATGACACTCGACGTGTTACAACGTTTTCAGCCGCAAGCGGCCATCATCGGTGAAGTGGTGGCGGGTAGCCCTGCTAAACCTGTGCTGTGCAGCCCATGGGGAAGTAAGCGGTATCTTGATTTCCCGGTTGGGGAATTGCTGCCACGGATTTGCTAGGAGGCAGCCATGCATGAATTATCCATTAGTTTAAAAACAGTCGACATCGTCGTTGAACAGGCGCGTAAGCATCGCGTTAATA
Source organism: Vibrio porteresiae DSM 19223 (assembly GCF_024347055.1). Taxonomy (NCBI): domain Bacteria; kingdom Pseudomonadati; phylum Pseudomonadota; class Gammaproteobacteria; order Vibrionales; family Vibrionaceae; genus Vibrio; species Vibrio porteresiae. The sequence continues at coordinate 515,917 of NZ_AP024895.1, forward strand.
AGGTGACGGGGTTAACTTTGAGTATTGGTGCGCTCTCTTGTATCGAACCTGATGCTCTGCGTACTGGGATTGAGTTTGCTAGCCGTGAAACGGTGGCAGAAGGGGCGCGGTTATCGATTGAAATGGTGCCTGCCAGTGGTACGTGTTTGGATTGTGGCAGTCACGTTGGTATCAGTAGTCATATGGATGCGTGTCCTAAGTGCAATAGCTACAACATCAGAGTCGAAACGGGTGAAGAGCTCCAGATTAAAAATATCGAGGTAGAATAGTAATGTGTACGGTTTGCGGCTGCGGTGACAGCCATGTGGAAGGTCACCATCACGAGCATGACCATGCTCATGAACATTCACACGCCCATGCTCACGAGCACGAACATAGTCATGACCACGAGCATTCGCATCAGCACTCTCATGACCATCATCATGATGAACCACATCACCACGAGCATCACGCCAGTGACAATAGCTCATCTCAACCCGTAGTGATTCATCATCACTACTACCATAATGGCGATGTTCACCATCATGTGCATTATCACGTTGGGGAACAAAGCCACGGGTATGAAAGTGGTGAACACGCTCATTCTCATCACCACTCCCATGATCACGAACACACGCATGATGAGCCACATCATCATGACCATCAGCATTCTCATCACCATGACCATGAAGGCGTGGTAGCGAGCAATGGGGATCTGCATTTTGGTCAAGGTGAAGCGCAAACCCATGTGGCTGGGGTATCGCAAAAGCAGTTGATTACCCTAGAACAAGACATCTTGGGGAAAAACAATCAGGTTGCTGAACATAACCGCGCGCATTTTATCGAGCAGAATCAATTGGTATTGAATCTGATGTCCAGCCCGGGATCAGGTAAAACCACCTTGCTGACCGAAACGATCGAACAGATCAAACAGAAGGTTGGCTGTGCCGTGATCGAAGGCGATCAGCAAACCAGTAATGATGCAGATCGGATCCGTGCGACTCAAGTGCCTGCTATTCAAGTGAATACCGGTAAAGGATGCCATCTGGATGCGGACATGATTCATCAAGCCTATCATCAGCTAGGGCATTTGGATCATGGTGTGCTGTTTATCGAAAACGTCGGTAACTTGGTTTGTCCTGCGAGCTTTGACTTGGGCGAGTTCTGCAAAGTGGTGATTTTATCTGTTACTGAAGGTGCTGATAAACCGCTTAAATACCCGAATATGTTTGCGGCTTCGCGTTTAATGATCATCAACAAAATCGATCTACTGCCGTATGTTGATTTTGATGTTGAGCAGTGCATTGAAAATGCGAAGAAAGTGAATCCAGAGATTCAGATTCTTAAACTCTCCGCTCGCAGTGGCGAAGGGATGGAAGCGTGGACCAGCTGGTTATTGGAACAGCAGCATCAACTCGCTCACTAAGTCTCAAGTTGATGTAAAAAATCACATTGATGTTAAAAATCAAATGGCTACCCGAGGGTAGCCATTTTTGTCTCTGTACTGTTTATTTATGGGAAGTTATTTATGGAAAGTTACTTATGAGAAGCTTCTTACGGGAAGCTACTCATGAGAAGCCAAATAGTATTTGGCTTGCTCACTGCCCATGTAGCGCCCTAACGTCCGTTCTGGAACTTGTCTTAAATCGACCACGATTAAGCCATCAAGGGCATCGTTAAAGTCGGGGTCGATATTGAAGCTGACTAACTTTCCGTTCAGTCCCAAATATTGACGTAGCAGCACTGGAACGCCTTTGCCTTCATCGATGCGGGAAATCACGCGGCTTAGGAGCTGCAAATCCGCAAGTGAAGTCAGTAAGCTCGCGTTCCACTGTGGCTGACCGGAGGTGGGCAGTGGATTGGTTGCGGCTACCAGTTCGGCTTGTTGCTGGTCGTAATAGTGCAAGGTCATGGTATCGGCTAGTAAACGACGCGCTTGTTCGCTGTAGTCGTTACTGATACTCACAGGGCCAAATAGGTGGGTGTATTCTGGATGGCGATAGACATAAGTGGCAATCCCTTTCCAGAGTAACAGCAGCGGTGCCATCGATTTTTGATAGCGATGATCAACCACTGAGCGTCCCATCTCGATCGCTTTGCCCATGTTGTCCATAAACTGACGATCGTATTGGAATAGGGTGCTGGAGTAGAGGCTATCAATGCCACTTTTTTGCATCAAACGATCGGTTAAACCGAGACGATAGGATCCGACGAGTTGATTTAACTCACGATCCCAAATAAACAGATGGAGGTAATCGCGATCAAATTGATCGATATCGAGTGCCAGTCCAGTGCCTTCGCCCACCATGCGAAAGTTCTCTTCGCGTACGCGGCCAATTTCCAGCATCATCGAAGGCAGTTTATCTGCGCTCGTGCAGTAAACATCAAACTCGTTATGACTAAGCAGCTTATCTTGAGCGGGTAACTTAGCCATATCGCTAAGTAAATCCTGCACGGGAACACGTTCGGCAATTGGTGCTAAGTTAGTATCTTGGCTGTTCTTATTGCGTTTGGTGCAAGGCACCTGCTGGAGCAGATACGTATTGAGGCGCAGGTAGTTGACCAACTGCTCATCACACAGCGGATGCACTTCTTTATACGCTATCGCTTCACCGATAGAGATATTGATGGTCGATTGCTTTTTATTGAGCAGTTCACGCCCGAGCATTAAGGTGCGCAGTAGTGGATGAATCTTACCTGCCATATAAAAGCGACGTGAGTTATGACCGTCGATATAGACAGGGACGGTCGCCGTTTTGTGCTTTTTCACTAAACGACTCACCGAGCGGCTCCACTCTTTATCTTCAAGGCGACGCTCTTTGCTATTGACCAGTTGCGAGACTTCACCTGCTGGGAAGATCAGCAGCAAACCGCCTTGTTCCAAATGTTTATGCGCTTTGCGCATCGCGACCAAGTTAGCTTGTGCTGCTTTGGCCGTTTCAAACACATCCACACCGATAAACAGTTCATCAAGTTCAGGAACCGTTTTTAAGTAATGGTTAGCAAGGATTTGTACATCAGAGCGTTTGGCAAGGAGTAGCTCAGCAAGAATAACGCCTTCTACACAGCCAAGCGGGTGGTTAGCGACCACGACAGTGGCGCCGCTTTCAGGAATTTGATTGAGCGAACCGCGCACAACTTGATAGTCGATATTGAGGATGTCTAAGGTAAAACGGAGAAATTCTCGTGTATCGCACGCGGCTGGGCGCTGTGCGTAAAACTTATCGAGTTGGCTTAAGCCTGTTGCCCATTCCGCGAACTGTTCTCCCAAACCAAATGGGGTTTTTCGTGGCAACTTAAAAGGGCTATTTGAGAGCATAACAACCTCACACTATGGGTGATCTTGGAACTTATGCTAGAGGAGGTCTATGTCAGTGGCGCTGCAAAAACGTGAGAGTTTTGTGGAGCTTTGATGGCAAAATGATGAAGGGCATCGATTGATGCCCTTCCGATTTTAGTGAGATAAATTATCTAACCCTTTGAATTAAAATGGCGCGTCGATATCTACGATGTTGATCAGTTTGTGGTTCACAAACTCTTTAATACCCAGGTCAATCAATTCACGGCCAAAGCCGGAGTTACGCACGCCACCAAATGGTAGATCGGCTTTAACCATCGTTGGGTGGTTAATAAACATCATGCCAGTTGAGACTTGTTGTGCGACACGTAAGCCACGGTTTTCGTCAGCGGTAAATACGGATCCGCCTAGACCAAATGGTGAATCGTTCGCGATAGCAATCGCATCGGCTTCATCTTTGGCGCGCAAAATCATCGATACTGGGCCAAAGAATTCCCAGTAGTAAGCCGGATTATCAGGCGTTAGGTTAGTTAAGATGGTTGGCTGAACAAAAGAGCCTTGCGCTGGCACTTTTGGACCGACTTCTGTTGCGGTAGCACCATATTTAACGGCTTCGGCGATTTTTTCGCGCACTTCATCGGCAGCGCCTTGTGAAGAGAGCGGTGCTAATGTGGTGGTTGGATCCATTGGGTCGCCAGCTTTCAGCTCAGCCACTCCAGCGGTGTATTTACTCAAAAATTCATCGTAAACCGAGTCTTCAATGATCATACGTTTTGAAGAGACACACACCTGACCACCATTCCAGTGACGACCAAATACCGCCCATTTCACGGTCTTGTCCATCTCTGCATCGTCCAGCACGATGAAGGCATCTGCGCCGCCCAGCTCTAGAGTGGATTTCTTCATTGCTTTACCCGCTTGAGAAGAGACGACTGCACCAGCCCCTTCTGAACCAGTTAGGGCAACACCACAAACGCGTGGGTCGTTGATGATGGTTTCAACTTGAGTACGTGTCGCGTATAGGTTTTGGAATGCGCCATTAGGTAGACCAGCTTCTAACATAATATCAACGAACGCAGCAGCTGCTTGCGGAACGTTAGAGGCGTGTTTAAGCAGTAACGTATTACCGGCAGAAAGCTGAGGCGCCAAGATACGAGCAATTTGGTAGAACGGGAAATTCCATGGTTCGATAGCGAGCAAAATACCCAGTGGATCGTGAACCACTTTGGCACGGCCTTCGGCAGGATCGGCAACCGGAAGATCGACTGGAGCAAGTAGGCTTTCAGCGTTTTTCACATAGTATTCCATGATCTGTGCTGATAGCTCGACTTCGGCTTCTGCTTCACCAATGATTTTGCCCATTTCTAGGGTAAGAATTTCAGCGTATTGGCGTTTGTTTTTACGCAGCAGGTTCGCTGCGTTTTGGAGAATGTTCGCACGGTGAGCAAATGAGGTTTGTTTCCATGCGAGGAATGCTTCATGAGCCGCATCAAGGGCTTGTTGTACTTCTTGATCGGTTGCATTGGCGAAGGTTTTAACTAATTCACCGGTATAAGGGTTAACTGTAGAGTAACTCATGGGCTTCTTCCTTTTGCTTACTGTCTATTGATATTTTTATAGACAAAGTAATGATGTTGTGGCTCTTCACGCTCTGAAGAGCTGGCATTTTGTTAGTCACTGGTAAAAATGAACTGAATTCTGCTTGTTATTATTGGATGAAGGATAGGGTGGTCTAGGGTTCAATTTGAAGGCTCGACCGATGCACCAAACTATTCATGTGTACTGAAGTTATGGGTACTCAAGCTATAAGTACTTAGTTACGTTTGCTCATGTTTAGTCTGCTCATGTTGCATACGCGCTGACACATAAAACCGGACAGAAAAAAAGTCCAAATAGGTTTGGGTTGCTTAGCTTTCTTCACCTCGTTAAATGTTATAAAAGATTCGCTTTTGCTTTACAACCGTTTAACAGTGTTAGGATTTGTGTGTTTGGTAGCATAATAAAATGAGCAATAAAAAAGCAGCTCATGGGAGCTGCTTTAGTTAATCAAAATGGCAGAGTATTATTTTTCGAAATGCTCTTTTACCATGCGATCAAGGAGTCGAACACCGTAGCCGGTTGCCCCTTTTGGTTTATTCGGCTGGCCTTCATTTGTCCATGCTGTACCTGCGATATCGATATGCACCCAAGGTGTCTCATTTTCGATGAAGCGGTAGAGGAATTGCGCGGCAACACTCGCGCCACCAATACGCAGTTTATTGCCGTTGTTACGCATATCAGCGATGGTGCTATTGAGCAGGCGATCAAATTGTCCACCCATAGGTAGGCGCCATACGATCTCTTGCTCTGCTTCACCCGCTTGAGTCAATTGTGTGGCAAGTTCGTCATTATTTGAGAAGATGCCTGCGATTTCCTCACCAAGTGCGATAAGCACAGCCCCTGTCAGCGTGGCTAAATCAAAGATGGCTTTTGGCTGCAGTTTACGTTGGGTGTAAGTAAGTAGATCACAGAGAACCAAACGACCTTCCGCATCGGTGTTCATCACTTCGATGGTTTGGCCGGACATGCTCGTCACTACGTCACTAGGACGTTGCGCTTTATCACTTGGCATGTTCTCTACCAAACCGAGTACACCCACCGCGTTGATGTTGGCTTTACGTTTAGCTAGCGCCACCATTAGGCCAGTCACTGTCGCTGCACCACCCATGTCTTCTTTCATGGTGTTCATTGACGAGTTTGGTTTGAGAGAAAGACCGCCGCTGTCGAAGGTAACGCCTTTACCTAAGAACGCCACTGGCGCTTCGTTGTCTTGGCGACCTTGGTATTTCAAAATCACCATTAGGCTTTCAAACGCAGAGCCTTGACCCACACCAAGTAGGGCTCCCATACCCAATTCAGCCATTTGTTTGCTGTTGACGACTTCCACACTCAAACCTTCGATATTTAAATCAAGGCAGAAGTCAGCAAATGATTGTGGATAGATGACGTTAGCGGGTTCCCAAGTCAGATTACGAGTGATGTAGATACCTTCTGCAACCGCACTAAGTGGTGAGTGGATTTGCTCAGCTGCTGTTGGATTTGGTGTAGCAACCGTCATCTCTTCAAGCAAGCATTTTGCTTGTAACTCTTGGCGAGTGCGGTACTTATCAAAACGGTAATTACTTAATTGCACACCGTAGGCAAATTGCGCCGCTTGCTCATCTTCCTCAGCTAATACACTGATGACAGAAAGCTTGTAGGTATCAATTTGGCGTACGATGGTGTCTGCAGATTGCTGTACTTCTAGCGCGCTATTACCACCAACGCCAAGCAGTAGAATGCGATCAAGCGGGGTATTGTTTGGCGCAACGAGATTAATCAGTTCGCCTTGTTGACCTGTAAAACCCTCAACACGCATGGCTTTGGTTAATGCGCCGTGTGTTTGATCATCTAATGTTTGACCAAGAGGGGATAGTCCGGCATTTTCTTTTACCAAAACAATGAGTTGTCCTGATTCTGGTAGCGAGGTCGGTGTAAACTGAATTTTCATCTGTGAGGTATCCTTACTAAATCTTAGAGCCCGATGGCGAGCCTGTTCCTTTATCCGTTGGAACCCGTTATTACTTGGGGGAAACAATAGGTCAGGAATGACCGGTCAATCCGAACTCGGCTTTTTATGTATTGTTTTAAACAGCAAACAATGCGGCAATCGGTGATAAGAGTAGGGCACATGGTCACAGGTTTATGACCGAAAAAGTATGCTCACTAAACTATAAGAGGAGAGCCTGAGCCTTGATTTGCTCTGCAATACTTGATGTGAACACTAGGGTAAGGGATAGACATTCAGTTCGCAACTGCCTCTCATTACCTTTTTATTGATAACAAAGAAAATAGCCTGCCATTGGTTCGCGATGACAGGCTGGATTGAGATGAGTCAGCCTTTTTTCTCGATAAATTAGCGCGGTTCCCCGGCTTCATCTTCTTCTACAATATCGGTTTCTAAACTCGCTTCAGCTAACCAGCGTTGGATTTCTGGGCTTGCGAGAACCTTGTCCTGGTATTGCTGAGCGGCAGCGGAAAGTTCTATCCCATAAGTTTTAAAGCGCAGTGCGACTGGGGCGTACATGGCGTCGGCTATAGACCAGTCACCAAATAGCCATTGGGATGGGTAAGCCTGCATTTGTTCACTCCACATCGCATCGATTCGCGCAATCTCTTTCTGAGCTGCTGGTGACAAAGAAACTTTGCGTAGTGCCCGACAATTCATCGGTAATTCATTACGTAAGGCCATAAATCCAGAATGCATTTCACTGGCAAGCGCTCGCGCTTTGGCTCGCTGTGCGATGGATGTTGGCCACGCTTTGCCATTTAAGTGAGCTTCATTGAGGTATTCCAAAATGGCAAGCGAGTCCCAAACGGCGATCTCACCATCTAACAAAACAGGCACTTTGGCTGCAGGCGTTTTCCCTTGGAGCTTGGCGTAAAACTCAGGAGTAAACAGGGGAAGCTTAGTGATGGTGGCTGGCAAATCAAAATGCGCCACAATAAGCCAAGCGCGTAGTGACCAACTTGAGTAGTTTTGGTTGGCAATATACAGTTGCATAGTTTTACTCCCTTTCCTTTGGTGGATTTCAGAGTAGGTAATTTATGCCGCTCTGACTAACGGATTGTTTTGATGCCTGTTATTAATAAAAACGATGGATGGATGACTCATGGATATTGAATCGCTGCGTAGCTTTCTTGCCTTTGTTGAAACTGGCAGTTTTACTCGCGCCGCTAAGCAAATTTCGCGCACTCAATCGGCTTTCAGTGCGCAAATGCGTAAGCTTGAAGACGAGATCGGCAGTGAGTTATTTGTCAAAGAGGGACGCCATCTTATTTTAAGTGAAGCGGGGCTCAATTTAGTTAGTCATGCCACACAATTGATTCAAGCCCATGACGGGGCGCTTGCACAGCTAAAAAAATATAAGAATAAGCAGCCGTTACGCTTAGGTTGTCCGGAAGATTATAACGAGCAAGTACTGCCCAAAGTGATGGCTGCATTAAGGGAATCACAACCCACTTGTTCAATCCAACTGTTTAATCAACCCAGCAGCTTATTACGTGAGTGGTTGGATCGCGGTGAACTCGATGCTGCAATCGTGACACGTTCCTCTACCAGCGAAGAGGGGTATTGGATTACTCAAGACCAAGGTGTTTGGATTGGTGCGAAAAACAGTGAACTGATTTACGATGCGGATTCATTACCTTTGGCGCTTTTCCAAACGGATTGTCGTTATCATGCCGCGGCGATTGATGGGTTAACTAAACGGGGACGGGCTTTTCATCTTTTTGCGTGCAGTAATACCGCTTCTGCCCAGCGAGCGATTGTTCGTGAAGGATTGGCAATAGGAGCGATGGGAAAACTCAGTGTCACGTCTGATTTGGCGATAATAGATAATATGCCAGCACTTCCAGCCGTGGATGTAGTATTGCTTGTTGGCGTGAAATCGCATCCGTTATTAACCAGTGAATTTCTCAGCAAATTAAATACCTTGATGTCTACTTATTGAGACAACGAGGACGTGAAATTATCTTTATATTCATTGAGTTTCTATGTTTTGTTTTGAATATAAAACCCTATCTATGAATTCTTAATTAGGATGAGCTTAATTAACTATTAGGGCTGAATATCAGTTGCTAATGATTCTTCTCTTACTATATATTTGATCTCCGTTCCGTAATTTATCATTCTAACTATTTCTTATGTAAATAATTGGATGATTTTTTATCAGTGATAGTGCTTCTAACTAAGTACTCGTTCGAGCCTTTCTTAATTAGTTAATATAATGATTATTAAAAAAATTTGTCTATCAGTAGTGGCATGCGCTTGTCTAAATTCTGTTGCTGCTTCTGCTCAAGAATCGGAAAAAAGTCCTACACAGCATCCTAGCGGTTGGTATGTGGGCGTATATAAAACGTTTCATAACTCAACTAAGTTCACCTTAGATTCTTCTTCTGCAACTGAAAATGCAGGCCCACAATATGGCGCGAGTGTCGGATACGATTTCGCTTTAACATCCAATTTTGTATTGGGTGCTGAAGCTGAATATCGCGAGTTAGGCTCAGAGGTTTATTCGCAGCTTATTAAAATTCGCACTGATGGTTATTCATTTAACCTTGTTCCTAAATATTACTTAACCGATCACTGGTTTGTTGGTGCTCTAATTGGTTATGGCTATTACCAAGTGATTGCGAAAGTGCCGTTACTTTCTATTGAAGAGAAAGTGTCACATAGTGCAATGCAATTTGGTGCGGAAACGGGTTGGCGTTGGGATAACGGTATTTCAGCTGTAGTAGGCTATCGCTATATTCCATTATCTGAAGATGAAACCGGTTTGGATTATACGAGTGTGACTGCAGGATTGCGTTACCAGTTCTAATCCAAACCTTATGAAGATATGACCTAACGTCTATTTCAGCTTAATTCTACTTAGCTTGCCCTTAACATGGGTGAGCTAGAAAAAATAAGTTGTGACAAAAGCGTACCGTCAACCAAATCAATCGGTTTGTAACGGGCAAAAGCAATCGCTTCTGGGGTGAAAGTCCCACAGGTTAATAGAATTGCTCGTCCAGCTTGGCGGTCCAACAGTGTGTCGTACAACTCGCGGACTGCTTTTACTCCCACCTTACTGCTTTGCCAGTATTTGCAATTCACCAACACTAAGGTATGGCCCTTTTTGAGTTCCATATCCACCGTGTCTTCATCGCTGTAATCGAGCTTTTGGGTTACTGTGTACCCCTGCTGGCGATACGCGTCACTGACTAACGCTTCAAATTCTAACCATGATAATTGAGCGAGCTGATGCTCAGCTGAATGGCCATTACTTCCTTGCTTGATATAAACCGTACGGATAGCGAAATAAACGGGTAACAGCAGTATCAGGGACAATAACGGAGCTATGAGAGATAACGCTTCTTGCCACTGTGGTAGATGTGCAATCAGCATGGGGTTGGTCGAGGCTTGTAGCTGTGGAGGAACCCACTCGGTTAGCAATAGATAGGTCAATATGGATAAACAGATGCAAATCCACGGGGGAATTTTTGCCATCTTACTTAACCATGTTCGATGTCGTTTCATAATCCTGTGCATAAAAGAAGAAGAGATATCGTAAGGCGAATAAGCCTACGGACTAACGGGGTATTGTGCTACCGAGAGGGACATATCACAAGCGGTGTTGGACAAAAAAGCGAACTGTAAACGCAAAAAAGCCTGATGAGTTTCCTCATCAGGCTTTTGTAATTTGGCCCTCCCAGACTCAACTTTAAAGATTAACATTATGTTAATTAATATATTTTCAATTCTTATTTTTAGTTATTGGTACATTTAGTGGTACATCAGGGTAAAGCCAATAATGTTGTTCTTTCAAAATCTAAGTGATTTACGATAAATCTCGGCTGGATCACATTAGTATCAGTCGGAGTTTAATCGCTTTCAATTTGGGATGGAAAGTTTCACGAGATTTTGTAGCAAGGTCGGTATAGGTCTAGGATGATTAACTGACGTAGTCGATCAGGTATCCTGTCCCTAATTTTTTCATCGAATGACGCAAATATGGAATCATTTCAAATCAGATGGGTTACCTAGTAACCAGTATGCTTAAGAGGTTGCTATGGCTAGCCAAACTGGTGGTATTAACTACGGTACTTTTGTTGCACAACGAGCTAAATTATTTACACCGCCAAATTTTAGTTGGCTTTTGGCGGTGTGATATTATTTTCTTTTCATATCATCATAAGCTTGCTCTATTAGATATTGAACTAAAGAGTTTTTCTTTTTGTCATGGTGCTTAGAAAGCTCATTTAGTTTTTTAGTTATATCTGTAGACATTTCGAAGTTATAGGCTTTAACATTGTTCCTTTTATTTAATTTTCTATGTGAATGTTGATTCCATTTTAAATTTATTTTATGTAAATATTCACTTTTGGAAATGTGCTCAATGTTAATTAATGAATATCGTGACGAATAAAAGCTGTTACTACCCCACAAAAATAAACTCATTGATAATGCATATTGCTGTAGTTTATTAATTGGTGGGACTTCTTGAGGTAAGTTAACCCCATCATTATTGAACTGTTTCAAAAACCAATTAGCTTTATCTTGGTTTTTATCATATGTGTATTCAAAGTATTTAGAGCGTCTAAACTCAATATACTTATTTTTTATTAATTTTATTGTATTTTCTTGATTGTAAATATCCATAAATCTAATGGAGTCATGAATTAATATTGTTGATATTGACTTTTTTATTTTTGATTTTATGTCAAACACTGGTACGGAAGAGTTAAACATCTGATTTGTGTTTGTTATAGATGGGAATAAACTTTCAAAATTAAAATTTAGTAATCTTTGCTCTTCTATTGAGGATGATTTTTTTAGTAAGAATAGATACCAAATAAAATAATTGGCAATAATATCGTCACCATCTATCCAGTCAAAACTGTTTAGAGATACATGGCGGTTATTAAAATTAAATAATGCACTTTTGGAAATTAAATTTCTATTATTTTCTAGTAATCTTTTCGTTTTTTCTATTTTCCAATTTATATCTGAGTTTTTATTGTTAAATAGTTGTTCTGTAATAATAGTTTCGAATAGAAATCTAGGGTCCTTTATTTCAATTGGTACAGCATCCATGGTCGATTATCCATTAATTTTATAGTGATTAAATAGTAATTACTTAGTAATTATAAAGTTTTTTTAAAGTACGTTTTCATTCTACTATGCCAGTGGTTATCACGAGATACTGTGTCCTTTACCCCACTTTTCGAGTATGAGTAAGGGCTATAACACTTTTACAGAGAATCAGGCAGATTTCTATCATCTCTGTTGTGGATAGACTTTTAATCATCAATCAATAATTTTTTACACTGTCACTATTAAGTATGCATATGTGATTAATCTGTGCATGATAAATGCTTTTGGAATGATGTTTTCTTAGAGTGAATTTATGACGGGAAAGGATATGGCATGTGAATAACCATAAGGGATAAGCGGATTCTAATTGTGGGGATTTATGTCGGTATAATAATATAAGCAATTCCAATTTATTAACCTATCTAATCTACCTACCATTAATAACCAACATTAATTTACATACTCACCTTACCTTATGAACCTAAATAAGTAATCATAAGGATAAGAAAATGAGAGTTCCTGGTAATAGCAACTTAACTGTTTTTGAAGGTAAGTATTTTAATGGTATGAAAGTTTACCCTGCACAGTTAGTGAAAGAATACTTGGAGTGTATTGAGAAGTTTCTTGATATGAGTTTGAATGAGCATTCAAGGTTATATGTTTTTAGGTTTGATTTAAGATATCCCAACAAGTATTTTTGTTTTTCTGAAAACTCTGATATTTCCACCTTTATTGCTCGGCTGAATTCAAGATTAGTAGCGGATTTAAAGAGAAAGGGAAAAGACGGAAAATCAAATATGCGCTACGTTTGGGTTAAAGAGAGAGAAGACTCAGATAACGATCATTACCATGTGGCTATTAGTCTGAATAAAGATGTGTATTTTACAAAAGGTCTTTTTGGTGGGAAAGACCGTAACTTATCTAAAATGATTCAAGATGCATGGGAATCTGTTATCGATAATTGTATTCCAGGACAGGCAGGATTAGTTCATTTTTGTGAAAATGGCGATTACTGGCTAAATGTTAAAGATAATAAAGGCGATAAGTATAAAAAATGCTTTGAACGGTTGAGTTATCTCGCAAAAACTAAAACTAAACATTTTGGAACCGGACAAAAGAACATTGGATCAAGCCGAAAATAAACAAAAAAAATAAGGAACGGTTTGTCCCTTATTTAATTTTGACTTAAAAGCCGAGGAGGTATCCTAAGCCTCCTGCTATTCCCCCTAGTGCCCCACCTATAAGCACGCCCACTTTCTTACCTGGTGAACCAAACAATTCTCCTAGCTCAGAGCCGATGGTTGCGCCAGCAGAAGAACAGGCGACTATTGCCTCCCAGAGGCTTTCTGTCGTCTTTTTTTGGTAGTCTTGGGCATCATTGTCAGACCAGTTCGATTCACTCTTAGAAATGGTTTTGTTAGCGATGAGCACCCGTTTATTGATAGGTAATTTGCTTACAATGAGATACAGCAGTTTAGCCAAGTTATACGGGCGTTGCTGGTGGCCTGGATAACTGTAACCTGCTGAATAATAGATAGGTGACACGGTGACCCCTGTGGCTTTCTTGATGCGTTGAGTTAGAGAGTCAACTTTACGGTCGAGGAAGTCACTCGCTTCAGGTGTGGGTTGGTTAAGCTTATGGTCCCAGGCATTGGGGCCTTTTAAAGCGACATCTGCTTGGTTAATCGCAATGATGAGTCTTTCTTCAGGGTTTGGCCCAAGATTGGGTATTAAGACCTCATTGATGAGAGAGATCGTTGTGCCTAAATCTCTAGTCCCTCCGTCTACAATGACAAGCACCAAGTCAATCAGGGCCTGGCCTGAGCTATCCGCGACGGCCAACTTCCTTTTAATTTTTTGTCGATGCTTGTTGTCTTCTTCAACCCCATCTCCCAGCCCTGGAGTATCCCAAAGAACCAAGTTATTGAGTGTATAACAGTTGATGTCTTGCGTGAGTGGATCGGTATCGTAACCAACTTGTGCTATCGACATATCGAATAGCGCATTAATGGTTGAACTCTTACCAGCGCCAGTGGCACCGGTAATGAGGATATTCAACTGTGATGATTTAAGACGTTGCAGGTTTCGCATTACGGTCGATTTCGCTCCTGCCGAAAAAGCCGAGTGATTGACTAGCTGCTCTAACTCTGTAAATAGGTTTTGTTTATTGAACATAAATGCCTCTTGGTGTTGGTGCTTTTTCTAAATGCCCAAAATTTACATTTCTCCCTCTCCATATGACCTAAACCATTGGAGATAAGAAAATGACTAAATTAATGCGTTTGAAAGAAGTAATGGAAATGACTGGACTAAGCCGTTCTTACGTTTATCAACTGATGGCAGAAGGGGATTTCCCTCAGTCTGTATCGTTGGGTGCTCGCGCGGTAGCATGGGTTGAAAGTGAAGTGCAGGATTGGATTCTTGAACGGATTGCACAAAGGGATGGCGGAGTTGAAACTCAAGTGGCTAATTAACTCTTACTTGAATCTCATCTAAGCAACCATCCTCAACATAGTTCAGAAAGTTCGTTTCCCAGAACTGATATAACTCCCTGACTTCTCGATGTTGGATATCTTGCCAGCCACACATTTGCGTGTAGGCCATTTGATTACCGATATCGAAATCAATACAGCGTTCTAACTCAGGGAAGGGACCCCCACTAAAAGCAAACTCAGTGATATAGAGAATATCGACTGTGCCTTTGCTCATTTCTCGAAGCCCCACTTCAACCGGATGAAAACCGCCACGCTCGCTACTGTAGGTACTGTCACGAAAATGAACTGTGATAAACCCAGTGGCGTCTTGCGTTTGGTTTAGTTGCTGTTGTAAGAGCTCAAGAAACTTAGGTGAAACAGGAACGGCACGATGTGCCTGACTGAAAGTTAATGTGTTCATGGTGATGACCTTTTATTGAACGGTAGAAAACGGAAACGAAGACCACACTTCGACGATGCTAAGCGTGGTGTGGTCGTATAGCCCTTGATGAATCTGTTTAAGGAGGGAATCTTGCCAGGAGTGGTAGAGCTCCTGGATTGAGGGATGATTCAGTTCCACATGGCCCAAATCAGGCTGGTGGAATTGGTTATGAAGAAAATCAAAGTTCAGGTTGGGGTGAAGCGTGTTGTTGGATGGACTTTCTTTATTGAACGTTTGAATACGGTTAATGAACCACTCCTTATCGAACACGCGCACAAGCTCGATATCCACCGGGTGCGGACCAAGCCCAGCCGACAAATAAGGACGATGAACTAGCGTCACTTTGGCTTTATAGACTTGAGGCGCGATGTCTTTTAGGAGTGGTGTAATACAAGTGAGTAAAGGTGAGTTGATAGGAGCATTGAAAGGGTTCATAGCAGCCCCCGCTCAGCGAATGACACACAAGTATCACCCACAACGATATGGTCCAACACACGAACATCGATAAGCCCAAGCGCATCGATTAAGCGAGTGGTAATGCGTCTATCGGCTTGAGAAGGCTCAGGATCGCCAGATGGGTGGTTATGAGTAAAGATCACCGCGGCAGCGTTCACTGCTAGTACGGTCTTAACCACTTCCCGCGGGTAGACACTTGCAGAATCGATAGTGCCAAAGAACAGTTCTTTAAATGCAATTAAGCGGTGTTGATTATCCAACAGCATCAACGCGAACACTTCACTCTCGTAGGCTTGCAGCTTACAGGCAGCAAAGGACTTAGTTACTGTGGGATTACAAAAGGAGTCGGTTGGTTTAGAAGAACGAGCCGCAAGGATTTCGGCTGCTGCTTCTAACACTCGGTCGGCGGTAACAGGGCCAGAAAAGTAGTAGTTGTTTTCGTGCATAAATCCTCCAAAGGGAATTGATGAGTGAATGCACGAAGATGATATATATGTGAATTAAATTTCATTTAATAACAATGTATTAATTACATAAGTCTGTAATTAATTAAACAATCAATGGGTACGATATTTATTAAATATCGTACCTATTTTTATATAGAGAGATAGGTAAATGACTAGCTTTATTTATATCGATGTTGCTGCCCCTAATAACCATGAAGGTTGTAAGCGAGGTGGAATCGGCATGGCTGTCCTTGATGAGGATAATTATGTTGAATGCCAAAAAGGCTTAACTATTGAACGTGATACCAACAATGCAGAGCTCGACTTAATGGCATTGCAAGAAGCTCTTGAATATTCGGAAGATGGAGATGTCATTTATTCTACTAGTGACTACTGCGTGAAAGGTTTTAATGATTGGTTAGATGGATGGAAAAGCAAAGGTTGGCGTAAGTCGGATCGAAAGCCGGTACAAAACCGTCAGCTATGGCAGGTCGTTGATGAGCTTCGGTCTCGTAAGTACGTAGAAGTCAGAAAAGTGAAAGCTCACGCAGGGATAAGAGGGAATGAGATTGCGAATTCGTTGGCAATTGAAGCGGCGGAGCTGTAAGGCTAAATGACACGCAGCTTGTGGTGTACATTCCACAAGCTGCGACTCTTATTCATTATTAATATTGATGATTTTGGAGTTTTCTCTTACCGTACGGATATTATTTGAGGAGCGGATGATCTCTAATGCTCAACGAAAAGTTTAAAATTCCTGTTATTAAGATAGGCAACCCATTTCTGCCTTCGCCTGATGAAGTCTCTGAGTTTTTGGGACTCCCAGTTTCTCCAAGAGAGAAAATAAAGTGGTTAAATGCGTCAGTGGTAAAGAGTACGCTGCCGACAGACCGTACGCTTGATAACATTAGCAAGGACGGAATACGATGGACATCGATACGTCAGTTTGCTTGGCAATTGGCGAAAGTGTTAGTTCGAAAAGATTTGACGTTCAAAGTTTCTATCTCCGATGGTGGACTTCATAAAGCAGACTTATCTTTTTGGTGGTCTCACACTCTTAAAGGCATTCAGCAAGGGCTATCTTCGACTTCTAGTGAGTTGAATGTAGGGCCTGTGGTCAGCTATATAGATAGTCGCTGCATCGCTTATCAAAGACAGTTGGCTTTTGTGCTGGATGCTCCCGATATTAATGATAACAACCAAAGTGAGCTAATCTCAGGTTATTACCTACCAATACTCGACTTTACGTTGCTCAGTGAGCAAGAAAAGGCCCTTGTAAAAAACTGGCTCAAATCGCCAAATGAATTTGACTCACAAGAAACTGAGCAGGCAATGCTTTGTTTCTATCATGACTTCTGGTTGTCTTTAATGTCGGTTATTGATGCAATGTTTCTTGAAGATTGGGAAAAACACTATTCAGAATACACTCCTAGTGTTCAAGCACAGAAATATGGAGTGTTTGGGCTGGTCTTTAACAGAAAAGAGAAAACATTCCTTGGCAAATTTTTTGGCCTAATAAAAGAGCGGACTAATCAAACTTACGTGCAATTGTCTGAGTATGTTGGTTTACCTTTTAGTGAACATGAACGAAATGGTGTTCTAAAGCGTGATGTTCAACAAGCTCGCTTTAAAGAGTGGCGTAGTGGGAAAAGCCTCCCTTCTGTAAAAGCCTTGAGCGCGTTTTTTGACAATATGAATGCAGGGCGTCAAGGAACTGACTTACTGATATACGCACTGTTTATGAGGGCACTTGATAAGGAGCGGTGTTGTGTGCTTTCTGATATCTATACGACAAGTCGCTATCAGCGTTATTACCAAAACTACACTTCCTAGGCTGCACTTTGGCAGCCTAGGTTTGCTTCTATTTTTTGCTTGGTGGGTTGTTGGTGCGGCCACCGCCTGATGGATTCGATGTGCCATTTTTGGTCGGCCATAGTGGAGTATTGTTTCCTGACAATTGTTTACTTCCCATAGGTAGTTCCTTTTAGTTGAGGTTGTTGACGATAATTCGTCGACAATCATCATGCACGAATACAATGATTCATAGGGAGGTGGGGCGGAGCGAAAGTTATTAGGAGTGTAAGTGTTTTTCGTTGATCTCTAATGTAGATAGGTATGGTACCAGCATCGGTAAAGCTTTCTTTCTTACTAAGTTTTTTACTTATAACATATGATTTTAAATAGATGAGATAAGGCAAAAAACAATAGGGAGCGTGATTGGTTCCCATGGCCATTTTTACTATTGATGATGGCATTACTTTTCTTTGATGGTTTCGAGCCTTTTGGAACAGTGATTGATGACTCATTCTTACCTTCATTTTGCGCCGCTTTCACCTCCTTTTGTATTGAGTACTTTTGCCAACACTGACGTTGACGGTTCCTTAATCCACCGTTCCGTGAAACAGCTCTTTAAACTCAATCGGTCGGTTTGGGTTATCCAACAGCATCACCGCGAACACTTCACGCTCATTGCAATCTAGCTTACAACACACATACTCTTAGGTGGAATCAGGATTAGTTAGGGCATTACGACGCACTTAGCCATGCTCTAGGATTTCATTTTCCTGATAGTATGCTTCTTTTGGGGGCATTTCAGGTTCCTGTCGGAATCAATGATGGGTATTCACATTGATGACATATACCTGAAGATTTTTGGATTGAAGTGTATGGTGCTAAGGGGCAGCGGACAACCTTCTGTTTTTTGTCATTACAGTGTCGCTTGGTGAGTAGGGAGAATTAGATATTATTGCTATCTTTAATTCTCCCCAAACAGCTGTGGATGCTCGGGCTGTCTAGTCAGAAGAGTGTTAGAATATGATTGCAATTTCGTTATAGCCTCCTGATTGCACATGACTAATAAAATTTTGCTCCCAATTTCGATATAGGTCATTAACTTCTGATGATTGGATACGTTGCCACCCCAATTCAACAGTGAAATAGATTTTGTGACGAAGATCGAAATCAATATGACGTTTTAACTCTGGGTAGTGATTTCCTACATAAGCAAAATCAGTGATGTAACTAATTGTTATGTTTGCTTCATTGGTTATGTTGAGGCCAATTTCAACAGGGTGGCAACCACTGCTTTCAGCGCTATAGCTCTTATCACGGAAGCAAATAGTCAAGCGTTGGCCGGTGGTTTTTAAACTATCTAAAGTTAATACCGTTTGACAGTGCTCACTTAATAGCTCGTGAATCTGTTTGGATACTGGTAATGAGGTTGACGTGAAGTTTAGTTTTGTCATATGCGTTTCCTCGGAAGATGTTGAATCAAAGCTTATAAAACGGATGGTTAGAAAATAATATTCAAGTAGTAAATTGAGTGTTCAAGGTTGGCGTGCTGATGTTGGAGTGATAGCACCAGATATTGATAAAGAAGAAACAACAGTGTTTACCATTTAGTGTGCTCTGTACCGCAGAAAGTTGTGAGATAGTTCAGCTATGCACAAAGGTAATATATGTCTGAGTTTTTTTTGTTTAAGTGAATTAGTCTGAGCCTGTTGGAGCAGAAGCTTGGAAATGTTTGAGAGGGGGATTTCCTAATCGAGAAATCTTGGAAATCACTAATTCTATCAAGGAGTAGATAGACAATGAAAAGAGTAAGGGATGGTGTATGTCGAGATTGCATGTCACTTACTGTTTGCAAGTTAACCAGAAAGCGTGTTTAGTCACCCCATTCGATTTATAGATAGGAGCGGTTAGGGTACAATGCTAAACCGTCGAGACAAGTCGTTGTAATGACGCATTTATTTATATATTTGGTAGCTAAAAATGATAACGAAAGAAGCACAAATTGAACAAGCGCTCATAGATAAGCTGGGCGATCTGAAGTATTCATACCGTAAAGATATCCGAACAGATCGAGCCTTGAAGCAGAACTTTCGTGAAAAATTTGAGGCGTTAAACTTCGTCAACCTTACTGACAATGAATTTGAGCGTTTATATCAAGACATCATTACGGCTGATGTCTTTGAAGCTGCTAAAACGCTGCGTGAACGTGGCTACTTTCAGCGTGAGGATGGTACACCGCTGCATTACACCTTAGTGAATATCAAAGACTGGTGTAAAAATGAGTTTGAAGTAATTAACCAATTGCGCATTAATACGGATGAAAGCAATCACCGTTACGATGTGATTTTATTGATTAATGGCGTACCTACGGTGCAGATTGAGCTGAAGGCTTACGACATTGTGACTCGTCGAGCTATGGAACAAATCGTTGATTACAAAAATGATATTGGCAATGGCTACACCAATACACTGATGTGCTTCATTCAAATGTTTATTGTTAGCAATGAACACCACACTTATTACTTTGCTAACAACCGTAGTGAGCACTTTAGCTTCAATGCTGATGAGCGTTTTTTACCTGTTTATCAACTAGCTAATGAAAAAAACCGTAAAATATCGCATCTACATGACTTTGCTGATGCCTTCTTATCGAAGTGTACTCTAGGTCAAATGATCAGCCGTTACATGGTACTGGTTCAGTCGGAACAAAAGCTTCTGGTTATGCGTCCGTATCAAATCTATGCGGTGGAAGCTATTGTTGATTGTATCCATGAAGGGCAAGTAAATGGCTATATCTGGCATACAACAGGATCTGGTAAAACTCTAACGTCTTTTAAAGCGTCAACGTTACTTAAAGATAATCCTGATATTGAAAAGTGCTTGTTTGTAGTCGACAGAAAAGATTTGGATCGTCAAACACGAGAAGAATTTAATAAGTTTCAAGATGGCTGTGTAGAAGAGAACACCAATACAGAAACGTTAGTTCGTCGTATGTTGTCAGAAGACTATGCTGATAAAGTCATCGTTACAACGATTCAGAAACTCGGCTTAGCGCTAGATGAAAACAGCAAGCGCAACCAGAGTAAACTGAAAGCGGGTAAAAAAACCTTTAAAGAACGATTAGAGCCACTACGAGATAAGCGTATTGTTTTTATCTTTGATGAATGTCACCGCTCTCAGTTTGGTGAAAACCATAAATCGATTGAAGAGTTTTTCCCCGAAGCACAATTGTTTGGCTTTACAGGTACTCCTATATTCGAGAAAAACTCAACGTATACTCAAATCGATGGCAATGTGGGTTCCTTTAAAACCACTGAGAGTATCTTTGAGCAAGAGCTACACCACTATACGATTACTCATGCAATTGAAGATAAGAACGTTCTAAGCTTCCATATTGACTTTTTTGGCAAACATTCTGCGAGCAAGCAACTAGCAGACGCCAGCAATGATGAAGCTGAAGCCACGGTGACAAGAGTTACACCTCCACCACGGGCTGTCGTTCAAGAGATACTAGAGAAGCATGATGCTGTGACGAATCACCGTCGATTCAATGCCATTCTAGCAACGGCTTCTATCAATCATGCAATTGAATACTTCGAAGAGTTTAAGAGCCAGCAAGAGCTTAAAGCCTCAGAGTCTGAAGACTATGTTCCGTTGAATATTGCTTGTGTGTTTTCGCCGCCAGCACAGCTAAGTGATAAGGATAAAGAAGATTCAGATTTAAATACACTCGCTCGAAATGTGAAAGATATCCAACAATTACAGGAAGATCTACCACAAGAAAAAGCCGATAACGAAGTTGAACCTGAGCGCAAGAAGCAAGCACTAATCGATATTATTAATAGCTACAACCACCAGTATTCAACGAATCATACTATTAATGAGTTTGACCTCTATTACCAAGATGTTCAGCAACGGATTAAAGATCAGCAATACGACAATGCTGATTATCCACATAAAAACAAGATCGATATCGTTATCGTCGTTGATATGTTATTGACAGGTTTTGACTCCAAATACCTGAACACCTTATACGTAGATAAGAACCTAAAACACCATGGTCTTATACAAGCATTTTCACGTACTAACCGTGTATTGAATGATAGCAAGCCTTGGGGGAATATTTTAGATTTCCGAGGTCAAGAAAAAGAAGTCAATGAAGCTATTAAACTTTTTTCTGGTAAAAAAGAAGAAGGTGCTGAGCAGATTTGGTTGGTAGATCCTGCGCCTGTTGTCGTTGAAAAATATAAAGCAGCGGTCGATAAGCTAGAAGCCTTTATGCAAAAGCAAGGCTTAGCATGTGAGCCTTCAGAAGTGACCAATCTTCAAGGTGACGCGCAAAGAGCTTCTTTTATTAATCACTTCAAAGAAGTACAAAAATTTAAGAACCAACTAGAGCAGTACACAGAACTAGATGACGAACAGAAAGCTCAGGTAGCAGCGACATTACCGATTGATACCTTACGTGGCTTTAAAGGAGCGTATTTAGAAACAGCCAAAGACTTGAAACGCAAGCTAGACACGAATAAAGGGGCAGGAGACTTGCCTGAAGAAGTCGAACAGCTAGAGTTTGAGTTTGTGTTGTTTGCATCCGCTTTAATCGATTATGACTACATCATGGGATTAATTGCTAA
Source organism: Vibrio porteresiae DSM 19223 (assembly GCF_024347055.1). Classification (NCBI taxonomy): domain Bacteria; kingdom Pseudomonadati; phylum Pseudomonadota; class Gammaproteobacteria; order Vibrionales; family Vibrionaceae; genus Vibrio; species Vibrio porteresiae. The sequence goes on from NZ_AP024895.1 coordinate 538,093, forward strand.
ATCGACTCAGGGAACAAGTAAGCAAAGCATGACGCGTCAGCAACTCATCGATTTGATTTGTTCGCAATCGAATCTGATGTCTGAACGAGATGAGTTAATTGCTTATATACATAGTTTACCTTCTGGTGAAGCATTGAATGTGTCACAAATTCACGCTGGCTACCAAGCATTTAAAATGAAAAAGGCTACCAGCGAACTCAATGACATGGCTATAAAGCACGGTTTAACCACAGAGAGTTTACAAGCATTTGTTGATGGAATTATGGGACGAATGATTTTTGATGGCGAGAAGCTGGGGGATCTGTTGGAACCACTAGATCTTAGCTGGAAAGAACGTACGAAGAAAGAGTTAGCATTGATGGAAGATTTGGTTCCTTACCTACATAAACTAGCCCAAGGGCGTGAGATTTCAGGGTTAGCTGCATATGAGTAATTTAGAAAATAAAGTAGGGCTTCCTGAGTTGAGGTTTCCAGAATTTATTAATTATCCAAAATGGGAAGAAAAATCATTTTCTAAACTATTTGAAATTGGTGGTGGAAAAGATCATAAACATTTAGCTGATGGCGATGTTCCTGTTTACGGTTCTGGTGGTTATATGCGCTCAGTTAACGATTACTTATACGATGGTAAAAGTGCATGTATTGGTAGGAAAGGAACGATCAATAACCCGATGTTTCTTACAGGTAAGTTTTGGACGGTGGATACTCTCTTTTATACGCACTCATTTAAAAACTGTATACCAGAGTTTGTTTATTTACTTTTTCAAAACATAGATTGGCTAAAGCTGAATGAGGCTGGTGGTGTTCCTAGTCTTTCTAAAGTGATTATTAATAAGATTGAAGTTCTTATCCCTAAAGAAAAAGAACAACAAAAAATTGTTGATTGCATTTCTTCGATGGATGACCTAATTACAACAAATACTAAAAAATTAGAATTATTAAAATTCCATAAAAAAGGCTTGATGCAAAAGCTGTTTCCTGCGGAAGGTGAGAATAAGCCAGATTTTAGGTTTCCAGAATTCAGCATGGAAGCTAATTGGAAAAAAGAAAAGCTACACAACCTTGTAGATTTACTATCTGGGCATGCTTTCAAAAGTGAATATTTTTCCACAACAGGAAAAAAAATGGTAACCCCAAAAAACTTTACAAAAAATGGATTTGCATCTTTTAGCGAAGATAATACCAAATATACATCAGAAGATTTCAATGAACGTTATATTTGTCGAGAAGGAGACTTACTACTTCTTCTAACTGATTTAACACCATCGTGTGAATTGCTAGGTCGACCAATGTTATTAACACCTAGTGATGGCGAAGTATTGTTAAATCAACGTATCGCTAAAGTTATTCTTAAGGGTAATATTAACTCAAACTTCCTTAAATATTTTTTTCTGTCAAATAGCTTTAGAAAGAGAATTATTAATACAGCTACTGGATCTACTGTCCGGCATACATCGAATAAGATTGTGTTGTCAACAGAGCTACTGTTACCTAATTTATCCGAGCAGAACAAAATTGCAGCTTGTCTTTTGTCTATTGATGAGTTGATTCGTTCTCAAGCTGACAAGATCGAAACACTCAAAGAGTACAAAAAAGGGTTAATGCAGCAGTTGTTTCCAGAAATGAAGGAGTCTATTGCATGAGCGAACTGATGTTTTCGGATCTTGGTAAGGTTTCTGAAAAATTTAGAGATGTATTTGAAAATGGCGTTCCTAGAGGAAAAAAAACTCAAACAGTAAATCAGATATTAGTCTTTGCTTATAATGGTACAGGTAAAACTCGCTTATCTATGACATTTAAAGATTTAGGTAAAAATGTCATCACTCGTCCTGCTAATGTTACTGATGGCGTCACAACACCACTAGAGGTAGAGGAAACGACAAGAGATACTCTTTATTTTAACGCTTTCACTGAAGATCTATTTTCTTGGGACAATGATCTAGATAATGACCAACAGAGAGTACTCAAGATTAATCAGAATTCTCATTTTTTTGATGGTTTTCAAGAGTTAGAAATGGAGAATCGTATTCGTCCATTATTACAGCGTTATGCCGATTTTGATTTTCAAATTGATTATTCTAATTGGACAGTTAACTTTAAGCGTGAGATACAAAAAAATGACGGCTCACATGAAACAATAGAACATATAAAAGTATCTCGTGGTGAAGAAAATATTTTTGTTTGGTGTTTCTTTTTGGCAGTGGCTCAATTAGCTATTGATGGACAAGAAGCTTATAGCTGGGTGAAGTATTTATATATTGATGATCCTATTTCTTCATTAGATGATCATAATGCTATATCGGTAGCCAGCCATCTTGCTCAATTATTAAAAACAGCTAATGGTTCAATTAAGACTGTTATCTCATCACATCATGCACTGTTTTTTAATGTGATGTGGAATGAGTTAAATGAGAAGAAAAAGCTACAACCATACTTTTTGAAGCATGACAAAGAGAATAAGCGATACATATTGCGATATGAGAATAGTACTCCATTCTTTCATCATGTTGCTTTACTAGAAGAACTACATAAAGCATCTGAATCTGGAGATCTATTTACCTATCACTTTACTATATTACGTAGCATCTTAGAAAAGACCGCCACATTTCATGGATTCAGTAATTTTTCAGCTTGTATCAAACAAAGTGCTAATGACCCTGATGGGATATTACATGCACGATTAATAAATATTTTGAGTCATGGTAACTATTCTCTGTTTGAACCAACAGAAATGACAGAAGAAAATAAAGGTCACTTCAGAAATATTTTAAGCGATTTTATGGAAAATTACCGATTTAACCCAGATCTGTTCCCAGATACACCAGCACAACAACCCGTAACAGAGCAATAATTAGAGATATATTAAGATGACTCAAGAACAATTAAACAAGTTAGGTAAAACTCTGTGGGATATCGCGGACACTTTGCGTGGAGCGATGAATGCAGATGATTTTCGTGACTACATGCTTTCTTTCCTGTTCTTACGTTACTTATCTGATAACTTTGAAGCCGCAGCTAAGAAAGAATTAGGAAAAGACTACCTTGATTTACCTAAGGATGTTCTTAGGGATTTAAAAATGTCTAACCCGTTGGAAGTGTGGTATGACGAAAACCCTGATGACATCTCGTTTTTTGAAACGCAAATGCGCCGTAAATTGCATTACATTATTAAGCCTGAGCATTTATGGTCAAGTATCGCTGAAATGGCGAGGGTTCAAGATGATGAGTTGCTCAAAACGTTAGAAGAAGGATTTAAGTACATTGAAAATGAAAGCTTCAATAGTAGCTTTCAAGGCTTGTTCTCTGAGATAAACTTAAACTCAGAAAAGTTAGGGAAAAAGCCATCAGATCGTAATGCAAAGCTATGTACTATCATCCAAAAGGTTTCTGAAGGAATTTCTCAGTTCTCAATGGATACTGATACGTTGGGTAATGCGTATGAATACCTTATTGGAGAATTTGCTGCAAATGGCGGTAAAAAAGCAGGAGAGTTTTATACTCCCCAGCCAGTATCAACAATTCTGTCAGAAATAGTAACTCTAGATAGTCAAGAGCCTAGAATGGGTAAAAAGAAAAGTTTGAATAAGGTTTTAGACTTTACTTGTGGATCCGGTTCGTTACTACTCAACATACGAAATAATATTCTGAAGAATGGTGGTAGCATAGGCAAGATTTACGGACAAGAAAAAAATATTACCACCTATAACTTAGCTCGTATGAACATGTTACTCCATGGGGTAAAAGATACTGAATTTAATATTTTTCATGGGGATACACTATTAAATGATTGGGATCTGCTCAATGAAAAGAACCCAGCGAAAAAGCTTAAGTTCGATGCTGTAGTTGCTAACCCTCCATTTAGTTATCGATGGGAGTCAGATAGAGCTGAGTTTAAAGAAGATTTTCGTTTCAAAAATCACGGTATAGCTCCTAAATCTGCTGCTGATTTTGCTTTTCTTTTACATGGTTTCCACTTTTTAAGTGATGAAGGCACGATGGCTATTATCCTGCCTCATGGTGTCTTGTTTAGAGGTGGAGCGGAACAACGCATACGCAGTAAGCTGTTAAAAGATGGGCACATTGATACTGTTATCGGTTTACCTTCTAATCTGTTTTTCTCAACAGGTATTCCTGTTTGTATTCTCGTACTAAAAAAATGTAAGAAGTACGATGATGTATTATTTATCAATGCTAGTGATGAAGAGAACTTCGAAAAAGGTAAACGCCAGAATAAGCTTCGCCCAGATGACATTCAAAAGATAGTCGATACTTATAAGTTTAGAGATCAAGAGGAACGCTACTCTCGCCGAGTCTCAATGGAAGAGATCGAGAAGAATGATTTCAACTTGAATATATCGCGATACGTAAGTACGACTAAAGCTGAAGCTAAGGTGGATTTACAAGCAGAGCATAAGAAGCTAGTTGATATTGAAAAAGATATCAATGAAGCCTTAGACAAACATAATAGCTTCCTTAAAGAACTTGGTTTGCCTCCATTACCTAGATAGCAATAGTTTGTAATCTGTTACAGTTACAGGCTGCATACACAAATAAAGTGGTGCAGCCTTTATTATTTATCTTCATCGGTTAAATTTAGATAACTTTCAACTGTTTAGTTACGGTTACAGAGAGGCTGACTCTGCTATATGTCCACTCCATCAGCACATTATTGCGTGTTAGAACGCTATCCCGCCAATTTAAGCCCTTTTCGACTCGCGAGTGATACATTTCCTTCAGCAGATGCTGTTATATGCTCGCTCCACCAGCACATGAGTTTTCTGCGCTGTTCAAGATATTCCGCTCGGTTATACGCTTTCCTAACTTCATTCTTATCGACATGAGCTAAAGCAGCTTCAATCACATCAGGAATGAATCCCTGCTCGTTAAGAGTAGTACTTGCTAATGCTCTTAGCCCATGAGATACCAATTCTCCTTCAAATCCCATTTTTTTCAGTGCCTTATTAGCACTCTGACTATTTGCATGGCTTTTAGGGTTTTTGTTACTTGGGAAAATGAATTCTCTATGACCACTGATTGGCTTCATTATTTCTAAAAGTGCCAACGTTTGTTCTGTAAGTGGGATTGTATGGGGACGCTTCATCTTCATTCTTTCTGCTGGAATAACCCACACTTTATTTTCAAAATCGATGTCCAGCCAACGTGCTGTTGCGCTTTCAATTGGCCTTGTCATTGTGTGTAGCTGCCACTCAAGTAAGCAACGAATAGATAGTGTGATGTTGGCATTTGCTATTGCTCTCATCAACTCTGGTAGTCTTTCTGGTTCGATGGTTGCCATATGCTGGCGCTTAGGTGCAGGAAAGAGCTTGGTGATGTCTGCTAGGTAGTTAACTTCAATGTCGCCTGACGCTACAGCAAGACGCATAACCTCATTGATTATACGGCACAGCCTTTTAACGGTTTCTAGGGCTCCTTGTGCTTTTACGGGCTCAAGAATGCTGAGTACTGTTCTGGGTTTGACATCTTGAATGGGGACATTCTCAAGTTTAGGTAGGATATGCTTCTCAAGAGCTCGATAAGCTTTATCTGCGGTTTCTGGTTTTACACTCTCTTTCTTGAGTTCCAACCATTTATCTGCAAATTTACCAAAGGTATTTTCAAGCTCTGTTCTTTCTTGTAAGAGCCTTTCATCTTTATGCTGCTTAGGATCGATATTAAGGGCTAAAAGAGCTTTTGCTTCTGAACGCCGTTTTCTTGCCTCGGCAAGAGATACATCAGGAAAACTGCCAAAGCTTATGTTGTTTCTTTTTTTTGTTATTGGATGGGTGTATTTCAGAATCCATAACTTTGTGCCATTCGTTTTAACACGCAACTGAAGGCCATCACCATCAGAGAGTGTGTATTCTTTGTCGGATTCTTTAGCTTGTTTAACTTGAGTGTTAGTTAAAGGGACTACTCTTTTTGCCATGATGTACCACCAAAATAGTCGATGCTTAGCCGTTGGTACATTAGATGGTACATCAAATTGTGGATGTCACAATACACGATGGACATCTTTGGATATAGACGGATTTGGTATGTGCTGATTTTACGAGGTTTTTGGACTTTGATGGATGTCATCGGAAGACAGATTGGTGGCCCCTCCCAGACTTGAACTGGGGACCAATCGATTATGAGTCGACTGCTCTAACCACTGAGCTAAGGGGCCGAACTGGGGAAAGATTATAGGGGAAGGGGCTAGGTGTGTCTAGACGCAACTGGGTGGAATTGCGCTTAGTTTTTATCCACTTAGAACAGCAGATACAAAAAAGGTGAGCTAATGCTCACCTTTTGCTTGTCTTCGGCGGAAAATCCGTCAGAGATTATTCGTCTAGGAAGCTGCGCAGAGTTTCTGAACGGCTTGGATGACGAAGTTTACGAAGCGCTTTTGCTTCGATCTGACGAATACGTTCACGAGTAACGTCGAACTGTTTACCTACTTCTTCCAAAGTGTGGTCAGTGTTCATGTCGATACCGAAACGCATACGTAGTACTTTCGCTTCACGAGGAGTCAGGCCTGCTAGTACGTCACGAGTTGCAACTTTCAAGCTAGTTGAAGTTGCTGAATCTAGTGGCAATTCTAGCGTGGTATCCTCAATAAAGTCGCCAAGATGCGAATCTTCGTCGTCACCGATTGGTGTCTCCATTGAGATTGGCTCTTTTGCGATCTTCAGTACTTTACGGATCTTGTCTTCCGGCATTTGCATGCGTTCTGCCAACTCTTCAGGTAATGGTTCACGACCCATTTCTTGAAGCATTTGACGAGAAATACGGTTCAACTTGTTGATCGTTTCGATCATGTGTACCGGGATACGGATAGTGCGCGCTTGGTCTGCGATCGAACGAGTGATTGCCTGACGAATCCACCATGTTGCATAAGTTGAGAACTTATAACCACGACGGTATTCAAACTTGTCTACGGCTTTCATTAGACCGATGTTACCTTCTTGGATTAGATCCAAGAATTGCAGACCACGGTTGGTGTATTTCTTAGCGATAGAAATAACCAGACGTAAGTTCGCTTCTACCATCTCTTTTTTCGCACGGCGAGCTTTCGCTTCACCGATTGACATGCGACGGCTAATGTCTTTGATGCGATCAACAGTTAGAGACGTTTCAGATTCAATCGCTTGCAGTTTTTGGATTGAACGACGAATTTCCTCTTCGCGTGAACGAATACGTTCAGCGTAAGGTTTATCCGTTGCCAAAACTTGGTCTAACCATGCTTCGCTTGATTCATTGCCAGTGAATAGGGCAATAAATGACTTCTTAGGCATTTTTGCGTATTCAACAACGTTCTTCATGATCAGACGTTCTTGAGTGCGAACGCGTTCCATAGAAGTACGTAGCGTATCAACCAAGTGATCGAACTGTTTTGGTGTCAGACGGAATTCGCGGAACACCTCAAGCACAAGGCCTGATGCATCCTGAGATGCCTGGCTAGTTTCACCGTGCTCATTGATCGCTAGTTGTAAGTTTTGGAACTTATTGCGTAGCTCGGTGAATTTTTCCAATGCAAGTTCAGGATCGATACCAGCGTCTTCTTCATCAGAATCGCTGTCATCGTCATCGCCGTCTTCATCATCATCTTCGTCTTCATCTTCGTCATCATCATCGGAGTCTGAATCGTCGTCATCATCCATAACGCGATCTTCATCTTCGTCGTCTAGTTCAGACAATTCAGAACCGATATGAGTCGCAGTTGGACCTTGCTCATCCATTTCGTCCATATTGACGAAACCAGAGATCAGGTCTGTTAGGCGAAGTTCTTCAGCTTGAACCTTGTCAAACTGTTCCAAAATATATGGAATAGTGCCAGGGTATTCAGCAACTGCGCTTTGAACTTGGTTAATACCATCTTCAATGCGTTTGGCGATATCAATCTCACCTTCGCGAGTTAGCAGCTCAACGGTACCCATTTCACGCATGTACATACGTACTGGGTCAGTTGTGCGGCCAATTTCACTCTCTACGCTAGATAGCGCAGCAGCTGCAGCTTCCGCTGCATCTTCGTCAGTAATATTGTTATCGTCGCTTAACGCTAGATCATCGGCATCAGGTGCAGTTTCTACCACCTTGATACCCATGTCGTTAATCATTTGAATAATATCTTCTACCTGCTCGGAATCGACGATTTCAGCAGGTAGGTGGTCATTTACTTCGGCGTAGGTCAGATAGCCTTGCTCTTTGCCTCGTAGGACAAGTAGTTTTAGCTGTGACTGCGGATTTTGATCCATAGACGGTATCCAACTTCGTATCTGGTGAAGGAATAAAGTATGCGAAATGCAAACCACGTATTATAGCAAATTGAAATTATGCTGGCTATCTATTAATCAGGGTCATGCTTTCAGGTCTTGCATTATTAGCGCCTGTAGCTCCCTCTTTTCTTCGGTTGATAAACCGACACTTCGTGCTTTAGCCTGCAAGGTTTCAATTTGCTTCTCTACACACTGGGCTAGTATTTTGTCCAATGAGTCTAAAAATAGTTCTTCTTGATTGTCTTCGACAAAGGGGATTTCCCAGCTTGCCAGACGAGACAGAAGTGCCTCATTTTTTTCATTTCGCCAGTGCTCCATTAGCTGGCCAGTGGTGATATGGGGACGTTGTTGGCATTTTTCAAGAATCTCTACCAGCAAACTGAGTCCCGGAATCGCCAAACCACTGACTGCAGAAAGGTTTGGTACCATTTCAGCATAGCTCGGATTTTGCAGAAGCAAAGCCATCACTTCGCGCATTGGCGTACGCTTTATCTGTTTATGTGGCTGTGGACGAGAATTTGTTTCATTCGCGATCACAGGTTTCTTATAAATACCGGTCTTTTGTCCCAGAATCGTGAGCAATTGATCCTGAAGATATTCATCTGGTACTTTGTGAATCAACGGTAGGGCAAGGGCTTCAAGAGCAGCTTTCCCTTCGTTGTTACCAACGTCAACTTGTGACAATAGGTTGCTAAACAGATATTTGGAGAGCGGTTCGGCATTTTGCACCAGCTCTTCAAAAGCGTCTTTACCGTATTTACGTACGAAACTGTCTGGATCCTCTCCATCAGGAAGAAAGAGAAATTTCAGTACGTTACCACTTTTCAAATAGCTCAGCGCATTTTCAAGCGCTCGCCACGCGGCATCTCGTCCAGCACGGTCACCATCATAACAACACACTACGGTATTGGTTTGACGGAACAGCAGCTGAAGATGATCCCCTGTGGTTGATGTGCCAAGAGAAGCAACTGAGTAGTCCACACCGAATTGGGCTAACGCCACCACATCCATATACCCTTCGACCACTAATATTTGCGGTGGTTCACGGTAGGATTGCAGTACTTCATACAGACCATACAGCTCTTTCCCTTTATGGAAAATCGGTGTTTCTGGTGAGTTTAAGTATTTAGGCGTGCCGTCCCCTAACACACGTCCACCAAAGCCAATGACTCGACCGCGACGATCCCGAATAGGAAACATAATACGCCCGCGGAAACGGTCGTATCGGCTACCTTTATCGTTTTCAATCAGCATACCGCCAGTGACTAGCATATCTTGCGTGTCTCGACGTTGGCCGAAGTTCTTACGAACTAGGTCCCATTCATCAGCCACATAACCTATGCCAAATTTCTGGACAATTTCGCCAGATAGACCACGGTTTTTTAAATAATCGATGGCGACTTTATTGCTAGGAACTTTGAGCTGCTGTTTATAAAACTGAGCGATACTTCCGAGCAAATCATAAAGTGTGCGTTTTTCTTCAGTGTTGGCTTTAGGGGTTGAGCTACGCTGTCCAGCGCTGTTTTGGCGCTCCTCACGTGGTACTTCTATCCCAAGACCAGAGGCCAGCTCTTCGATGGCTTCAGGGAACTCAAGGCGCTCATATTCCATAAGGAAATCAATCGCGTTACCGTGAGCACCACAGCCAAAACAGTGATAGAACTGTTTCTCTTGGCTAACACTAAAAGAGGGAGTTTTTTCGTTGTGGAATGGGCAACAAGCACTGTAGTTCTTGCCCTTTTTTTTAAGTTTTACACGCGCATCAACAATATCGACAATATCAAGCCGAGCAAGAAGGTCATCAATAAAAGTGCGAGGGATATGTCCAGCCATAAAACCTAAAAGAAAGTCCCAGTATTGAAGTGTAAAATACAAACAAGCCGTGCGTTCCAGAGGATAGCACGGCTTGATGTAATTTGGGTGGGGTTATTAAGATAGTTTAGTTTTTACCAAACCACTTACCACTCCCATGTCAGCGCGCCCTTGAATCTGTGGTCTTAGGATCCCCATCACTTTACCCATGTCTTGCATGCCTTGAGCGTTAGCTTCAGTCACTGCGCTTGTTACAAGTGCAGCCACTTCTTCGTCACTCAGAGGTTGAGGCATAAAATCCTCAAGAACCGTGATTTCAGATTGTTCCACGTCAGCAAGGTCTTGACGACCTGCATCTTCATATTGAGCAATAGAATCGCGACGCTGTTTAACCATTTTAGTCAATACAGCAACGATCTCGTCATCAGAAAGAGTAATTCTTTCATCGACTTCACGCTGTTTAATGGCTGATAAGGCCAAACGAATAGTGCCAAGGCGAGTTTTGTCCTTGGCCTTCATCGCAGATTTTTGCTCTTCTTTGAGTTTCTCAATAAGAGCCATAACGGATTTCCTTTATTCGGAATCAGTTATTAGTACAGGCGAACGCGACGTGCGTTTTCGCGAGCTAGCTTCTTAGCGTGACGCTTTTGAGCTGCTGCTTTAGCGCGTTTGCGAACTGTAGTTGGTTTTTCATAGTGCTCGCGACGACGCACTTCAGAAAGGATACCTGCTTTTTCGCAAGAGCGTTTGAAACGACGTAGAGCAACGTCGAACGGTTCGTTTTCACGTACTTTAACTACTGGCATATGCCTTTCACCTCAGGGGTTAATTCGTTAATGCTGGTGTCTCATAACCTAAACTCACTGCCATTTCCTCAGAAATAGTAGGTGTTGGGTTTATAACCAGCGAGATCAAAAATGGTGCGGAATTTTAATCCGAACCCCGTCGCTTTGTAAAGCGTTTTGTCGCCCATAGTCTGTACAAAATTTGTTTGTAAAGCAATCCCGAGGTAACATGGCGGCAATTTTGAATTCTTGAAGATAGCGTGCGAAGAAAATTATGCGCATTATTGGTATTGAAACCTCTTGTGACGAAACAGGTATCGCCATTTATGACGATGAAAAAGGGCTGTTATCCCATCAACTTTATAGCCAGATAAAGCTACATGCTGACTACGGTGGTGTGGTGCCAGAATTAGCTTCCCGTGACCATGTGAAGAAAGCGGTTCCCCTCATAAAAGCAGCGTTGGCTGATGCCCAATTAACGCCTGCCGATATTGATGGTGTGGCGTATACGGCAGGTCCTGGTTTAGTCGGTGCTTTGTTAGTTGGTGCAACTATTGGTCGCAGTTTGGCTTATGCGTGGAATGTACCTGCAGTGCCTGTGCATCATATGGAAGGGCACCTATTGGCGCCGATGCTCGAAGAAACTCCACCAGAATTCCCATTCTTGGCACTGTTGGTTTCGGGCGGTCACACCATGATCGTTGAAGTGCGTACGATTGGCGATTATCAGATTCTTGGTGAGTCTATCGATGATGCGGCTGGTGAAGCATTTGATAAAACGGCTAAGCTGATGGGCTTAGATTACCCAGGTGGCCCTTTATTGGCTCGCTTAGCGGAAAAAGGCACTCCTGGTCGTTTTAAATTCCCGCGTCCAATGACAGATCGTCCAGGATTGGATATGAGCTTCTCGGGGCTAAAAACGTTTACGGCCAACACGATTGCTGCAGAAGGCGACGATGAGCAAACTCGCGCGGACATTGCGTATGCTTTCCAAGAAGCGGTTTGTGATACTTTGGTTATTAAATGTAAACGAGCCTTGGATCAAACCGGATTAAAACGTATTGTTATCGCGGGTGGAGTGAGCGCAAACAAAGCGCTGCGTGCTGCACTTGAAAAACTAGCCAAGAAAAGAGGTGGTGCGGTTTACTACCCACGTACTGAATTCTGTACTGATAACGGCGCCATGATTGCTTATGCAGGCATGCAACGTTTGAAAAATGGTGATGTGAGTGATTTAAGCCTTGAGGCGCGCCCACGCTGGCCGATAGACCAGCTAACGCCAATTAAACACTCTTAACGTAGCAACGGTCGCACTTCGCGGCCGTTGTTGTTTTTAGCGAATTTCCAAGTAGGAAGCCAGATATGAACGCATTAATGATCGATGGCAACACAATGAATTACCTCGACCAAGGTGAAGGTGAGGTTCTGGTTTTTGGTCACAGCTATTTATGGGATAGCGAGATGTGGGCTCCGCAAGTAGCGGTTCTTTCACAACATTATCGCTGTATTGTTCCTGATTTTTGGGCTCATGGACAATCCGATGCAGCGCCAGCACCAATGCGCTCTTTGCAAGATTACGCTCGTCATGTATTGGCTTTGATGGATCATCTCTCGATTGAACGATTTTCTATCATCGGTCTGTCAGTGGGCGGCATGTGGGGGGCTGAATTGGCTTTACTTGCGCCACAACGGGTGCAATCACTGGTCTTGATGGATACATTTTTAGGTCTTGAACCGCAAGTGACTCATCAGAAATACTTTGCGATGCTCGAGACGATTGAACAACTGAAAATGATTCCTCCCGCTATTGTTGAGGCAGTTGTGCCCCTATTTTTCTCATCACAGGTGATGACCAAGGCTCCGCATTTAGCGCAGCAATTTGCCACCCATTTAAGTGAACTTACTGGCGATAAGGCAGTTGAGATTGCGCGTGTTGGCAAAATGGTATTTGGTCGACGCGATGTTATGGAAGAGGCAGGGAAATTGGTATTGCCGGTTTTGATTGCCGTCGGTGCAGAAGACAAGCCACGCCCAGCGCTGGAATCCTATCTAATGACCGATGAAATATCGGGTAGTCAATTAGTGCTCATTCCGGATGCTGGACATATTAGTAACTTAGAACAACCTGAGTTTGTGACCGAGATGCTGCAGGCGTTTCTGCAGGGTGTTTACGCAAACTAGGCAATGATGACGTATCATCTGAAGTGAGCTCTCCCTTCTTTAATTATCCTAAGTGAGTTTTAGGCTCGCTTAGGATTCATCAACGATCTTTTTTTCGCCCACCTTTGGCTCGGTACCCGAGAAGAGTCGCTTAATATTTTGATGATGACGTAGCACGATTAGGCAGCACAACATCGCTACCGGCAAGGTGTACATCGGTTTGATCATCCAAGTGTAAAGTGGTGCTAACAATACCGTGATCAAAGCAGCGAGAGAGGAATAGCGAAAGACAACCGCAACAAGTAGCCAAGTGATCATAATCGCAGCGGTAAGATCCAATCCGATCGGCGCGATCGCTCCTAGTGCGGTGGCAACGCCTTTTCCGCCTTTGAAATGGAAGAATATTGGATACATGTGCCCTAAACAGGCGGCAATCGCAATAATCCCCAGCACAAAAGGTTCAATATTTAAAAAGTAGCTTCCCCAAACAGGAATGGTGCCTTTGAGCATGTCACACACTAATACCGCCACTGCGGCCTTTTTCCCTCCGATGCGCAATACATTGGTTGCGCCAGGATTTTGTGATCCTGTTTCGCGTGGATCAGGCAATTTTAGTAGGCGACAAATCAGCACGGCACTGGAGATTGACCCCAGTAAATAGGCGAAAATCGTCATTATTAGTGCCAGTGGAGTCATATTTGCCTCTAAATTGTGCTGAGAGTACCGCTAATACTATCTAACAGTACGGAAAGAAAAAACAACGTGAAATTCACATCTTGCTATCGTTTCGGTATATGATATCGCGACTGACAAATAGTACGTTTTTTTAATCGATTTGGGTATCCGACCTGTAAAAGGAACGAAATAAATAATGGATAAAGTTTTTATCGACCAGCTTGAAGTCATCGCCACAATTGGTGTTTACGATTGGGAACAGCAGATCAAACAGAAACTCATCCTAGATATTGAAATGGCGCATGATAATCGCCCTGCAGGTCTTAGTGATGATGTCAGTGATGCTTTAGATTATTCCACGGTAAGCACGGCGGTGATTCATCATATTGAGTCCGGTCGTTTCTTGCTCGTTGAGCGAGTGGCAGAAGAAGTCGCGCAATTGATCATGGAACGTTTTGGTGTGCCATGGATCAAAATTCGTGTGGCTAAACCGAAAGCTGTGGCTCAAGCACGTAGTGTTGGGGTTGTGATTGAACGGGGAGTGGCATGATCACAACTTATGTTGGCATCGGATCCAATATTGATCGCCAAACACATATAGAAGCAGCGGTACGAGAGTTGGCCCATTTGGGGTCAGGCTTAAAGCTCTCGACTATCTATGAGTGTGATGCAATCGGATTTAATAGCCATCCGTTTTACAACTTAGTTGCCGAATTTAACACATCACTCAGTTTAGATGAGCTCGTTCAAGCGCTTAGAGAGATCGAAATGCGCTGGGGGAGAGATGTGGATGCGCAGAAGTTTCAAGATCGAACTCTCGACTTGGATATCATTCTGTTTGGTGAAGTGTGCTCAACACAGAAACCTCAGTTACCGCGTTCTGATATCTACCGTTATCCCTTTGTGATTCAACCTCTTTATGAACTTTGTCCGGAACTTATTATTCCGAATGATGGTCGTTCTATTCGGCAAGTTTGGTCTTTGGCCAACAATCTCGACATTTTGAAAGCAATTCAACCTTGGTTTGACGCAACAATAATAGAGTAAATAAATGGACATACTGCAAAGTGCAATACTTGGCCTCATTGAAGGGGTAACGGAGTTTCTTCCTATTTCTTCAACTGGGCATTTGATCATCGCTAGTGAATGGTTAGGCTTACCACAAACAGACAGTAATAAAGCGTTTGAAGTGATTATTCAGTTGGCTGCTATTTTGGCGGTTCTAACCAATTACAAAGAACGTTTCCACCCTAAATACTTCTCTTTGTGGATGAAAGTATTTATTGCTTTCCTTCCAATTGCAGCAATTGGCTTCTTATTAAAAGATGAAGTGAAATCGCTTTTCACTGTTACCGTTGTTCCAATCATGTTTATTGTTGGCGGTATTATCTTCCTTATTGTGGAAAAATATCTGAAGAATCGTCAGCCATCGACGCATACTTTGGATGATATTTCTTATCGCCAAGCTATCGCTATCGGTGTGGCGCAAGTATTCGCCTTGATTCCTGGTACTAGTCGCGCAGGTTCAACCATTGTTGGTGCGTTGCTAGCTGGCGTCAGCCGTACAGCGAGTGCAGAGTTTTCGTTCTTGCTTGCGCTACCTGTGATGGTGGCGGCGAGTGGTTTAGATCTGCTTGGGCACTACAAAGACTTCACACCAGATATGTTTAAAGCGTTAGCTGTTGGCTTTGTGGTTGCTTACGTTTCTGCGTGGATTGTAATGAAGCTGTTCTTGGCGTTCTTAAACCGCTTTACATTCAATGCGTTTGGTATTTATCGCATTGTGTTTGGTGTCGCTCTGCTACTGTGGATTTACGCATAATTAAGCTTAAGAAGCCTCTAACATAAAGAGGCTTCTAAAATGTATGCTGAATGGTAAGAGAAAAGCGACTTTCTTAGGAAGTCGCTTTTTTGTTTGTTTAGTATTTGTACAGATGCCGATTCTGTTTGTGAGTACATATGAGGTTAATCGTCATTTCTCGCAAAGGCATGACACCTAGAAAAATGAAGGGATTAATCTAGAAAAGCTGAGAACTCCTTTCAGTGTGGAGTCGGTCCTAACTCGCTAAAACGAGAGGCTTATGCTATAAGTGGACCGTACCTGCAGTTTTTAACACTTTATGTTTCGGATGCAACATAAATTAAGCGGTGAGTATTGAAGATGCGACTCTTTGCCTTGACCTTATTACTGCTCCTCGGCAGTCTGCAATATACCTTATGGTTTGGTAAAAACGGGATATCCGATTACCAGAGTGTGGCGAGTGAAACCACAGCCCAAGAACAGGTAAATGCAAACCTTCATCAACGAAATCAAGAAATGTTTGCGGAAATTGACGATTTACGTCAAGGCTCTGATGCCATTGAAGAGCGTGCTCGCCACGAGTTAGGCATGATTAAAGATGGCGAAACCTTTTACCGAATCATCGGTGAGGATAATAAGTAATGACTCAAGAAATTGTCGCTATTGTTCCTGCTGCTGGTGTTGGCAGTCGCATGAAAGCCGACCGTCCTAAACAGTATCTAACATTGTTAGGCCACACCGTCTTAGAGCACACGATAGAGAAATTGCTCCATCATCCACTCATCACTAAAGTGGTGATCGCAGTGAGCGATGATGACCCATACTTTCCTGAACTATCATTGGCGCATCATGAGCGTGTTATTCGAGTTTCAGGTGGAAAGGAGCGCGCTGACTCGGTGCTGTCTGCGCTGAATTATGTGTGTGAGAATTTACCCAATCAATGGGTCTTGGTGCATGATGCCGCAAGACCTTGTGTAGATCTCGACGATGTTTCTCGTTTGATTTCTGTCGCTACGCAACATGAAGTGGGTGCTATTTTGGCATCTCCCGTGCGCGATACGATGAAACGTGCGGATTTGGCTCAACAGATTCAACATACCGTTGATCGCGTAGCTCTTTGGCATGCACTAACGCCACAGATGTTTCGCGCTCAATCTTTGCAACGTGCATTGCATGATGCATTACAACAACAAGTAACCATCACCGATGAAGCATCTGCTTTTGAGTGGCTAGGTTATGCTCCTGCACTGGTCGCAGGTCGAGCAGATAATATTAAAATCACTCAACCCGAAGATCTCGCGTTAGCTGAGTTCTATCTCCGACGTGAAAAGGAAGAAAAATGATTAGAATTGGTCACGGTTTTGACGTTCATAAATTTGGTGGCGAAGGCCCAATTATGATTGGCGGTGTCGCTATTCCTTATGAACAAGGTCTGATTGCTCACTCCGATGGTGACGTTGCACTGCATGCGTTATGTGATGCTCTTCTTGGTGCCATTGCAGCTGGAGATATCGGACGCCATTTCCCCGATACAGACGATAAATGGAAAGGGGCAGATAGCCGCGAATTATTGAAAGACGTTTACCGCCGAGTCAAAGAGCAAGGTTACCGTTTGGGCAATGCTGACGTGACTATTTTGGCTCAAGCGCCAAAGATGGCTCCGCATATTGAAGCTATGTGCGAGGCGATTGCTCACGATCTTGAGACTGATATTGGCAATGTGAACGTGAAAGCAACAACGACTGAGCGTTTAGGTTTTACTGGACGCAAAGAGGGCATCGCGTGTGAAGCGGTCGTCCTATTAACTCGCATTTAAGCGACATTGGAAA
This sequence comes from Vibrio porteresiae DSM 19223, assembly GCF_024347055.1. Lineage (NCBI taxonomy): Bacteria > Pseudomonadati > Pseudomonadota > Gammaproteobacteria > Vibrionales > Vibrionaceae > Vibrio > Vibrio porteresiae. Next base: position 555,410 of record NZ_AP024895.1, read on the forward strand.
AACAGAATGAGTGATATTTTGGCACCCTTTGCTTACCTGTGTGGTAAGCCGACGGCAAAAGCAAAACTAAAAGCCTTACCTGAACATTTTCAGGTAGTTGAAGATCTTGGTTACCCTTTGAGTGGTTCTGGCGACTTTTTGATGGTGCACATCCGTAAAACGGGTGAAAACACCAGTTTTGTAGCTAATGAACTGGCTAAAGCGTGTGGCGTTAAATCGAAGGATGTCAGTTGGGCTGGTCTAAAAGACCGTCACGCAGTTACCGAGCAATGGCTATGCGTTCATTTGCCAGGAAAGTCGTTCCCTAACTTGGCGCTATTTCAAATCGAACATCCTACGATTGAAGTTTTGGAAATGACGCGTCATAACCGCAAGCTGCGCCCGGGCGACCTGCAGGCTAACCATTTTGTGGTTACTCTTTCTGAAGTTTCTGATGTTACTGACGTTCTAGCTCGTCTTGCTGTGGTAAAAGAGCAAGGTGTACCGAACTATTTCGGTAGTCAGCGTTTTGGCCGTGATGGTAATAACCTGCATGAGGCTCGTCGCTGGGGGCGTGAAAACGTGCGTACTCGCAACCAGAATCAGCGCAGTATGTATCTTTCCGCCGCTCGCTCGTGGATTTTTAATGGCATTGTCTCTCAACGTATTGAACAAAAAGTATTTAATACTGTTGTCGAAGGTGATGTTGTTCTACGTGATGGCGAAAGCATCGTGGCAGATGCTGCGCAATTGTCTACGCTACAACAGCAGGTTGCTGCGGAGCAAGTAGCGATTAGTGCTGCGCTGGCAGGCGATAATGAGTTACCTACTCAAGGAACAGCTCAGCAATTAGAGCAGCCTTGCTTAGATGCTGAGGCTGATCTCATGGCATTGATTCGTGGTAACCGGATGCGTCATGATCGTCGCGCGATTTCACTTAAAGCAAAAGATTTGGTCTGGGAAGTCGATAACGATATGATTAAACTCAGTTTCACATTAGATTCAGGTAGTTTTGCTACATCTATTGTGCGTGAACTTATCGAAGAGATACCCGTAGAGCGCCACTATGACTGATAGACGAGTGAATATTCTGCTAAGCAACGATGACGGTATTTATGCTGAGGGCATTGCCGTATTGGAACAAGCATTAGCTGATATCGCGAATATTACTGTTGTTGCACCGGATCGTAATCGTTCTGGTGCTTCCAATTCATTGACCTTGGAACAACCGTTACGTGTGAACCAGATTGCGCCGCAGCGTTATTCGGTGCAAGGGACTCCAACCGATTGTGTGCATTTTGCACTCAACGAATTGTTGCGTGATAACAAGCCAGATTTGGTGCTAACCGGAATTAATCACGGTGCCAATTTGGGCGATGACGTGCTTTATTCTGGTACTGTAGCCGCTGCGATGGAAGGGCACTTTTTGGGTGTGCAATCTATCGCTTTCTCTTTGGTGGGTACGCAAAATTTTGCGACTGCAGGACATATTGCTCGTCAGTTAGTGGAGCAGCATTTATCTAATGCTATTCCAACTAATCGTTTGTTAAATGTGAATATTCCGGATTGTGCCATCGAACATTTGCAAGGGTTTCAAGTGACTCGTTTAGGCGCTCGTCATCACGCGGAAAATATGATTCGTCAAAAAGATCCCCGTGGTCACGATATCTTTTGGTTAGGTCCTCCAGGAGCTCGAGCCGATGCAGGTGAAGGCACCGACTTTTACGCTATCGACAAAGGGTTTGTTTCAGTGACACCACTGCAAGTGGATCTCACCGCTCATGAGTCGATCAATAGTATGAATGATTGGTTGAAAGGATAGGTGAATGGCGAACCCGAAAGCTGAAAAGTTAGTTCAGTTTTTAGCCGCGCAAGGCATCACAGATCAGCGTGTATTAGAGGCTATGTATTCCGTACCACGAGAAGCGTTTGTTTCTCAAGCTATGATGCATCAAGCTTATGATAACAACGCACTTCCTATTGGTCAGGGGCAAACCATTTCCCAACCGTACATTGTTGCTAAAATGACACAGGTGTTGGAATTAAATCACGATAGCCGGGTCTTAGAAGTAGGTACCGGCTCTGGCTATCAAACCGCTGTGTTAGCGAAGCTGGTGAGACACGTTTGCTCGATAGAACGAATTAAGTCATTACAATGGGATGCTAAACGCCGTTTAAAGCAGTTAGATATCTATAACGTCTCAACGAAACATGGTGATGGCTGGCAAGGTTGGCCGAGTAAAGGTCCATTTGATGCCATTATCGTGACGGCTGCAGCGCAATCTGTCCCTCAAGCTTTACTGGATCAACTCGCTGATGGTGGTCGTTTAGTGCTTCCTGTCGGGGATGAACAGCAACAGTTGTATAAGATTCAACGCCAAGGAGAACAATGGATTTATCAGTCAATCGAAGATGTACGATTTGTACCGTTAATTCCAGGTGACTTAGCGTAATGATGAGTATTCCGTTCAGACAGTTGTTGGCATTGGGCATATCTGGCTTATTGGCTGGGTGTGCTCCGCATATGCCAGCCCCTGTGTCTGGATTGGGAAAAGACTACAATGCGATTGAACGTGGTAGTTATCGTGGGAGTTATTATCAAGTAAAGCAGGGTGACACGCTTTACTTTATCTCCTACATCACCGACAAAGATGTTAAAGACATAATCCGTTACAATAATCTCGCTCCGCCATATGTGATCCATCCCGGAGATCGACTCAAACTTTGGACACCAACTTATACTCCCCCGGTATACGGTTCCAGAGCTCATATTGCGAGTAAAAGTAGCGTCGCAGTGCCGGATATTAAGGCTTCAAGCACAATTCCTACTCCAATTCCCAATGTGACCACTTCCTCTAATACTTTGAAAAATACCTCTAAAGTGGGTGGTAAAACTGCGAATACAGGTATTGATCAAGGTCAATCAAAAGAGTATGTTGGTTCAGGCAGTAAACATAATGTTAACACTAATGTAAGTAATCCTAATGTAGCCGACCAGAAGATTTCTAAATGGTTATGGCCAACAAAAGGAAGAATCATTAGTCAGTTCTCAGCAGGAGATCAGGGTAATAGAGGGATAGATATCGCGGGGCAGCGTGGTCAATCCATCGTATCTACTGCAGCAGGTACAGTAGTCTATTCAGGGAATGCACTACGAGGCTATGGGAACTTAATAATTATAAAGCACAACGACAACTATATCAGTGCTTATGCCCACAACGATCGGTTGCTGGTTAAAGAAGGTCAAAATGTAAGAGGCGGGCAGAAAATCGCCACGATGGGAAGTTCGGGTTCGACAAGCGTCCGTTTACATTTTGAAATTCGCTATCAAGGTAAATCCGTTAATCCAAAACGATATTTACCATAAACATACTTAATAGATTGAGTCATGTAGCGACATTGAAGTTGAAATGTCTTGCTAAACTCGCCATGGGGAGGCGCTATGAGTATCAGCAATACAGCCACTAAAGTCGAAGAGTTTGAATTTGATCATGATGTAATCGATTCCATCGAGGTTGATGAAGAACTAACGGCAACTAGTGAAGAAGACACTAATGACACGGACAGCAGTGACGATATTCGCGAAGAGTTTGATGTTTCGTCTAAGAGTTTAGATGCAACACAGATGTATTTGAGCGAAATAGGTTTTTCGCCTTTGTTGACCGCCGAAGAAGAAGTTCTCTATGCACGCCGCGCTCTGCGTGGTTGTGAAGCCGCAAGAAAACGTATGATCGAAAGTAACTTACGTTTGGTGGTAAAAATCTCTCGTCGATATAGCAATCGTGGCCTAGCTCTTCTCGATTTGATAGAAGAAGGCAACCTAGGTTTGATTCGTGCCGTTGAGAAATTTGACCCAGAACGCGGATTCCGTTTTTCCACTTACGCAACATGGTGGATTCGTCAAACGATTGAACGTGCTTTGATGAACCAAACACGTACCATTCGTCTGCCAATTCATGTTGTGAAAGAACTCAATATTTATCTGCGTACTGCACGTGAATTGTCCCAACGTTTAGACCATGAACCTACAGCAGAAGAGATCGCGTTTGAGCTTGATAAACCGGTTGATGATGTGAGCAAGATGCTACGTTTGAATGAACGTATCAGCTCTGTTGACACACCAATTGGTGGAGATGGAGATAAAGCGCTACTGGATATTATTCCAGATGCGAATAACTCTGACCCAGAGGTTTCAACTCAAGATGATGATATCCGTGATTCTCTGATGAATTGGTTAGATGAACTGAATCCAAAACAGAAAGAGGTGTTAGCGCGTCGTTTCGGCCTTCTAGGTTACGAACCATCCACTCTTGAAGAGGTGGGACGTGAAATTAATCTTACCCGTGAACGTGTTCGTCAAATTCAAGTGGAAGGATTACGCCGTCTAAGAGAGATCCTGATGAAACAAGGTCTCAGTATGGAATCTCTGTTCAACGTTGAAGTCGAAATGTAAGATTTTGACTAGGCGAAAAAGTAAGGCACTCAGATGAGTGCCTTTTTTATTTTTTCAATGTTCGCTTACAACATCTTCTTCAGTTGGAAGATCAAATCGAGCGCTTGGCGTGGTGAAAGATCATTAGGATCAATCGAGCTTAGTGCTTGTTCAACTTCACTTGGCTCTGGGATCAAACTGAGTTGATTGGCAATATCGACTGTTGATGGTGATCGTTGCCCTGCTTCACCTTTACCGATTTGCTCTAACTGCGCCAATTTCTGACGAGCCTGTTTGATCACTTCTTTTGGTACGCCAGCTAGCCCTGCGACCGCCAATCCATAGGATTTACTTGCCGCGCCTTCGTTGACGGAGTGCATAAAGGCAATGCTATCACCGTGTTCTACCGCATCCAGATGAACGTTGACTAAGTGTGGAATCTGTTTTGGTAGTTCAGTTAACTCAAAGTAGTGCGTCGCAAATAGAGTCAAAGCGCCGATTTTCTTCGCCAGCCACTCAGCACTTGCCCAGGCGAGTGATAAGCCATCATAAGTACTTGTGCCGCGGCCAATCTCATCCATCAGCACCAAACTTTGTGCAGTAGCATTATGTAAGATGTTGGCTGTTTCTGTCATTTCGACCATGAAGGTTGAACGACCAGAAGCAAGATCGTCAGACGCACCAATACGGGTAAAAATGCGATCAAGTTGACCAATCGATGCGGAACGAGCGGGAACATAAGAACCAATATGAGCCATTAACGCGATCAACGCAGTTTGACGCATATAGGTCGATTTACCACCCATGTTTGGACCTGTAATGATCAACATCTGCCGTTTTGGATCAAGGTCGATAGGGTTGGCTATGAACGGATCATCCATGACTTGCTCTACCACTGGGTGGCGACCATCTTCAATATGAATACCGATCTCTTTGGTTAACGTTGGGCGACAGTAGTCTAATGTATCTGCACGCTCAGCTAGGTTTTGCAGAATATCGAGTTGAGATAGGGCAGATGCTAGGTTTTGCAACGTTTCCAAATGTGGTAGCAGCAGATCAAAAAGCTCTTCCCAAAGTTGCTTCTCTAAAGCAAGTGCTTTGGATTTTGAGTTCAGCACTTTATCTTCATGTTGCTTCAACTCTGGCGTGATATAACGCTCGGCATTTTTCAGCGTTTGGCGACGCATGTAGTGCGGTGGCACAAGATGACTCTGACCGCGGCTCACTTGGATAAAGAAGCCGTGCACATTGTTGTAGCCTACTTTGAGTGAATCTATGCCGTGACGTTCACGTTCATCCGCTTCCATTTTTTCTAAGAATGACGTCGCACCGTTGGCAAGGTCGCGCCACTCATCTAATTCAGCATTATAGTTTGGCGCAATGACTCCTCCGTCGCGAATGACGACTGGCGGATTTTCAATAATCGCGTTCTCAAGCAGAGTACTTAATTCATCCATTGGCGCTGCATATTGCTTAAGTTGAGCGAGATAAGGATGTTTTACTTGGCCGAGTAACTCTGCTAGCTCAGGCAATTGCTGTAAGGCATTACGTAGGCGCGCTAAATCTCTTGGGCGAGCAGAACGCAGAGCTAAACGAGCAAGAATACGTTCAATATCCCCAATCTGCTTCAATACAGGATGAAGTTCAGCAAACAGCACGCTGTCTTTGATTTCACCAATTGCATCTAAGCGCTGATTCAGCGCATCGAAATGGCGCATGGGTTGGTGAATCCAGCGCTTAAGCATACGGCTACCCATAGGTGTGGCACAGTGATCAAGCACTTCGGAGAGTGTGTTGTCCGTCCCGCCAGAAAGATTCTGTGTCAGCTCAAGATTTCGACGAGTCGCCGCATCTAAGATGACGGATTGATCTTGGCGATCCAACGTCAATGAACGAATGTGCGGCAATGCGGTACGTTGGGTGTCTTTTACGTACTGAATCAAACAACCTGCTGCGCATAAACCTAAATTGGCCTTCTCTACACCGAAGCCAACTAAATCTTTAGTGCCAAATTGTTGGTTTAACTGTTGTTTGGCAGTTTGCAGCTCAAATTCCCAAATCGGACGGCGGCGATTGCCTTGGCGATGAGCCATCAATTGAACTGGTTCAAAATCTTCAGGGAACAACAATTCACGTGGCGCAGTACGTTGAAGCTCTGCAGCCATCGCTTCTTCTGTTTCTGGTTCAATCAGCTGGAAGCGACCCGAAGTTAAATCCAGTGTTGCGTAACCAAAACGCCCCGCGTGGTGATAAATGGCGGCAATTAGGTTATCCACGCGTTCTGATAACAGCGCTTCATCAGTCACTGTACCAGGTGTCACTATGCGCACCACTTTGCGATCAACCGGCCCTTTGCTGGTCGCTGGGTCGCCAATTTGTTCACAAATAGCTACCGATTCACCGAGTTGCACGAGCTTGGCAAGATAGCTTTCAACGGCATGGAAAGGGACGCCAGCCATCGGGATGGGTTCGCCCGCCGAAGCGCCACGTTTCGTTAATGAGATATCAAGTAACTGAGATGCGCGTTTGGCATCGTCATAGAACAGTTCGTAAAAATCGCCCATACGATAAAACAGCAAAATATCTGGGTTTTCCGCTTTCAGCTTCAGATATTGCTGCATCATGGGCGTATGTTGTTTCTCGGCAGTCACGGATTACTTCTTTTGTTTAAGGACTTTGCGGCTTAGGATACGTGAATCACCATCAAGCGAAAAGATGAAATGAGGTTTTTGGTCATGCAATCGATACAAAATTTGAGTCACACTCTTGGGCAACAGCTGCTTCAAGCGCAGCAGGTTTTAGTCACTGCGGAATCCTGTACTGGTGGTGGTGTCGCAAGCGCGATTACTGATATTGCTGGGAGTTCTCAATGGTTTGACCGAGCATTTGTTACCTATACCAACGAAGCGAAGCAAGAGATGATTGGCGTAAAAGCGGCAACACTGGATGCTTATGGCGCGGTGTCCGAGCCGGTCGTGATTGAAATGGTGCAGGGGGCTTTAAATAATTCTCATGGTACCGTTGCGGTTTCCATCAGCGGCATTGCAGGACCGGGTGGCGGCTCTGAGGAGAAACCTGTTGGCACCGTCTGTTTTGCTTGGGCAGATAAGAGTGGTTGGCTTGAGGTGAGTACGGAGCATTTTTCTGGCGATCGAGCTAAAGTTCGATTGCAAGCCATACATCATGCGCTATCAGTGATCAGTCAACATCTTGCCGGATGAAAAAGTGATATCGGTCGAGTGCATGGCAAAAAATTAACATACAGGGGTGGACACTGTATGAATCAACAGTATAATGAGTGCCATTAAGACATTTCATTGTCGAACTGATTTTGCATCGATCACCCTATTTCAAAGAGTGACAGTCTGGAGAAAGTAATGGACGAAAATAAACAGAAGGCTCTCGCAGCAGCCCTAGGTCAAATTGAGAAACAATTCGGTAAAGGTTCCATTATGCGCCTTGGTGACAACCGCACAATGGATGTAGAAACGATCTCTACAGGTTCTCTCTCTCTAGACATCGCTTTAGGTGCTGGTGGTTTACCGATGGGCCGTATCGTTGAAATTTATGGTCCAGAATCGTCAGGTAAAACAACACTGACTCTAGAACTGATTGCTGCAGCGCAACGTGAAGGTAAAACCTGTGCGTTTATCGATGCAGAACACGCTCTTGACCCTATCTACGCTCGTAAATTGGGTGTAAACATCGATGAACTTCTTGTTTCTCAGCCAGATACTGGTGAGCAAGCTCTTGAAATTTGTGACGCTTTGGCTCGCTCAGGCGCAGTGGATGTTATGGTTGTCGACTCAGTTGCTGCGTTGACTCCTAAAGCAGAAATTGAAGGCGAAATGGGCGATAGCCACATGGGTCTGCAAGCTCGTATGCTTTCTCAAGCAATGCGTAAGCTAACTGGTAACCTAAAAGCATCTAACTGTATGTGTATCTTCATCAACCAAATCCGTATGAAGATTGGTGTGATGTTTGGTAACCCAGAAACCACAACTGGTGGTAACGCTCTGAAATTCTACGCTTCTGTTCGTCTTGATATTCGTCGTACTGGCGCAATCAAAGAGGGTGACGAAGTGGTTGGCAACGAAACTCGTATCAAAGTTGTGAAGAACAAAATTGCTGCGCCGTTTAAAGAAGCTAACACTCAGATCATGTATGGCCAAGGTTTTAACCGTCAAGGTGAACTGATTGACCTAGGTGTAAAACACAAATTGGTCGAAAAATCAGGTGCTTGGTATAGCTACAATGGCGACAAAATTGGTCAAGGTAAAGCGAACGCTTGTAAGTATCTGAAAGAAAATCCAGAAGTTGCAAAAGTTCTTGATACCAAATTACGTGAGCTATTGTTGAACCCAGCAGAGCACGCTGAGCATGGTGAAACTAGCGTAGAGAATGACGACGATTTTAGCGCAGTTCCAGAGCAAGATGAGCTCTAAGATCTCTGACGTAAAATAATGAAGCCCTGCTGAAGCGGGGCTTTTTGTTATAGAGAATTCAATATGTTATCACCTAAAACTCCGTCGTTATCTGTCAAAGAAGCTGCGATTCAATTACTTAGTCGACGTGATCATGGTGTCTTTGAGCTGAAACAGAAATTGGCTTTGAAAGGCTATGAAGCTCCAGAAATTGATGTTGCTATTCAGCTTTGCAGTGAATATGGCTATCTAGATGATCTCCGCTTCGCTCGCAGCCAAGTTAGGCAACATATCTATAAAGGGCATGGTGATCGACGTATCCGTCAGGAGTTAAATCTTAAGCGAGTCTCGGAAGCGACGATTGAACAAGCATTACAAGAAGAGCAGACAGATTGGTTTGAACTCGCAAAAGAAACGGCATGGAAAAAATTTAAAGGTCAAAAGGCTATCGATGCCAAAGGATATGCAAAGCAGGTACGCTTCTTACAATACCGTGGCTTCAGTTTTGACCAAATCCAATATGCGTTAAGCGATGACGATGCAGAATAAAATTCTGTTGAGAGTCAAAATATAAAAAGAATAAAGGCTACAGGAGTAGCCTTTATCTCAATATTATTATTTTGAAACTTGATCAACTAGTCTAATAACGAATTCCAAGTGGCATAAACGTTATTGGCAGTATCTTTGTCATTAAATAAAAAGACTGGAATACCTTCAATTTCTGTAGCGACTACTAATAATGAATCGGTTTGTGCAACCGCTTTAACTGACCAGCTATCCCCATTATCGTTGGCAAAATCTTCGATGACCAACTCGCCATCACTATTAATTGACCAAGAGTGAGTGGAGCTTTCAGTCCCTTCAGTTACTGTGACCGATTCACTATCAAATGCTAAAGTGACGAAAGTGGGATCACTCGTCTTACTTGAATCACCAGCGTCATCAAAAATCATGTAGAACGTTTTACCAATCAACTCACTTGCCGTGATGTTGTGCAGGGTAAAGCCACCATTGATATTTTGGGTTGTGTAGTAGTAAAGATCACCGTCGTTAGTTACTTGCAGGGTGATTTCAGCACTGTTAAGTGCATCGTCAGCGTAGTAGAGGCTGGTTTCTGTTGAGGTCTCACTATCTTCAGTAAAAGAGTATTGGTTACCGGAGAAGGTCGCTTCAACAGAGTATGGCGTGGTGTTTTTGTCATTAGTCACAGAGATAGTAACAATGTTGTCACTGTTATCATCTGTACCAACAGTCATGATTGCCAGACCTTCCTCTACCAAATAGGCATTGTTAGTACTCATACCGTAATAGGTGTTGCCTGCCATGTTATTGAGTAGAGAACTGCTACTTTGTGATTCAACAGCGGCGCTACCTGAATCATCGACGGTAACTACTTCGTCATTCAATTCATCAACGGTGCCGTTATTTTCAGCTTCAGCATAGGTCTCATCTACAGCAGAACTGATTTTTGTCACAGTGCTCGTCAGTGTATCAGTGTCTTCTGCTGCTAAGCTTTCAGCCAATGTTTGGTTAATCGAACGAGCAAGCAAGTGAGCTTTAGTCGCGCTATTGCTGGTGGTGGTATCACTATTATTTTGCGCTGCCACATAGTCACTGTTAATGGTACTTACATCCACATTTAAGCTAGTTGCAACTTCTTCTAGGGTTTGATTGGTTTGAACCGCGTAAGTGGAGAATGGCGTAATAACCGCACTACCAGCTTCCGCTATCAGTTGTTTATTGCTGGTGACGACGCCTGAATCAGAATCGGACGTTACACCAGCTTTGATTTTTACGATTAATGAATAATCTTTATATTCCGCAGGAATTGTCGCTGTGCCATTTTCACCGGTTGTGGTGATAAGTGTGTCTGCTGAAGTATACGTATTTGAACCGTCGATATCTGCGTATACATCAGCATTAACTAAGTAACCATCAATGGCTTGAATAGAGTAACTCGATGTACTTGATGATTCTGAATCACTGCCGTCTGAACCGCACAGCCTGCTAATGCGAGTGCTGTTAATGACGATAGAACAGAGACAGTAAACTGACGTTTATTTTTTGAAATAGACATAACCTTAAGCCCTTTATAGTGTTTAATTTCAACTCATTTTTATTTTTTATTGGTATTGCTGTGATTGTTAAAAATAAGCTGAAAGTGTTGTGAGAATGCTGTTTATATATACGGATGAGAAATTGCATTCGCAATTATTAATCCAGTTGAAATAAGCTGAGTAGTTAGAATGAATACACTAATGGAATGTTTTATCAGTAATGACGACCTTATTTGTGAAATGAGGATTTTTGATAAAACTATGATTTATGCTCGGCAGAGCTTCTTGTTAAGCCATGTGGAAGGAGGAGTGGGATTAAACATCGTAGCGTTGGGGTCTATTCGATGAGTGAATAGTCATTGATAGAGTCGATGAGTCAGGCTTCTATTCACCCAATTTGTTGATAACGCTTCTTTCTCATTGGCTCAAACTATGGCTATCGTAGTGCGATGATAGTTGATTTGACTCTTTTCACTTAGAAAACTAGGCGAACTCTTATCCATGCTTTACAATAGCGCAAAAATTTCATTTGAGAATTTCAGGAAGAGCTGCATGTACATGAGCACGGATGAGGTTCGCAACGCGTTCCTCTCATTCTTTGAAAGTAAAGGTCACCAGATTGTTGACAGTTCATCACTGGTACCTCATAACGACCCAACTCTGCTGTTTACTAACGCAGGGATGAACCAATTTAAAGACTGTTTTCTAGGTTTAGAAAAGCGTTCTTACACTCGAGCGACAACAGCTCAACGCTGTGTACGTGCAGGTGGTAAGCACAATGACTTAGAGAACGTCGGCTTCACTGCACGTCACCACACATTCTTTGAAATGTTAGGTAACTTTAGTTTCGGTGATTACTTCAAAGAAGACGCGATTAAGTTTGCTTGGGAATTTCTGACTGAGGTCTTGAAACTTCCACAAGAGCGCCTGCTAGTTACCGTTTACAAAACCGACGATGAAGCTTTCGACATCTGGAACAAACAGATCGGTTTGCCAGCAGATCGCATCGTGCGCATCGGTGACAAAGAGGGTGGTAAAGCTTACGAGTCAGATAACTTCTGGCAAATGGGCGATACTGGTCCTTGCGGTCCTTGTTCTGAAATTTTCTACGATCACGGTGATCACATTTGGGGTGGCCGTCCTGGTTCTCCTGAAGAAGATGGCGACCGTTTCATCGAGATCTGGAACAACGTATTTATGCAGTTCAACCGTCTTGCTGATGGCACGATGGAACCTCTACCAAAACCATCTGTGGATACTGGTATGGGTATCGAACGTATTTCTGCAATTATGCAGGGCGTTCACTCTAACTACGAAATCGACGTGTTCCAAACTTTGATCAAAGCTGCCGCAGAAGTGATTGGTTATGAAGATCTTTCTAATCAATCTCTCCGTGTAGTGGCGGACCATATTCGCTCATGTGCGTTTTTGATCGTTGATGGTGTAATGCCATCGAACGAAGGTCGTGGTTATGTTCTTCGTCGTATTATTCGCCGCGCAGTTCGTCATGGTAACAAACTGGGTGCGAAAGGCGCTTTCTTCCACAAATTGGTTGGCCCTCTAGCTGAAGTCATGGGCACTGCTGGTCAAGTTCTTAAAGAACAGCAAGCTGTGGTAGAAAAAGTTCTACGTATCGAAGAAGAAAACTTTGGCCGCACTCTAGACCGTGGTCTGGCGATTTTGAACGACGCGTTAGATAGCCTATCTGGTAAAGAACTGGATGGCGAGACAGTGTTCAAACTGTATGACACATACGGTTTCCCTGCTGACTTAACTAACGACGTAGCGCGTGAACGTGGTTTCACTATCGATGAAGCTGGTTTTGAAGCTGCGATGGAAGAACAACGTCAACGTGCACGCGAAGCTGGCCAGTTTGATACTGACTACAACGCAAAAATTAAGGTAGACGGCAGCACAGAATTTTGCGGTTATACAGCAACTGAAGGTCGCAGCAACATCACTCACCTGTTTGTTGATGGCGAAGAAGTGACTTCTTTATCTGCTGGTGACAAAGCGATTGTGGTGTTAGATGAGACTCCTTTCTACGCTGAATCAGGCGGTCAAGCGGGTGATACCGGTGTGCTTGAAACAACAGCGGGTCGTTTTGTTGTTGAAGATACACAGAAATTGGGCAACGCAATTGCTCATCACGGTGTACTTAAAGAAGGCGTTTTGGCTCAAGGCGATGAAGTGAAAGCGCTAGTGGATGAGGCTCGCCGTGTGGCTAGCTCACTAAATCACTCTGCAACTCACTTATTGCATGCAGCGTTGCGTCATGTACTAGGTACTCACGTAGCCCAAAAAGGTTCGTTGGTTCGTGCGGAAAACTTGCGTTTTGACTTCTCTCACCTAGAAGCCATGACTGCTGATGAAATTAAACGTGTTGAACGTTTAGTTAATGAGCACATCCGTCGTAACCACGTGATTGAAACCAATATCATGAACATTGACGATGCGAAACAAAAAGGCGCAATGGCTCTGTTCGGTGAAAAATACGATGATGAAGTTCGCGTGCTAAGCATGGGCGAATTTTCAACTGAACTTTGTGGTGGTATTCACGCACACCATACTGGTGATATCGGTCTATTCAAGATTGTTTCTGAAAGCGGTATTGCAGCAGGTATTCGTCGTATCGAAGCAGTAACTGGTGACGCAGCATTAGATTATCTCGAATCACAACATGCGAAATATGAGCATAAAGTGGAAGAGATGGCTCATAAAGCTAAGTCTCTAGAAAAAGAGATTCAACATCTGAAAGACAAATTGGCATCACAAGCAAGTTCAAGCTTAGTAAGCCAAGTGAAAGAAATTTCAGGTGTGAAAGTTTTAGTTGCTCAACTTGATGGTGCAGATAACAAAGCTCTGCGCGGAATGGTTGATGAACTGAAGAACCAATTGGGTAGCGGTATCATCATGCTGGGTAACGTAGCAGATGATAAAGTGGGCCTAATTGCAGGTGTGACCAAAGATCTTATCGGCAAAGTGAAAGCGGGTGACCTAGTTAACATGGTTGCTCAACAAGTTGGTGGTAAAGGTGGCGGTCGCCCTGATATGGCTCAAGCTGGTGGTAGCGACGCGCATGCGCTTCCTGCTGCACTAGAGTCAGTAGATGCTTGGATCGCTGAGCGTCTATAACTAAAAATAAATGACGCGCGGTTGATGTTTTTTTGACCGAGCGTAACATTACTCAATTAACCAAGTGGTTTAATTGGCTCGGTCAAAGCCAATTAGCTACTTGGTTTTGTTTTTGCAACTACCAAATCTATAGTCAATCAGTTGATTAACTCGGTTTGGTCCTAATGAGACTTTGTCTTGGGAAGGTGAATACTGGTGAAAAAGTCCCTTGTCGTGCAAAAGTTTGGCGGTACCTCTGTAGGTTCAATTGAACGAATCCACACGGTTGCTGAACACATCATTAAAGCGAAAAATGATGGTAATCAAGTTGTTGTCGTAGTATCGGCAATGTCAGGCGAAACTAATAGACTGTTAGGTTTAGCTCAGCAAATCGATAGCGTACCGACAGCAAGAGAACTTGATGTTTTGCTTTCTGCTGGTGAACAGGTGTCAATGGCACTGGTCGCAATGACTCTTAATAAAATGGGGTATTCTGCACGTTCACTTACCGGAGCTCAGGCGAGCATTGTGACGGACAACCATCACAATGACGCGACAATAAAGCATATTGATACCCGAACGATTAATGAATTACTGGAACAAGATCACATAGTTATTGTTGCTGGTTTTCAAGGTGTCAATGAAAATGGGGACATCACCACATTAGGACGTGGCGGCTCAGATACCAGTGCGGTAACGCTGGCTGGTGCTCTGCAAGCTGATGAATGTCAGATTTTTACCGATGTTGATGGTGTGTACACTTGTGACCCTCGTGTTGTGCCAACCGCTCAGAAATTGGATGTGGTCGATTTCCCATCCATGGAAGAGATGGCGCGCAAAGGGGCTAAAGTGCTGCACTTGCCGTGTGTTCAGTATGCATGGCATCACCAGGTTCCACTGCGTGTACTTTCAACATTCGATGTAAATGATGGCAGTCTAATCAAGGGTGAAGTGGGCACACATCCTGTTTGTGGTATCGCGATTCAACGTGATATGGCAATTGTCTGTGTACATCATGATTCATTATCAAGTTTAACTAAGCAGTGTCAGATGCTTGGGATCGAAATTTGGAATGTGATCGATGAGGCAGATTGGGCAGGAGTGGTAGTAAAACATGATGCTTGCGCGAAATTAGAACTGGTTTTCAGCGATAAAATCCGTAACACTGAACTTGTGAGTTTATTGACCACGGTAGGTTTACAAGCACCACACTTGGTTGCTCGCTCTTGTGAGCTATTAGCCGAGAAACACATTGATGTACGTTATATTTCGACCACAAACCAGTCTGCGATGTTGACGATTGCACCGCAGGATGTGGTAGAAGCTGCGAATGTTCTACATAGCGCTTTTATTACATCAGACGAGGTTATACATGAACCAGTTATCCAAGCTAGCTTAGGTTAATAGCCATTTCGTCTAAAAGTTTACCTAAATATAACTTTTGATCGATAATAACGTAGTTGCAATAAAACAGAGATTACTCAAGGAGCAAAGAATGCTAATTTTGACTCGCCGCGTTGGCGAAACACTAATGATCGGTGACGAAGTGACAGTAACTGTACTTGGTGTAAAAGGTAACCAAGTACGTATTGGTGTTAACGCACCTAAAGAAGTTTCTGTGCACCGTGAAGAAATTTACATGCGCATTCAAGCAGAAAAAGGTAACGGTAACGTTGCATCTGGCAACTACTAATTATCTCAATGAGGCTGACAAAATTTGTCAGCCTTTTTTGTACTTAGCTTTTGTAATTTGTAGAAAAAGTTCATTTTCACAGCGCTTTGATTAAATACGCAACGGTTGAGCGTGTTTTTCTATTTTTTCCCAAGAAAGTGTTTGACATATTTTCGGTAAAACGTAATATGTGCCTCCGCAAGACGGTGAGGTGGCCGAGAGGCCGAAGGCGCTCCCCTGCTAAGGGAGTATGCGGTTTATAGCCGCATCGAGGGTTCGAATCCCTCCCTCACCGCCATTCTTGCTTTGCTTAACTTAGCAACTAAGCAAAATGCGCGCCTGTAGCTCAGCTGGATAGAGTACCTGGCTACGAACCAGGCGGTCAGAGGTTCGAATCCTCTCAGGCGCGCCATATTCTTTAAGAGTATGAACAATAATGCGGTGAGGTGGCCGAGAGGCCGAAGGCGCTCCCCTGCTAAGGGAGTATGCGGTTTATAGCCGCATCGAGGGTTCGAATCCCTCCCTCACCGCCATTTGTTGCCTAAGAATAAAATCTTGCAATAATTGTTATATTAAGAATATTTTTGTGATACACTTCACAAAACTGCGCGCCTGTAGCTCAGCTGGATAGAGTACCTGGCTACGAACCAGGCGGTCAGAGGTTCGAATCCTCTCAGGCGCGCCATTTCTTCTCTTAAGTGTTTCGCTTAAAAGAAAACGGGATTAAGGGTACTGCCCTGATATGACGAAAGTGATATCGAAAATACAGCGCGCCTGTAGCTCAGCTGGATAGAGTACCTGGCTACGAACCAGGCGGTCAGAGGTTCGAATCCTCTCAGGCGCGCCATTTTTTCTCTTAAGTAATTTACTTAAAAGAAAACGGAATTAAGGGTACTGCCCTGATATAACGAAAGTGATATCGAAAACAGCGCGCCTGTAGCTCAGCTGGATAGAGTACCTGGCTACGAACCAGGCGGTCAGAGGTTCGAATCCTCTCAGGCGCGCCATTTTTTCTCTTAAGTGTTTTGCTTAAAAGAAAACGCAATTAAGGGTACTGCCCTGATATAACGAAAGTGATATCGAAAATACAGCGCGCCTGTAGCTCAGCTGGATAGAGTACCTGGCTACGAACCAGGCGGTCAGAGGTTCGAATCCTCTCAGGCGCGCCATTCTTTCTCTTAAGTGTTTCGCTTAAAAGAAAACGGGATTAAGGGTACTGCCCTGATATGACGAAAGTGATATCGAAAATACAGCGCGCCTGTAGCTCAGCTGGATAGAGTACCTGGCTACGAACCAGGCGGTCAGAGGTTCGAATCCTCTCAGGCGCGCCATCTATTAAAAGCCTCGCAATAGCGAGGCTTTTTTCATTTCTGCTCTTCTTTATTTTTCATCTCTAAACCAGATAACTCCCACTCATTAGTGTTATATCCCTTGCAAATTAAGCAATCCGTTTGCTAATCCATCATGATTTTGTGATGTAAGTGAATAAAAAATAACCTCCTTTGTGAATAAATAGGTTTATACCCAAATCACCTCTGATGCCATGTGTACCTGGTTTGGTTGAGAAGTCATTTAGGTATAGCGCTCGCTGTTGTCATTCATCGTCGAATCTAGGGAGACTTTTTAGAAGTCTCCGTTCATTTTATGAATCAAGGATCCTATATGACGGATATCGGAAGCTTACTTATCGATGCATTTACTTTAATGTGCACGGGAATGTTGGTCGTGTTTCTATTTCTTACGGTATTAGTCTACCTCGTAAGATTGATGTCTCGACTACTTCCCAAAGAAACACTTCAACCTATTTCACCCCCTCAACCACTTTCGTCTACTGATCTAAACAGCACTAACCCCAAAGTGATTGCCGCCATATCTGCTGCGGTACATCAATATCGTTTGTCTCGTAAGTAAACAGTGAAAGAGAAAGGAGATTTAAGCATGTCTAAATCACTTGCGATCACGGATGTTGTTCTCCGCGATGCTCATCAATCCTTATTCGCGACCCGTATGCGTATCGAAGATATGTTACCTATTGCCGCAGAACTGGACAAAATCGGGTATTGGTCTTTAGAAACTTGGGGTGGGGCGACATTTGATGCCTGTATCCGATTTTTAGGTGAAGATCCTTGGGAACGCCTGCGTTTGTTGAAAAAGGCGATGCCTAATACACCAATGCAAATGTTACTGCGTGGACAAAACTTGCTTGGGTATCGTCACTATGCAGATGATGTGGTCGCAAAATTTGTTGAGCGCGCTCATGCCAACGGCATGGATGTCTTTCGTATTTTTGATGCGATGAATGATGTGCGAAATTTCCAAGCTGCAGTCAAAGCCACTATCGATGTCGGTGCTCATGCGCAAGGCACGCTCTCTTACACAATTAGCCCTGCGCACAATACTCAAACATGGCTGGATCTGGCGAAACGTTTAGAAGATCTTGGTTGTCATTCTCTGTGTATTAAAGACATGTCGGGTTTGCTCAAACCTTATGATGCAGAAGAGTTAATCTCTCGCATTAAGGAGTCATGTTCTATTCCTATTGCTTTGCACTGCCACGCGACAACTGGTCTTTCAACTGCAACCGCAATTAAAGCGATTGAAGCTGGCGTCGATATTTTGGATACCGCGATATCATCGATGAGTCAAACCTATGGGCATACTGCAACAGAGACTGTGGTTGCCATGCTGCAAGGTACACAGCGAGATACCAAATTGTCGTTGGAACAGCTCGAAGTGATTGCCACTTACTTCCGTGAAGTAAGGAAGAAATACGCCAAATTTGAAGGCCAATTAAAAGGGATTGATTCGCGTATTTTGATTGCTCAAGTACCCGGCGGCATGCTCACCAACATGGAAAGCCAATTAAAAGAGCAGGGGGCGGCTGATCGTCTTGATGAAGTTCTTAAAGAAATTCCAAATGTTCGCAAGGACTTAGGGTTTATTCCTTTAGTGACTCCTACCTCGCAGATTGTTGGGACTCAATCGGTTCTGAACGTTCTTACTGGGGAGCGCTATAAGAGCATTACCAAAGAGACGGCAGGGGTGCTAAAAGGGGAATACGGTGCAACACCTGCAGCAGTCAATAAAGAGTTGCAAGACAAGGTGCTTAATGGTGAAAAACCGATCACTTGTCGTCCTGCGGATTTGCTCCAACCTGAAATGATTCACTTAGCGACTGAGTTACGAGAAAAAGCCACTCAAGAAGGAATCAAATTGGCCAAGGAGCAAGTCGATGATGTGTTGACGTATGCCTTGTTCCCTCAAGTAGGTCTTAAGTTCCTGAAAAATCGTGGTAATCCAGCAGCCTTTGAACCAGTGCCAACGGCTAAACCTGCCGTGCAAGCGCCTGTAGTGCCTCAAGCTGCTAAAGGCATTGAGCAATACAGTGTGCGTGTTGATGGACAGGTATATGACGTGGAAGTGGGGCCTAAAGGCGAACTCACTTCGGTGACTCCTGCTGGAGCTCCTGCGACTAAATCGGCTGCGCCTTCTCCTGCACCTGCTTCAGTTGCCAATGGTGGTGATCCAGTGAAGGCACCTCTGGCTGGTAACATCTTTAAAGTGGTGGTGCAGCAAGGTCAAGAAGTGCATGAAGGCGATATTCTGGTTGTTCTTGAAGCGATGAAAATGGAAACCGAGATTCGTGCCATACACGGTGGGGTAATCCAAGCGATTACGGTGAAAGAGGGTGATGCCGTTTCTGTTGGACAACCTCTAATGACTTTAGCCTAAGAGGTCTCTGTTATGGACGGATTAGTCACGCTGTGGGCTGAAACGGGCATTGCTAACTTCCAAATTGGTCAGATCATTATGATCATTGTGGGCTGCGTGCTGCTGTTTTTGGCTATACATAAGGGGTTTGAACCCCTGCTTTTGCTGCCTATTGGATTCGGCGCTATCTTGGCGAATATTCCTAATGCTGGATTTACCGAGCCTGGTGGCTTGCTTTATTACATTTATCATGTGGGAATTGAGTCTGGTGTTTTCCCGCTCTTGATCTTTATGGGGGTTGGGGCGCTAACGGACTTTGGTGCATTGATCGCTAACCCGAAAACACTGTGGTTAGGCGCTGCGGCTCAACTGGGGATATTTGCCACTTTGTTTGGCGCGGTTTTACTAAACCTAGTGCCCGGCATGGAATTTACCATGGCAGATGCCTCCTCTATCGCGATCATTGGTGGTGCTGATGGGCCTACCGCTATCTTTCTGGCGAGTCGTTTATCGCCCGATTTATTAGGCGCAATTGCCGTTGCGGCTTATAGCTACATGGCGTTAGTACCTATTATCCAACCACCTATCATGAAAGCGCTTACCACCCCACAAGAGCGCAAG
Organism: Vibrio porteresiae DSM 19223; assembly: GCF_024347055.1. NCBI lineage: Bacteria > Pseudomonadati > Pseudomonadota > Gammaproteobacteria > Vibrionales > Vibrionaceae > Vibrio > Vibrio porteresiae. The sequence continues at coordinate 575,420 of NZ_AP024895.1, forward strand.
ATTGAAATGGCGCAGTTACGTCATGTCAGCAAATTGGAAAAAATGGTCTTTCCATTGGTGGTGCTGTTGATGTCGGTACTGTTTTTGCCATCCTCAACACCTTTGGTTGGTATGTTCTGTTTGGGGAATTTGATGCGCGAATCGGGCGTTGTCGATCGTCTCTCAAAAACCGCACAAAATGAGCTGATCAACACGGTGACTATTTTCCTTGGTTTAGGGGTGGGTTCGAAGCTGCAGGCAGAAAAGTTTCTTAATGTGGAAACACTGGGGATTTTGGTGCTTGGTGCGATCGCGTTTAGTATTGGTACCGCAGGCGGTGTCATTATGGCCAAAATTCTCAACCGTTTTTCCAAAGAGAGTATTAACCCGCTGATTGGCGCTGCCGGAGTTTCCGCAGTTCCTATGGCAGCTAGGGTCGTTAATAAAGTTGGCCTGCAGTCTAATCCACAGAACTTTTTGTTGATGCATGCCATGGGACCCAACGTGGCGGGGGTATTAGGTTCAGCGGTAGCGGCTGGGATATTACTCGCTTTAGTCGGTTAGAACGTTGTTAATTTGTCTAGCAATTGTTCACGAATAACACTGAATTGGTATATATTCAAAGGGATGCCCAGACATCCCTTTTTTATTAGGTCACCACAGGGAATTGGATATGGAAAATAAACAGGTCGCTATTTCAAACTTTGGTGGTCCCGAAGTTCTTGTCATGCAGACAACGGAAGTTCCACAGCCTAAGGCTGGAGAAGTGCTCGTCAAAGTGGCATTCGCCAGTGTTAACCCCATCGATGTAAAAACCCGAGCAGGGTTAGGTTGGGCTGCTGCACAGAATAAAGATAAACTACCTTGGGTTCCCGGCTACGATATTTCTGGTCGAGTGATGGCGACTGGCGAGCAGGCAACGCGCTTTGTGGTGGGCGATAACGTGGCTGGGTTTATTGGTTTCCCGCTGCAAGGTGGTGGTTATAGCCAGTACATTTGCGTCGCAGAAAGTGAGCTTAGCCGAGTGCCCGATTCAGTGACCTTAGAAGCGGCAGCTGCTTTGCCTGTTGCCGGTCAAACTGCGGCACAAGCTTTGAATCAAGCTCAAGTGAAAGAGGGTGACTGCGTACTTATTCTGGCTGGTGCAGGTGGCGTTGGACATTTAGCTGTGCAAATCGCCCTAGCAGCAAAGGCTGAAGTTTATACCACATGCAGTGAAGATAACCTCGATTACCTAGCGACGTTAGGTGCTCACGCCATCAACTATAATTTTGCTCCCGTATCACAACGGTTAGAAAAAATTGATGTTTTGATTGACCTTGTCGGTGGTGATGCGGCGTTAGATGCTTTGAAATGTTTAAGCGATAACGCGCGAGTAGTGACTGTGCCAACCATTACGGCTGAGCTCATTTGTGAAAAAGCCAAACTACTGGGCTTTGAGGCATCTGGAATTCTGGTGGATCCTAATCCAGAGCAGCTCGATACCATGCTTTATATGGTCAGTGTCGGTTTACTTAAAATCGAAATTTTCCAAGTTTATCCACTTACTGAAGCGGATAAAGCTCATCAACAAATCGAAACTGGACACACACGAGGTAAGGTTTTGTTAGATATGAAATGTTAAATCACTTAGCGTCACTACTCAGTGATCTTTGGCAGCTGTTTTCCTCTTCCCCTCTGTGGGTGCTCGGTGGTAGCGGCTTTCTCAGCGCTACGTTATTACCTGGAAGTTCTGAGGCCGCTTTTATTGCCACATTATCTCTTCATCAATATTCTCTCTACATCGTTATTTTAGTTGCAACACTAGGTAACACTTTAGGTGGTCTAACAAATTACTGGATTGGGTTATGGTTACCCAATCGCGCTGTGCACCATCAAGGGCATAGAGTGATGAATTGGCTCAATCGTTATGGCTACTGGGCTTTGCTGCTGAGTTGGCTACCGGTCGTTGGCGATCCTCTCTGTTTAGCTGCAGGTTGGTTAAAGATGCGTTTTGGACCAGCGTTACTCATGATTGCACTGGGTAAGGCTGCTCGTTATTTGCTTTTGGCTTTGGTTTTTAATGGCTTTTTCTAAGGAATCTCATATGAGAAAAATCTTGTGTGGTGTTTTTTCTCTGTTCTTGTTGGTCGGCTGTGGTGCATCAAGTACATCGTCTTTCTTCTCTTCATTACCCGCTGGGGTTTCCCTTGTTGAAGAGGTCGATGCAACGCCAGGTAGTGTGACTATTGCTTATAAAAAATATAAGTTATCCAATGGATTAACGGTATTACTCACTCCTGATCATTCAGATCCCTTGGTACACGTTAATGTCACCTACCATGTAGGTTCTGCTCGTGAAGAGGTGGGTAAGTCTGGCTTTGCGCATTTCTTTGAACACATGATGTTTCAGGGCTCGAAACATGTGGGTGATCAACAGCATTTTAAACTGATTACCGAAGCGGGTGGGACGCTTAATGGGTCAACGAATCGAGATAGAACGCAATATTACGAGACGGTTCCTGCCAATCATTTAGAAAAAGTCTTATGGCTTGAGTCTGACCGCATGGGGTTTTTGCTCGATGCCGTGTCGCAGAAGAAATTTGAGATCCAACGTTCGACTGTGAAAAATGAGCGAGCACAAAATTACGATAACCGACCTTATGGCATGATGCGTTTGAAGATGGATGAAGCTATGTTCCCATCAAATCACCCGTATTCATGGCCAACAATTGGTTATGTGAGCGATCTTAATCAGGTTAACGTCAACGATCTCAAAGCGTTTTTCTTACGTTGGTATGGCCCGAATAACGCGGTTCTGACCATCGGTGGGGACTTCGATGAGCAGCAAACACTCAGTTGGATCGCAAAATATTTTGGTTCTATTCCTGCAGGACCAGAAGTGCCGAAGCTACCAAAGCAGCCAGCGACTCTCGATCGCGATCGCTTTGTAACCTTACAAGATCGTATTCAGCAACCCATGGTACTGATCGGCTGGCCGACCAGTTATTTGGGCGCTCATGATCAAGTGGCTCAAGAGGTCCTAGCCACTGCGTTAGGGCAAGGAGCAAATAGTCTTCTCTATCGAGATTTGGTTAAAACGCAGAAAGCGGTGAGTGCGGGATCATTTGTCGATTGTGCGGAGCTCGCCTGCACCTTTTATGTTTATGCCATGGCGCCTGCGGGTCAGCAACTTAAGCCGTTATATAACGACGTTATGGACTCTCTAGCTCGCTTTGGTAAGCAAGGCATCTCACCAGATTTATTGAATCAAATTAATGGGGTGGCTGAATCTAGTGCTATTTTCGGTTTGCAGAGTGTTCAAGGTAAAGTGAATGAACTTGCCTTTAATCAAACCTTCTTTGGCGAGCCTGAACGTATTCAGAAAGATCTCGCTGATATTCGCTCTGTAACGGCAGATAGCGTCGCTCAAGTCTACACACAGTACCTAGAGAACCGCCCTAAGGTGGTATTGAGCGTTGTTCCAAAACAAAGGGAAGATTTGGCCGCTCAAAAAGCCGATTTTGCACCAGCTGAGCGTCAGTTACCTGATTATCAGGTGATGCAAGAGAACCAATTAGCGTACCGTCATGTTAGTGATGATTTTGATCGCAGTATCATGCCCACGTCAGAAAGTGCGGTGAGCATTCATACGCCTAATACCTATAAAGTTTATTACGATAATGGTGCTGAATTAATTGGTGAGAAGAGCAGTGAAACCCCGACAGTTCTGATTCGTTTTAGCCTGCCAGCTGGTGAACGCTATGTTGCGAAAGGCAAAGAGGGGTTAGCGGATATTACCGCGACAATGATGAATCAAGGCTCGCTGCAATATTCTAAAGAAGAGCTGCAAGCAAAATTAGATACATTGGGATCGGATATCTCTATCTCTGCTGGCGAATATTCCACACAGGTGACGGTATCGAGTTTGACCAGTAAGCTCGGTCCTACATTAGATATTCTCCAAGAAGTGCTATTTCATCCTCGCTTCTCCGAGCAAGATTTCACTCGCGAAAAGCAGCGATTACTGCAAGGCATCATGTATCAGCAACAGACACCAGCTTGGTTGGCGGGACAAGCAACTCGACAGGTGCTGTTTGGGGATACCTTATTTGCACGTGAGAGTGGTGGAACCCCTGAATCAATTAAGGCCCTGACCTTAGAGGATGTAAAAGCCTTTTATCGTCAATATTACACCCCCAAAGGAACCCAGATTGTGTTAGTTGGGGATGTAAACAAAGAGCAAGCCCGTAAGCAGCTGTCATTTGTGCAAAACTGGCATGGAAAAAATGTTCCTTTGCTTCGTCCACAGGTTTTGCCGGATCTGAAGGGACAAAAAATCTATTTGGTCGATAAAGACAAAGCAACTCAGTCTGTTGTTCGCTTGGTTCGCCGTGGCTTACCTTATGATGCGACAGGAGAAAACTTCTTGTCTGAACTGGCTAACTTCAACTTGGCGGGTAATTTTAATAGTCGGATCAACCAAAATTTACGTGAAGACAAAGGGTACACCTACGGTGCGGGAAGCAACATTATTTCTAACCGTGAAACTGGGGCTATTATTTTTTATGCCAATGTCAGAGCTGATGCGACTGCTGATTCGATAGTTGAGATACAAAAAGAGTTGGCGCAATATAGTGAGCACGGTCCGACAGCGGATGAGGTAACGTTCATGCGTTTAGCGCTAGGACAACAGCAAGCGTTAGCTAATGAAACACCCGGGCAGAAAGCACAGGTATTAAGCCGCTTGATGGCGTATAGCTTGGATGATGACTACATACAGCAGCAACATGAGCTGGTACAAACAGTCGATAGGGCGACCTTATCTCGTTTAGCTAAAAAATGGTTTAAACCACAGGACTATCAAATTATCGTTGTCGGGGATGCCCAGTCGTTGCGTCCTCAATTGGAAAAGCTAAATATTCCGGTGGAGCAACTTGAAATCAGCCGTTAGAGCACACATAAACAAGAGGTGAAAAACTCACCTCTTCCCTTTTAAAAGGGACAAGTCTCAGCTTCAATTGGATTACATAACCATAAGCGAATCATATTTTGACTAAATTTGCCGAGCGACTCGAACGAGTTGCAAAAAGACCCGAAGTGTTTAAAGCGTTTGGCCGTGGTGTCGAACGAGAAACTCTGCGTTATCAAAAAGATGGCTCTATTGCTCAAACAGGTCATCCAGAGATGTTAGGCGCTGCGTTAACCAACTCTCTAGTGACAACCGATTATGCAGAGTCACTGCTGGAGTTTATTACGCCAGTATCCAATGACGTAGACACGCTCATTGCTCAACTTGAAGATATCCATCACTTTGCACAATCACATCTAGATAAAGAGCAGCTATGGCCGCTTTCTATGCCTTGTTACGTTGGCGCTGAAGATGATGTGAAGATTGCCCAATACGGCACTTCGAATTCGGGGCGAATGAAAACGCTATATCGTGCTGGATTGAAACGCCGTTATGGCAGCTTAATGCAAATTATTTCAGGTGTTCATTTTAACTTTTCTTTCCCTGACAGTTTTTGGGATGCCCTCTATGGTGAGCAAAGTGAAGAACAGCGCCAGAATACAAAATCAAAAGGTTATTTTGGTTTAATCCGTAATTACTACCGTTTCGGTTGGTTGATTCCCTACTTTTTTGGTGCATCACCCGCGCTATGCTCTTCCTTTATTCAAGGCAGAAAAACGGCTTTGCCATTCGAAAATATTGGTCAAACGCTTTATTTGCCACATGCGACTTCGCTGCGCTTGAGTGATTTAGGTTATACCAACCATGCTCAAAGCTCATTGCGCATTGGTTTTAATAGCATTGATGAATACTTAGAAGGGCTTAACCGCGCTATACGTACGCCTTCAGCAGAGTTTGCGCAGATTGGTGTCAAAGTGGATGGCGAGTACCGTCAACTTAACAGTAATGTGCTGCAAATCGAAAATGAGCTTTATGCGCCAATCAGACCTAAGCGTGTGACTAAAAAAGGCGAGAAGCCATCGGAAGCTCTGTCTCGTGGTGGTGTTGAATATATTGAGGTGCGCTCTTTAGACGTTAACCCATTTAGTCCAATTGGTATCACTGCACAACAAATTCGTTTCCTTGATCTCTTGGTTACTTGGATGGCGTTATCGGACTCTGACCCAATGGATGATTGTGAATTGGGATGCTGGCGTGATAACTGGCGTAAAGTGGTTACTGAAGGTCGTAAACCTGATTTGATGCTGCAAATTGGCTGTCATGGTGAACAGCTAACACTGCAACAGTGGGCGAAACGTGTGTTTGCCGATCTTAAGCTGGTGGCAGAATTAATGGACTCCGCTACTGGTGGTACCGAATATCAAGCGGTTTGCCATGAATTAGAGCGCTGGATTGATCATCCAGAATTAACCTTGTCGGCACAGATTCTTGAGAAAACAAAAGAACTTGGCGGTCTTGGTAAAGTGGGTACTGCGTTTGGTTCACAGCATTGTGTGACCAACACGGAACATGAATACTCGTTCTACAGTGAAGAGAGCATGCTCCAAGAGGCTGAACGTTCACTAGTAAAACAACGCGAAATGGAACAGAGTGATAGTGAGAGCTTTGATGAATTTTTGGCTCACTATTTTGCGTATCTCAACTGAGATGAAATCTGTGTTTCGTTTGCTGATGTTGGTGGGTGTCGCTTTTGTGTCTGGTTGCGCGACAGCACCGCCAACGAATCAGTCGAATCTATGTGATATCTTTCGGGAAAAACCGGATTGGTACGAAGCTGCTTTGAATATGAATAAGCAGTGGGGCACACCAATTCAGGTCGCGATGGCGTTTGTTAAACAAGAAAGCGCATTTCATCATGATGCGCTACCGCCCAAAGATTATGTGTTGGGCTTTATTCCTTGGGGACGAGTGAGTAGCGCTTATGGCTATGCTCAAGCGCAAGATCCTGCCTGGGATGAGTTCCAAAACTCAACGGATTATGGCGGTTCCCGTAACGATTTTGATGACGCCTTGATGTTCATCGGTTGGTATACCAGTGAGACCCAAAAACAGCTAGGGGTTTCTAAATGGGATACTTTTCACCAATACTTAGCGTATCATGAAGGCCGAGGTGGTTTTCAACGTCACTCCTATCGCTCTAAACCGGCAGTGGTTGCGGTGGCCAGAAAAGTTGAACATCAAGCGAAAGAATATGGCTGGCAGCTGAAACAATGCCGTCAGGAACTGGACGATAATTTAAGCTGGTTTTTCTAAACCAGTGTGCAATGGAGAAAAGAATCATGCCACTATTAGACAGTTTTACCGTCGATCATACACGTATGCATGCACCAGCAGTTCGTGTGGCAAAAAATATGACAACCCCTAAAGGCGATACAATCACTGTATTCGACCTGCGTTTTACTGTACCAAATAAAGACATTTTGTCTGAAAGAGGTATTCATACTCTAGAACATCTGTTTGCTGGCTTTATGCGTGCGCATTTAAACGGTTCTGATGTTGAAATCATTGATATTTCACCAATGGGTTGTCGTACTGGTTTTTACATGAGCCTTATTGGCGCTCCTGATGAACAGCGTGTAGCAAAAGCTTGGTTAGCTGCGATGGAAGATGTTTTGAAAGTTGAAGATCAAAACAAGATTCCTGAATTGAACAAATACCAATGCGGTACTGCAGCTATGCACTCACTAGAACAAGCTAAGCAGATTGCACAAAATGTCATTTCTGCAGGTATTCAAGTGAATAAAAACGAAGATTTGGCATTGCCAGAAGCGATGTTGAAAGAACTTAAGGTTCACTAATTTTTCGTTTATAAAAGAAAAGGCTTGGTTCGCACCAAGCCTTTTTGCTTTTGGCTCTAACGTCAGTCGGAGCACACATCGAATCGTTTTATCGACCAGCTAAAAGCCATTAGCTGGTCTTTTTCATCTTGGTTGGAAAAACTCTGACCAGCTTAATACGGTTCTCTTCCAACTCAACAATTTCCATCGGATGTTTGGCGATCTTAATGCTGATCTTATCCTCAGGAATATCTTCAAGATGCTCTAAAATCAGGCCATTAAGTGTTCTTGGACCATCTGTCGGCAACTTCCATTTGAGGCTCTTGTTGATATCACGGATATTGGCGCTACCTTCAATTAAGAAGCTACCATCACCTTGAGGGGTGATTTCTTCCGCAAGGCTTGGAGACATTGAGGTGGTGAACTCACCGACAATCTCTTCCAAAATATCTTCCAAGGTAATCAAACCAACGATATCACCGTATTCATCTACTATAAGACCAATACGTTCTTTATTGCGTTGAAATTTAAGTAGTTGCACGTTGAGTGGTGTACCTTCTGGAATGAAGTACACTTCATCGGCTGAACGAAGCAAGGTTTCTTTAGTCAGTTCATTCTTTTCTAACATCTGACGTGACGCATCACGTAAACGCAAAATACCTACTACTTCATCAATTTGGTCACGATACAAAACCAAACGACCGTGAGGTGAGTGAGTTAATTGGCGAACAATGGATTTCCAATCATCATTGATGTTGATACCGGTAATTTCGTTACGTGGCACCATGATGTCGTTTACCGTCACGTGCTCCAAGTCAAGAATCGAGAGCAGCATATCTTGGTGACGACGTGGAATTAGACCACCGGCTTCATTTACTACCGTGCGCAGTTCATCAGAGCTCAGCGAATCATCGCCACTTTGCTGTGGTTTTAGACCAAGCAACAGAATAAAACCGTTAGTGATGAAGTTCATGAAAATGACGATAGGAGCCATCACTTTCATTAGTACGTTTAGCAAAATACTACTCGCGTACGAAATCTTTTCTGGATAAATCGCAGCGATGGTTTTTGGTGTTACTTCAGCAAACACCAAAACAACAATGGTTAAGACACCTGTTGCAATGGCAACACCCACGTCACCGTAGAGGCGCATACCGAGTATGGTCCCGATAGCAGAAGCAAGGATGTTGACTAGGTTGTTACCAATCAGAATCAGACTGATTAGTCGGTCAGGACGATCTAACAGCTTTTCGACCCGTTTTGCGCCTTTGTGTCCAGTGTTGGCTAAGTGTTTGAGTCTATAGCGGTTCAGAGACATTAACCCTGTTTCAGAACCGGAGAAATAGGCAGAGATAACAATAAGACACGCGAGTAGCGCAAACAATATACCCGTAGATATGTCGTCCAAAACGATCCATTTCCTTATAACAATTTGAGTAATTAATGACCTATGTGAGGTCAGGTGTCAATGAAGAAAAGGTCTAAACCTAGACCTTAACTAAGAATAAATTCCTTCACAAAGCGGCTACCAAAGTAAGCTAGAGTGAGTAATAAAGCACCAATGACGGAAAGCCAAGTGACTTTTTTACCACGCCAACCACGTTGGTAATGGCCCCACAACAAAACGCAATACACAATCCACGCAATAAAAGAGAGTATCCCTTTATGCGCTTTTCCTTCTGCAAACATATCGGTCAAGAACCAAAATCCAGTGATTAAGGTACAAGTCAGAAGAGCATTACCAACCACAATGATATTGAACATATGACGTTCAACTTTCATCAGCGGAGGTAAGTTCGGATTGATTGCGAGGCTCTTTTTCTTCTTCAGTTTATGATCTAACCAAGCAAGCTGAATGGAGTACAGCGCGCCGATACAGAGCGTAGAGTAGGAAAAAAGTGCGAAAGAAATATGAATGAGCAGTGTGCCGTTGTGCTCTAAATGCGTCATAAACGTATTTGGAACCACTTTAGCAATCACTAAGTTGATAGCGGAGAAACTATAAACTATCGGCAATAGAAACCATAGACGCGCCTTAAACATCGATGCTGTCATCAAGCATGAAACAATGAAGCTCGTTAACGAAGCAACATTGAGAATACTTAAATTCTGCCCATTACGATGAAATATAAGATCACTTAGTAGCCAAGCATGAAAGACTAGCGCGAGGACGGCACAGCCAAATACGGCTTTGGTTTTGATGCCTGTCTGGTTGACCACACCGGGTACGATCATCGCGATAGATGCAAAATATAAAAAAGCGGCAACTGCGGTGATAAAGTTGTCCATGTTTCTCACTAAACCGATTATTGAATCGCTCGATTATACCTTGAGTGATGCCAATGGGCTATGGCTGTTTAAACAATGATCATGCAGACTTTGTTTAGAAAAGTGATCTATGCCAATGATGAAATTGATATCTTAGGTGCTTGATAGAGATCTCATGGGTATGCCTAATCCTCTGGCTAAGGTATACTCACGAGTAGATGGTCGCCTGATAGCGAAGAGAATAGAGATGTTTGAGAATTTAACCGAACGATTATCCAAAACGCTGAAGAACATCAGCGGTAAAGGTCGTCTTACTGAAGACAATATCAAAGAGACGTTGCGCGAAGTGCGCATGGCGCTGTTAGAAGCTGACGTTGCTCTGCCTGTTGTTCGTGATTTTGTAAATCGCGTCAAAGAGAATGCAGTTGGCGTGGAAGTCTCTAAATCCCTGACGCCAGGCCAAGAGTTCATCAAGATTGTTCAAGCTCAGCTTGAAGCAGTAATGGGTGACTCCAATGAGGCTCTTAACCTAGCAGCTCAGCCGCCAGCCGTTATTTTGATGGCCGGTTTACAAGGTGCAGGTAAAACAACCAGCGTTGGTAAACTGTCGAAGCTGCTAAAAGAGCGCGACAAGAAAAAAGTATTAGTGGTTTCAGCTGACGTGTATCGCCCTGCGGCGATCAAACAGTTGGAAACCTTGGCATCGGATATCGGTGTGGATTTCTTCCCATCGTCGGCTGACCAAAAGCCAATTGATATCGCTAACGGTGCTATTGACCACGCAAAACGTAAATTTTATGACGTGGTGATTGTCGATACCGCTGGTCGTCTTGCAATTGACGAACAGATGATGGGCGAAATCAAAGAGCTTCATCATGCGATCAAGCCTGTTGAAACCCTGTTTGTTGTTGATGCAATGACAGGTCAAGATGCGGCGAATACTGCGAAAGCCTTTGGCGATGCACTACCATTGACTGGTGTTATCCTAACCAAAGTCGATGGTGATGCACGTGGTGGTGCGGCGCTTTCTGTCCGTCATATCACTGGTAAGCCAATCAAATTCTTGGGTGTGGGTGAAAAAAACGACGCATTAGAACCTTTCCATCCTGATCGTGTGGCATCACGTATTTTGGGCATGGGTGATGTTCTGTCTCTGATTGAAGATTTGCAACGTAACGTTGACCATGAAAAAGCAGAGAAGCTGGCGAAGAAATTTAAGCAGAAGAAAGGCTTTGATTTAGAAGATTTTCGTGAGCAACTCGGTCAGATGCAAAACATGGGTGGCATGATGGGTATGTTGGATAAACTGCCTGGTATGTCTCAGCTACCTGCTGATGTGAAAAACAAAGTCGATGATAAAGTTTTCAAACAGATGGAAGCGATTATCAGCTCGATGACCATGAAAGAGCGTCAAAACCCGGACTTGATTAAAGGTTCGCGTAAAAAACGTATTGCGGCGGGTTCTGGTACTCAAGTGCAAGACATTAACCGTCTATTAAAACAGTTCACCCAGATGCAGAAGATGATGAAGAAAATGCAACAGGGTGGAATGAAAGGTATGATGCGCACCATGCAAGGCATGATGGGCGGAATGGGTGGCGGCTTTGGTGGTGGTGGCGGTTTCTTCGGTCGTTAAGCTGTTTATGCGATAAACAATCGTTGACGACTTTTCAAACTGTTAACTACTTCACAGACATTTTCGCCTAATCTTGTTGGCGAAAAAATAGCTAAAACCCTTGCAATGCCTCGGAATAAGAGTAAAATTCCGAGGCTTTATTTTGGCACGAGACCCCAAACTGTTATTTTATGAACGGTTCTTGGGGTTAATTTTATTATTGAGAAAGCAAAGAGGACGACATGGTTACCATTCGTTTGGCACGTCACGGCGCTAAAAAGCGTCCATTCTATCAAATCGTTGTTGCGGACAGCCGTAACGCAGCTACTGGCCGTTTCATTGAGAAAGTAGGTTTCTTTAACCCTACTGCTACTGGTCAAGAAGAAGGCCTACGTCTAGATCTAGACCGCGTGAACCACTGGGTATCACAAGGCGCTACTGTATCTGACCGCGTAGCTAAACTAGTTAAAGACGCTCAAAAAGCGGCTTAATTCTGTTTAGAAGCAACTAGTTTATGTCGATGAAAGGTAAAGAAACAATGAGTGAGCAAAAAGAAAGAATCGTTGTAGGTAAACTAGGTTCTACTTATGGCATTCGTGGCTGGCTTAAAGTTTTTTCCTACACAGACAATCCAGAAAGTATTTTTGAGTACAGCCCTTGGTTTATTGACCAAAAGGGCGAGTGGATTGAATTCAAAGTAGAGAGCTGGAAGCGCCATAACCAAGGTATGGTGGTGAAACTGAGCGGACTTGATGTTCGTGAAGATGCACAATTACTGACAAATCTCGAAATTGCAATTGATCCAGCGGTACTACCTGAACTGTCAGAAGATGAGTTCTACTGGCGAGAATTGTTTGGCATGCAAGTGGTAACGACTCAGGGTTATGACCTTGGTCAGGTCACTGATATGTTAGAAACTGGCTCAAACGATGTTCTGGTAGTGAAAGCAAATCTGAAAGATGCTTTCGGCCAAAAGGAACGATTAATTCCGTTTCTTGAAGAGCAAGTGATCATTAAAGTTGATCGCGAAGCTCAACGGATCGAAGTTGACTGGGATCCTGCGTTTTAACTCTAAAGACGATAAGGCAAAGAACAATGTGGGTTGGCGTTATTAGCCTATTTCCAGAAATGTTCCGTAGCGTGACGGATTTTGGAGTAACAGGTCAAGCGGTAAAAAAAGGGTTGTTGTCAGTTGAGCTTTGGAATCCTCGTGATTTCGCTCATGACAAACGTCACACTGTTGATGATAAGCCCTACGGTGGTGGTCCTGGCATGTTGATGATGGTTCAGCCTTTGCGCGATGCCATTCACAGTGCAAAACAGGCTGCCCCGGGAAAGACGAAAGTCATCTACTTGTCTCCACAAGGTCGCAAGCTCGATCAAACTGGAGTAGAAGAACTGGCAACAAATGAGAATTTAATTCTGATTTGTGGTCGTTACGAAGGGGTAGATGAACGCATTATTGAGTCCGAAGTTGACGAAGAATGGTCAATTGGTGATTTCGTAATGACGGGTGGTGAACTCCCAGCCATGACGTTGATTGATTCTGTCTCTCGGTTCATTCCGGGTGTACTTGGAGATTTCGCGTCAGCAGAAGAGGACTCTTTTGCGAATGGCTTATTGGATTGCCCACACTATACACGTCCTGAAGTGTTAGATGGAAAAGAGGTGCCTGCGGTACTGAAATCCGGAAATCATGAGGATGTGCGTCGCTGGCGGTTGAAACAATCGCTAGGCCGTACCTGGAAAAGAAGACCAGAGCTCCTGGAAAACCTAGCTCTGACTGACGAACAGGAACTATTACTGGCTGAGTTCATTAAAGAATCTCAGAACCCGTAACCTATTTTATTAAGTATCAGTTTATTCTAGGAATTTAAATAATGAGTAACATCATCAAGGCTCTAGAACAAGAGCAAATGAAACAAGACCTACCTCAATTTGCACCAGGTGACACTGTTGTTGTTCAAGTTAAGGTAAAAGAAGGTGACCGTGAACGTCTACAGGCGTTCGAAGGTATCGTAATCGCTATTCGTAACCGTGGTCTACACTCAGCATTCACTGTACGTAAGATCTCTAACGGTGAAGGCGTTGAGCGTACTTTCCAAACTCACTCACCAGTTGTTGATAGCATTGAAGTGAAACGTCGCGGTGCTGTACGTCGTGCCAAACTGTACTACCTACGTGATCTATCTGGTAAAGCTGCTCGTATTAAAGAGAAGCTTGCTAAGAAGTAATGCTAGAACTCGCGTTCTCATAAAAACGGAGCCTACGGGCTCCGTTTTTTATACATAAACATTATCGATATCTCTCCACTACTGATGGGAGCAATTCGATAGTGATAGAGACAAAAAAGAGTGATAAAAAAAGAGAAGCATAGCTTCTCTTTTGTGTTTTATAGCGTATCTAATAGATTAATCACGTGTATCTTCTGCGATGGTGACCGGTACAACTACCTCTTTACCTTTACGCAGCAAGGTGATTTGGACTGTCGTTCCTGGACGCAAATTGGTAATGGTATCCATGACGCTTTGGCGTCCACTGATCTTCTTACCATCTATCTTCAATATGATGTCATTGGCTTTTAAACCTGCTTTTTGTGCAGGTCCGTTAGGATCAACTCCAATCACCAAAATACCACCGATATGTTCCCCATCAAGCAATCGCGAGGTGACCGCATTCATATCTTCGCCATCCACACCAATATATCCGCGAATCACCCGGCCATCAGCGATGATTTTATTCATGATGGTATTGGCCAATGAAAATGGGATAGCAAACGAGATGCCGTAAGTTTCGATATCAGTGGCTTGTTGGAAAGAGGCCGTATTGATGCCGACCAATTCGCCGCGAGAGTTAACTAATGCACCGCCTGAGTTACCTTCGTTGATGGCTGCGTCCGTTTGGATGAAAGCTTGGCGGCGACCCGCACTAATCGATGAACGCCCAGTGGCAGAGATAATACCAAAGGTGGTGGTTTGTCCTAGGTTATAAGGATTGCCAATCGCGAGTACCACATCACCGACTTTAGGTTGGTAATTAGGGTTTAAAGGGATAACTGGTAGGTTAGTACCTTCAATACGTAATACTGCAAGGTCCGTACGTTTATCTTTACCAACCAGTTGCGCTGCTGCAACACGACCGTCTTGGAGAGCCACAATAATTTGGTCAGCTTGAGCAATCACGTGGTAGTTGGTAATGATGTAACCTTTACTGCTGACAATAACACCAGATCCTAGCCCTTGAGTGGAAAGCTTCTGATGATTGTCTCGGTCGTATTGACGACTATAAATGTTTACCACAGCAGGAGCAGCGCGATGTACTGCTTGGTTAAAGGATAATTGTACTGTTCCCATATCTGCCGCATTTTCTTCATTTTGAGGCAGAATATGAGCTCGAAGCGATGGTACTGAGACTACGATGATCGCAGCTGCAAGCACACCAATACCAATGGAACGAAGCCAAAATTTCAGCATAAAGACCCCAAAAAAATCAATAACGACAATGAATATGAGCGACTAATAAGCGGTATTGTATGCTGAATCAGTGCTAAATCGCTACTTTGTTTTCACTCTATTACGTGGCTAAAGAGGTAAAATGGGCTCTTATTACCCACAAAAAGACCCAACAAAAAAGTGCAGACAAAGTACCAAAAAGAAAAGGCAGTAGTATAAAAGAAGACTACTGCCTAGGTGTATCCGATATTCCCCATCCTGACAGAATGGAGAGAAAAAGCACGGCGCTGTTGTACCGTGCTTAATCGAAGACGTTAGCGAATGATCAAGTAGATCGACTGCTCACCACGTTGGATGTTCAGGGCTAGAACGCCTGGCTTTTTCTCAAGGATCTTACGTAGATCGGCGATATTCTTCACACGTTCACGGTTCACGCCAATGATGATGTCATCTTTTTGCAATTGGTATTGCGCTGCTGGTGAGTCTTTTTCTACGGAGACCACTTTCACACCTTGGATTGAATCGGCGGAAGTCGTGTTACTGAACTGGGCACCAGCAAGACCTTGGTGTAGATCAGCGGCTTGAGTTTTAGTTTCGTTTTGCTCACCTAAAGTGACTTTAAATGATTCAGTTTTACCATCACGGATGATACCAAGAGTAACCTCTTTACCAGCTCCTAATGTCGCCACTTTTGCACGTAGTTCGGAGAAGGAATCAATCGATTTACCGTTAACGGAAACAATCACGTCACCTGCTTTTAGGCCAGCTTTGTCTGCTGCACTATCAGGAACCACTTGGCTAACAAAAGCCCCTTTACTTGAGTCTAGGCCAAGCGCTTCTGCCAATTCAGAGTTTACTTCACCACCTTGGACACCCAGCATACCGCGTTTTACTTCGCCGTATTTTAGAATTTGGTCGGTAAGGTTTTTCATCATATTTGATGGGATAGAGAAACCAATACCTACGTTACCGCCATTAGGGCCAAGAATCGCCGTGTTAATACCGATGAGTTCACCATTAAGGTTAACTAACGCACCACCAGAGTTGCCACTGTTAATTGCAGCATCGGTTTGAATAAAGTTTTCGAAGTTTTCGATATTGAGTCCACTACGGCCCAACGCAGAAATGATGCCGGACGTTACCGTTTGGCCAAGACCAAATGGGTTACCGATAGCGACTGCAAAATCACCCACACGTAGTTGATCAGAGTCGGCAATTTTAATTTCGGTTAGGTGTTTAGCATTCTTCAGTTGCAGTAGGGCGATATCTGACATCTTGTCGCCACCCACCAATTTTGCTTCGTACTCACGACCATCGTGAAGTTGCACTCGGATGGAGTTTGCACCATTAATCACGTGGTAGTTGGTAACGACATAGCCTTTTTCTGAATTGATCACGACGCCTGAACCGAGCCCTTTAAATGGACGCTCTTGAAGTTGTTCAGTAGGGAAATCTGGACCAAAGAAAAATTGGAACTGTTCTGGAATACGTTGACGGGAAACTTGGGTCCCTTCTACAGCAATACTGACCACCGCTGGTGTTACCTTTTCTAGCATGGGCGCTAAACTAGGTACTTGCTCCCCTTGAACCGTTAGGGGGAGAGCCGCTGATGCCGGTAGCGGGGCAATGATGGAACTTAAACTTAAAGACAATGCGGTAAGAACAAGCAAAGGTTTTTTCATCATAAAACTCCTCAAAGATACACGCCTGTAGTGTTTGATATATGTGCCAAACGAAAAAATTCAACAGACTCAATGTGAGTTATGACTCAAAAACCTTTGCAAAGTTCAGTCACTATTTTAACAATTAACTGGCTCGGCTATTTACCACCTGTGATGAGTCCAAAATTTCTTTCTTCTCATCTTTTAGCAAACCTGTAGCGCCAGAAGCGTAATCTTTCGGTGGTAATGCATGGCCTTCTTCATCGACAACTAACGATTCGTCAGTCTGATTATGTTGTGCCATGGCTTTTTCAAACGGATTGTCTTGTTCTGGCATATTCGGCAACAAATCGACCGATGTTTTGGCCATGTGTTGGTAAAGCTTTGTGTAATCCTTGCCCAATGCGTCTAGCATTTCAGCGGTTTGAGAAAAGTGATCCGCGAGCTCTTGACGTTGCTGCTCTAGCTCGAATTTTGCAGTTTGCAGATCTTTGTGTAGGGACTTTTGAGACTTATACTGTGGCGTAGTCAGGCGTGCGATGATGATCCCGACAACAACGCCAACTAGCAGGCCTACAATAGCATATATCCAAGGCATAACAGCTCCTTATTGTTGTTATTTAACATGTTTTTCACCAATTGGTTACACATGCCCTAGTCACATGTTACTATGAGTTCATGGTTGGGATAAAGCAAAAAGCATGTGCGCTGTGCGTCAGTTTTTTCTCTTTAAAGATAGTAGACAGCAATGACTCCAAAGCAACGTTACGAACAAGATTTAGCAAAGTCAGATTTTCAAAGGGATTCAGCGCAGGCGATGGCTGTCGACGCTTTGGATCGCTTATATCATCAATTAGTCGAATACGACCAATTACCCGAAGTAAAACCTACTTTTTGGCAGAAAATGACTCGCCAAAAAGTATTGCCAGTGAAACCACCGAAAGGACTCTATTTTTGGGGCGGCGTTGGCCGGGGTAAAACCTATTTAATGGATACCTTTTTCGATGCATTACCAATTAAAAAGAAAATGCGTATTCACTTTCACCGTTTTATGCTGCGTGTCCATCATGAACTGTCTCAACTAAGTGATGTGAGTGATCCTCTCGAAAAGGTCGCTGATACTCTGGCTAAAGAAACGACTATCATCTGTTTTGATGAGTTTTTTGTCTCTGACATTACCGATGCGATGATATTGGGTACTCTTTTCCAAGAGCTTTTCTATCGTAATGTCGTTTTAGTGGCAACATCGAATATTCCACCCAAAGAGCTCTACCGTAATGGTCTGCAGCGAGCTCGGTTTTTACCCGCCATCGCCCTGATTGAAGCCAATTGCCATATTCTCAATGTTGATAGTGGTGTTGATTATCGGCTACGTACACTTGAGCAGGCAGAAATCTATCACTTCCCATTAGACATCCATGCCCAGCAAAATCTTGAACGTTATTATCAGCAATTAACGGGAACAGGGCAGTCACATCAGCAGACGATTTCTATCAATCATCGCGATGTAGCGGTGATCAATTCGTGTGATGGCGTGTTGTACGCCAGCTTCGCACAGCTGTGTCAAACTGCTCGTAGCCAAAATGATTATATCGAGCTCTCTCGTTTGTATCATACTGTTTTCCTTAGTGAAGTGAAGCAGATGGGGGCGACCATTGATGATGCAGCACGTCGTTTTATCGCATTAGTGGATGAATTTTATGAGCGACACGTCAAGTTGATAGTGTCTGCGGAAGTGGCGTTAGAGTCGCTTTATACTCATGGTCAATTAGAGTTTGAATTCGCTCGTTGTCAGTCTCGTTTGATTGAGATGCAAAGTAGAGAATATTTGGCAAGAGAGCATTTAGTTTAGGCAGAAACGACGCTTTGCTGTATGATGCCCGCCGCACTTGCTTTTTCGCATGGTGAGAAGTGGTTTTTTATCAAAAAAACGGGAAATTTTTATCAAAAAAAAGGTGATTTTTTCTTCGCTCTTCTCTATAATCCTGCGACCCACCGTTACTGCAGGTCTTTTTAGGCCGAGAGTGCCATCCACTCGAAGGGGTGATGACTGGGCTCTTAGACAGTGGGAGCAAATGCTCCTTTAAGTGTAAATTTGAATTTAACGGGTAATTATTAGCATGAAAACTTTCGTTGCTAAACCAGAAACTGTAAAACGCGACTGGTACGTTGTAGACGCTGAAGGTAAAACTCTTGGCCGTCTAGCAAGTGAAATTGCATCTCGCCTACGTGGCAAACACAAAGCTGAATACACTCCTCACGCTGACGCTGGTGACTACATCATCGTTATCAACGCTGAGAAAGTGACTGTGACTGGTAACAAAGCTAAAAACAAAGTTTACTACCGTCACTCTGAATTCCCAGGTGGTATTAAATCAATCACTTTTGAAAAATTGATTGACCGTAAACCAGAAATGGCGATTGAAACAGCAGTTAAAGGTATGCTTCCAAAAGGTCCTCTAGGCCGTGCTATGTACCGTAAACTGAAAGTTTACGCTGGCGCTGAGCACAACCACGCTGCTCAACAACCAAAAGTACTAGACATCTAATTGGGGATTTCGAAAATGGCAGAGAATCAATACTACGGCACTGGCCGTCGCAAAAGCTCAGCTGCACGTGTTTTCATCAAACCAGGCAGCGGCAACATCGTAATCAACAAGCGTAGTCTTGATGAATACTTCGGTCGTCCAACTTCTCGTATGGTTGTTAAACAACCTCTAGAGCTAGTTGATATGGTTGAAAAACTAGACCTATACATCACTGTTAAAGGTGGTGGTATTTCTGGTCAAGCAGGTGCTATCCGTCACGGTATCACTCGCGCTCTTATGGAATACGATGAGTCTCTACGTCCTGCTCTACGCGCAGCTGGCTACGTTACTCGTGACGCACGTCGCGTTGAACGTAAGAAAGTTGGTCTACGTAAAGCACGTCGTCGTCCACAGTTCTCTAAACGTTAATCTTTTCTTTACGAAAAGATCATCGTCCAGAATTGTTGGATTATGGCTCAAAAAGCTCGGCTTATGCCGGGCTTTTTGTTTTTCTGGCTATCATTGTTTCTCCCGCTAAGCACCGCTATTGTTTATTCTCACTCTCCGGCTTTAGTACTGATAAATAATCAATAAACCCTTTACCAATTATGGAAATAGCGGTTTACTAAAACTCCTATCTCACTAATGATAAGCGGCAATTTTGTGGTCTATTTAACAAAGGTTTCATTACCTATCCCTCTCTTTGGAAGTGTGATGTATGGATAATGACACGACAGATCGTCTCTCTAGACGGCGCTTTCTCACTGCCAGCACTTCGGTTGTGGGGGCGTTGGGTGTGGCCGCATTTTCTGTCCCTTTTATTCGTGCGTGGCAACCTAATCGTAAAGCTCAGATCGCTGCGGCACCCATTGAGGTGGATATTTCTAAACTTGAAGATGGGCAGTTGATCCGCGTGCAGTGGCAAGGTAAACCTGTTTGGATTGTTCGGCGTCCGGCAGTGATGATTGCTGCTCTTTTAAAGCCTGATGAGCGGCTTCTTGATCCCCTCTCTTTACAAAAACAACAGCCAGACTATGCGCAAAATTCATTGCGTTCGATTCGCCCTGAGATCTTTGTTGCCGTTGGCATCTGTACGCATTTGGGCTGTTCACCGACGTATTTACCTCAGACACTGAGTGATCATATTACTAACGTACAGAGTGGTTTTTTTTGTCCTTGCCATGGTTCTAGTTTTGATATGGCTGGGCGCGTTTTTGCTGGTGGTCCCGCCTCTTTAAATTTGGCCGTACCGAAATATCGTTATTTATCCGCCAATCGACTCCTTATTGGTAAAGACGAAGGAGAGGTCACTTGATGTCACGCTTAGTTAATTGGATTGATGCTCGATTGCCGGTTAAAGAGGCTTTTCGTAAGCATGCTTCGCAATATCCGATACCCAAAAACATCAATATTTGGTGGTTGTTTGGTTCCTTATCTTTGCTGATTTTGCTCAATCAAATATTGACTGGATTGTGGTTAGCCATGAGTTATCAGCCAACGGTCGAACAAGCATTTGCCTCAATTGAAGAGATCATGCGTGATGTCGATTATGGTTGGTTATTACGTTATCTCCATGTGGTGGGGGCGTCGGCATTCTTTGTCGTTATTTATCTGCATATTTTTCGAGGCTTGTTATACGGTTCTTATAAAAAGCCAAGAGAGTTAGTGTGGCTTATCGGTATGGCCGCCTTTTTGGTAATGATGGCGGAAGCCTTTATGGGGTATCTATTACCTTGGGGGCAGATGTCTTATTGGGGCGCGCAGGTGATAACGTCTTTGTTTAGCGCTATCCCTGTGGTAGGAGACTCACTGGCTAATTGGATTCGTGGCGACTTTGTGGTGTCAGGTATTACCTTGAGCCGCTTTTTTGCTTTTCACGTAATTGGCTTACCTTTAATTTTGTTACTGTTGGTTTATCTGCATATTATCGCTTTGCATCAAGTGGGCTCCAATAATCCTGATGGTATTGAGACGAAATTGCCGAAAGGGAGTTCGAATGAACAAAGCCAATTTACGTTCCATTCCAGTTATACTCAAGAGCATGATATCGTCGATTGCGTTCCCTTTTATCCTTATGGCGTATTAAAGGATCTCGTCGGTATTGGGATTTTCCTGATATTGTTTAGTTATATACTGTTTTTTCATCCTGGCTTAGATGGGTATTTTTTAGAAGCTAATAACTATATTCCAGCCAATCCGATGCAAACTCCAGAGCATATCGCACCGCTTTGGTACTTCACCCCGTTCTATGCGGTACTGCGTGCTGTACCAGATAAGCTACTGGGCGTAATTGCCATGATGATGGCGGTAATGGTGCTGTTTTTCTTGCCTTGGCTTGATAGAGGGGAGGTACGTTCTTTCCGTTATCGCAGCCGTCTTCACCAATGGAATTTGGTGTTGTTAACTATTAGCTTTATTGGCTTAGGGATATTAGGTAGCCTGCCGGTTACTTGGCTTAATACATTACTGGCAAGAGTTTTTAGTTTGGGGTATTTCATGTTTTTTGTGCTGCTCTTTTTTTACAGCAAACATGAAACAACACGTCCTCTACCCAATAGGGTGACGATGAAATGAAAACATTATGGATAATTCTATTTGGTTGCTGTGCCATATTGCCATTTGAAACCTATGCCTTAATGGCAGCCAATAATGACCTTGGTGACCAAGCATCTCTAAGAAGAGGGGCTCAATACTATTCACAATACTGTCTAAGTTGTCATGGCTTGCAATACCAACGCTATCGCACTGTTGCTCATGATTTAGCTATTGATAAACACACCTTACGTCGGAGCATCATTATTGATCCCAATGTCCGCTGGACAGAGCCGATGCAAAGCGTGTTATCGAAGCAAAATATGCAAGAATGGTTAGGTGTAGCGGCGCCTGATCTCTCGCTTGTGACAAAACAGCACTCTGTAGATTGGCTTTATACCTATCTCCATCAGTTTTATCGTGATGAGCAGCGACCACTTGGGGTTAATAATCTCTTGGTTCCGAATGTCATGATGCCGAACGTGTTGGAGTGGTTACAAGGAAGCCAGGTGGCCGTGCGCAAAGAGCAAGGCCAAATGACCTTATCTGCTAGTAGCACAGGAACGTTGAGCAAGGCGGAATATGATCAGTTGGTACGCGATCTTGTGAACTATCTTGCGTATGCTGCTGAACCTAAACAACAAGAGCAGCAACAACTTGGTATTTGGGTCATAGGTTTTTTACTGATATTTACTATACTCTCACTGTTCCTCAAGAAAGAATATTGGCGTGATGTGCACTAATTGTGCTATTATGCCGTGCTATTTCCCGATTTTGAAATATTCAATGGAGGCTTGTCCCTCCATTGTTTTTATCTGTTTAAGTGTGCTGGAGGGCTCCATGGCTGTAGCTGCCAATAAACGTTCTGTGATGACTCTGTTTTCAAGTGCCACTGATATGTATAGCCATCAGGTTCGCATCGTGCTGGCGGAAAAAGGCGTGAGTTTTGAAGTTGAGTTGGTTGACGAAAATAACCTACCAGCGGAACTGATCGAACTGAATCCTTACAAATCAGTACCAACTCTTGTTGATCGCGAGTTGGCTTTGTACGATTCAAAAATCATCATGGAATACCTAGATGAGCGTTTCCCTCATCCACCATTGATGCCTGTTTACCCAGTAGCTCGTGGTAACAGCCGTCTGATGATTTACCGCATCGAACGTAACTGGTACTCACTAGCTGAGAAAATCGTGAAAGGTTCTGCTGAAGAAGCTGAAACTGCACGTGCTCGCCTACGTAACGATCTACTTACATTGGCACCAGTTTTTGCTGAATACGAATACTTTATGAGTGAAGAATTTAGCTTGATCGACTGCTACCTAGCTCCTCTGCTATGGCGTCTACCTGTATTAGGTATTGATCTAATTGGTTCTGGTTCTAAAGAACTGAAAGTTTACATGAACCGTGTATTTGAACGTGATTCTTTCTTGGCTTCACTAACTGAAGCTGAACGTGAGATGCGTCTGGCGCGTTAATGGTTGCCTGATGGATATTGATAAAATGACTCCTCGCCGTCCTTTTATGCTTCGAGCATATTATGATTGGTTGTTGGAGAATGATCTCACGCCTCATCTAGTTGTGGATGCGACGTTAAATGGTGTCAAAGTGCCGCTTGAATACGTTCAAGATGGACAAATTGTATTGAATGTTGCTCCTCGTGCTGTTGGTAACCTCCAACTGGGCAATGATGAAGTTACTTTCAGTGCTCGCTTTGGTGGACGCCCACATCTAGTGATTGTGCCTTTGTATGCTGTACAGGCTATTTATGCACGCGAAAATGGGGCAGGTACTATGTTTGAACCTGAACCTGCGTACATGGATATGATGATCGAAGCAGATGAATTTGATGATGTTGAAGAGATGGATGAGACCATGTCTTTGGTATCTGCTGATTCAGATGACACTGACCCAGATCCTGACGATGAACCGCCAAGACCGCGTGGTCGTCCAAGTCTGCGTGTTGTGAAATAACACGGCGTGACAAGGTAATAAAGATAAAAAGCAGCGTGGATACGCTGCTTTTTTTGTTACTGGATTTTTACTCAAGCGGTGCTTTAGTTAGGCTTGTTAGCGTGATAACAAAGAGAGGATTGTCACATGCATATCCTCTCTTTTTCTCGTTAGTATAAGGCTAGTCAGCGTAGTTAAAACCACGCACAACTTCTTTCACGCCGGAGATATTGCGAGCCACATCGGTAGCGATTTGAGCTTTATCGCGAGTGACATAGCCAAACAGATAAACCACTTTATCTTCTGTTTCGACACTCACTTTAACCCCGTTAAGATCTGATTTCGTTAACAGTGCGGATTTCACCTTGGTGGTGATCCAGCTATCTTCGCTCACTTCACCTAAGCTTAGCGGTGCTTTTATTTCGACACGGTTATGCAGCTCGCGTACACCTTTCATGTTACGCACTTCTGTTGCAAACTTATCGAGTAGATCTTGCTGCTGAGCCTGACCAATCAAAACCACTTTACCTTGGTAAGAAACGGCAGTAATTCGTAATTGATCTTTGTAAGGGGCTTTATGGGCTAACCCGCCGATGTTCAATTCTAAGTGGTTATCATCCCAAATTTGCTGCGCGGAGCGTGGGTCGGTAACCAAGTTAGCTGTAGTTGCTGCGCCTGCAATGAAAATACCGGCACAGCCTGTGACGGAAAATAAAACCGTTAATGCCAACAAAAAGTGACGATATTTTTTCACTCGATTAGTCCTCGTGTGCTGGGAACAGTACTTGATCAATCAAGTCGCACAAACAGTGGAGTGTTAGCATATGCACTTCATGAATGCGCGCTGTTCGCTGAGATGGAATACGGATTTCTACATCGTTTTCACCCAACAAACCTGCCATCTCTCCCCCGTCTTTACCGGTGAGAGCAATGATCGTCATATCACGAGTCACAGCAGCTTCCATTGCTTTAATGATATTTTGGCTATTACCACTGGTTGAGATAGCCAGCAAAATATCGCCAGGTTGACCTAAAGCGCGTACTTGCTTAGAAAAAATCTCTTGGTATGCATAATCATTAGCAACGGCTGTCAGCGTGGTGGTGTCAGACGACATGGTTAATGCTGGCAGGCTAGGGCGTTCAGTTTCAAAACGGTTTAATAAACAAGATGTAAACTGTTGCGCGTTGGCTGATGAGCCCCCATTACCACAACAGAGAATTTTGTTGCCGTTGAGTAGGGTTGCTACCATAGCTTGCGCTGCATGCATAATGGCATCTGGTAATGCTTCTGCAGCAGCAATTTGAATTTGAATGCTTTCGGTAAAACTGTCTTTAATGCTATCGAGCATTGATTATCCTTCGGTAATTGCGTTCTTTATCCACTCAATATGGCGACCCGAATCGTGGATCGCAACCACATCAAAGCGAAAATCCGTGTCGTGCACGTTTAGGTGGTGTTGTTTCATCCATATCATAGCCGAACGAATCAGAAGTTTTTGTTTCTGTCTCGTGACCATTTCAGCGGCATGACCATGACGTTGATTATCTCGATATTTTACTTCGACAAACACCAACGTCTGTTTATCACGCATCACTAAATCCAATTCCCCACCGCGAATCACAAAGTTTTTCTCGATGAGGGTTAGACCGTGGCGGATCAGATGATCCGCCGCTTGCTGTTCATACATTAACCCCGCTTTGCGGCGATTGAACAGCCCCATAATCAGTGTTTAGCCCAACTGATTTCTCGTTGTACTACACACTGGTCATCAATGCTTAGTACGCCAGTTTGGCCGTTGATGGTATAACCTTGGACCACTTTCATCTGTGGTAATTCCATCATCAAACGATAAGCATCCATACCCAGTGCTTGGAGACGACGTTCACCATTAGAATCTTTTGGCCACAAGCGTTCCATTTGGTTAGCAATCGAGGTATCTGGCTGAATAAGCAATGGAATATCGCTGTAAGTCACACCGCTCAAATCTTCATACTGATTACCGTTGCCGTTACTGGTCGAGTTAGAGAACAGGCGTGGTGGCTGTGTATCTGGGTTAATCGCCACTTCAATAAATGGTTTAATCAAGGTCAGATCGGCACTGTTGGCAACAATGTACACCGAATCGATGTCACGGCGACTACGCGGCTGGCTTTGCAATTTCATGTTCATCAACTCTTCCATCTGGGCGATGTTTTGTTGGCTGTCTTGTAAGCCAAAAATCGAGTTGATGTTACGTTGCAATTGGCGTTTATCACCAAAGAGGCTGACGGCCACTTTGTTTTTGCTGTATTTACGCCATTCATCATTAAAGGCATCCACCACACGCTCACCATAACTGCCTTCTGGCGCCAGCAATAGTGGGTATTGATAACCTTGGCTAAACAGGTACTTAGCTGCCTGAGCGACTTCTTGTTCCGGAGAGAGGGTTAGATAACAGGTTTGATAGCCCGCTTCGACTTCTTCAGGAATATTCAGTGCCAACATATTAATTGGGTTACTGTGGCTCTCTTGCAGTTTTTGCAATGCTTCGATTTTATCTTTTTCAAGCGGACCAACGATAAAGTCGATTTTCTTATCAGTCAGCGTTTTATCGATCTGCTCTAAGCTCTGGGCATTTGTATCGATAACGGTCAAGTTCGCATCAGGTTTGCGCGTTTGATCGTTCATCATTGACATAATAAAGCCGTCACGAATTAACTGAGCTTGGCGTGCGTACTTACCGGTTAATGGTAAGAGCAGAGCAGTACGACTTGGCTGCGCGATATCCATCGCTAAGATATCTTGAATGTCTTTAGGCGTGTTTAATGCAGCTGGGTGTTGTGGGTTTTCTGCTAACCAATTTTTCAACGTGTTTTGCAGCTGTGGTAGGTCGCTACCCATGGTTTTCATGTACACCGCAAGCTGTAGCCAACCATCCAAAACATCTTCGTTAGGCTTGGTGGTTAAGTTAGTGATGTTATGACCATTAAACTTACTTAAGTTAGCCCAGATTTGATCAGAGATACCTTCCCATCCGCTTTGTGGCGTGTAGTCATAAAGAGCCACAAGCTCACGGCTAGAGTCGAAAGGTTTCTCTAAATTGGTATAAATGTCTGCTTTCAGCTGGTGGTAGTTTTTCCACTGCTCATCAGAGAGTTTCCAATAAGGTTTAAAATCGAGCTGAGCTAGCGCATTATCATACTGCTCAACATTGGTCAGTAGATGTGCTTTGGCCAGTTGCCATTCGGCAGTTTGGCTTGGACTCAGTTTCTGTTTTGACAAGCGCTTACTAATCAACTCAGCTTGATCGGTATTGTTTGCCACAATCGCGGCTTTCATGGCCATGATCAACAGGTCGTTTTGCAAGCTGCCTTGAGTGGTGTCAGCTTGCATGATGTACACTTGTGCGGTTTCACTTGGTTCGTTCGTAATATCGACAAAATCAGGTGCTGAAGGTTTAGACGAACAAGCCGCTAACATGATCGCGAATGCAACAGGAGTGAGTAAGCGTGGTACACTGCGTCTCTGATGGTTTTTCATAGCCATGAGTTCTTAAGTTAATCCGTGTAAAATTGTCTCTATATTAATCGTTGAAGTGATGGTAAACAAATGACAGATAACAAAACCTTGGACGTCCCTACGTTATACATAGTTCCGACGCCAATTGGTAACCTAGGCGATATTACCCAAAGAGCTTTAGATGTGCTTTCCAGTGTTGATGTTATCGCTGCTGAAGACACGCGCCATACAGGTAAATTGCTCTCTCACTTCAATATTCAAACTAAGACGTTCGCTTTGCATGATCACAATGAACAGCAAAAAGCTCAAGCATTAGTTGAGAAATTATTAGCGGGTCAATCCATTGCATTGGTTTCTGATGCCGGTACACCGCTAATTAGTGATCCAGGTTATCATTTAGTCAGTCAATGTCGTCAAGCGGGTGTTAAAGTTACGCCACTTCCTGGTGCGTGCGCGGTGATTACAGCGCTCAGTGCTTCTGGTTTGCCATCTGATCGCTTCAGTTTCGAAGGCTTTTTCCCAGCTAAAAGTAAAGGTCGTAAAGACAAATTACTTGAGATTGCCAAAGTAGAGCGTACGTGCATTTTTTATGAATCGCCACACCGTATTACTGAGTCTTTGCAAGACATGCTAGAAATTCTCGGCCCAGACCGTGAAGTGGTGCTGGCACGTGAATTAACCAAGACCTTTGAAACCATTCAAGGTATGCCTCTCGGTGAGCTGGTTGCATGGGTTGAAGAAGATGAAAATCGCAAACGCGGTGAAATGGTGTTGCTGATTCATGGCTACCGTGAAGATAAAACCAGTGGCGTGCCAGATGAAGCGCTGCGCACCTTAGCGATTTTGACCAAAGAGCTGCCACTGAAAAAAGCCGCTGCGTTGACTGCCGAAATTTACAACCTCAAGAAGAATGAACTCTATAAATGGGGTTTAGAGAATCTAGATTAATCAGCGTTGCTGCGAGAATCGGTGTAGATTTGACCGTTTGGTAGGCATTTGGTCGAGTTTATTGATTCTTTCTAGACACTGAGGGTGGTTATCTATATTATTCGCGGTCGGAGTTGGCTGGGTAGTCGCTGCTTCATTGACGTCCCTTAACCTCGTGTTAGGGAGACTGATGGAGGGGAGGAAAGTCCGGGCTCCATAGAGCAGGGTGCCAGGTAACGCCTGGGGAGCGTGAGCTTACGACAAGTGCAGCAGAGAGAAGACCGCCGATGGCCTTCGGGTACAGGTAAGGGTGAAAGGGTGCGGTAAGAGCGCACCGTGCGACTGGCAACAGTTCGTAGCAAGGTAAACTCCACCCGGAGCAAGACCAAATAGGCTTCCACATAGCGTTGCTCGCGTTAGGAAGCGGGTAGGTTGCTTGAGCCAGTGAGTGATTGCTGGCCTAGACGAATGGCTACCGCCGCGCAAGCGGAACAGAACCCGGCTTACGATGCCGACTCCACCTTTTCTAAACCCATCATGGCTCTCGAGTTATGATGGGTTTTTTGCTTTATATTGACTCAACCAAAGCGAAAAGCTTTAAACTTAGCGCAAAGTCACGTCCCAGACGAGCTAACCGCTAGCGGTAGTGTCGGAAATAAGTACACTAATTAATAAAATTGATAGCCGATGGGCAAATGAGAATATTATGACTGAATCTTTCAAGCACATTTCTGTACTTTTACATGAATCCATCG